>CP131612.1:2400000-3000000 GCA_030686115.1 Psychrobacter cibarius
GCTACAAGGAAACCTTGGGTCGCCCAGCATTGCTACATACCACGCCACAATTTTTAGATGCCTTTGGACTGAGTGAGTTGAGCGAGTTACCACCGATGCCAGATATAAGCGCCATCAAAGCGATGTCTTAAGCCTTTAGAGCGTGAAGCCTTTAAAAAGCGTTAAGCAATTAAAACATAGTATAGAAGAGATTTAGCATTATTCTCCAGAGAATCTTTATTCAAAAAAAAGACAGACCGCATAGGATCTGTCTTTTTTATTTAATCAAGAAAGTCTTTGACTGGCTCTCAAGAATTAACTTTTAAGCATTGGCTCTTGATAACGACCTGTTATTGATTGATAACATCAACGCCTTTTGGTGGCGTAAACTTAAACTGACTGCTACTGATGCTTGGGTTTAGTTTGATACTACTGAATTTGATGGAAGTGGTTTGACCAAGGCTGTCATTTAGCACCATCATTACTGGCTTCCCACCGCTAAAACTCATTGATAAACTCTTAAAGCTGGCACTGTCTGATTTTGGGTACAGCACATAGTAATTTTTATTATCATATGGCTGAGTAATTTTGAAATTCTTGTCAATTTGGCTTGGGTCGCCTGATAACAGCAGTGCTGGTGTATTACCAACTTGGCTATCAACGTTTTGCTTGGTCGCTTGTTCTAAATCCTTATCGTAAACCCACATGGAGTTACCATTAGCGACGATCAGTTGCTGTGACGGCGACTTTGTTTCCCAGCGGAAATTATTTGGGCGTTGTACACTCATCGTACCCGTAAAAGTACCACTGTTGGCACCTTTGGTCGTTTGGCTAAAGTTAGCCGTCATGCTTTTGGTATTTGTCAGCAGCTTGTTTAAACGTTTGGCAGCGGTCAAATTATCAGCTGGTGCAGCAGTAGCTGATTGTGTCAATACCATCATCGGGGCTGCAACACCAAGCGATGTCATTAATACACCAGCTAAAGCACCGCTCATCATTTTTTGTTTTAAAGTTGTTTTGTTGGTTAATAAAGTCATCATAAATCCTCTCTAAAAATGCATAATCGCTTAAAAATTGTCGCTTAAAAATAAGACATCTTATTAAAATTTTTGTTTTCCATAAATGTTTATCTAGCAGCCATAAAATAGCGGCTCATAAACAATGACAACAGTGTGCCAGTTTTTTTATTACACGCCTAGTCATGATTTGCAATCTTTACTACCGCTGCCATACACGCTTGTAACTACTCTTTTGACCATTTTTGTGATCATAAGTGGCTACACAATAATAAACCGCATGGATGGTGAGTTTTTTACCTATTCATTATTTCCTAACGTTATTTACTAATATTGTTTAGCAGCATTAAGCCAATTTAGTATCCATAACCACTACGAAAATAACTAAAAAAAGCCCCTACTACCAAACGGTAATAGAGGCTTTTTAGTCATCTGATTATTTTAGTCTTTGACTAAAACAACCTAGAGGGGCAATTATGCGCTTTCAACCATTACATAACGACGGTTGAACTTACCTTTGGTCGCAAACTTTACCACACCGTCATTCAGTGCAAATAAAGTATGGTCACGACCCATGCCAACGCCTTCGCCTGCGTGGAATTCTGTACCACGTTGACGAACGATGATGTTACCAGCTGTGATAGCTTGGCCACCAAAGATTTTAACGCCTAGCATTTTTGGGTTTGAATCACGACCATTACGGCTTGAACCGGCAGCTTTCTTATGTGCCATGGGAAAATCTCCTTGTTAATTTGACTTATCGCTGATGCGATAACTCTTAAGCATTTAGTGCACTATTTAGCAGTAATTGCTAAGTGGATAATTAGGCATTAATAGCTTTGATTTTTAACAAGGTATACCATTGGCGGTGACCTTGCTCTTTGTGATAATGCTTACGACGGTTGTGCTTAACGATACGGATTTTTTCGCCGCGACCATGTTCAACCACTTCAACTTCAACGCTAGCACCTTCAACGATAGGCTGACCGATTTTGACAGTTTCGCCGTCAACAATCATCAATACATCTTCGAATTTAATTGTTGCGCCAGTTTCTGCTTTTAGTAGTTCAACTTTAAGCAACTCATCGACAACTACACGGTGCTGTTTACCACCAGTTTTGATTACTGCGTACATTGTATGACTCCGTTTAACCCGTGTGCCGTGGCTGATGTTATACCAACGCTTTTACGACGAACACGACAGGGAAAAATTAAAGGCAAGATTTTACGGCTTTTTGCTCATAAAAGCAAGCCGTCTATCTCACTTGTTTAACTGGTTTTTGTAAGGCAGTTACACGAATAACCACCTCACTTTTTATTATATCTACTGCTGATTAGGAGCGCATCTAAGATGCTACTCCAACAAAAAAACACTATATAATAATAGCGGCTATTATAACTTATATAATCAGCGACTTACAGCCTTTTATACATCTCTTAAATGACCTTAAATGTCGCCGATAAATGACCATTAATTATAGTGAAATTTCAGCCAATTTTTACAGTTTTTATGTCAATTTCTATATATAGTAAATCTTATATGAAAGATAGGCGCGATGTTTTAGGCACGTTTTAACCCACAATCTAAAGGCATAGCTATGCTATTATAGAAAATAATGCCTGACCTATCTATAAAACTAAGGCTATAAAAAATTCTCTTTATTCTTATTAATATGACTATTTATTATGACCAGCATCCCTTCATATAAAACAGATTCAATGACTCAATCAATGCCTAATTATGCTGATATTCAAAGTATCGTGGCGGATGATTTTGAGATTATGGACAAGCAAGTATTCGGTAATCTTAATTCCAAAGTTCAGCTGGTAATGAGCGTCTCACAGCATGTAATTAATGCTGGTGGTAAGCGCATGCGCCCGCTGATTACCTTGTTATGTGCACGCATGTTTGAGGACAAGCCCTCAGAAAAAGCCATGCATCTAGCCGCTATTACTGAGATGCTGCATACAGCGACCTTGGTTCATGACGATGTGATTGATGAGTCAGGACAGCGCCGTGGTAAGCCGACTGCTAATGCCACATGGGATAATGCCACCGCGGTACTAGTCGGTGACTATCTGATTGCTCGCGCCTTTAATTTATTAGTTGGCTTCCAAAGCTTACCACTGTTGCAAGTATTCTCAGATGGCACCTGCGATATCGCTGAAGGCGAAGTATTACAGCTCCAGCATCAGCACAACCCTGCCGCGACAGAAGAGGACTACTTGCGCATTATTGACGGTAAAACCTCGCGGCTGTTTATGATGGCGACTCAAGGCGCTGCAATTTTACAAGACAGAATAGAGCATATGCAGGCTTTAGGCGATTTTGGTCAGCACTTTGGCAATGCTTTTCAAATTATCGATGATGTACTCGACTATAGTGGTGATAGTGAGGTAATGGGCAAAAACCTAGGAGACGACCTCGCTGAAGGCAAGCCAACCCTACCGACCATCAAAGCGCTTGAGCTGCTCAAAGACAGCGACATCGAAGGCTATGAGCAGTTGCGTGTCGCTGTACAAACTGGAAAGACACCGAACGCTGAGCAGCTTATTGAGTTAGTGCGCCGCTCAGGATCATTAGATTACTGTAAGCAGCGAGCTTGGGAAGAAACCAAGCTGGCGCAACAAGCATTGAGTACGCTACCTGACAATCGTTATCGCACAGGCTTGTATCAATTGACTGAATTGGCTAGCGCGCGCTTGCTGTAGTCAGTATCGTCATAACAGCTGTCAATACTTGCGGCTAGCAGCCATTAGCTGTTGATAAAGACCATTAATGAGTAATTGTGTTAATGGTCACAGTTAATAGTTGCTAAAGTTTTTGTTTTGTTGGCAAACCTTATTTATCATTCATTAAAGACCTTACAATCTATATGGTTATGCTATTTTCACAAAAGTTTACAATTATTTCTCACTGACCATTGTATGACTGTATATTAGCTGTTAATGAAGATGGCGCTTGCCATGACAGCATTTAATGCATTCACAAAAGCTGATATTACGATTTCTAACCATAAATCCTGCGCTCAACTACTTGACTGTGGGGTTATCCCGATAGTTTATAATTACTCGTTAACTTTACTAATCAAGGTTGTGGTTTGGCTACAGCTTTGATGCTTAAGATTCTTACACCGATACTTGATACTTATATCGCTATTAGAGGTTCTAATAGTGATGTTTGGCTAAATTCATATTATTAAGAACAAATTTAGCCGAGAAAGTAAAGATCATTAGAATCAATACTCATTTTTATATTCAATACGCTTAGATTTATTGATAAACTTTTTATACTGTCATTACTTATTTTATACCTATTGCCGAGGACATTGATGAAGCACTCTACTCTTGCGCTTGTAATAGCATCTGTACTATCTGGAGCTGTACTGATTGGCTGTGACAAAAACGAGGACGCCGCTGGCGCAGATGCCGCACAGCAGCAGATGCCGCCTGCGGTTGTTAACGTCCAGACTGTCACGCTCGATACTGTACCCCAAGTGCAGACTTTTTCTGGACGTACCACGGCTTATCAGACTGCCGACGTCCGCCCACAAGTTAATGGCGTTATTGACGAAGTATTGTTCCGTGAAGGCGGCAACGTCAAAAAAGGCCAGCCACTTTATCGTATCAATACTGATAACTACGCTTCTTCTGTCACCAGTGGTCAAGCAGCAGTGCAACAAGCACAAGCAAATTACCAGACAGCACAAGCAAATAATGCCAATGCAAAAGCCGAGCTAGCCAGCCGTCAGGCATCATTGGCACAAGCGCAAAATGATTTACAGCGCTTACAAGGCTTGGTCAGCATCGACGCCATCTCAAAGCAGCAGTATGAGCAAGCACAAACACAAGTACGTACTGCACAAGCAGCGGTACAAAGTGCGGCCGCCGCTGTTGGACAGACACAAGCAGGCATCGAAAGTGCAAAAGCAGGCATTCAAACTGCTCAAGCGGGTTTAGATGCTAGTAACCTAGATCTTAACCGTACCATCGTACGTGCCCCGCTGTCAGGTCGTACTGACCGCTCTAGTGTCACCGCTGGTACTTTAGTCAGCGCAGGTCAAGCTGATCCGCTGGTGACTATCTCACGCTTAGATCCTATCTATGTTGATATCAGCCAATCATCCTCTGAGCTATTAAAGCTGCGTCAGCAAATCGCTGAAGGCAAAGCACAGCCGGGTATGAATTCGGTTGAGTTGGTATTAGAAGATGGCTCAGTCTACCCAGCACGCGGCAAGCTTGCTTTATCTGAAGCAAAGGTTGACGAGTCAACAGGCGCTGTGACCTTGCGTGCTATTTTCCCAAACAGCAATAACATCTTGCTGCCTGGTATGTATGTGACGGCACGTTTGACACAGAGCGTGATTACCAATGCTGCATTGGTACCGCAAAGCGCCGTAATGCGTACACCGAAAAGTGAGACGCAAGTTTACATTGTTGATGAGAATAATAAAATCCAAGTACGTCCTGTCACTATTAATGGCACCTATAAAGGCCAGTGGGTTGTCACTGACGGCTTACAAGCAGGGGACAAGATAGTTGTTATCGGCGGCTCAAAAGTTAAGCCTGAACAAGAGGTGGTCGTTAAGCCATTAGAGAATCCAAACCCAGCACCAGCTAAAGAAGGTGCCCCTAATGCCCAGACACCGCCGCAAGCTGCTAAAGCGATGGATAAGCCAGCTAGCAAAGATGCCACTGCTCAGAAACCAGCAGAGTCTACCGCTAACTAATTCCATTCAAAGATAGGAAGACTAGGAATATACTATGTCACGTTTTTTTATTAATCGCCCTATTTTTGCATGGGTTATGGCTATTTTAGTCATGCTCATCGGGGTGATATCGGTCATTAACTTACCGATTGAGCAGTATCCACGTATTGCACCACCGACGATTTCAGTCAGCGCAAGCTATCCTGGTGCTAATGCTCAGACGGTTGAAGATTCAGTCGTTCAGATTATTGAGCAACGCATGAAGGGTCTTGATGGTCTGATGTATATGTCGTCATCGAGCTCCTCGAATGGTGCTGCATCCATTACGCTCACTTTCGAAAATGGTACAGATTCTGATACTGCACAGGTACAGGTACAGAACAAACTCCAAGCCGCCATGAGCTCACTACCCGAGTCGGTACAGCGTCAAGGCGTCAACGTTAATAAATCCTCTAGCAGCTTTTTAATGGTGCAAGGTTTTATCTCTGAAGATGGCAGTATGGATCGTGCGGATATCGCCGATTATGTCAACTCAAACGTTGTTGACCAGTTAAGCCGTGTGGAAGGTGTTGGTGAAGTACAAGTTTTCGGTTCTGCTTATGCCATGCGCATTTGGTTAGATCCGGCGCGCTTACGTAGCTATAACATGGTACCAGCGGATGTGGTTGAGGCAGTACGTGCACAAAACGCCCAAGTATCTGCCGGTCAGCTAGGTCAAGCACCTGCTGATACCAGTCAACAGGTTATCAATGCGACTGTCACGGTTCAAAGCTACCTACAAACGCCTGATGAATTTAAAAACATTCTATTAAAAACCGATACTGCTGGCGCAAAAGTGCGTTTAGGTGATGTGGCAGAGGTTGAGATTGGTAGTGCAGACTACGGCGTAGTGTCGCTCTACAATGGTAAAGAAGCAGCTGGTCTTGGTATTTCATTGGCGGGTGGTGCAAACGCACTGGAAACTCGTGAAGCTGTTGGGGCTCGTATGGCAGAGCTGGAAGCAAACTTCCCAGCAGGTCTAACATCCGTTATCCCTTATGACACCACACCATTTGTGCGCTTGTCTATCGAACAAGTGGTTATGACACTGCTTGAGGCAATTGTTCTCGTATTTATCGTTATGTTCGTTTTCTTACAGAACTGGCGTGCGACTATCATTCCTACTCTCGCTGTGCCTGTGGTACTACTTGGCACCTTCGCTGTACTTTACATCGCTGGTTTTAGTATTAACGTCTTGACCATGTTTGCCATGGTACTATCCATCGGTCTGTTGGTCGATGATGCGATCGTCGTTGTCGAAAACGTCGAGCGTATCTTGGAAGAAGATCCTGATATCTCTATTAAGGATGCTACCGTACAATCGATGGGCGAGATTAGTAAAATCGTTATTGGTATCGCGCTGATTCTCTCTGCCGTATTCGTACCGATGGCATTCTTCGGTGGCTCAACAGGTGTGATTTATCGTCAGTTCTCTATCACCTTGATTACCAGTATGGTGCTATCAGCCTTAGTAGCACTTATTTTTACCCCTGCCCTTTGTGTGACCTTACTCAAGCGTAGCAAGAGCCATGATAAAGGCAATACAGAAGAGCAAAAAGGCTTCTTTGGTTGGTTTAACCGCTCGTTTTATAAAGTCAGTCGTAGTTACGAGAATTTAGTTGGCAAAAGTTTCCGCTTGAAGTGGCTATACTTAATTCTTTATGCTGCCATTATCGGTATTATGGCAGTGGTATTCTTACGTATTCCCGGCTCGTTCTTACCAGAAGAAGATCAAGGTATTATGTTTACCTTGGTTCAGTTACCTGCTGGTGCGACGCTTGATGAAACGCAAGAAGTGCTCGATAAAGTCAGTGATTATTACAGTACCCAAGAAGGCGATAATATCGCTTCAGTCTTTACGATCGCAGGTTTCAGTTTTGCAGGACAAGGGCAGAATATGGGACTGGCCTTTGTACGTTTATCGGATTGGGCTGATCGTCCCGGTGAAGAAAACACTGCACAGGCTGTCGCTGATCGCGCCATGGGTTACTTCTTTACCCAACTAAATGAAGCACAAGTATTTGCGATTGTACCGCCAGCCATTACCGAACTTGGTAACGCCAGTGGTTTTGACTTAATGATTCAAGACACCGGTAACCTTGGACATGAGGGTCTACTCGAAGCACGTAATATGCTGCTTGGCATGGCTGCGCAAAACGACAAAGTCGCAGGCGTTCGTCCAAATGGTCAAGAAGATGCACCGCAGTTAAAAGTGAATATTAATCAAGAGCAGGCCGCTGCTTATGGCTTATCACTTGCTAGTATTAATAGCGTTATTTCTACCGCTTGGGGCTCAAGTTATATTAATGACTTCGTCGATCGCGGGCGTATTAAACGCGTCTTTGTTCAAGGTGAACCAAGCAGCCGTACTAATCCTGAAGATATTGCCAAATGGTATGTACGCAACGATGTAGGTGAAATGATTTCATTTGATGCGTTCTCTAGCAGCGAATGGCAATCTGGCTCACCGCGTCTGACCCGTTATAACAGCTTACCATCGATGAATATTCAAGGTAGTGCTGCACCCGGTCTAAGTACGGGTGAAGCGATGAGTTCTATGGAAGCAATGATGGAGAATCTGCCTGAAGGTGTGGGCTATGAGTGGACGGGTATGTCACTTGAAGAGCAAAAGTCAGGTGCACAAGCGCCGATGCTATACGCACTCTCAATCTTGGTGGTATTCTTATGTCTAGCAGCCTTGTATGAAAGCTGGTCTATCCCCTTCTCTGTGCTATTGGTCATTCCACTTGGGGTATTAGGTGCAGTCATCTTTACTTGGCTACGTGGCTTTAATAACGATATTTATTTGCAGGTAGGTCTACTCACAGTCGTTGGTCTATCCGCTAAAAATGCTATCTTGATCATTGAGTTTGCAAAAGAGCACCAAGAGGAAGGCTATAGTCTGAGAGAAGCCGTCATGACAGCCGCGCGTCAACGTTTGCGCCCGATTATCATGACCTCGCTTGCCTTTGGACTGGGTGTTGTGCCATTATTTATCGCCACAGGTCCTGGTTCAGGCAGTCAAAATGCCATCGGTACCAGTGTACTAGGTGGCGTCGTGACCGCGACATTGTTAGGTATCTTCTTTATTCCCATGTTTTATATTTGGGTACGTAGTATGTTCCCGTACAAATACGAGAATAATAAACCAAACGATAAAGATGATGATAATAGTACGCCTGACCCGAAAAACCCAACGCCTTCTGAGAATTATCAGCCTGCAAGCTTTGGAGACAATACACAATGAGTGTTCAGAAAACATATAACACCAACTCAGCAGCGGTAGCAAACATTGCTATCACTGCGCAACCAGCGGGCTCACATATGCGCAGAAATGCTGGTCGCCTAATCGGCTTGACCGTTTTAGCGATGAGCATGGCTGCTTGTAACACGATTCCAAAAGCAGATATGCGCCCTGTGCTTGCTGAGCCAAATATCCCTATCGAACAAACCTATGGGGCATTCGATAAAGAAACGGTTAGTAACGCTGATCAAGCAAGTATTGCGGGTCAACGCTGGCAGAATTTTTATAGCGATGAGCGTTTAAAGGGCTTGATTGCTTTAGGGCTAGAGAACAACAAAGATTTTGAAAGTGCTCGTTTAGCAATCGAGAAAGCACGCGCACAGTATCAAATTACTGATCTTAATGATCTACCAGCGATTAATGGTAATGGTGGATACACGCGTCAAGCACAAAATAGAACTGACAAAAACCCCAATAGTAGTTATAACGTCAACCTAGGGTTGGCTAATTACGAGTTGGACTTTTGGGGCAAAATTGCTAGCTTAAAAGATCAAGCGCTACAGAATTTCTTAGCCACTACAGCGGCCAAAGATTCGACCCAAATCAGCTTGATTAGTAATATCGCTCAGAGCTATGCCAACTTGAGCTATAGCTTAGCGCAGTTAAAGCTGGCAGAAGCCACGGTTGAGAGTCGTGAAAAGTCCCTGTTTATCGCTGATAAACGCTTTGAAGCAGGCATTGATCCGAAGCTGCCATCTTTACAAGCCAGTGCGTCATTAGAAAATGCCAAACTTGCTGTCCTACGGGCACAAAGTAGCATTTTAAAATCACGTAACGCCTTGCAGTTCTTGGTGGGTGGACCGATTCCAACCAATCTAATTCCAACACCAGCAGTCAGCAACATCACTAGCCAGCAGATATTTAGTGCAGGCTTACCAAGTGAGTTGCTACGTTATCGCCCAGATGTACTGCAAGCAGAATACAACCTAAAAGCTGCTGGTGCCAATATCGAAGTGGCACGCGCGTCTTATTTCCCGTCTATCAGCTTAGCCAGTAGCATTGGGGTTAGTAGCGGCAGTTTAGATGACTTATTCAAAAGCGGCGCTGTCGGTTGGTCGTTTGGTCCAAGCATTAGCGTGCCTATCTTTGACGCTGGTCGCTTAGACGCCAATTACGATGTGGCTAAAATTGAGCGTGAACAAACGCTCACAGGCTACGAGAAATCTATCCAAACTGCGTTCCGTGAAGTGTCAGACGTACTCGCGACACGAGCCACACTGGGTGAGCAGCTCGAAGCACAATACCGTCTACAAGATAACTTTGAACAAACATTCCAGATAGCAGATGCACGCTTTAAAGCAGGTATTGCCAACTATCTAGATGTGCTAGATGCACAGCGTTCATTGTTCTCAACGCAGCAAGGTATTTTGGATTTAGAGCTACAAAAAATTGTGAGCCAAGTCGAGCTATACCAAGTGCTGGGTGGCGGTGCCAATCTGGATGTACCAACGGCGATTCCTGTACCGCATAAAAACTTAGTGCAACTAGTGAATCTACCTTCCAATAGCAATAAAGCAAAAGCGGCAAATGCTATCGATGCGGCTAGCTCAGCGCGAGTTGCTTCTGCACAAGAAGCAAACGCCATTAAACAGGCGCAACCATCGGAAACGGCCACCTTTGAGCCAACCGCTGTCGTTGACGTCAATAATGATGGTAAAAAAGATGCTGCTGTAGGAGTGGTTACCAAACAGACGACGTATAACGAAACCAGCGTTGAGCAAGTACCGGTCACGCAGATCGTTGAGCCTTAAACACTCATAAATAGTGTGAGGTGAATTCCTTCACATTGATAGTCGATAAGTACAAAAAGCCCTACCGACTTGGTAGGGCTTTTTGCTTTTGTAAGGCGCTTTTAGTTATAGTAGACAAATTAGCTTACACATACTTTTATCCACTTATTAATGTCCGTTCTATAAAAAAATATGCTTCAAAACAGCTTATTTAATCAAGCTGATAAATAACAATGACTAAAATCTAATGAGGACAAATCATGACTTATACCTTTAACCGTCAATTCCCTGAAACTCGTCTACGTCGATTACGCTACAACGATAACGTACGCGCGATGATTCGTGAAGTTGAGCTGCATCCTAAGCACTTTATCGCCCCTGTCTTCGTCTTAGAAGGCAAAAATAAGCGCGAAGCAATCGCTAGTATGCCAGGCGTTGAACGCTTATCGATTGACCTGTTGATCAACTATGCCAAAGAATTATTAAGCGAGGGCGTCACTACCATCGACATCTTCCCTGTTATTGATAATTCCTTAAAAACACCCGACGGTAAATCAGCTTATGATGAAAATGCCCTTACTGCTCGTACCGTAAAAGCGATCAAAGATGCTGTGCCTGAAATGGTAGTAATGACCGATGTGGCGTTAGATCCTTATACTTCGCACGGTCAAGATGGACTGCTGGATGATTCAGGCTATGTGGTTAATGATGAAACGGTTGAAGTATTGGTCAAGCAAGCATTGGTACATGCCCGCGCTGGTGCTGATATCATCTCGCCTAGTGATATGATGGATGGCCGTATCAAAGCCATGCGTGACGCCTTTGAAGCCGAAGGCTTTGTGAATACCGCTATCATGGCTTACTCTGCCAAATACGCCTCTGCATATTATGGTCCGTTCCGTGATGCAGTCGGCAGTGCTGGCAACCTAAAAGGTGGACACAAGAAACAGTACCAGATGGATTTCGGCAATCGTGCCGAAGCGTTGCACGAAGTGGCGATGGACATAGCCGAGGGTGCAGACATGGTCATGATTAAGCCGGGTCAGCCGTATCTAGACCTTATTCGCGAAGTTAAAAATACCTTTGGCGTACCGACCTTTGCTTATCAAGTGTCTGGCGAATATGCCATGCACATGGCTGCGATTCAAAATGGTTGGCTAACCGACGCGGTGATTTTAGAATCGTTGATTGGTTTCCGCCGTGCAGGCGCTGATGGAATTTTGACGTATTTTGCGCTAGAAGCCGCTCGTCAGTTGAATAATGCCTAATATAAATTAAGCAGCTTTTTATTTATACCATCAATCTATCGCGCCAACTGTGATTAATCAGCTGGCGCGATTTTTATTACCTTATTTTAACATCTCAATAAAACTTATAAACGTGTACGCTCGTGTGGCTCATTAAAATCAAGCACTGGACCAACAGGAATGATACGCGTGGGATTGATATTGGCATGGCTAGTATAATAATGCTGCTTAATATGCTCGATGCTTACCGTCTCTGCAATACCTGGCACTTGATATAAATCACGCAGATAACCCCAAAGATTGGGATAATCAACAATGCGGCGAATATTACATTTAAAGTGTCCGACATATACCGCATCAAAACGCACCAGCGTAGTAAATAAGCGCCAATCCGCCTCAGTTATCGTATTACCCAGCAAATAACGCTGGCCTGTCAAACGTGCCTCTAGTGTCTCTAATGCATCGAATAGCTCCGTCACCGCTTCTTCGTAAGCCTCTTGTGTGGTTGAAAATCCTGCTTTATAAACGCCATTATTGACCGTAGAATAAACGAGCTCATTAACTGCATTAATTTCTGCTAATAACTCGGTTGGTAAAAAATTACCTGCTAGCGCCCCAACCTCATCAAAAGCTGAGTTAAACATACGAATGATCTCAGAGGACTCATTACTGACAATGGTATCGGTTTTTTTGTCCCATAATACTGGCACCGTCACCCGTCCTGTATAGTCAGGCTTTGCCGCCGTATAAATCTCATATAAGTAATTAGCATTTACGATAGGATCAGCAATCACGCCTGCGCCCTCTGAAAACGTCCAGCCCTTATCGCCCATAAATGGATGCACCACTGACAGCGAAATCAGGTCTTGCAAACCCTTTAGCTGACGGTAAATAATGGTACGATGTGCCCAAGGACATGCAAGCGAGATATATAAATGATAGCGATCAGCTTCGGCTTTAAAACCGCCAACACCTGATGGGCCTGCGCTGCCATCGACCGTGACCCAATTTCTAAAACCGGCATCTTCTCGCTCAAAGCGTCCACCGCTCGCCTCTGTGTCATACCATTTGTCTTGCCATTGACCATCAACCAATAGACCCATATCACTCTCCTCAACATTCTATTTTGATATAATTTTTTTGCACTATGAGTACTGTGAAACTATTATCACAATCCTCACTTTACTTTGAGAATGATGATACCAGTTATATATCACCTAGCTATTAAGGTTTGTAGTTCTACTGACAATAAAAAATAAACCAATTTCAATCACTATTTAATATAACTACATAAAAAAATATTAAAAGTCACTTAATATAAAGTGTGATAATCATTATTATGCTAATAAAAAAATTTATTAGAAATAAAGCTTGCAAAGTCTCAAAAACTTGATAGAATACTCAACCTAAATAGGCGTATAGCTCAGTTGGTTAGAGCGCTACCTTGACATGGTAGAGGTCAGCAGTTCGAGTCTGCTTATGCCTACCAAATTTAGAAAGCCCCAATCTCACGATTGGGGCTTTTTTTTGTCTGTAATATATGGGCTGTAGAGGAAAATTCTTGCTTGCATCAACTCATAGTTATGATTATTTAATCAGCTTCAAATCAATTGAAAAAGCGACGGTGACCAAAACGTGACCAACCATTAAAATTAAAACCCTCTTTTTGACCTCTACTTCAAATTCTAAGCTAGAACCTATTTCTCAGTATTTCTCTCTTTATCCTCTTTTACATATTCAAAAATATCTCCTACCTCTACTTCTAAATACTCACAAAGCTTATCTATAGTATCGAAATCAATTCTAGATGATTGATCATTATATATCTTGTGCAACGTTGTTTTGCTTACTCCTGTTGCTCGTACGGCATCCGCTACTTTTAGCCTTCTTTCAGCTAGCAAAGTTGGGAGATGGTTAACTATCATCCTATAAACTCCAATTATAATTATAAAAAGTACTTGCATAGTTATAAATTTATGATAAATTACAACTATGGTATATCAAAGTACCATTATGGTTAAACTTTATATAAGGAACATATTATGTCACATACCTACCTAACTACCCAAGAGCTTTCTGAGCTCATCAAATACAACCCTCGTACTATCCGTAATGAGCTCAAAGATAGTGTGCTTATTGAGGGCATTCATTATATACGCCCGTTCGGTGGTCGTAAGATTTTGTACATTTGGGAGGAGATTGAAAAAGATATGCGCACTGGCGTCGCCGGTAGCATCAATGCCATGGCACTTCAATAAGGAGAAATAGGATGGCTAGTATCAGAAGTAGATACGGTAAGCTGGTTGTCGATTTTTATTATATGGGTATACGCTGTCGGGAGACGACAAACCTGACGGACACGCCAGCGAATCGTAAGAAGCTTGAAAAAGTGATTGAGAAGATGGAAGCAGAAATCATTCTAGGACTGTTCAACTACGTTAAGTACTTTCCAAAAAGTGACAGAGCGGCAGAAATGGTAGCGTTAAACGATCGCAAGGAATGCATTAATACCGATACGCCCTCTTTTGAACAGTTTGCAAAATTATGGTTTTCTGAAAAAGAAATTGAATGGCGTGATACTTACAAGCGCAAAATAAAGGAGATTATTGATATGTACTTGATTGTTAAGTTTGGGACTAAGCCCATTCATCTCATAAAAAAGACAGATGTACTAGCCTTCCGTTCATCGCTCGCCAAAGTAACGTACGGAAAAGCTAACAAACATCTGTCAGCGGCACGCATCAATTCGATCATGGTACCTTTAGGTATGATACTAAAAGAAGCGGCTAAACGCTATCAGTTTGATAATCCTTACTACGATATCAATGCGCTCAAGCAACCTAAAACGGATATTCAACCATTCACACTGAATGAGGTTTGGACGTTTATTAATGGTGTGAGAACAGACTATCGCAATTATTATCTGGTACGATTTTTCACAGGTATGCGTACGAGTGAGATTGATGGGTTGACATGGGAGAACATTGACTTTAATCGACGTGAGATTGTGATCAAACAAGCTTATGTCAAAGGCAAGATTGTTCCTCCTAAGACTCAAGAGTCTTACCGTGCAATTCAAATGTCACCTTGGGTCTACGATGCTCTGAAGGAACAGCAGACCATCACTTATAAGCGATCTGACTATGTGTTTTGCGCACATACCGGTGAGCCACTTGACTATAACAACGTGAATAAGCGTGTTTGGCACCCTACTCTTAAGATTCTGGGTCTGAAGAAGCGTAATGCTTATCAGACTCGTCATACTGCAGCAACGCTATGGTTAGCTGCTGGCGAAAGTCCTGAGTGGATTGCCAGTCAAATGGGACACTCTACGACCAAGATGCTATTTAACACGTATAGCCGTTACGTACCGAATATGACTAGGCAGGATGGTAGTGCATTTGAGGCATTGGTCAATCGCAGTCAGATTGCTCAGGTATCTACTGACAAGGAGACGTCACGATGAAAATGATTGATTACGATAAACTGCATGCGACGTTTAGACCTAGTGGCTACATCAGTAATGGCGCAGATAATATTGCTAACTACCTCATTTGTGAGCTTTGTATTCAGTCAGGTACTGGTTTAGCTAGGTTCCTGAGTGTTGATAGTTGCTTTGATAATCATATGGCGCTGCGCATATGGGTTCAGACGCGCTTAGAGGCCAATCCTGACTATGTCGTTGATGATATGTATAGTCAGCTACAGAGTGAGCTTTACGGGCTTTTACCACAAACTGGCTATGGTTGTTAAGGAGGATATTATGAGCGTAAACTTTGTATTTGATTCAGCTTTTGATGATACGACAAAGCGTTTGTGCAATGAGTATTGGTCATATGTGTCGCCAAATGATTATGTAGCGCATTTAGAACTGCTTTGTTATGACCACAACACGGAGATTGATGTATTATTTGCTACACTTGCAAAATGTCAGGTTTATTTAAATGACGTACACTGCGAGTACTGTGGTCGTCCCTATCAATTAGATGTCCCAGCAGATGTACCTTATGCAATGAGATTAAATTCTTGGTTTTGTGAGGGATGTATCAGCTTTTCTGGTGGGCAGCTTGTCTTAGGTAGGTAAAGCTTTAGAGGTCACTTATTACCAGGTAACTTAGGTTATCTGGTTTTTTATTGTTTTTTAAATCTTTAGCGACATCTGTTGTCGCTAAAGTCCTTTTACATATTGTCTTGTCAACAAAGTTCCGCTAAAGTGAATTCATATTCAATTGTTTATCACTGTTAATAGACGGAACTATAATGGCGAAACCCAATAATGCCTATACTGACAACAGTTTTGCATCATCCGACCTCAAAACTATTCTTCACTCCAAACGTGCCAATATCTACTATCTATCGCACTGCCGCGTTATGCAAAAAGACGGTCGCGTGCTATATCTTACTGAAGATGACAAAGCCAACCTTTACTACAATATTCCTATCGCCAATACCACTTCAATCCTTCTCGGTACAGGCACCTCCATCACCCAAGCAGCAATGCGCCTACTCTCACAAGCTGGAGTCTTAGTAGGTTTTTGCGGTGGCGGCGGATCGCCGTTATTTATGGGCGCAGAGCGTGAAATATTTATCGAGTGGATGACACCCCAAAGTGAATATCGACCCACAGAATATATCCAAGGATGGATGAGCTGGTGGTGGGATGATGACAAGCGTTTGGCCGCTGCTAAGCACTTGCAGCATGCCCGCCTTGCCTATCTAAAAGCTGTATGGAATAAAGACGGCGATCTAAAGCGCTGGGGCTTTGATAGTACTCTAGAAGCGGTACAAACCCTATTTGACGCCAATACTCACCAAATTAATAAACAACAAGAGGTCATGCATTTACTCCAGCTTGAAGCCCGCTTGACCAAACAACTCTATAAACTTGCGGCAAAGAATACCGGCTATGATGGCTTTACTCGTGAGCATGAAGGTATCGATAAGGCTAATGGCTTTTTGAATCACGGTAACTACTTAGCCTATGGACTTGGAGCGACAACAGCATGGACATTGGGCATTCCGCATGGCTTTGCGGTGATGCATGGCAAGACTCGGCGCGGTGCATTGGTGTTTGATATCGCCGATATTATCAAAGACGCTCTGGTACTACCTCTCGCCTTCATTTGCGCGAGCGAAAACATGAGCGAGCAAGAGTTTCGTCAAGAATGTCTGAATATGTTTACTAAACACAAGGCGCTAGATTATCAATTTGAAGTCATCAAGCAGATTGCTATGACTAAAGACTGGGAGGGATAAATGATTGTCACTTTAGTCTCGCAATGTGAAAAAAAGGCGCTGGGGCGTACTCGACGAATCTTAGATGCCTTTGCTAACCGCATTGGCGATAATGTCTGGCAAACGGCTATCACTGAAGAAGGTCTTAAGACGGTTAAGCAGCTATTACGCAGTTCAGCGACTAAGTCAACGGCGGTGAGCTGTCATCGCAATAAGACACGCCAGCTGACTGAACTGGTATGGGTGGTAGGTAATAAACGTAAGTTTAATGAGGTTGGAATTGTTCCTGTGAACCGTACCAAAAGAAATATTATGCATACTGAATGGGAAAATGACTGGGCTTATGCCAGTAGTATGCAAATTATCGCCACCATTGCTGCCCTGCTCCATGATATCGGCAAATCAACAATTGGTTTTCAAAATAAACTCATAAAAGGTAGTAAGCAAGGTGACTCTTATCGTCATGAGTGGATATCATTAAAACTATTTGAGTTGATGATTGAAGGTTGTAACGCAGATGAGGTATGGCTTGAACGATTAATGCAATTGGGTGATTGGTTAAAGAATAACGATATAGAAAAACGTCTTGCTAATGCCAATCAAGATACTGTCAATATAGAAGCGATGCCACCACTTGCTCAGTGGGTCGCTTGGTTAATTGTCACTCATCACCGATTACCGCCTGCTGATAAAGTATTTCATTCTTTTACCGCTATTCAACGTATGCAGCAGCCTCAAGAAACAGCACTTTACAAGCGAAACCTACAGCAGTCCTACGGTCGCTTAAAACCTTTTGATTATTGGGTTAAAAACCCTAAATCGTTAGAGGAAATGACACAAACTCAACTTAAAAGCTTTTGGAAATTTGATTATTTAGTTATTAATAGTTCAACTTGGCAAAAAAATATTAGACGTTGGTCTAAAAAAGCACTAAATGACTCTACACTAATGCAAATCGGCCAAAAAGCTGTTGAATCTAACAAAGCAATTAGTGATCCATTTTTGCTACATTTGTCTCGCCTATGCCTAATGGTTGGTGATCATAATTATTCTAGTCTTAAGGAAAACGATTCACGCTGTGTAGCCGTTAATAGCCAATTTAAGAAATTAGCTGCAAATACGGATCGCACGGCTAGCATACCAACGGTCAAGCAATCTTTGGAGGAACACTTATTAGGAGTAGGTACTTTTACTGCTCACTTCTGTCGCGCGCTACCTATTATTGCCAGTGAAATGCCAACCTTGCGTAACCATGACCCATTGGCCAAACCAACAGGTATTGAGCGTTTTAAATGGCAAAATCAAGCTTTTAAAATGAGCTATGGTCTGCAAGAAGCCACGCACGAACATGGGTTTTTCGGCGTTAATATGGCGTCGACAGGTGCAGGTAAGACTATCGGTAATGCACGGATTATGTATGGTTTGGCTGATCCTAAGAAGGGTGCGCGCTTTACTATTGCATTAGGTCTGCGAATTTTAACGTTACAAACAGGGCTAAGTTTTCGTAAAGACTTGAAGTTAAAAGGCGATCAATTAGCCATATTGGTCGGTGGCAGTGCCAATAAAAAACTGTTCGAGCTGGCGTACGATAACAAGACGAACGATATTACAGACATTATCGATGAATACAAAAAGGACAATGAACCCGATAACGAGTCTGCGACCTTTGGTAGTGAATCCAGCGAAGATTTATTAGATGAAATCGTCGATAGCGACATAGACTATCAAGATTATGAAGCGCTGAATCTTGATACCGTTATCGCCAGCCCTAAAGCGCGTGATTTAATCTTTGCGCCTATCGTGACTTGCACCGTTGACCATATTATCCAAGCTAGCGAATGCAAACGCGGCGGTAAATACATTGCTCCGATGCTGCGCCTGCTCAGTAGTGATTTGATATTAGATGAACCCGATGATTTTGATCAAGCAGACTTGCCTGCGCTGTCGCGTTTGGTGCATCTTGCTGGACTGTTTGGTACGCGCGTATTACTCTCGTCTGCGACTTTGACCCCTGATTTGGTAACAGGATTATTTGAAGCTTATATGGAAGGGCGCAAACTATTTAATCAAAGTCAAAATAAGCCTGTACCAAAAGTAGTCTGTGCATGGTTTGATGAACAACCTAAAGCGATGATGTCTGAACAATGCGCCGATGTTGATGTTTTTCAAAATAACCATAAACAATTTTGTGATAAGCGTGCCAGCTATTTAGCTAAACAGCTTGTTAGACGTCAAGCAGCAATACTACCCTTTTCAGCCTCTTATACAAAGGATAAAGCTACACCGTTTTATAGTGCTTTGGCACAAACCATAGTCGATGCGGCTATCAATTTGCATAGTAAACATCATGAATTACAACCTAATTCTAATAAGAAAAAATCTATCGAAAGCACCCAAATAAGTATTGGACTAGTACGTGTCGCAAATATCAATAACATTACTAATATTGCGATGCAATTGTTCAAAGTAGACAGCATAATAGTACCCAAAAATACGGTGATGCATGTAGTGTGCTATCACGCCAAGCAGCTACTTCTACTACGCAATGCGTTAGAGAATAAGCTCGATAGAATCTTAGACCGTAGCGAAGTTAAAGTTAGTATCTTTAATCATCCTGAGATTGAACAAGCCATTGCCAATCAGCCTGCTAAAAACCATATCTTTATGGTACTCGCCACTCCAGTCGCTGAGGTCGGACGTGACCACGACTATGATTGGGCGATCGTAGAACCCTCCTCTATGCGCTCTATTATTCAGTTGGCTGGGCGTGTTTGGCGACATCGTCCTAATAAAGTTGCCAATGAGCCAAACATTCTATTACTACAATACAATATCCGCTACTTTAAGCACCCTAACGGTCAACGACCTATTTTCACACATCCAGGGTTTGAGACCACGCTATTCAAGCCACCAAGCTACGATTTAAATAAACTGATGACTCAAGAGCAGTTAGCACAAGTCGATGCAAGACCTAGGATTTTAACGTCTCAAAATAAAACTATAGAGACGCTAAGCGACCTTGAACATCGAGTTATGCGGCATTTATTAAATAGCCCTAAACTTAACTACGTTAACGCATATTGGGATAGCAAGGCTACGGCTAATCGTACTCATACTTATTTACAGCAAATTAGCCCCTTTCGAGCAGGAACGCCACAGGAGGACTGGCTATTAATCCCGAGAATGGTCAATGATGAAGATACTGACATGCCAAGTATAGGGTTTGACGCGTACTATGCAGAAGATGTCTTTGAAAAAGGTTTAACCAAATCTACCCCTCAGAATAAAGCGATTCAGCCACTAGCCTTTAAATTTGAGCATGCACAAATAAAACCTTGGTTGACGACTTCATTGAATGACGTCTTACAAGATTTGCAACACTCACATTCTGACAAAAGCCTACGTTCGTTAGCAATTACTTATTCATCCGTATCGCTAGACAGCATTAAGTCTAGCAATAGTCGTGGCTGGGCATTTCACGAGTTTTTTGGCTTTGTTCGCGACTAACTTACAGGCATAAAAAAGTATCACTGATCAATAATTTGACAGACTAATTTTACAAGTTACAAAAGGAGATTGTCTTGAACGACATACCACTAGAGCTAGCAAGTAATGCTGTCAAGGCCTTCCTTGCCAGCCAATACGATAAAAAGACTGAAACGGAGCAAAAGCAGCTCGCTAAAGCAGTCGAAAGTAATGACTTACTATTAATTAGCACCTTAAATGAAAAGTTAACAATAGCTAAAGATAAGTACCAACTTGATAACTGGATGGATAACGCAGCTAACAAAATGGCTAACCAAATCAGTTTTGGTACTCACATTTCTAAAGGTGTTCATTCAGGCTCTAAAGGGGACAACATTAGTTTTGAGCCACAATCTTCATTACCAGACGGTATTGTTGGGCATCAATCTATTAATAACCATAAATTAGACGCTAGTGGTAATGCAGCTGCTCTACCCTTATTTTCATTCTTTGATTTTGATGTCGATACTGATAAGAAAATTATGGATTACATTATTTACGATAGTGATAGTTTCAAATCCTGCTTATCAAACAATAAAAAACTTTCTGCACAATATTTTCAAATATTTAGAACACTACTAACTGGGGAAATATCAGTACCTTGCTCAAGTGAATACAATAAACAGGTACTGTGGCCTACTAATCATAAGACCGACGCCTATATCTGTACTATCCCTCTATATCCCTCTTCGTTAACAAATTCGGTTTATGAAAAAATACAGCACATACAATATTCCAATGACGTAAAAATTGCTAAAAAAAATCGTTTTTCAAGCAGTGCCGAAAAAACTCCCTATGTAACCCTTTTGGATATCGCAACCGTAACGATTGGTGGAAGCAACCCTCAAGGTGTGAGTAGACACATGAGTAAACAAGGTGGTCGTAACTATCTCCTGCCCTCACTCCCATCGATTATCAAACAAGAACGCGCGTTTAAATTATCCAAGTTTGCCAATAGTATTTTTAGTACCAGTATGGAATACAACGCGCGTGAGGCGATTCAAAGTATTTTTAAATCTATAAAAGACACTCGCAATATCGTCGATGTTAGAGATGCGCGCAAAAGTGCGATTGAAGGGGTGCTCTATCAAATATTTGCAGCCGCAGAAGACATTCGGACGACTATGCCTGCAGGCTGGTCAAAAGACTATGAGCTTGATCGTGTCGAGAAGCTTTGGCTTGATCCGAAACGCGCTGACCTTGAAGGCGAAGAGGAATTTAAAGCGGAACGTGAACAAGATGATGCTTGGCATAGTCAAATCGTTCATATTTTTGCTCGTTGGCTCAATACTTTGATGCAAGCCGAATTCAAGGAGATTGCCAGTAATTTTGGCGATGCCGAGCATTTAGACTGGGAGCATGAGATTGAGGATATGAAAAAACGCTATGAGCGTGCAGGCAAAGGAGTATTTTTATGAGCCGTGTAGACGATGATAATAATATTGGTATAGTTGGCTATTTGCTATTTAAAAAGGTAATGATTGATGGGGCAAACACTATCTCAAGCCCACTCACTTATGGGTTTCCTGCTATCACTGGATTCTTAGGTAGCTTTCACGCAATGTCTCGCAAGATGGCAGATGATGAGTCGTTATCTGAGGTGTCATTAGGTGGCGTATTACTGGCATGTCATGATTGCCAACCACAAATGTATCGCCCAAATTCCTACAATAACTACACTTTTAACCAAACTCGTAATCCTATAAAAAAAGACGGAAAAACAGCGTCTATTATTGAAGAAGGCAAATGTCGATTAGTCATGAGCTTTGTGGTTGAAGTATTGGCAGACACTACATTAACGACTGAGCAGCAAGCGTCTGCTATTCAAAACACTAAGCAATGGATTCAGCAGCAGCGTATGGCGGGTGGTAGTGTGCGCGGACTGGCTATATTTGAGCCAGTACAGTTTTTTGATAATAGTGATATCAGTGCCGTCATACCACAGCTGTTACCTGCCTTTGTACTGATGGATGCACAAAATGAGTTTGCTCAAATTATTAATGATGTACAAAAAGACGATCCAGATGCGACGCCTTTAGATGCCTTGATAGAGGTTTGCGCGCTGCATCAAATACCAGAAACTCAAAAAAATGGTGATACCAAATGGCTGACTACTTCGCGTAAGAGTGGTCATGGTTGGCTTGTACCTATGCCTGTAGGGTATCAAGGGATTTCTGAACTATATGATTCAGGTGTCATGCAAAATGTGCGCAATCCTGAATACCCTAGCCAATATGTCGAAGCCGTATATAGCCTTGGTAAATGGGTCTATCCACAGCGTTTAAATCGCATTGGCGGTGAACATGATATTGCTAATGCTTTTTGGCGTTATCGCTACGATGCTGATGACTCTCTCTATTTAGTTACTCAACGACAAGATTTCTGACCTTACTTTTAATCTTTTAAACCAATCAACTTTTACAATAAATGTAACTTAACCTTGATTCCTATGGAGAACTTTATGTCAAAATCAGCCTTAAAAACTGCCTCAGTCCTCGCTTTTGAGCGTAACTTGGATGTATCAGACGCCTATCTATGGCAAACCGATAGTAAAGCAGCCAATAAAGCAACTTCGCCTTCGCCTGTCGTTATTAAAGAAAAGTCAGTACGTGGCACCATTAGTAACCGCCTGAAAAATACCATTACCAATGATCTTGCCAAACTAGATGCTGAAACAGAAAAAGCTAATCTACAAAAAGTTGATTCTGCGTCATTAGATGAAAACAATGATACCTTGGTTGCGCGTTTTAGTCTGAAGGTTCTACCCTTCACAGGTAAGCCTAACGTCTGTAACGATCAAGATTATCAGAAGGCTTTAGAGCAAGTGGTCACTGATTATATCGATACTCAAGGTGTCGATGAATTAGCACGTCGATATGCGATTAACGTTTTAAATGCTCGCTGGTTATGGCGTAATCGTGTAGGCACTGAAAGTATCAAAATCACTGTTAAATGTAATGATCAAACTATTATTATCGATGATGCAAAAGCCTACGGTCTAAAAAATTTTAATAGTGATGATGCTAATATTAGGCAGGTGGCAGATTGGATCAAAGCAGGTTTAAACGGTGATGAGTTCATTATTTTATACGTAGAAGCACAGGCCATCATTGGTTATGGTCAAGAGGTTTATCCTTCGCAAGAACTAATCTTAGATACTGGTAGTAAGAAGAGCAAAGTACTCTACCGTGTCAGTGACCGCAGGGGCTCTGAGGACAATGCAGGTATGCACTCACAAAAAGTCAGTAACGCGATTCGCACTATCGATGACTGGTATCCTGATGCCGAGTTCCCTATCGCTGTTGAGCCTTACGGCGCGGTGACTACTTTAGGTACAGCATTTCGTCAGCCTAAAGCTAAGATGGACTTTTATACCTTATTTGATAATTGGGTGTTAAATGGTGATGCTCCAGATATCAGCCAACAGCATTATGTGATGGGTGTACTTATTCGTGGTGGCGTGTTCGGTGCCAGTGGCAAGGAGTAAGTCATGACGGACTCAACTAACCTAACCCATTTTCAAGAAATAACCATTATCCCTGACCCTGCTATTGCGCCTTACTTTATCTGGAGCAAATTATTTATCCAATTGCATATAGCGTTGGTAGATATGAAAAACAAGCACAATATCGACTCTATCGGTGTCAGCTTCCCCGATTATCATTATGATGATAAAACAGAGCAGTCATCCAAGCTTGGGCTAAAGCTACGTGTCTTTGCCTCCAACCAAAAAGATTTAGAAACCTTAAACCTTAACGATTGGCTATCGCGACTGACAGACTATGTACATATCAAAGGTATCAAAGACGTTGGCAACAAGGCCACTGGCTATGTCAGTGTCCATCGTTACCGTTTTAAACCTATTGATATACAAGCGAAAACTTTGTCAGAGAAACTTAAAGTTAGTTATGAGGAGGCCATGATAACTGTGGCTAAACGCAAGAATGAAATGGCATTGCCCTACATTCAAATGCGTAGCCAGACTAACAATAGCAACTACCGTCTAAGAGTGTTGCAACGGGCTTGTGATCAACCCAAAGTAGGCAGCTTTAATATCTATGGCATAAATGGTATGTCAGATGCGATTACCGTGCCACATTGGTAATCGACTTGAATGGTAATGACGAATTACCCAAAAATTAGGCATAAAAACCCTTTTTTTTGACTATTTAAAAAATTATAATAAAATCAACCAGTTATATCAGGGATAGAAATGGAGGGTAAAATAGGGTGTTTTGCCCTCCACGCCTTGTTGTAATTGATTTCTTTGAGGTATAATTCCTCTTCATCACCGCTCAGGTGACTTAGAAAAACTCGACGGACTTTGATGTGTTTAAAAAACGCTTCATCACCGCTCAGGTGACTTAGAAAGACATTGAGCAGGCGCTGCTTGGTCAGGCGAACTTCATCACCGCTCAGGTGACTTAGAAAAACAAACGGCATACTGGTCATTGAATCTACCGCTTCATCACCGCTCAGGTGACTTAGAAAAGTAGCACGATGCCATGCTGCAACCGCCTTATCTTCATCACCGCTCAGGTGACTTAGAAATGATAATCTGTCAAACGTGGTTACTGGATTAACTTCATCACCGCTCAGGTGACTTAGAAACCTCATTCCCCGACGAGCCATTCCAAGTCAGTCTTCATCACCGCTCAGGTGACTTAGAAAAATTGACGTTATAAGTGACATCAGCGACAAAACTTCATCACCGCTCAGGTGACTTAGAAAGCCACGCTTGCGTAGCTGTAGCATATCCTTGGCTTCATCACCGCTCAGGTGACTTAGAAAACTTGTAACCATCTACAAAGCCCATGCTTCTCCTTCATCACCGCTCAGGTGACTTAGAAATTTCTGCCAATGTTTGCTATCGGCTTGTATGGCTTCATCACCGCTCAGGTGACTTAGAAAGTTTGAAGTAAGCTGGGGTCGCTACGAAGGAGCTTCATCACCGCTCAGGTGACTTAGAAAATGAAGAATCTTACCGTTAATATGCCGATTGCCTTCATCACCGCTCAGGTGACTTAGAAAATTCAGCGTGTAGTCACTATCAACATATTTAACTTCATCACCGCTCAGGTGACTTAGAAAGATGAACCTCCAACGCTCATTGCCCTCATAGACTTCATCACCGCTCAGGTGACTTAGAAATATTGTGTTCGCCGTAGCGCTGCCGTACTCAGCTTCATCACCGCTCAGGTGACTTAGAAATATGACAGCTGCAAAGAAAACAACGCTACCGTCTTCATCACCGCTCAGGTGACTTAGAAATTTGGTAACGAAGCGCCGTGGTCGAGTCAAGACTTCATCACCGCTCAGGTGACTTAGAAAATTTGCGCGGATAAATCAGTCACTTGCTGAACCTTCATCACCGCTCAGGTGACTTAGAAAAGCGACTTGGCTGAATGCCAGTACATGAGTCGCTTCATCACCGCATAGGTGACTTAGAATTAGCTATATTTATATATTAACTCCTAGCCAATTTATTCACAAATCACCCTAAGTTACAAATAGAATACAATAAAAAATTATTAAAAAATAAATTAAATGAGTATACATATAATATTTAAAATAAATAAAAGATAAGTTTTATATTTACCCTAGCATTCAATCATCATAACTATCTGCAAGGCATACAACTTCTTTGTCAAAAAAATTAATATCCATATCGAATACAACCACAATACAGCTCCTAAAAAATTAATCATCATTAATTATTCTTTTCAATATTAATGAAAATATTTTCTATCTAATATTTTTTTCACTTCAGCAAGAGATTGTACTCATAAGAAATTTACTATAATATTATTTTTAATACTATTCCTCACCTTTCTCTATCATAAATACTAAGAAAAAAGGTTGTAAGCATTTAGCTATATGATTAATTTCTTATGTTTTATGGATGCTAATTGAGTGAATTATAAATGAAAATAATCACAGTAGCTAAACTCAAAAAAGACACTGTTCTCATATTTCCAAGTGCTGTGAATCTCTTTCTTATCTACAGCCATCACATTCGACCTTTTATTGATACTCACACCTTGATTATCGAACGAAATGCTAAGAAATCTAAATACACACTATTTGTTAAAGATGAAAAAAAGCTATTTTTAGTAAATAATTTCGAGCTATATCACATTATAAAAGATCCAGATACTGATCAAAAAACTCTAAAAAAAGGGATAGAAATTATAAATATAACTGAAAATCAATTTGATTTTAAGATGGTATTTGATGAGCTTATTGAAATAATAGCTCAACACAAAAATAATTTAAACGTCAAGGCAATTCATAATCACCTCAAAAAAATCCTAACAAAAGAAATAAACAGGTGGTTTTTTAATAAAAATATTTTTACTATTCCTAAGTTCTGTCAGCTTATAAATATAACTGAGTCGACCTATCATAAAATTCGTTCTACGAGCATATCATGACACAAAACAGTCAAAGCGTTTATCATCAGAAAAAGCAGCTTAGCTCTGAAGTATTAAAAAATATCATTAACACATTTGATGAAGATAAGAATTTTATCTACAAAGAAACTGTTCTTTCCGCCATTTCGGCAATCTTTACGTCAGTAAATGAAAGCCATACATCCTCTGATAACCCTATTCAGAAGTTGATTGAAAGTATCGTACATATACTGCAAACACAGCCCATTTCCTACCGCCATATGCAAATCACTAAATCTGCGTTAGCAAAAAAGCCGCTCGTGATGCAATTATTGATTCTGATGCAAGATATCGTCAATAGAGGGCAGCAAAGTCGCTCACAAAAAAAGCTAATTTGGCTTTCTATAGCAATGCATACTGCTGTAGTGCTACAGCATTACCAGAAAAAGACTCACGCTAATAATATAATGATGCAGTTTAAATTGGCTCAATTTTCAGGCTCATCTAGACGAACATGGATCTGGTCTGAATTACCTGATATGCCAACTATGAGTCACGATAATATATTATCAATATTGACAAATATATTAGAGAAAAATCAAGAGAGTACTACGGATCTAGACAGTAAAAACTTTATTACTCAAATAAAACTAAAAGAAGATATGTCTATAGCAATCGCTAAGCTTGGTCAAATAGAGAAAATTGTGAACGCTTATCAAGACGCACATTACTTAAAAATTAAGAAACCTAAAAAACCGCGCAAAGCTCAGACAGATAATACCAAAGTTGAGCCTATTAACTTAGCCGAACAAAAACCATTCTATCAGCCCCACAATGAGCATACCCCTTATTTCTGGGACACACCTTTTGATGATATTGAACACAGTACCATACCTGTAGAAATCAACTTTTTGTCTGCCAACAATGAGACTTATGAAGGATTAACAACCAGTTTTGAAGAAATCGTTGATAATTATGATGAGCCCTATATCAGTTATGAGAGACTACCAGATCCGTTGTTTAGACAATCTGCTCCATTACAAACTATTGATATATCTTTACAGCAACACCATATGTCTCAGCGCGACTTAGGGCTGAATTCCAGCACTTCAGTATTATCATTAGTAGGCTACCAATTATTATTTGCTGCTCTCGTTCATGATGCTAAATCAGCCTCTCAACTAAATTATAAAATATGTGCCAGTATTTTATTGCTATCAATGATTACAGCATTACCTATCAAATTACTCATGTTGAAAGGCTACATTGGCCATCGACGTATTTTTAGCATAGGTGTTAAACGGGCTTATATTAAACATACTTTAGGCATCACTGAACGCTCAGAGGTGTTTGATAGTGCCAAACATGAAAACGAGTTTGATGAAGTAAAAATTCCCATACCTTTGTGGCTGATTGAAAGTTTACTATCTATTGATATTCCATCAATAGATGATTTTAATACTTACCTTGCTATGTTGCGTTTCAACCTAGGGCTACCTTACCTATCACTAAAAAGAGTACAAACTGCACTACATATCATTATCTCTCGCTATACACCTCATAGTCATAATCATATTGCAGATATTATTTGTCGCACGCCCGCATCTCATGCGCCTGCAATGTATTACAGCAGTCACAGCAGTGAGACACTTCTTGTCCACTATAGATCTGCCCTAAGTGTATTAAATAAAGCAGGTAGCTTTGACTTGTCTTATATTACTCCCTGGCATAAATACACTCTAGGCTCAGGGTTAGCGCTCACTTCTGAATATGTTCGTGAAATAATTGGGAAGCTTAAAGGCTGGGTTCATGATAGCTCAGATGCCGCTACTCATTTCAATAGAACCAGCATATTTGTGTGGTTTGTATTTTGCTTATTAACTGGCGTACGACCAAACAATGGTATTGGAAAAATAAGCGATATCGATCTTGATATGGGATGGCTTGAGATTGATGACAAACCAAACAAACAAGTTCAAAACCAACGTTTAATACCTTTATGTACCACCCTCTTACGCTATTTAACTGACTACAGAAGCTATCTTATACGGTATCAGCTAAACAACCCTTTAGAACACGATATCAGTATAAGTATTGATGAGATCAGATTAGGTGATAATGATGTCGCTTTACTGAGACTGCTATCAGATAGTTTCAATACTTTAAAAATTATTAAACGCGGTGATGCCTATCATATGACTAAGGATATTATTAACGCCAATCCCTATTGGACGCGTCACTTTGTACGCACACAACTTGAAAAGTTAGGTGTTGACCTGACACTGATTAATGCCGTTATTGGCCATGAAAAGGCTCGCCAAGAAGGATTGGGGTGTTTGTCGAGCCTAAGTAAAGCTAAGATTAAAGTCGTAAGCGGCGCATTTGAGCATATCGCTAGAATCCTAGATCTACATCTAGATAGTATAGATAACAACGACCTACAACACTGAGGTAAAATATGTCGAGTGAAAATGTAAGGCCCACTAAAATTATTGATGGCTTAGCAAGATTTGATGGCAGAAGAAAGAAGTATGTGCCTTACCCTTCGGTACTTGATAGTAGCTGCGATACTGAAAAATTCAGGATTCTATTGCTCGCCGATCTACAAACTAATTGGGAGCAACTACGAAAACAGTATGTTGGTAATAGTAATTCCCTTCAATCTACTACCAAATATTTTCGACAATTTCTTAAATTAAACGACTCCATATTTACGCCTACTTCTCCTACTATAAGCTCTCTTGATAAAACATGGTTACTTTGGAGTCAATCGCTATGTCAGTTCAGTTATGAACTTAATGAGAAATTAACACCACTATCCAAAAAAGGCTTCAGCAAATTCCAAACCTATATTAATAAGAAATCAGCACAAGAATATAAAACGAAAAAAATAATAAAGCAGGGCTGGCAAACCATTACAAACTTTATTGATTATCAAAACCAAAATTTTATGCTTGCAGAGCATTACTATCCTAAGCTTATTGCACCACAGCAGAAAAAGTCTAATCCGCTAATTATTAAAAATAACTGGGTGACACAGGGTAAAGAGTTAAACAGAGTCATTCGTTCGGTACAGGAGCACTGGCATCAAACATCAGATTATAGTCATGATGAGATTTTAGGCTGGTTATTATTTTCTGGGATTGTGTACGGCGGTATTAATGAAAAGCAAATGCTCCAAGGATGGCTTATAGCTCTACTTAGTAAAGAATACCAGCCCTTTATTCATCAAAGAATACTTATATCGCCTCGCTTTGAACAAAAACGTTACGGTAATGAGCGTTTAGAAAGTAGTGATAAGCTTTTTAACACCAAGCAAATTATTTTAGATTTGGTCAGTCAGTGTTGGCTGATACGCTACCATCAATGTCATAAAGCTGACGACAGGCCTACGATTTCGGATTTGTCACAGGAAAAAATTAAGCTATATATTACCAATACATTATCTATCGTCACTGAACCGTTGCAACTGAACACACCTACTCTATTTAACCTCCTAGGTTATGCCAGCTACCACTGGGAAATGCTTGACGGCGTTGATATCGATCAAGCTTCGGTTGCTGTGCTGCGCGGTGATCAAAATACAGTAGGACTGCGTACCCAAGATTTTAATCAACTCTTAAATCAGAAGTATAAAAACAAAGCTGTGGATTATGATCTAAATGATATTTTAAAGCTGTCTATAAATACAACGCCGACGTCAAAAACGGCATTAACTAACAAAAACTATAAAAAAGCAGAAGTGAGAAAATCAGATTTAATTACCCAGATCACACAAGACTTCAAATTAACTGAGGAGCTAAAAAATAAAAAGCTAAACTATGTACCACCTACTTTTATTGAGAGGGTTATCAAGCGCCGTCATAAATACAGTGACTTGAGTGAGGTCATCTTATTAGACTGGATATTAGGCATGCTCAATCAGAGAGGCTCTTCTAGCGATGAAACTATCTTAAAATATGCTAGAACAATAGGCTATGAGTGGCTATATTTTACAATGGCCCAACCGCTTGATATTTGGTCAGAAGAGGATTTTGAAACACTCTATGAGGACATTCTAGAGCACAAATCTATTGTGCGTGATAATACTGATATTGGCTACTCTGCTCGCTTATTTCAAAGCATGCATGACTTTGCTAAAATTAAGTATGGACTACCTGCAGTTACTATCCAACACTCAAAAAATGGTCGACGTGTCCGTGCTGAGCTGGTATCCCCACAAGCTTATAGAGCTGTTATCACGCAAATACTAACGTCAGTAGATATTTTAGAGCGCGAGATGTTTGCACTCCTTTTTATACTGGTTTATCGAACTGGCATGCGTAAAAAAGAGCTATTAGGATTGAAATTTAATGATATAGAAGGTCTGAATGAATCAGTGCCATCAATCGTTATTAAACCAAATAGCTATCGATCAACTAAGACTCAAAGTAGTATTCGCCGCATTGCCTTATTTGCTCTACTTAAACCAGCTGAGCTGAATTTTTTCATCAATTATATCCAAAGTAATATTGGCGCTAATAACAATAAATTCATCTTTACGCTTTCAGTAGATCGTCGTCCCATCGATGATCACATCCCTCTACAACTGCTTAAACGTATTCTAAAGGATATATCGATAGATAAAGAAATGATAAACCATACCTTTCATGCATTTCGGCATACTGCAGTCAGTAACCTATCATTAGTGCTTTTAGGTCATACAGAGCTAATAGAAACACTAACTGATTACGATAAAAGCGATGTATTACGAATAAAGAAGGGATTACTAGGTGAGCATATTGATGCGCAAGACCATTGGTACGCTCTATCGGGTATGATGGGACATCTATCGCCGCAGCGTAGTTTTGAGTACTACAATCATATTGCAACCTTAATGGCAACCTATGAGCTAAGCGTGGCAAATATTAAGATGCCTATTCAAACAATATACAATATCACAGGCTTTACCAAAAAACAGTTCATGGAAAACCACGCCACTATCAATAATAAAAACGTTAGCATGCCAAGCATCCGTACGTTTTTATTTAAAAAATCTATCAAAGGTATTCGAAAGTCGCCGTCTTTCGCTATTGAAACTCATGAGCATGAAAACATCTTAGATACTGCACCCTCCTCAAATGATAAGCTCTTTATGCGCTATGGTTTAAATCGTGTACAGCTTTTACTACAAGCTTATGATAATAAAATACCTTTAAATGAAGCCGCCGCATTATCAAGCATTACCATCTATGATGCACAAATAATTATAGCGCGTGGTATTCAGGTCGCAACCATCACCACTACAAAGGGTAAATCTCGCTTTACGAAGTTATCAGATTCAAAGACTACCACGCTAAGCCCACTGAAATTACAACATCAAAGTGACCTCAGGCTATTATCAATCTTACGAAATAACGCTTATCAACTTAGACATCAGACATATTATGATTGGCAATGGTTCATCACGATATGCAAACAAAGGCTGTCTAGTAGTAGGTCATTTGTGCCTTTTTCACCAAAAGAAACGGATGAATTACAACGGTTTTTTAGAATTGCAAAACGCTTGTTGCCTGATAAGAATTGGCTTATTACAAGTAATAAAGCCCTACTTGAAGAACGCATGCTTCCTTCTGATTATCAAGGTATGAAAAATAAAAATAAAAGTCTAATGAATATTATTCATGTAGGTATCTCGAATCGAGACTACAGAGTGAATAATTACAATTCAGAAAACAATAAAATAAGTGCCACTAAAAAAGCTAAATGGCAATACTCACCGCTGCTACGATTTTTTGTGCATATGATGCTTGTCACTGACGAAACCCTGCCTATTATTGATGAGGAGTCTTAAAAATCTGACCATGTAGTGTCATATATAAAAATACTAGCCCAATCCATTGATGACTTTCCTATTTTTTTACTGCTATAGACACAGTTTCCTATATTAAAGAAATATTTGAGTGGCACTAAAAATGTTGTGAATAGACTGATTCTGAAGAGTGATAAATTTAACGCTAATTAAGAGACAATAAAAAATCCAATGCTAGGCATTTTATTTAAACACCTAACATTGGATCACTGATCCTAATCTTATAAATCACCCATTAATTTTATTATTGGTCTTTGTTTATGGTAATTTTTAATCTTTTTTTCTTATTGATTAGTACTCAGTGTATTAAAACCATTTAATCCCCCATCAAATACTTTTGAAAAATATAGACAGCGACCTCAATTTTTCTATGAGTTTCGCCATCCCTTTGAGAGCATTTAGACTTCTACTGCACACCGTCTGCCGCTGTTTGATCTAAGTTTGGATTCTCGTCAGTATGATTGTCTGACTCCTCATTACCCATACTATCTGTAGACTCTGACTGATTCGTTGTGCCTGTTCCATCACTAGAATTAGCAGTAGAGTCTGTAGTAGTATCCACATTAGTATCGTTTGTCGGTGACAGCGTACCCTCTTGAGAGGCTGCATCCTCAACTTCTGAACCTTGGGTGGTTCCTATGGCGTCGTTTGATTGAGTATTAGCGTCCTCTTTTTCACTACTACAAGCACTCATGCTCATAATAGCGGCTAAGGACGCTATAAGAAGACCTGTACCGAATGACGCGTTTAATTCTATTTTTCTCATCTCAACGTCCTTAAGTTAAATTGAAGCAAAGTGCTAATTAGCTTCGTAGTTGCTCGAGCATACTTTGGTATTTATCTTTTTTATCAGTGATTTTACTACGTTCCTCTGCGGCATTAGGCACTGGCTCTTTAGAGTCTTCTGCATTCTTATCAAAAGTTTTGAGCTCAGCCTCTGCAGCATCCAGAAGCCTATTAAGCATCATAGCAACCGCCTTTTCAGAAACCTCGTGCGTCATACTGAAGGCTTCAGAGGTAAAATCATCTTTAAGCTTCGCCGCCCATTGATAAATATTAGCTATTGTTGCACTGTGCTTGTCATCCTGATCAGATTTACTAGATGTCTCTTTATCATTGGAATCAGATTTTCCCTCTTTATCAGATATAAAATCATCTTTAAGTTTAGACGCCCATTGATAGATATTCGCTATCGTCATACCATGCTTATCGTCTTTGTTAGAGTCATCGTCTTTGTTAGAGTCATCGTCTTTGTTAGAGTCATCGTCTTTGTTAGAGTCATCATCTTTGTTAGAGTCATCATCTTTGTTAGAGTCATCGTTTTTGTTAGACTTATCATTTTTATCAGACTCAGCCTGTTTTTCGGCATTGTAATCTTCAAAGTCGCCGTCTTCATACATTACCGTATCGCCTTTTAAGACCTCAACACCGGTCACGCCATCATTTGAAGGTGCTTCTGTTGTATTCTCAAGAGACTCTAAAGCATTCTTAATGTTATCGTTATTCGTAGGTTTATCTGACATGATTTATCATCCTTATTATTGAAGTATATCTACACTCAATGATAAGTCAGCGCAATCTTATATTGCGTATCTTAATGTAGATTGTTTTGTTCTAAATTGTTTAAAAATGCTGCAAATCCTTCGCTTGCCCGTGCCTGCAAACGACTGCTTGTCGTTATACGAACACGATTGCTCCAAGTAATGGCATAGCTTTGAGCTTCAAATTTTCCGACCAAGTCTACATCTTCATGACAAGGTATATGAGCAAAGCCACCAACAGCAAGATAAGCGTCACTGCTAAAGCTTAAATTTGCCCCATGAATATGAGGATGTCCCATCTTATCTTGGTAATGATCGATATAATTCTCTCGAGTTTGCAGTGTCAAATGTGCCCAGCTATCAACGTCCACCACCCCGCAAATCACATCTGTCGATTGATGGCTAATATGTTCAATTTGCTGTACTAACCAATCCACAGCTACCACTGAGTCAGCGTCTGTACAGGCAAGCCACGTGGCCCCATTTGCGATTGCATGACGAATACCGATGTCTCTTACTTGTCCCACACATTGATAGTCACAGAACAGGTAGTCAATACCTGCAGCTTTGACAATTTTCTGCGTCTCATCAATGCAGCTATCTAACACCACTAGCGGATACGCTTTAATCGTTGAGGGCAATTGCCTGATAGCAGATTGCACTGATGCCAAGCATTTAGCGATAGTCATTGCTTCATTATGAGCGGGAATTACAATACCGATTTTCATATCAGGTTTTCTTGCATAGCTACCGAGCTTGGGGATCGTTGCCAAACATCTAATAAGAAGTCGCTGTCTATTATTTGGCTTTGATGATTAAACGCAATTTGATGCTTCTCATTATTTGCAAAGTTAAAAGCATCATTTAAGCGCTGATGTACAGTCTCTCCTGTCATGGTAAATCCATCAATAGCATAACGCCAATGACAACATAGTAACGTACCGCCTATAGCAAGGTTTTGCTGAGTCCAAGCGATCACTGCATCAATATCATTGAGTGATAAATAATATAAAATCTCACTGATGACAATTAAATCAAAGGGTGGCTTGTTAGTAGACGTATCGTCTGATAAATGATAATCGTCCATAGTGGAAGCTTTTAAAGTCATTAATTCATTCGGAATCACACTCTGAATGACCTTAACGTGAGGAAATTCTGCCAAGCGCGCTTTGGCAAGTTGCACCGCCCGTTGATTACCGTCGATACTCACTAATGCCAGGCAACGTTGAGCCAATAACGCACTAAGAACGCCGTTGCCGCAGCCGAGTTCAATAGCATCGTTATATTGAGATTGCGGCAATATCGCCAGACAAATATCACGTTTTCGTTTTTCATACCAACGAGTTTGATACTGCCATGGATCGCTATTGTCATTATATAACGCGTCAAAATACGATTCTGAATAAGCAGCTGATTGGCTATTAATATCAATATTGTAGGCTAAGCTATTTTTAGAGGTATGACTCATACAAATAGACCTCCCAAGGTTGGCTGATTCTAGCAATCGTTTGCGCGGATAAAATGGGAGGGTTACCCGTACTTTCATCCGCAGTAATTTGACTTTCAAAACAGACAATGGCTTCTATTTTACGCTGTAGCTGCTCAGTGGTTAAATCCACTCTCATAGCATGGTGCCAAGGGATACGGCTATCGGCAGGTTTTGCCCAATGCCATGCCCAAATTAATACTTGATAACAGGCCAAATGATGCTGCTTGGCAAATGAGGCAACCACTAGCCCGGTTGCTTCATGGTCGGGATGACCGTCCTGCATAAAAGGCGTTACTAAAACATCATCAGGCTGGATAATAGAGGTTAATTTTTGCTGAAACTGATCTTGTTGAGCAAAGACTTCGCCATCTGTTAAGTCTAAAGCAATAGTTTTGACCTGATGAGCAATGCCCAATACTTCCAGCGCTTTAACACTTTCTTGCGGTCGGATAATATCAAGGCTTTCTTGAGAATAAATTTGCGAGTTCGGATGACTTTGTGTGCCATTGGTCACGTGAATAAGAACAATAGGATTGCCATTCGCGGCCAGTTGTTGCAACAGACCGCCACAGCCTAGTACTTCATCATCAGGATGCGGGGCAAAGATGCAGACTCGTTGATGTGGCGCAAAGCTTTTTGTAATATCAAATCGAGGCAAATCTTGCAATCCTGCCCAATTTTGCCAAGCCTCTTGACTGGTGCCATCACCTTCAATAACACGGTCACCTACAATCGGATGGTTGCCTTTAAGCCTATCAACATGCGTGATGGCAATATCTTTGTTTATGATTTTTATAGCGTCGTTATATATTATAGTTGCCATATATTGTCCTGCCCATTGGTTAAGTCATTGGATAAAACGTCAGCTAACTCACCGATTTTCTGTAAGTCAAAAGCACCATGACTTTGGCGGATAAAAACGGGCAGATCCGCTGACAATCTTGCAAAATGGGCATGGCGACAAAATGGTGCCGCGCCCAATGCTTGCCCAACCATATCCATTACTTGGCGAGCGACTTTCTCAACTTGTGACCTTAACTGGCGTATGGCAAGTTCGTGGCTGAGCTGTGGCTGACTATCTATTAAATCAGCAACATAATAAAAATACTGCTGAGTGACTGCCAATGCCGTACTAATTTTACCCAAATACATGGCTTTATAATCGTTTGGTTTCTGCTGATAGGCACTGATTAAATAGTCTGCTAGATAAGACGTTGCTCCATACCAGCAAGCAGCAACCCCTGCCGCCCCATGCCAAAAACCCACCCGTTCTAGGTATTCATTGGCTCTCCCAACTTGAATGGCCGATACTTCATGGAACTGTAATGTCGCTGTATCAGTGGCCTGCATCCCTACCGCTTGCCACTCCTCGTTATCAATCTCAATACCAGATTGACTCATATCTACGACAAGCAAATGCGCTTGATCATTGGCATTACGATACGTTATGAGTCCATGATCTACGATATTGGCTCCTGAACACCACGCTTTGGTACCACTAACTTTTCCTTGCTCATAACCTATAGGATTACCTTCTGCTGCCCAAACGGCCCACAACCCTTGATCCGCTTTATCATAGCCCACTTCATGTAAAATGCTTAGCGCATCCAAGTGCGACTCAAACCATTTTGCAATTGTTAGATCAATCCCTGCTACATAAGCCAAAACTTGCCAACGGCTCAACGTACTTGAGACTTCACCATTTACAGGGCTAGCACCGCTTGCGGGATGCGGGATTTTATCGCTATAGGTAATTAAGGTTTTTAAAATATCATGACGTAAAGTATCAGTTAAGCTAGGCGTACTAACAGCTTGATTATCAGTCAGTAAAATATTTTCTATACTGCCTTTCATCTCTGATAATAAAGGATTTTTTGTATCTAACGGTAGCATAAGGGTTTCCTAATTATTCTTATGAGCCAAACATTTGGACTGTATTAGGTTTCGAGATGTCTGTTTCTCGCCTTTTAACATCATACAGATCATCTAAAAAACTCTGCTGCCAAGCTTGTAAGTTATCTTGTTGTAGTCCTTGCAGTAAGGATTGATAGCGCAACTGCCGCTCACCTAATGGCATTGTCAGAGCGACGCTTAAACCCTCGGTCATACTTTTTGGTTGATGCGGGTCGATAATGACTGCGGCTTGCATTTGCTCCGCTGCCCCAGCATAACGTGAGAGCAATAGCACGCCAGGATTGTCAGGATTTTGAGCCGCAATATATTCTTTGGCAACCAAGTTCATACCATCTTTAAGCGAATTGACCCAGCCAATATCACTCTGCCAAAACATGGTCATTAGTGTCTCGTGACTTATTACGCTTTCGCAGTAGTTGATAGCTTGCCAAGAATATGCATTAGGCAAAAACTGCTGGTTAATATCATTAACAGCAGTTTTAACATCATTATAGAGTTGTTGATAAACATGCACATCTAAGCGACTAGGACACGCGATTTGTAATAATTTCAGCTGATTCTGGTAGATCGGATTTTGCTGTAAAAAATCGTGGTATGCTGAAAAACGCTTTAACAACCCTTTTGAGTAATCGATTCTGTCCACCGCAATAATTTTTTGGGCAGCAGATTTTATGGTCTTTTTATTCTGATTGGCTTTAGCATATTGCGAGGATAAATGGCTAATTTTCTGCTGTATTCTTGTCACATTTATGCCGATTGGATAGGCATCAATCCGCAAATAGTGAGGATTATTTAGACCTAAGTTAAGCATAACCTGCGTATTTTTTGACTGAGTAGAGATGCTAAAACCTTGCGGGGCATGTAAGACATTTATTAGCGAATCTTTTAAATAATAATGGCATACAACAAAGCAGTTGGCTCTCCCTTGCTGAGTTTGTGTGCCAAGTACGTCATAATGAGCAAGATGCCTAATGAGCTCACCGCTTTTATCAAGTGATTGCCAGAAAGGCAATGAGACAAAGGGGATGTGGAAAAAAAAGCCGATACGATTACGAACTCCTAATTGCCTACAATGATACGCCACACTTAAAAAATGATAATCATGCACCCAAATCACATCATCAGGCTCAATAATCTTCTTTAATTGCTTAGCAAAGAGGTGGTTTACCGTTTGATAGCCTGCGTAATCCTCTGGCGATTGACTGATTAAATCAACTCGCTCGTGCAATAGTGGCCACAGTACATTGTTGGCAAAGCCGCAGTAAAACTGCTGATACTGCTCAGTGGTAAGTGCAGTGGTCATATAAGTGATAGATGTATTGGCACACGGTGCGTCAGCGTCTGCTAAAGCAGTTTGTTTGATACTCCTAAATTCATTAGTATAATCATCATTATAGCGCTCGATAATTTCACCATTCCAGCCCATCCAAATGACTGATTTTCCATTTAATACGTCTTGCAGTGCTATTGCAAGTCCACCTGCCATTGGGTTGTTATCAGGCATTTTAACCCGATTAGACAAAACGATTAAGCGGCTCATACCACGTGTCTCACTATTTTTTTTACTAACGCATTATGTTGTTGACAGAAGCTTAAAAAGCTATCTAGTAAAACAGTCACCTCATGAGTATTACGAACGTAGTAATTGGCACTTGTAGGCTCACAACCGACCTTAATCCCCATCCCTTTTATTAACTGTGAGTCGTCTGCTAGCGATTTACTGTCACCTTGTACAGCCATAAATCCTGCCTCATCCGTAATATCATCACCAATAAAAATAGAACAAAGAGGCTTAGCGCTCTGTATTTTTTTTAATAAGGTCAGTATGGCTGTGCCTTTATTTACCCCTTTTGGTACCACTTCCCATACATATTTACCGGATTTTAATGTCCAGTTAGGATGGCTTTTTGATGTTTCTGTCATGATGGTATAAGCCATATCGCCCAAATCAGGGGCTTGCCGGAAATGGAGGGCGACAGAATAGGGTTTATTTTCTACGATGAAGTCATCAAAGGGAATGCAAGATTGGATAATAGCCTGCCTTATTGTCGCAAGCTCGATGGTATCAATAGATACGATATTTTCATCGTTACTAATACTGTCATCATCAAACGCTATTTCTAGTCCATGCGTTGCTGCGATCGGTAATGTTAAAGGCGACAGCATTTGCCTTGCTTCGGCCAAACTGCGTCCTGTCACGGCAGCAATTTTTACACCATGGGTTTGTATTTTTTGTAGAAGAGTTAAGGTTGACGCTGGGATAACGCTATCTTTAGGATTCAAAGTGAAATCAGCTAATGTGCCATCTATATCTAAAAACAAACAATAGCCTTGCTGATAGGATAAATAGTCAGCAAAGTTTTTTGGTGAAATATAGATAGGTTGCCTACTTATATTAGGGCTTCTTCCTGAAGTCACGTTTCTTCCTTGTTATTAAGAGACCATCTTTCGCTATCATTCCACCTACATTCGAAATAATTTGTCTGTTAAAAACAGTGGCATTTTTAATATGGATATATAGGAAGACGAATACTAAGCAATTGAATTTAATAAGAAGTGTGCCATAACCCAAGTAAAAATCTAGTGACTAGATTGTGCTGTTTAACGTGAGTTCTGTAACTCCTTAAAAAGGGTTACCACTTATAAAAGACCGCTATACATGGTATGTGTTTCAATGGTGTTTAGCTTTTCACGTAGCGCATTCATTTGTAATACGCAGTTCTGGTAATACTCTTCTTTGTCCTTCTCTTTTTCCTCTAAGCTTTTTTGATAAGTAAAATCATCCAATAGCGTTAAACAGCTCGTAATTAACTTAAGATCATTTAATGATAGGTCTTAATACTTACTCAAATCATGTGGCTTGATTTTTGAACATAGCTTAAACCTCTAAAATATTTCCATATGTCATTTATAGGATACTCAGAACCGTCCACTTGAACAAGACAACCATAACTCTCTAATTCTTTTTATGGGCTTTTTCTTGGCTAAGTAAAAATTTGGACATTAAGCGCGTCGCCCAAGAAGTTGTTTTAAACATTCCCTCATAAAACCCACAATGACTGCCTTTTTTCGTAGTCACTACAATAATATTTGGTATTTTCTCAATAGTTTTTTTGTAAGGTTCCAAGTTTTTAATATGACAAACAGGATCATCTTCTGCATTTAAAATCATTAAAGGGACTTTAATATTTTCAAACGTATAAATTGGATTAGATGCTTTAGTATAACTTTCATAGTCAGAAAACCCAGCCAGTTTAAAATATATTTTTTCAAATTCGGCTAAAGTTTTGGCATACAAAATTTCCTCCCATTGCGGTATTTGTTGCCATATTTCTTGATGGGGCAAAATAAATTTCCGAATGAGTTTTTTAGTCATAATTTTACTATAAATAGGATGAACATGCTTAAATCCTATTTCAGTGTTATAGCCTGGACAGAGTGCAAAAGCAGCTTTAATAGGTGTCTTTTCTGCTTCTTCTCCTAAATACCGTATTAATAGTCCAGTTCCAGCAGAAGAACCTACTGCATATAAATCAGAATTTGGAAATTTTTCCTGAATATAAATAATCTGTTCTTTAAGGTCTTGAGGTGAGCCAAAAAGATTAATTTTAGGAACCGTCAAAGGTAGGCAATCATGTCCACGACGCACACACAAAGCCACACGCCATCCTGTATAAGTATTCAAATCACGAACTATTTCTCGCATTGAATCAAATGTGCCAGTAATCGTATGTAAAAGAACTATGGTTGGTGTATCTTCAGGCAGATCCAATCCAAACCAAGCGACCGCTGTAATACCCCCATCCGTCATAGTTAATTGCTCAATAGAATCATATTTTAAATTAATAAGATTCTTTTTGATAACATCAAAAAACATAAGATGTATATGATGATTGCGGAGCCAAGGAGTTGGATTATATTGCTGTTGTAATTGCTCTAGAGTTGTAACAGTATCATTAAACAACCCATCTTTTTTATAGTAAAGCGTCGGTAACTCAGGTTCTAATTTGAAAACTAACTTTAAATTAGATATATATTTCATCATATGAAATATGTCTTTCATTTTTTGTCTCCAGACATTTTGATCTATGCCAACATACTGACACATTAGGAATTCATCAGATTAAGGGCTGAATAGCCATCGTTTTTGTAGATTCTGTAGTGAGAATAAACGGCTAATTAATATGATCACTTTTGTGGGAATCAATAGGGATTAGAGGACTGTTGGCATACCTATCAAGTTATGGTCAATCCTAAATAAAAGAAGTAAAAATATTATAACGTGCTGCTGGAACAAATTTTTCTTGCTTGCTGTGCTTCCGCAGACAGAGGCTACAAAAAATTCATACCAGCATCACTGTATTCTTTTAAAGTGGATCGACTATAGTTTTAAAATTAATATCGATAGCAAAGAATTATTTAATACTAGAGTAAACCAAATATTAATTTAAACTATAACTTACTAAGTGGCACACTCCCCGATACTATGGCGTCCAAAATATCAATAACATCTCCATATGCCATGGATTTATTTTAATCTAATGATCCGAAAAGCCCCTACATGCTATTATTTTTATAGCGTAGAAGGCTGAGGTATGAAATTCACTTTTCTCAGGTGATGTCGTTAATATTGGGGGTTGATCAATAGGCATTCAATAATATAAAGACTACTGCGATAAAACCGCTATTAGCGGTTTTATCTATTTTCTTATAGGATAGCTTTCAATGAAAGTAATAAGGCATCTGTATCCAATATTACAAAATGCATTATTATAACATCCGTGTCAGAGTATCATCTCTATGATAAAAGTGATGAACTAAAGCCATAGCAGTGTGCCCAATGATTAAAGCGGCTAATAACCAAGCCAGTGGTGAATGCAATTCGCCAAGGGTAGCCGCCCAAGCAACCTCTTTACCTTTGGCAACTAGCTCAACGCCAAAGGCAGTGATGCCATACCCTCCTCCCAGCATAACCATAATTCCCGTCAGCGGCATTAGTAGCATACAGACGTAAAGAAGGCGATGGCCTGCAGTAACTAGCTTGATAGTGGCTGGATCTTGCGTAGGACGCTGATGGCGCTGCGTCGCTACCCATAGCAGTCTTATGATTATTAATACTAGCAATAGTATGCCGATAGAAACATGCCAAGGCACTAAGGTCTGTCCGACCCAATGCTCGCCATCGCTGATACGATCAGCAAACTTAAGCAGTTGCCATGTAATTAATAGTGCCATACTCCAGTGCAAAAATTTGCTAACGCGCCCATAGCGTTTTTTTGAATCGGTATTCATGTTTTTTCCTTTTTACTACCTGTATTAACAACTCATGTCCATTCGATGATAAGCGTCTCTTTTCCTGCCATACGTAGTAGATGATCGCTTACTACTTCCTGTAGTTTTGACATCTGCTCCGTCTCACTTTTGAGGGTCACTGTGAGTACATCAGTACAATGCATCTGGCAAATTCCCATAGGTAGCTCAATAACGCCTTGATCTGAGCTAAGAGTCACTGGTAGTTTATGTGCCCAGTGTTTGCACAGTCGATTCATTATTCGTGCCGGATCTTGTGTTTGTATGGTTGCGCTTGAGGTCAGCATGGTTAATTACTCCTAATATTAATGATAGAAACGTGCTGCCTAAACTAGGTTAAGCAATACTCTCGACGATACCACCTTCTACACGCAGTGCTGAACCCGTCGTTGCGCTCGCTTGCGTTGAGGCAATGTAAACGCTCATATGAGCGATTTCCTCAGGGGTCGCAAAACGCTTGATTAGGGTTGAGGGACGATTTTCATCTAAGAATATGCCTTCCATTTCTACCGCTGTGACGCCGCGCTCTTCCGCCAGTCCTTGCATCATGGCTTTTGCACCCTCAGTACGAGTCGGTCCTGGCAAAATACTGTTTACTGTGACACCGCTACCCGCGAGCACTTTGGCAAGTCCGCGTGATACGCCTTGAACAGCGGCTTTAGTGACACCGTAATGCACCATTTCAGCAGGGATATTCAGTGCTGATTCACTAGAGATAAACTGAATTCGACCCCAGCCTTTTTCTTTCATAGCTTTGGCGTAATGTCGTGACAAGCGAACCCCACTCATCACATTCGTTTGGAACATCTCCTCCCAAGCATTATCATCAATATCGAAAAAAGGAGTGGCGCCATAAATACCGAGATTGTTCACTAAAATATCCACTTCTGGCAATGTGTTGATAATCGTTTGACAGCCATCAGCCGTACCCGCATCAGCAACAATTCCCTTTATGTTATTGGTATCATTGACACCGTCAGATTGTTGAATCTGTTCGATTGCCTCATCAATGCCCGCTTGATTGCGGCCAACGATAGTGACTTGTGCGCCAGCTTTGGCAAGACCTGTTGCAATAGCAAGCCCAATACCAGCGGTTGAGCCCGTGACGAATGCTGTTTTTCCATTAAGGTCGATTTTCATCATATTTTCCTGTTTATAAATGCGAGTTAGTTTATAAATAACTAGGTTGGTATCTGCTCATTAAACTTAGCCAAACTGAAAGGCTGATAACTGGGTCTTAAGCACTTGCTGGGAGTAAACCTTATAACCTTTATCTCCCTCTGCTGCGCCTACTGCAACCATAAGCGGCAACAAATGCTCCTCTGCACCTAACAAATGAGCATCCAAGGCATGGGGCGCTTGCGTCCAACCACAAAGAGCAGCATCGCGCTCCTCTTGATCAGCGGCAACCGTTGTCGTTAACCACTCATCAAAACGCTCTGATGGCGCGGTAAAAGTGGCATCGTTGTAGCCCGCCATATTATGAAAGCTCATGCCACTACCGACGATCAATACACCTTCATCTCGTAATTCTGCGATTGCCTTGCCTGCCAGTATATGTGCTTCAGGGTCTAAATCATTGCGTAGTGATAATTGTACTACTGGAATATCGGCGTCAGGGAACATCAGTTTTAAAGGTATAAACATGCCATGATCAAAACCTCTGGAGCTGTCCTGCTTATTGTTTATACCTGCATCGGTGAGTAACTTACCTATACGTTCAGCCAACTCTGGCGCACCCGCTGCAGGATAAATCAGCTGATAAGTATGCTCAGGAAAGTTATAATAATCGTAAATAAGCTCAGGTTGCATGCCAGCGGTAATACTGAACTCTGACGTCTGCCAATGAGCGCTAATTATCAAAATAGCTTTGGGACGCTGTGGTAGACGATTAGGAATACCCGTTAAAAACTCAGCCATCTTGCTCCAAGTATCGGCAGGCTGCCAGTCCATAAAGAAGCAAGGCCCAGCACCATGAGGTATAAACAATACGGGCTGCTTAACTGAAGTTACTTGACTGTTCATGTGCACGACTCCTTTATTTATAATCGTTAAACCGATCCTATTTTCTCTGATAATGCTTTATCCATACTGAGATAACCACCGCCTTGTATAGCTAAAGCAATCAGCGCCACCATTAATACTAGTGCATACTCGTAGCCACCATCAGCGGCAAATAAGCCATTACCGATATGCACAGAAAAAATAGCAACCAGCATAGTAAAGGCTGCAACTACGGCAGCAGGTCGCGTGAGTACTCCTAATACTAAGGCAAGACCACCGAAGAATTCAGCGCTTCCTGCTAGTATTGCCATAAGTAAACCTGGTTCCATACCCATACTGCTTAACCACCCAGCCGTTCCTGCCAGCCCGTTACCACCGAACCAGCCAAATAGCTTTTGGGCCCCATGAGCCATCAAAATCAGGCCTACAGGTACACGAAGAATTAAAGCTGCCGATCCAGCGTTCGTTGCAAAAGCTTTATTCAGTAATGAGATTTTCATCGAGGACTACTCCGTAGCATTTTAATAAATAGGCAGTTAAGCCATTAGGTATAGACATACTTTACTATCAACGCTATTAAATAGTAAGATAGGATATATTGAATGATAATCAACACAGTGTTTATAATAGATTCATTACTACGCTAAATAAAGGACGAGACATGGATAGAATTGACGCAATGCGTGCTTTTGTAGCGGTAGTAACAGAGGGTAGTTTTAGCAAGGCTGCCATTACTATGCAGCTTTCCCCACAGTTGGTAAGCAAGTATGTGGCAAAGTTAGAAGAGCAGCTACATACTCGCCTGCTTAATCGTACTACCCGTAAAGTAAGCGTTACTGAATCTGGCAGCCAATATTTTATTCATGCGCAGCAGATCTTATTAAGTATTGACGACATGGAGGCGCAATTAGGTGGCTTACAGCAGCATCCTAAAGGGACACTGCGAATCAGTGCGCCTGTCTCATTTGCTCTAAAACATATGGCAAAATTGATTGCTGACTTTCAGGCACGCTATCCTTTAGTCACTGTTGATCTACAACTTAGTGATAGAAAGGTCGATATCGTTGAGGAAGGCTTTGATATTGCTCTGCGTATCGGACAGCTTGAAAGCTCATCTCTTATTGCTAAAAAAATCGCACCTATCCGCGTGGTTTTATGCGCAGCGCCTAAGTATTTCAAGGCTCATGGCACTCCTAAACGGCTTGAGGATTTGGAAGCACATCGCTATTTGCATTATAGCTATATGAATGTAGAGACTAAGGGACAAATCTTTAAATACCTAAAAGCAAAACAGCTTAAGGACAGTAGTGTTTTTCGGAGTAACAACGGCGATGTCTTAGTAGAGGCCGCTATTGAAGGTGCTGGACTGGTATTGCAACCAACTTTTATTGCTAGTAAAGCCCTAAACGCTGGCAAGCTAGTCATAGTACTGCCTGAATATGAGCCAAGCCCTTTAGGCTTATATGCTGTTTATGCGCATAGAAAACTGCTACCTCATAAAGTCAGGTGTTTTATTGACTTTATGACAGACTATTATGGTGCACCGCCGTATTGGGATGAACAGATAGTTGATGAATAACTAGAGACTGTAATAGCCAGTCGTTCACTTATAACTATCTATCAATTTTACTATCATTGCTGCCAAGCCCGATAACAAAAAGCGCATCATATAGACTGATGCGCTTTTGAAAATAAAATTATAAAGCTAGATAATTAAAAGTGGTTTACTTCAAAGCACTTTTTTTGCCGTATCTTTTTATACTCAATGGATAGGCTACACTACGAGTATTATTAGATTTTATTGATTTATTAACCAGTGAGATCCACATTATTGCTTTACTACTAACCTAACACGCGTACACGCTCACTAATCGGCTCAAACTCTTTGTCGCCAGCTATTGCGTCGATACCGCCAAATGGCATCTGAGCGATCAGCTTCCAAGATGGTTGGATATTGAAAGCTTTAGCAACATCTCGTTCAAATATAGCCGTGTAGTGTTGTAAGCTTGCGCCTATATCCATATCGCTCAGCGATATCCAAATAGCATATTGATGCATGGCACTTGTATGTTGGGCATAAACGGGAAAGCTCTCAGCATAAAGTGCAAACTGCTTTTGTAATGCTTTTATAGCGTTTTCATCTTCAAAATACAAAATAGTCCCTACGCCCGCGCGAAAACTATCCATCTTTTGCTTAGTACTAGAAAAATCGCCATCACCCACAATTTCTCTTAAGTTCTTTTCGGCAATATCCCATAGGCGCTTGTGCTCAATGCCAAGTAAAATCACAATACGAGTTGTTTGTGAGTTAAACGATGAAGGGGTATGCAAAATAGCGTGCTCTACCGCTTCAACGACAGATTGCGTAGCAACGGGTAATTTATCATTCAAAGAATAAATAGTACGACGGTTTTCAAATGATTCATGTAGCTTAAGAGTGTTGCTTGACATAATTTCTTCCTATTTGATCACTTTTTTATGATAAAAATTTGACCTATAATGTCAAATTTTTCGATGCTGAAATATTCATCTGTAGTTACTCTACAAAATTTATTTGGAGTCAGACCTCTATGTAGCAAGATATCTTACTATCAACAAGGTAAAAGATTAAGATCAAAAATAGAAAATAACTTGCAACAAAATATTGATAATAAATTTAATAATGAAATTAATCATTCTTAGAATCATGGTACAGATGGAAGGATTTTTTCGAATTAATAAACTCTTATCGATTTAGCTTTTATATATACTATTTGATAATCATTAAGTGATAAAATTCTTACAAATATAAACAAGGCAACCCTAATTGTCATCTTATAACTTGGTAAATCGATTGCGTTTATATCTTAGTTATTGTTATTTTAGGCTGTTACAGCAGTAAAAAAGGTGGCCAATACTACAATTTTATATGGCGTTAACAACCTTTAGTATGATTAATCATTTTGCTGAGTGGTTTGATATTGAGCCTGCTAGTATCGAAAACATTATCACCAAACAAAACCCACGCCTGCGTGCTTCCAATAAAAGCTGACCCCTGCCGTCAAATCCTTATAACTAAACTTATGAGATCAAGCTGTAGATCCAAACTCAAATCACTATCATCTGCTCTACCAAAAAATCTAAAAAAACGCGTGTTTTTGGTGAGACCATATCTCGCTTTAAATAAATAGCGTAAGTAGCACTCAGTTCTTCATATGGACTAAAAATATGATCTGGCATGACTTGAACCAATGACCCTTTCGCCAATTCATCCTTAACAGCCCACAGTGGGATTAGCGTCAGACCTGTATGATTCAATACCAGCTGCTTCTGACCATTCACGGAGTTCACTGAAACCTGACTATTAATCATCAACTTTTTACTATCTTCTGCTATCAAAAACCACTCTTTCCAACCGTTATAACCATATCGGATACATTGGTGATCAGCTAGATCGTCAATGCTACAAGGCGTGCCATTATTTTTTAAATATTGGGGGCTTGCACACAGTAGAAAATCATTAAATACCAAGCGTCTGGCAATCATGGTCGAATCAGATAAGCGTCCACTTCGAATAGCCACGTCAATATTTTCTTCTATAAGATCCACAACCCGTTCTGTTAACTCAATTTTTATATCAATATCTGGATATAACGACATAAATTTCGGTATTAACGGTAATACCATGCTTTCACCAAAACCAACTGTCATGCTGATTTTCAGCTTACCCTGTGGCATTATTTGCAGGTCATTAACGGCTCTTTTGGCATTATCAAACTCTGACACAATTCGCTGAGAGTATTCGTAATATTTGTGCCCCGCTTCAGTCAAACTGGTGTTTCTGGTCGTTTTATTGAGCAGACGTACGCCCAACTCCTTTTCAAGCACTGCTAACTGCCGTGAAATGGAAGACGGCTGTACATCAAAGATGCGGCTGGCTTCTGAAATACTACCGGTTTCGACAACACTATTGAAATATGCCAATCGATTTATTGAGCTCATTGCCACTCCTTTATTAAGTTGATAGGTATTCCATTTAACTGTAACCATGGCTTGCTCAAAAAGCAAAAGTAATTTGTTTACTGGGTAATGGTTTGCTGGATTAGCAACGTCTAAACTTATTGTCCTGAAACAAACCATAAGACATTCACACCAGTAAAGGGTAATAACATGAAAGCGATGATCATTAAAGAAATCGGTACAACTGCAGTTTTTCAATTGGCAGAAAAACCAAAACCAACGGCAACACTAGGTCATATGGTTGTGGAAGTGAAAGCCACTAGTGTGAACCCTATTGATACCATGCTGCGCTCAGTCGAGCTGCCTTGGTCGGAGAATTTGCCAGAGATACTACACGGTGATGTAGCTGGTATTGTGAGCGAGATAGGTGCCGACATCACTGAATTTAGTGTTGGTGACGAAGTTTATGGTATGGCTGGTGGCCTCAACGGTATTGATGGTGCACTTGCTGAATTCATGTTAGTTGATGTGCGTTTAATGGCTAAAAAACCTAAAACACTCAGCATGAAGCAAGCCGCAGCCCTGCCGTTGGTCGCACTCACTTCTTATGAGGCACTCGTACAAAAAATGAATGTCAAAGAAGGCGATAATGTCTTGATTCATGGTGCAACAGGGGGCGTTGGTCATATTGCCGTTCAGCTAGCAAAAGTACTTGGCGCGACAGTCACCGCTACCTACTCTCCTGCTAATAGTGCACTAGCACAAACACTAGGCGCGGATCATCTAGTGGATTATACAACAGCGGAGGTTGATGACTATGTGGCGACGTATACTAACGGCGTGGGTTTTGACAAAGTTTTCGATACGGTGGCTGGTGATAATATTCAAAAATCGTTTCAAGCCGTTAGATTCAATGGCCATGTCGCCACTATTTTACCCATTGCTGATCCATTGCAAATTGCTCTCAAAGCCTTATCCTTTCACGGTGTTTTGGTGCTCATTCCATTATTTCATGGCATCAACCATGAATCGCACGGTCGTATCCTGACAATGATTGCAGAGCTGGTTGATAGTGGCAAAATCATGCCTATCATAGATGATAGTAACTACTCTATTTGGGAGGTAGCGCGCGCGCATGACCATCTTGAATCAGGTAAAGCAGTGGGTAAGATCACGCTCACTGTATAGTAGTATTTGGACGTGTCCTCATTTTAAAAATGGTGATAAAAATGAGATAAATCGCAGCCAGACTGTATTAAATAGCTGTGTTAAAAATGAGATGTTCACAGATAGTAATGACTCTCTAAAATAACACAGCTCGCTCGTAGAAACTCTTATCACGGTAGGGTCATTACTTTATTTAGAAGTTTCTAACACTTTAGGAAGTATACCAACAGGTACTCCGAATACTTTACTCCAGACTCACTGTAATTTTTTATAGAGAGCTAACTACAGTAAGAATTAATTTTCGTAAAAGGCTTTCAGCAGCTTCATAACTTAACCCCTCCATCATTACTGCATCTGAAATAGCATCGATTGTACCGTGGATAGCGTATAACACCCCCTTGTTTTCTTGGAAAGACCCTGTTAAATGAGGCTGTAAAATCTGCCAATAGGCTTTAGAAAAGTAGTATCGAATATCAGCTTTGAGGTTTCGGTAACCAGGGTAAGCTTGTAAAGCGGCAATAATTTCCTCGTATTGAGATCCGCAATGTACTACGCAAGCAAGATATGACTTAACAACACTATCGACGGTGGCTTCGAGAGAGAGCGGGTGCTCAGCCACCGCTTGCTCAATAGCTTCAATTACACGTTGATCATAGCTTTGATAGAGGGCTGAAAGTAACGCTTCTCTTGAGCCGAAGTGTTCATATGTGATGGGCTTGCTAACTCCTGCGTAATCAGCTAATGAAATTAATGTTAAAGCCTCTGTACCTGACTCCTGAACAATTTGATTAGCCATGGCCAATAACTGAATACGACGTTCTTCTTTTGTCATACGCTTACCCACCTCTCTCTCCTTCTTTTATTCATACGTATTGATTAACACTTTAAGCGATGAAACATGCTTTTGCATCCATGCTTAAATAAAAAAGTAACTCGCTGTATCCCGGATAGGGATGTATGCTCTCCTGCAGTTTCTGTAGGGGGATTTGATTCTGCTTTAATAGCTGTAACTCACCCAACAATTCACACGCCCGTTCTCCTAAAATAGAAGCCCCTAGTATTAATCCTTTGTTGTCACAAATTACTTTTGCTTTACCTATTGTTTTTTTGATCCACAACGGCACGATCTAAATCTTCATAGTCAAACGTAAAAGTCTTGATATCATTATGCTCCGTGCTTGCTTCAACTTCAGTTAAGCCACAACAAGCAAACTCGGGGTCTGAGAACGTACACCAAGCGACACCTGATAAGTCAATAGGCTGTGTTCCTACACCATATAAATTATGGATTACATTTCGTGCTTGATACCCAGCCATATGAGAAAAAAGGTAAGGCCCTACCACATCTCCAGTTGCATAAATATTAGAGACGTTGGTTTGACAGTAGTCATTCACCGTGATTCCTTGCGAGGTAGCTTTAATACCAATATCGGCTATATTTAGCGTCGTTAGATTAGGTTGCCGTCCTAAAGCAAACAAGATTTTTTCCGCACAAACGATGGCTTCTCCCTCAGGCGAAGAAAGTGTTAGCTGAATACCTGTAGCATCCTCTGAGACAGCAATAGCACGTTGATTTAGAAGAATATCTACCCCATCTTTTTCTAAGACTTCCTGTAGTAACTTAGAAAGCTCTACTTCTTCTCGATAAAGAATATGAGGAGCCATTTCTACCAGTTTAACTTCTACGCCCAGCGCTTGCATTGCTTGTGACAGCTCAACACCAATAGCCCCAGCGCCCAACACAATGATGCTACTAGGCAGGTTTGGCAAAAGAAAAATATTTTCATTTGTTAGATAATCAACTGTGTTAATACCAAAGATATCTGGAACGACAGGCGATGAGCCTGTGGCAATCATTATATTCTCTGCTTGCAAAGTATTTGTACCTACTTGAACAGTATCTTTATCCAAAAACACGGCTTCACCGTAGAAATATTCGATTCCAGCAGCTTCTAAAACAGGTACAGCTTCTGCTTGATGTGCCTTCTGAATTAATGCTCGTACTTTTGATAAAACATCAGCAGAGTTTATCTCTATAGAACCATATTTTTTTGAGATTTTAATCTCTTTTGCCATTTGTATCATCGCTTTACTAGGAATGCAGCCAGACCATGTACACTCTCCTCCTGGCTGATTACGCTCTACTAAAGCCACTTTTTTCCCATATTCCATAGCAGTCAATGCTGCGTTCAAGCCACCAGCCCCTGCACCAATGACCACTAGGTCGTATAACAATTTGGATTTACTATAGTCACTTATGCTCATAAAAGAACCCTTTTATACCAAAACTTATTTCACTAAAGAAACCTGTTACTAAGTCAACCTACTTAAGGTAGGTTACCTTTAGTAGGTTAATGGATTTACTCGAAAATAACCAGTATTTTTTAAAGTATTCGTTTGGACTTTTTTGAATAAATGTACTAGATCATAAAATAGATCTCAGAGGTCTTGTGAGCATCTAATAGGCTATACATACCATACTTACTAAGCCCTAATGAGGCTTATGAACATGTTAAAACTTAGCTAGATCGTCATATTAGTGGCGTTAAGTCAGTATGATGGTAAAAAAATAGAGAGCCTTAACGACTCTCTAAAATAACCCAGCCCGCTCGTAGACATTCTTATGACGGTGGGTTCACTATTTTATTTAGAAGTTTCCAACAAATGGAATACGGGTAATCGCCACTTTGCTCTAACCGCTGCCATACGGATTAAGTAACCAGCAACTAAACTAATAATGACGCTGATATTACTACTAACAGCAAAATGCTGAAGTGTTAAATATAAACACGCAACGATCAAAGAAACTGAAGCGTATAACTCATGATGTAAAACCAATGGGGTTTGGCGACATATTAAATCACGCAGCAATCCACCAAATACACCTGTCACAATGGCAGCAACTATACAAACACCGTAATGGAGTCCCATGTTAAGCCCTACTTGACAACCAATGATACTAAAGGCCGCTAGTCCTAAAGCATCCAAACGTATGAAAACGCCATTAAATTTAACAACCCATTTAGCCAACCAAGTCGTTATAAGACCAGCCACACAAACGATTAATAAATATTTAGGATGTTCTACCCAAGTTAAGGGGTAGTTACCAAGTAGGATATCTCTGACACTACCACCGCCTATCGCTGTTACACTCGCGATAAGCATAACCCCAAACCAATCCATATTTTGTCGTCCCGCGCTTAGTGCCCCCGTCATTGCCTCTGCTGTAATACCAATAATGTAAACTATACTCAAAAGCATGGAATACTCACCTTAAATCTATCTGATAGTGTAAATGATGTGAGATTGTAAAGATAAAACTGGTGTATTACGAATGATAATTTGAATCGTTTTAAAAGCATCTAGTACTACTCTATTCTAGCAACGGGAAAGCAAAAAAGAATGCAACGTTATTGTCACTTTATATGCAAAAGCACTGCTTTTCCCAAGCATAAATCGCGGCTTATGCGTAAGCATCAAATTTTCATAAACAAGTAAAAAAATTACTGAATACACATGGTCACAGGCTTTGAACTCCACTATCCTAGTGCCCTGACTTAGACCTCATTGATAGAAATAGGTACAAACCAACATTCCACGCCAAGAATGGATAATGGTTTTTTAAATTGCTAAATGATGTGGGCTGTTATGAATGGCCCATATAACGATCTTCTGAAGGAATAAAAATTATGATGAGAAAAACGTTACTGCCCAGCATGCTGTTATTAAGTCTGACTGCGTGCCAGAACACTAATACACAGGGCCTTGAGACAACAACGGTTTTACATAACGACCTACCTACAACAACCGTAACCGATAAGTATACTAACAATATAACGGGCGATTACGTCACAGATGGCTATACAAAGCGTAACGAGGGTTATGACTGGTTTGCGATCAGCGTACGTGATGCTGGTCAAGATGCTATTAGTGTGTCTATTCGTTCTCGCATAGACAAAAAGAAACCTACTTGTACATTAGACACCGTACTTCATAAAGCTCATGATGGACGGTATCAGTTTTGGGTAGATAATAACCCCGTTTATTTGCGCTTTAATGACAATAGCTTATCCATTGAAGGCGAAACATCCCATCTACAAAAAACAGCTTTTTATTGTAGCGGCGGTGCAACGCTTGGTGGCGTATATCAAAAATTAAGCGATACGTTGGATACTCGACAATTGGATAACTCGCAATACGCTACCTCACTCAACTATGGTGATTTTTCTACTCAAGTGACCAGTACCTCTGACGGCAATGGTGGTTATATCTTGCAGATTCAGCCCATGGGTGAAGACATTATCGAGCGACCAATTAGCGATCCTGTTGTTAGTGCTGATGTGGGCGATATGAATGGCGATGGATATCCTGAAATTCTGGTATTCACTCAAAGTGTGGGTAGTGGTTCATATGGTGACGTGATTGCTTATTCGAGCAATAAAGGGCTGTCATGGAGTGAAGTCTCTTATCCAGAGCTGACTGATAAACTCAAACAAGGTTATATGGGGCACGATGCGTTTGCATTGGTTGAGAATGTATTGGTTAGACGTTTCCCACTCTATTTAGAAGACGATAGCAATGCCAACCCACAAGGTAAAACACGCCAAATTCAGTATCATATGATAGATGGTGAGGCTTCTCGTCAGTTTGTGATTGACACAGTTAACGAATTTTAAGTATTCCTTAAAGGTTTGCTGGGTCATAGAATGGCACAAGTGCTATATAAAAACTTTGAAATACAGTTAGTTTTAGCATTAACTGTATTCACGACTGCCTGTACAAATACGGATCTTATGCATACTACCGCTATTGATACTGTACTTGAAGAGACGGCGCTGGTAAAAGCTAAACCAATAGCTATTGAAAAATCGAATATAAATTTCGACAGTCATCCAATTGCAAAACGTTATAGAACTGTGATTAGTGGGGAATATGCGAAACAGGACGTGAATTTTGCAAACCATTACGTAGTAATAACATGGGGCTGTGGTTCAGGCTGTGTCAGTGGTGCGATGGTCGATAGCCGAAATGGAATGGTTTACCCTTTACCAGAAGATAAAGAATGGGGTGGTAATGGCACATATGTTACATTTGAACAGGAAAGCAATATTCTAACGTCAGTATGGGTAATTCCGACCCCAACAGGCGATACTGAAGAAACGCAAAAATACTGGAAATGGGATGAGCAATCTAAAGTATTTGCACATATTTCTGCACTTCCAACATATCTTGAGAGTAAATAAGAGAGAAGACCTGTGAAAAAAATTACCAAAGTGCAAATGGCAACGATAATCGCCATAGTCTTTTGTATTATATGGGAAATTTATATAGGTATATGGTCTAGAACACAAGTTGGAGCGATAATAAGAGTAGATATATTCATTATTTATCCAATATTGATAGCTCTAATTATTATTTCAGTCAAACAATACATAAAAAATAAGCGAGGCAATCATAGATAAAAGGTCTTAAAAACAATACTCAATGAAATACTAAGCCTTTCTTTCTGATACTCATTTTTGCAATAGGACATATCTTACTTTACTTCGCTCGATTGGATAAAATGACACCAATTGTGCTTAACACGATGCCGCATAGCATTGCAATTGATAAAGACTCATTGAGTATCAACGCTGCGAGTAAAGCGGTTAGTCCAGGAGACAAGGAGCCAAGCAATAAGGTGCGAATCGACCCAAGCTTGTTGACCGCATAAGAAAACCCAATGGTTGAGACAATACCAACGCCAACGCCCTGTATTAAGATAAAAGGTAGCGCATCGTCAAAAGAGACAGCCCCAAGGTTGGTCTCTAGAAGACCAGATAGAACCATCACTAATGTCACAAAAAATGCAGTGTAAGAAAGGACGATAGCAACCGCTATTGGACTCAAGCTCGTACTTTTTAAGCCTAAGGTGTAACCTGCCCAAACCAAACTCGCAATCAGTAAAAAGGCCATCCCCTGTAGCAAACTACTAGGTGTTGGTCCTGCGTTCCCTACCATCATCGTGGCTACGCCAAAGAAAATAATCATGAATGCCAAAAATTTCTTTAGTGATATACGTTGGCAGTAAAAAATAAAGGACAAGAGTGCGGCAAAAAATACTGGCGTCCCTGTCAAAATAGTACCAACATAAGCGGCAGGAGCAGTACTCGCACCAAAGGTGGCGAGCAACAGAAAAGGAACACCGCCGAATAAAATAAAAATGATATCAGCCCCTCTCATGTTTTTGATTTCCTTCAAACTAGAGAATACCCAAGGCGTCAATAAAAGTAGTGGCACGCTAAATCGAATGAGCATGACATCAGCCATGCTTAACGACGATGCTCCAACCGCTCGTACAGTCAATGCAAAGCCTGACCAAATCAATATCACAACAATCATCGCCACATAGCCTTTCATCAGCGGAGACAGGGTGAACAAGGGGTTTTTGCGTGAGGAAGGCTGAGAAATGGTATTCATATTGATGTCTTATGCTTGTATATAAAGCCTAATTATCAATCAAAAATCGCGCTTTTATCTCTATTCTTTTATTGAAAATCTATAGTTATTTAGTGGATAATGCCAAATAATATATAATTATTGGCTGGAAACACCAGAAAGGCAATACATGGATAAAATCGACCGTCATATTTTGGAAGTGCTTCAGAAAGAAGGACGCTTATCAACAGCTGAATTAGCCGAGCGTATTGGTCTGTCACCCTCACCTTGTGCTAGGCGCCTGAAACGTTTAGAAGATGAATTTTATATAGAAGGCTATCAAGCGAACATAAATAGAGCTAAAGCTGGCATTGCGATGAGCTTTTTTGTGGAAGTCAGTCTGAGCAACCATCAAGAAGGATCGATTACAGCCTTCGAAAATGCTTTATCTGAGATGGATGAGGTAATCAATGGACATGTTGTTTCGGGCCCTTATGATTACTTATTGGAAGTAGTCAGCACAGACCTCAACGGTTATGAAGAATTTACTCGTAAATTGCATAAGCTTACTAGCGTTAAAGACATACATACCCACTTATCAGTGAGAAGAGTGATTAATAAAACAACGTTGCCTATTTTTATGTAATACCTTTTAACGCTTATTATGCCATATGCCAACAGCTGCCTTACAGGCCTTGCTACAGAAGCTTTGTGTTTCTTTTATATAAACTTAAATATCAATAGTGTTTGATGTATTCATTATTTATCCAATTTTGATAACTCTAACTATTATTTCCATTAGACAATACATAAGAAATAAGCGAAACAACCATAGATAAAAAGGCTTAAGAATAGTACGCGATGAAGTATTACGTCGTTCTTTTCGACACTTATTTTTGCAAACAGGACATACGTCATGCTTACCCTTCATATTGCTAACGGCGCATCAGCTTCTGGCACTTTAAAACATTATTTCGAACAAAATAAGCTTGATGGTACAAACGAAGTGTTGTGCTTTGATGACTATTTGGCCATTGGCCCTTTATATGATGGTAATAAAGTCAATGATCATCAACTGTTAAACCAACGAGCCAACTATCTATTTGATATGTTACAAATAGCGCATCTCGAAGAATTCGCTGACGCAACTATTGAAGATCAATGGTTAATAGATATTACTAAAGACATCAGTAAATTATGTCACTTTAACTTTACTCATTACCACAAAGTGGTTATATGGCATGGAGATAATGCGCCTGAACGGTCGTTACTCTATTTGTGTTGCCATATAATTGATGAGCATAAACTCTACCATATCAGTATTAACGACTATAACCTCTCTACTCATATGCTACGTGGAGTGGGTGCCTGTTCTCTTGAAATGTTAGACTTCCTGCATAATCAAGAAAAAAAGATCAATCCTGTAGATTGCGTGCAACATGCACAATTATGGCAAACGCTCGTTAAGTCCTCGAAGCGACCTGATAGCTTATTGCGAATTTTTGAGAGCAACGAAGTCAAATCTGTTGGTGAAGATTATTTTGATAAACAAATACTGACGCAATGCCAAGAACAAGGTCAAGGTCAAGGTCAAGGTCAAGAAAATTTTGTATTAATGATGGCATTGGTTGGCCGTGTTCTGGGGTTAAGTGAGCAGCTTATTACAGACACTTTCATTATCGCTCGAGTCTACTATTTAATCCAAAATACCAGTCTTGAGTATCAAGGAGATTTGGATCAGCCGCGTCAGTTACAAGTTCGAGTCAGAGATTAATCATAATCACCAGCCCTAAATTCTAGGAAAATATCATGAATGTTTTGAAATCTAGCTCAATCATCGCGTTAGTGACATTAATCACGCTAAGTGGCTGCCAGTATGCTGACACAAGACTAGAGAATCCATTAAAGAAAGAGCAATCTAAAGTCATGCAAAAACTGTTTAATATCGAAACTGATAGACAGTTTTATATCACTTTTCCTGACCACAAGAATCAAGTGGCGTTAACTGAGTTTGTCGGTGCCAATGACAGTCAAGATAGCAAACCGTATGTTAGAGGTGTATTAGCAGATAATAAAAATTATTCAGCGTCGCTGGACTATAGCAATATCACCGCACTAAATAGCTCAAAGGATAAAAACATTGTTAAATTTATCGCTCCTTATACACTAACCAATAGTAACGCTGTGTCAGATGAAACACTGTCTACTCTAGACAATCCAAATCTACCCAGCAACTCACTGTATTTAGGATTTTTTGAGCTAGACCCTAATACCAATAACATCACTCAATATGATCAACAGCTCCTAGGCAAGTACAGCACGTTGACTGCGATAAGCTATGATGGACAAGATACTGTTAATGTCACTATAAGTCAGTACCCAACAGAGACTGACCAAAAGAAAAATGTCAGATCCAGTTTTCATGACTTGACGTTTAAAGTGGGCGATGAGATGACCCTGATTGAGAACGTGATTGTAGAATAAGCATTTATTGGCTTTGGGTATAATCCAAGGGAACCAGCTGTTTCACCCCTCAAACCTATTAACAGACTACTTAAAGCAGACTGTTAAAATGGAACCACTTTTAATAGACTGCTTATCTTATATGAATTCATATCTCATTAAATTATATGGCTTTGACTATAAAACCTACTCATAACTCATACTACGCCCCAAGGCCTCAGACTTTTCTCAGCATTCCCTTCTCTACTAAATCGTTGATATCACGCAGTGCAGTATCGGCTGAGCACTTTGTCATAGTCGCCCATTTTTTAGTCGTGAGTTTGCCATAGAAGTCAGTCAGTAGGATATTGAGAATTCTTGCTTGGCGCGTATTCAATGCATGCTATCGATGGGTCTGCCAAAAACTCGCCTTATGAATAATTTTATCTGTGGTCGTTTGAGTAGTAATAAGTGCTTGTTCTAGCGTTTGCAGAAACCAGCACAGCCAATCCGTGATATCAGTATTGCCTTTTTGCGTTCGCTCCAGTATTTTATAATATAGTCAAGGAATTTTAGAATCGCTACAAGGCGACCGACCGCAGATAGTACACTGAGTACATCTAGGGCGGGTAATACCGTAGCGGTTTAAAAGTGCTCTGACTATAGTCATTACGCTGTTTTAGAATCTGCGCTGACATACTATAAAAACGTTGGGCACTATCCTCGCTTTGCGCCAGCACTCTCGCCGTAAACTCCAGTATTATCCGTACTTGAAATCTGCCTATCTACAAGCTAACTCTAATCTTTACACTTTCTTTATATCCTGCCTATTTATCTTAATAACACTTTTATACTTCTCTCAGCATACTAATGACATTATCCAATGAGCAGCAAGGTCTTAGTAATCTTGCGGCAATTAATTGACTGATCTTGGTTTTAGGAGAGTGCTATGGAAGTATTTTCAGGGCTTATCGCTCTAGGTTTATTTGTCTATTTGCTATACGTACTGATTGAACCGGAGGCGTTCTAATGACCATCCATGCCTTATCTCAGTTGATTATTTATCTTCTCATTTTATTTACTTTGGGCTATTTTTTATCCGGTTACATCATGCAGCGTATGCAGGCGCCGATATCCCGTCTTGAATCACGCGGTTTTACTGCACTCGGTATGCTTGGACGAGATAGCAAAGGTAATGTTGCGTCTGAGATGAACTGGAAACAGTATGCACTCGCTATTGTCTTATTTAACATTATTGGCTTTTTGGCGCTATTTATATTGCAACTGGTGCAAGGCAATCTACCGCTCAATCCGCAAGCGATGACCGGAGTTACTTGGGACTTGGCCATGAATACGGCCATCAGTTTTATGACCAATACCAACTGGCAGGCTTATGGTGGCGAAAGCACCATGAGTTATCTCACCCAAATGATAGGTATGTCGCTACAAAACTTTTTGTCAGCAGCAACAGGTATTGCCGTCGCTTTTGCCTTAATGCGTGGCTTGGTATTTAAGAAAAGCGCTCACCTTGGTAATGCGTGGATTGATTTATGGCGCTGTAATATTTATATCCTATTACCGATAGCGACAATCATCGCGCTTCTATTAATGAGTCAAGGTGTTGTACAAACCCTATCGACCTATATGGACGTGCAAACTCTACAAGGTGATACCCAAACCATCGCCTTAGGACCAGTCGCGTCACAAGAAGCGATTAAAATGTTAGGCACTAATGGTGGTGGTTTCTTTAACGCCAACTCTGCTCATCCATTTGAGAACCCTACGCCTTTCTCTAATTTAATTCAGATGCTCGCTATTTTTCTTATTCCTACTTCACTATGTTTTTGTCTCGGTAAGATGAGTGGCAACCTGAAGCAAGGGGTGGCGATATTAGCAGCCATGACCGTATTGTTTATCGGTATGTATTCATTAACCGTAAGTAGTGAACTTGCTGGTAACCCTTGGTTGACATCACAAGTGTCAGGGCTAGCCGCTGCTGATGTCAGTGGCAATATGGAAGGTAAAGAAGTGCGCTTTGGTATTGTGGCTTCATCGTTATTTGCCACCATCACTACTGCGGCATCATGTGGTGCGGTAAATGCGATGCATGACTCATTTACGCCTATGGGTGGCTTTGGTTTGATGTTGCAGATGCAATTAGGCGAAGTGGTATTTGGCGGTGTCGGAGCCGGACTGTACGGCATGTTGCTCTTTGCAATATTGGCGGTATTCGTATCAGGACTCATGATTGGACGGACACCAGAATATCTTGGTAAAAAGATTGAACCATTTGAGATGAAAATGGTTGTATTAGCATTACTTGCAGCACCCACTATGGTGCTAATGGGAACGGCGATTAGTGTTATGACTACGAGTGGTCAAGCAGGGATTTTTAATCCTAGCGCCCATGGTTTCAGTGAAGTGCTGTATGCCTTTAGCTCTGCTGCTAATAATAATGGTTCTGCTTTTGCAGGGTTGGGAGCCAATTCGGTCTTTTATAACTCCATGCTTGGGCTTGCGATGGTGGTTGGGCGTTTTGGAGTCATCATTCCAGTACTGGCTTTGGCAGGATCGTTGGCGAAAAAACCAAGACTTGAAGTCAATAGCGGTACTTTACCGACGACCACGCCATTATTTGTGGGTCTATTAGTCGGAACTGTGCTGATGATTGGCGCATTGACTTTCATTCCTGCGTTAGCGCTTGGACCTATTGTAGAGCATATATGGATGATGAAAGGTTAGCCGCTGCCTATTTGTCTAGACTTCAGAAAATTTGGCAAAGCCGATAGATTTGATAATTTGATAAATAGGCACTTACCTTTTTAGTGGTGAATTGCTCCCTTTTTATGATTATGTTAGGAATAAAGACCATGAATGTTTCAATAGATGCTCATAATAAAGACTTAGATGTGCCCCCTCAACAAGAGCCTGATAACTCTGATTTACCCGAAAAACCTTCACAAGGCCTCCTAGATCCGGCGTTGATTAAACCGGCGCTAAAAGATGCGCTACTCAAGCTTGATCCTCGCGTTCAGTGGCGTAATCCCGTGATGTTCGTCGTTTATATCGGCTCATGGTTGACGACCATATTAGCCATCAATATGGTAATTCAGGGTCAAACGGGACTGGTCTTTACATTGTTAATTACGTTTTGGCTATGGTTTACCTTATTGTTTGCCAACTTTGCTGAAGCCTTGGCAGAAGGTCGCAGTAAAGCGCAAGCATCGAGTCTTAAGCAGGCACGTCAAGATGTGCAAGCGCGTAAGCTTGCTAGTAGCGAGCGATTATCCGCAGCTACTATAGTGCAGGCGACTGAGCTTAATCAAGATGATATTGTATTAGTGCAAATAGGAGAAATCATTCCAGCGGATGGTGAGGTGATAGAAGGTCTTGCTTCAGTCGATGAATCAGCCATTACTGGTGAATCCGCTCCTGTAATCCGTGAAAGTGGCGGTGATTTTAACGCAGTCACTGGCGGTACTAAGGTCTTGTCTGACTGGCTGATTATTCGTATCACCCAAGCGCCGGGGCAAGGATTTTTGGATCGTATGATTGCCTTGGTAGAAGGTGCCAAACGTACTAAAACGCCCAATGAGATTGCACTGACTATTTTGCTTATTGCATTAACCCTGATATTTCTAATGGTTTGCGTCACCCTGTTGCCATTCTCTCAGTTTGCAGTGCTCGCATCAGGTCAAGGCGAACCCATCTCTATTGTTATTTTAGTCGCATTACTGGTCTGCCTTATTCCAACAACGATTGGCGGTTTATTATCGGCTATTGGCGTAGCAGGTATGAGCCGTATGATGCAAGCCAATGTCATTGCGACCTCTGGACGTGCGGTAGAAGCTGCTGGCGACGTTGATGTACTATTGCTCGATAAGACCGGCACTATTACTTATGGTAACCGCCAAGCTTCTTTATTTCTGCCTTCTAACGGTATTAACGAGAACTTGCTAGCTGAAGTGGCATTGATTAGCTCGCTAACCGATGAGACGCCCGAAGGTCGCAGTATCGTCAAACTGGCCCAAAGCCGTTTTGATATCGATGAGAATGTCTGGAAATCAAAGCCATTTAAAACTATCGAATTTACCGCACAAACTCGCATGAGTGGTACCGATATTGAGCAACGCCGCATCCGTAAGGGCGCTTATGATGCCATTGTAAATTGGGTGACAGAACAAGGCGGTGCGCTACCGAGTAATTTAGAACAACAAGTAGAGGAAGTGGCGCGCCGTGGTAGTACACCATTATTAGTTGCAGATGGTCAGCAGATATTAGGCGTTATCGAGCTCAAAGACGTGGTCAAATCTGGTATCAAAGAGCGCTTTGCTGAATTGCGAAAAATCGGTATTACTACCGTGATGATTACTGGTGACAACCCTTTAACGGCTGCTGCTATCGCTGCTGAAGCTGGGGTTGATGACTTTATGGCGGAGGCTACCCCAGAACAAAAACTTGAATTGATTCGTAGTTATCAGCGCCAAGGTAAGCTGGTGGCAATGACTGGTGATGGTACCAATGACGCGCCAGCACTTGCCCAGGCTGATGTTGCCGTTGCTATGAATAGTGGTACTCAAGCGGCCAAAGAAGCGGCAAACATGGTGGATTTGGACTCAAATCCGACCAAGCTTATTGAAGTGGTGCAAACCGGCAAGCAGATGTTGATGACCCGCGGGGCGCTGACGACTTTTAGTTTGGCCAATGACGTCGCCAAATACTTTGCGATTATCCCAGCGGCCTTTGCGGGTACTTACCCTGCTCTAAACGTCTTAAATATTATGCATTTGGGCAGCCCAAAGAGCGCTATTTTATCAGCGGTTATTTTTAATGCTTTAATCATTGTATTTCTAATTCCACTATCGCTGCGAGGGGTAAAGTATCGTCCAGACTCTGCTATTAACCTATTGCGCCGGAACCTCTTGATATATGGATTGGGCGGACTACTGCTACCGTTTGTGGGTATTAAACTTATCGATATGCTCATTAACGTATTGCACCTGGTCTAACCATTCACAAGGAATATTACTATGCACACTCATTCTCACCCAGATACCAACACTAAGCCATCAGTGCAAGATGCAAAAGATAGCAGCAACACATTAGATGACGCTGCTACTCATATGCCAATGCTCAAACCTGCTATATTGCTATTTATATTATTAGGTATCATTTTAGGTTTATGCTATCCATTACTAATGACGGGCGTCGGGCAAGTGACTATGCCCAATCAGGCAAATGGTAGCTTAATAGAAAAAGAGGGACAATTAGTTGGCTCTGCGCTTATCGGCCAACAGTTTGATCAACCACAATATATATGGACACGACCTTCTGCTGCTGGTGACGGTTATGATGCCACCCAATCTTCAGGTAGTAATTTGGGACCTTTAAATCCTGAACTTGCCAGCAATGTTGAGGCGCAAGTGCAAAAGCTTAAGGCTGCTGATCCACAGAATAAAGCGCCGATTCCGATTGATTTAGTAACCATGTCGGGAAGTGGCTTGGATCCACATATCTCACCTGCGGCTGCCCAGTGGCAAGCAAATAGAGTGGCAAACATACGCGGAATAAGTGCTGAACAAGTACAAAAAGCAATCGACGATAATACCGATAGTAAGCAGTTTAATATCTTTGGAGAGCCGCGTGTCAATGTGCTGGCCGTTAACTTAGCTTTAGACCAGATATCTACTCTCCCAGTTAAATAGTAAGACAGTATTAAACAACACTACCGGATTAACCAAAAGCCGCCACTTTAATTTACTTTTATTTAAGAGCTATCGAGGGTCATAATGAATATTAACCGCCCTAGCCCAGATGCGTTATTGCAGCAAATCAAGCAGCAAGAGTATACGGTCAATAGAGGTAAATTAAAGATATTTTTTGGAGCGTCGGCCGGGGTTGGTAAAACGTATGATATGCTGACCTCTGCACACCAAGCACAAGCGCATGGACGTAATGTATTGGTTGGTATTGTAGAGACACATGGTCGCAGTGAGACAGCAGCACTGGTACAAGGGCTATCAGTATTGCCGCTACGCGAGATTGAATATCGTGGACAGATGCTACAAGAGTTTGACATTGATGCCGCTCTCGCCAGTCATCCAGATATTTTGCTGGTTGATGAGCTGGCACATAGTAATATTCCAGGATCTCGCCATCCTAAACGTTGGCATGATGTTGAAGAGTTACTAAAAGCAGGTATCAGTGTTTACACGACCCTAAACGTTCAGCATTTAGAAAGCTTAAATGATGTTGTCAATCAAATTACTGGAGTCGTGGTTCAAGAAACCTTGCCCGACTGGTTTTTTGATCAGGCAAATGAAGTGGTATTGGTTGATTTACCGGCAGATGAATTATTGGCGCGTCTTCACGAAGGTAAAGTATACATTCCAAGCCAAGCCAAGCACGCTATTAATAACTTCTTTCGTAAAGGTAATTTGATCGCGCTGCGAGAGCTGGCATTACGCCGAACCGCAGACTTGGTCGATGCCGATATGCAAGATTATCGTAACCAAGCTCGAATTTCACCTATTTGGAATACCGCAGATCAGCTATTGGTAGGAATCAGTACGGGGGCGCACAGCGAACGCCTCATTCGTCATGCTGCTAGGCTGGCCAGTAGTCTACATTCACAGTGGTATGTGGTACATGTCGATACACCACGCGGTTTAAATCGTTCAGTTAATAATAAGCAGAAAGTTTTGGAGGCATTGCGTTTAGCGGATGATTTGGGTGCAAAAACTGAAGTGATTAGTGCCATTACTGTGGCAGAGGGTTTGACCAGCTATGCCCATCAATTCAATATTGGCCGTATTATTATTGGACAAAACCATGCTAACCGCTCTAGACCGTATCACTGGGGACAATCGCTGGTAAAGCGCATCTCACAACAGGATGTTAATTTAGACTTGATATTAGTCAATCAAACTAAGCAGTTAAGTAAAACTATTAATGAGCGTCAATCCCCGTCTTGGAACATGGCAGAATTATCATCGGTAGATAACCGTAATGGTTATCTCATGGCAATTTTGGGATGCGGATTAGTAACCGTTACCTTAGTGGCTCTCACGCGCTGGTTTGATTTAGCCAACGTAGTCATGCTGTACTTGTTAGTGATTGTTTTTATCTCAGTACGCTTTGGACGCGCGCCTGGCATATTGGCTGCTTTTTTAAGTGTGTTAAGTTTTGATTTATTTTTTGTTGAACCTAAGCTGTCATTTAATGTTAGTGACGTTCAATACTTAGTTACCTTTGCCGTTATGCTTATCGTCTCTTTAATCATTAACAACCTAGCAGTTGGCCTGCGATTTCAGGCACAAGCTGCCCGTAAACGTGAACAACAGGCCATATCCATGAGCTATCTTGCTCAAAGCCTAAGTGCTGCTCGTAAAAACAATGACATCATCAGCCAAGCTGCAGCATGGCTAACACAGCATATTGCTAGCACTGCAATCATAGTGATGCCAGATGCGGACAATAAACTCGTTGTTATGACAGATAGTAGCATACCTGCAGAGTTCAATTGGGTAGTGACTCGGTGGGTGCTTGATCACAATGAGAGCGCTGGATTAGGCACAAATACACTCAACGCTAACACGATGCACTATCGAGCGCTTTCGACTTCCAGTAAAGTGCTTGGTGTACTAGCGTTAATGCCGACAGATAGTGAGAGTTTTAATCATCCCGAACAACAACGAACGCTTGATGTGGCTATTGCCCAAATAATGCTAGCCTTGGAGAGGGTATATTATGCAAAAGTGGCTCAAACCGCACTTATAAAGGTAGAATCAGAAAGGCTGCGTGGGACGCTATTATCAGCGCTGTCTCATGATATCCGAACGCCGATAACAGTATTATCTGGTTTAGCGTCTTCTCTTGCTATACAGAGTTTAACGGTAAGTGAGCAAAAACAACTGGCAGTTGATATCGAGCAGCAAGCAAACGTTATTCAGCGCTTGGTCATTAATATTTTAGATTACGTTTCACTACAATCTGGTGGTATGAAACTAAATAAGCAATGGGTGAGCTTGGAGGAAATCGTTGGCAGTAATATACGTCAACTTGAGCACTATTTAAAAGAGCGCCAGATAGAAATAGACATCCCTCATAATATTGACTTTGTTTATACTGACGAATTGATATTGTCGCGCATTTTAAATAACTTACTCACCAATGCCATCAATTATACCCCAGACGATGCCTGTGTTTGCATCAAAGCAATGCTTGATAATAATCAGCAATACCTGATAACGGTGACAGACACAGGAGAAGGGTTACCTGTAGGTATGGAGACTCAAATATTTGAACGCTTTACTCGAGGGAATTCGGAAGGTACTACAACGGGATTGGGTTTAGGCTTAGCTTTGAGCAGAGATTTAGTTAAGCATCTGGGTGGCACGTTAAGCGCTAATAATATACAACCTCACGGTGCACAATTTATTATAACGCTACCTTGGCAACCTTTGCCTGAACAAGATTTATTGAGTGACGACTTTATAGCAAGCAGCCCAAACATTGATTCAGCAAACTTAGCACGATAAGTGCTATATCATAAGGTTAATACTAATAGCGAAAAATACACTTATGAAGACCATACTAATCATTGAAGATGAAGCCCATATTGCACGATTTATTAAAACAGCGATGGAGCAAGAAGGCTATCAAATTTTTACCGCTGATAGCTCGCACAGGGGCTTAATAGAAGCTGCGACGCGCCGTCCTGATTTACTTATATTAGATCTTGGCTTACCTGACGGTGATGGCTGTGACGTCATTGCAGATATTAGGACGTGGTCCTCATTACCTATTTTAGTATTATCAGCTCGCAGTGATGAACAGGATAAAATAAAAGCGCTCAATTTAGGTGCAGATGATTATTTAGTGAAACCTTTTAGTATGGGCGAATTGGTTGCGCGTGTTAATGCACATATGCGCCGCTGGCAGGTTGGCTACGAAGCACCTAGTCAGATAGAGCTTGGCAATGTCAGCATCGATCTGACGCAGAGACAAGTCAAGAAAAATGGTAAAGACGTCCATTTAACACCTATTGAGTATCGCTTGCTGACTGTCCTGATCCGTTATGCGGAAAAAGTACTGACCCATAAACAACTGCTTAATGAAGTTTGGGGTAAAGGTCATAACCATCAAGAACATTATGTTCGCATATTTATGTCAAATTTACGCCAGAAACTAGAAGATAATCCTTCTCGACCAAATTTCTTCTTAACCGAAATCGGTGTCGGCTACAAGCTACATATCCCTAAAGACTGACAATACATGAATGTATTTAGTCTCCTAACTAGAATATTAAGCTGATGGTAAGATGCAAAAAAAGAGGGAAACATCATGAACAAGTTCAATATGTCCGCCATAGCCATTGCTATATTGGTGCTGTTATCAGGTTGTGATAAATCAATAGAAGATCCCAATATAGTATTTTCAGAAAACAATAAAGATCCTATTAAGGAGCTTGAAATAACCTCAGCCGTCGATCCCCGTCAATTAAATTATAAACAAACCTTTTATGTACCCATTTATTCAGACATTTATATTGATAGGTACAATCAAAAAGTATTGCTATCAGCGACTTTGAGCATTCGTAACACCACATTAAAAAAATCGCTTTATATCAATAAAATTGATTATTACGGTACTAACGGAGAACTAATAAAGTCATATATCAAGAACTCAATTAAGCTACCACCCATGGCAACCCTCAACTATGTCGTTGAAAAAGAAGAAAATAAAGGTGGTCCCGGTGCAGACTTTATCATTGAGGTTGAAGGTTTAGATGATACGGTTAAACCAGTGATTGAGGCGGTGATGATAGGTAATTTCAGTAATAAAGCTTTTGCTTTCAATACGCAAGGGACGCCGATTGTGCACTGATAAAAAATAATTTTGTATTAAATGTATATCGTTCTTTATCATATAAAAAGAGTAGAACAATACATTCTCAAAGCGAACTGACCCCTACCTTCAACCCCGAAAACTTAAAATTAGGAGATTTTAGTTACGCAGCCTTGCAGTAAAATCCAAACCACACGATCTTTATCACAAAGCCACCTCATAACTTGTACTACGCCCAGAAGCCTCAGACTTTCTCAGCATCCCCTTCTCTATTAAATCATTGATGTCCCGTAGTGCTGTGTCTATAGAGCACTTAGTCATCACTACCCATTTCTTGGTAATTAGCTTGCCATAAAAGTCCGTTAGCAAAATATTGAGCATATTAACTTGTCTGGTGTTCAAAGCATACTGTCGATGCGTCTGCCAAAAACTCGCTTTATGCATAATTTTATCTGTGGTCGTTTGAGCAGTAATAAGTGCTTGCTCTAGTGTTTGTAGAAACTAGACCAACCAATTCGTGATATCAATATCTCCTTTTTGCGTTCGCTCTAGTATTTTATAATAGTTATTGCGCTGCTTTAAAAACGTTGAGCGCTATCATCGCTTTGGGCCAATACTCTCTCAGTAATGGCTCGAGTCAATCGCCCATTACCATCGTCAAAGGGATGAATCGTCGCAAACCATAAATGAGCGATTTCTGCCTTGATAACCAAATCAATATTGTCCTGCTCATTTGACGAGGTATTAAACCAGGATAAAAACTTGTCTAGATCATCTGACAATGTATCCGCACTAGGTGCAACAAAATGAACCTGCTCACGACCATAACCGCCACAGACTACCTGCATAGATGCTTGACTGTCATCACGGATACTGCCCGCTTTAATAAGATAAAGCCCGCTATAATTATCTGGAAATAACGCCCTATGCCATCCCAGTAAATCATCCAACAATAATGGTCGCTTGTAGTGATAGGTTGCGTTTAACATCATCTCCACCACCGCATCAATCTCAAGAGTGGTTGCGAGCATACTGTCACTATCTACTCCTAAATGCCGCGCGACAGAAGACCGTACTTTCTCATTATCTAATGACTCACCCTCAATCTCGGATGTTTTAACGATCTCTAAAGTCACCGCATCTAACTGTGCCTCAACGTTAAGATCAAACCCTAGCGTTAGTAACTTTCCAAGCAAACGCCCTTGTAATATCCGTACACGACTGACCAATAGCAGCAGTTTTTTATCTGACCATTGCCACTCAGTCCAGTCTGGATTTTCATGAATATAGGTAATATGCTTCATATTCTTATCAATCACATGCAGAGATTACAACATTAATCTCCTTATATTATGCAGAGAAAAAACAAATAAGACAATTCATGCCAATTGAAAGAAGAAGAAAGCACCTTGAAAAACAGAATTAAAGAAGAGTGTTTTGGATAGAAAACGCACTGATTTTGTCATAATCGAAGCTAAAGTGGAGGTAAAAAGACTATAAAATTATAGTGCCCAAATACGTGCTAAACTTTATCTTATACTCATTCACCTTGCCCTTTTTTAATTATAGAATAGCTAAAAGCCAATAGAATCAATACATGTATGATAATGTCATATCATGATATTTGGTTGACCTACTTTGACATGGTAGAGGTCAGCAGTTCGAGTCTGCTTATGCCTACCAAATATTTAGAAAGCCCCAATCTCACGATTGGGGCTTTTTTTGTCTGTAAAATATTGGCTCTCCACCCAATAAAAAGATCACCATGAATAGTATTAGATTTTGCAGTAGCGTCATGACGGAACTGCCCTTGACCCATGTAAGCAATCCAACGCCCCACCATTCCCCAGTTGCTCGGTGGAATATTAAACACATACTTCCTGAGTAATGATCATAAGTCCATCACAGCGGTAGCACCAATACCGATTAATATTATAAAAACGACGTTATCCATGATGACTTTCTTACTGGTTTCAATATCAATGTGATGATTGCATACAATTTTAAGTCCAGAGGGCATTATAGATATTTCGCAGGTTACTAAACAGTCTGGTCTTCCTACTTCAACGTTACGATTTTATGAGAAAAAATGCCTAATTCGCTCTGTTGGTCAGCAAGGTATCCGCCGAGTTTTCAGCAAAGATATATTAGAGCGTATGTCCTTGATTGCTTTACGACGTGTTGCAGGGTTTTCATTGGATGAGATTTCTGGGATATTAGGGTCTGGAAAAACCTTAGATGTTGATCGAGATTTGTTGCTGAACAAAGCCTCTGAACTGGATGAAACGATTCAAAAATTAAGCGCTATGCGTGATGGGCTGCAACTTGCGGCAACTTACACAGCGCCTAGCCACTTGGAGTGTCCGAGGTTTTGACGTCTAATGAATCTAGCAGCCACTGGCGCTATTAAAGGTAACACCTTGCATAAATAAGCAATGGAGCCGATTTTACTAGGTGATTAGGTCACTCAAATAATATTGAACAACTCAACAAATACACTGCGATTATCCAAAAAATCTAGATTACTGATATTAATAGCCTACAGCCAGCTATTCAATTGCGCCAAACGTATAGAATAGCATTCGTAAATAAAGACAAACCTACTCTAAGGCCTGCCCCTTCATACGATGTTTGTTCTTCGCAACTGTCGTTAAAGCTAAACTAGCTATTTTTTATTCAAGTTATCACTCAAAGTTGATTTTAAACTTCCAAAACATAACATCTTCAGCCATATGAAATCCTAAACTCTGGTGCTGAATCCCTGCAAACTGTCATTAGACCAGACGATCTATTGTTGATTTATTGCCTACCGTTCTTACTTTTTATTTCTTGTTTCTTCAGAGACTGGCTTACAAAGTGCTCTATATTTCAGACGTATCAATTCATTGACCAGAGATCTATAAGGCTTTTTATGATTGATATTCTCCTGAACCATAGTTCTTAACACATTCATTTTTCTAACTTTTGACATACTCATTATTATGTCAGTACCAACACATTCATTGAATGACTGTCACATTTATCACTCACAAAGAAAGTCAAATATTGAAGTTACCTCGTGCAAGCATAGCTAATATGCACACCTTACTAAAATATAAAGTTTGTATATCTTTATGTTATATTATAACATAACGAAAATATTTACTCTTATCGTTATTTATCCCTATATAACATCTTATTTTGGTAATCTCATGTCTCCAATTTTTCATATCAACAGATTAAGAGAACCTGATTATACTTCTGTGTCTTCAGTTAATTTTAGTATTCGCCGGGTAACGACTGTATTCTCAGTAACGACAGCTTTAGGTATGGCAAGTTTGTCAGTAAATGCGAAGGATACGATCGTAGATATCAAACCTATGACATCCTCATCTTTTCACCTAAACTCTCCTGATACGACCCACCCTTCGGTGACTCTAGACACCATAGTGGTGACGTCTAACCCTTTATTGCCACAAGCGAATGAAATGGCAACCGCAACCAGTATTGTTACTGGCGATGCGCTCACTACTCAGACAAGCAGTACGCTTGGTGATGCACTAGCAAATGAAGTTGGCGTGTCTACTGATAGTTTTGGGCAAGGTGCGAGCCAACCCATTATTCGAGGGCAAAGCGCACCGCGCGTCCAAGTCATGCAAAATGGTTTGAGCGTACAAGATGCGTCACAAATCTCACCAGACCATCAAGTGGCGGTACCTGTACTAGGTGCCAAACAAGTTGAAGTAATCAAAGGCACGTCAGCGTTGATGTATGGCGGCGGTGCTATAGGCGGTGTGGTCAATATCGTCAATGACACTATCCCTAAGGAGAGGCGACAAAAAAACATCAGCGGAAAATTGGCATTGATTGGTCAACAAGCCACAGACGGTTATTTGGGTTATGCAGAACTCAATGGCAGTATCGGTGAAAACTGGCTATGGAGTGGGTATTACCAAAAGACGGATAAAGGCAATATCCAAGTACCACATTTGGATACCGATGAGATTGCCAACAGTTGGTACACGCAAGACAATGGTAGCATTGGCTTGTCTTATGTGACTGATATGGGCTATATCGGTGCATCATATCAGCGCCTATCCTCAGAATATGGCTTGCCCTTTCATGTGCATAATGAATGCTCACCTGATAGCGTACTGACCAACCAACTGAGCTGTGAGGCGGATCACGAACATGACCACGATCATGGTGAAGCGCCCTATGTCGATATGACGTCAAACGTCTATCAGCTCCATGCAGAGCGAAAATTACCCATGATAGGCGTCGATAGCATCAATACGAAACTCAGCTATACCGATTATCGTCACGATGAAATAGATGAAGGCGCTGTGGGCACAACTTTTGAAAACAAAGCCATTAGTGCTCAAGCTCAAGCCACACATAGCACGTATAAAACAGGCAATCTAGGTTTTATGAAAGGTGTGGTCGGTCTAGATTACACAAACAGCCGGTTTTCTGCTGTTGGGCTAGAAGGTTATTTGCCGCAAACTGATCGTACACAAGTCGGTTTGTTCTTTATTGAACGACTCACGCCAGATTATTTTGGCGCAAAAATACAGAATTCTGATAAATTTGCAGGTCAATCATTATCTACAAGTGATGCCCATGCTGATCATAATCATGGTGAGACGACGAACGACGCTCCTCTCGATACGTCTAGTATTTTAAGAAAACAAGGCAAAAGTCCTTGGTATATTGAGTTTGGCGGTCGTCAAGATTTTCAAAATCTAATAGATAACGATAATAACATCGAAAAAACACATGCCGGAACGTCTGTCAGTTTAGAAGGTGGCAAATATCTTACGCCTAATACGCAGTTGTCAGCCAGAATCAGTCATTCTGAAAGATTGCCTTCTCCACAAGAGTTATTTTCTAATGGCGCCCATCTTGCAACCAATACTTGGGAGCGTGGCAATGGGCAATTAGAAGAAGAATCTACTGATGGCGTAGAGCTCACTTTGCGTTACGACAATGGCAATCGTTTTGATAGTAGTATTTCTGTCTTTTATAACGACAGTACAAATTATATTTATGCCAAAACTCAAGACATTGCCACTGAAGGAGAGTCTGCTGGTTTTCGTTTAGTGGATTATGTCCAAAGCGATGCCAAACATTATGGTGGTGAAATTCAATCACGCTATTATCTTAATGACAATATTAGTATTGGCAGCTTTGCCGATATTGCACTCATCACGCTAGATGATAGAAGCCTTACACGGAAATACGCGCCAAGATTAGTAGCGCCTCGTATTGGTGGTGATATTACCTCTCAATTTGGTCAATTTGACTTGGTGCTGTCTGGATACCATCGTTTTGAGCAAGATCACATTGCTGATTTTGAAACCAATACGCCGAGCTACAACATGGTTGATGCCAAGCTTGTCTATCACAGTTCGAGCGCTCATGATTACACCGCTTTTTTTCAAGTCGAAAACATTTTAAACGAGCTTGCTTATAATCATGCCTCTTATTTGGCTGAACAAGTGCCAATGCCAGAACGCTCATTAAACGCAGGTATCACCTATAACTTCTAACAGCTTACTCTCTTTTCATTAGTCACTTGTAACTAGCAATTCTTAATCAATTGTCATAAGCCTCATAACTTATGACTGGAGTCCTTTATGAATCAAATAAATCCTTTGAGCCGTGCCATCGCGCTCGCCTTCTCTTCTTTAATCGCCGTTTCAGCACTTAGCGGCTGCGGGTCATCAGATGATAGGAAAACACCAATCATAGATTCAGAACATGACCACGACCATGGAGACGATCATGACCATGATGATGAATCTGCTGTCAGCACTGAAATGGAACAAGGTCGTTTATTCATCACTGCAAAAGATGGCAGTCAAGCTTACATTTATAGCCTTGCTCAAGATAAAGTGATACAAACCCTACCTTTGACAGGTCAAGCCGATGCCGTACAAAGTAGTCCAGATGGTCATTACGCCGTCATCATGGATCGTACTAATAACACAGTCAATTTTTATCATAGTGGGCTTGAGATTGAAAACCATGGCGATCATGATCACCCATATGCTCGTGATGCGGCAAAAATGCCATTACAGCTCAACTATACCCGCCCAGTACATTTTCAAACTTTTGGAGAGCAAGCAGGGCTGTTTTTTGACGGCTTAGGTGCGACAGGAAATCCCATAGAAAACCCTGTACAAGAAGCTGGATTTGTACTTGTAACAGATACCGGTATAGCTGACGGTACACTGCATTATCAAAACCTTAATACCAGCATGCACGGTACAGCGGAACCTAGAGGCAATTATGTGATTGCCTCGCAGCGTTATCAAACAACTGGTAGCTCACTGGCTGATACGCTCTCTGTATTTGAACAGCATGGTGATCACTATCATATAAGCCAAACCTTTGAGACAAAATGCATGGGGTTGCATGGCAGTGGCAGCGTCACAGATTACAGTGTCTTTGCTTGTAGCGATGGCGTTTTAAGCGTCAAACAAACTGGAGACACATTCAGCGCCGAAAAAATTGCCTATCCCAGCAGCCTAACCAATATTCAATGTGATGGTACAAGCAGTAGTCCTGCTCGAATTGGCTCATTCATCACTAACCACCATCATAATTATGCCATTGGCAGCGCTTGCGGTCAGCCTTACCGTGTTGACCCTGTCAGTAAAAACATGACACCGATTGTCTGGACAACAGACAGCAGTCGCCGCGTTGTCAGCTATGATTTTGATGCCCATGGAGAGCATTTAATGCTACTCGATGATACTGGCAAGTTATACATACTGGATGTCGCACAAAATTATAAGCAAACCGCCGTATTAAATGTTTTCCCTAATGGCATCGAAGGCAAAGCGGTTCCCTCATTTATTATTAACCCAAACACGAAAATGATTTATATGATGGATGACTCAAACCAGCAAATTATCGAGATTGATCCTCATGATGGTAAAATCGAGTCAAAAATAACACTGAATTTCACACCTTCTCATGTGACTTGGTTTGGTGTGAAAGCTGGGCATGATGATGAACATAGCCATTAGCGCTTAGCACCTCATCTAATAAAGCTACTTTAATGACTGCTGACAGTAATTGGCTCTTAAACATATTTATAAACGCTAGTATTCAAGATAACCCTTAATCCGACGCTTTTTAAATTCCGAAGCATCCGATTAAGGCGCTCGCTGATCTTGAATTCTTCTATAGGCATATCTTAAACAACTGGGCTAGTAGGATTTACTACATTAGTTATAGTCTGCTATAAAATCATATTATCCCAGTTTATAGTTATAAAAAAACCAATGAAACCGCTACGATATTTTCATAGCAGTTTCATTGGTTATACGGTTTTTAACGCTAAAAATTATTAGCCGAATACTTTCATACGTTCCTCAATTGGCTGAAACGCTTTGTTACCTGCAGGCTGCTCAATAGCGCCGAACACCATTTGAGCATTCAATTCCCAATCATCAGCGATGTCCCAAGCATCAGCAACTCTCTGATCGATGACAGGATTATAATGCTGCAAGTTAGCACCGACATCAATGCTTGCTAATGCCGTCCAAATCACATACTGATGCATAGCATTGGTTTGATGGGCCCAGATTGGGAATTTATCCGCATATAAAGGGGCTGCTTCTTGCATGTTTCTCACGACGCCTTTGTCCTCGAAGAACAATACTGTACCCGCACCCGCTCTAAAGCCTGCGATTTTATCTTTAGTACCTTGGAACTTCTCGTCATCGCCGACGATAACCTTAAGTGTCTCTTCAGTGATGTCCCATAATTTTTTATGCTCTTCACCGAATAGCACTACGATACGCGTCGATTGTGAGTTAAAAGCGGATGGCGTATGCAAAACCGCATGCTCAACTAACTTAACGATTTCGTCATTTGATACTGGCAATTGATTACTCAATGCATAGATAGAGCGACGTTTTTCTGCCAATTGCTGTAATGTTTTTAGGTCTGACATGATTTTCTCCAGTGATTATTTATGAGTTTACGTGATTAAGAACTAAGTTATAAAGCTAAATGGTAACCAACCTTTAACCTTTAAAACCTTGAGGTAATTCAGGTGCTGGCAAACGTTTCATATCAGAGTCGACATTACCGAAACGCTCATGACCATTATTCCAGTCGATGATGGATTGCTCGATCTCTTCCTTATTATCAGCAACGAAGTTCCACCAGAGTAGGACTTGGTTATTTAATGGTTCACCGCCGATAAACATCACACGTGTACCTTTCTTAGCCGCTATTTTAATGCTTTCGTTATTAGCAACATCACTATCGTGGAAACGAAAGAGTTGATCTTGCTTACATACCTTTCCTTCAGATTCTATCTCACCCTCTGAGACTAAGATGCCGTATTCAAAGCCCGATTCTAAAGTCAGTGTAGCCTCGCCATCTTCGGTAAAGTACACGTCGATACCGACCAGCTTGGAGTATTGGATGGTAGGCGCTTCAAAGTTCTGACCTGAGGCATTGGTATAGCTACCGGTGGTCAGAATCATCTCAACACTATCTTCCGTCCACGTTGGTAGCTCAGGATAATGGTGAAAACCGCGCTCAATCTCTTGATCCGTTGGTAGTGCAATCCAGAGCTGTACCATACTGATAGCACGCGCCGCATCCGACGAACCACCAGTGTCTGGAAAGACGCTTTGTTCCGTATGACTGATGCCTTGGTTTAGACCAGTACCGGCTGTCATGACGTTGACTTGGTTTTTGGTAATGACTTGCTCGTTACCTAAGCTATCTTTATGCAGTACTTCTCCATTTAACATCCAGCTAAAAGTTTGCAGATTGGTGTGCGGATGACGACCGACTTGCATACCGGTTTCATCTTCACCAAAGTCAGCAGGACCAGCGTGATCTAAAAAGCACCACGCACCGATAGGCTGTTTTCCTTTATTGGGTAATAAACGGGCAATCGGAATACCGCCAACATCAGCCAACCTTGGCTCTAGGGTTTCAATACTCATTATTCACCTCTTATTATTGATAGTTATAGATTAGTGTTTAATACATTGTTACTTAATAAATAGGGACTTCCATTAACAATACTCTAGCGTCCTCATCAGCATCCATCGTGAAGCTCTTAGTATCCCAAACGCCAAGACCATCGCGAGTAGCTAAAGTGTTACCGTTAATCGTGACGCTACCTTCTAGTACCAATACGTAAACACCATTACTAGTATCTTTCAGGTCATAAGTTTCGGTAACGCCTTTGTCAAAATGACCCATATGAAACCAAGCGTTTTGATGAATCCAAACCCCAGCGTCGTCCGCGTTTGGCGATAGCACTTGGTTGAACTCATTAGCTTTCATATGCTCATCCATACGTACTTGCTGATAACGCGGCGTCACGCCCATTTTGTCGGGTATCACCCAAATTTGTAAAAACTTGACAGGCTCATTGGCATCGCCATTCATCTCGCTATGAGTAATACCTGTGCCCGCTGACATAACCTGAATCTCACCCGTTTCGATGATGCCTTGGTTACCGATATTATCGCCATGAGCTAACTTCCCACTTAGAGGAATACTGATAATTTCCATGTCGCGGTGTGAGTGCTTGCCGAAACCTTGACCACCAATAACAAAGTCATCATTGATGACCCGTAGCGCGCCAAAACCCATACGCTCTGGATTATGATAATTGGCAAAGCTAAAAGTATGCTTACTTTTGAGCCAGCCATGGTTAGCATCGCCACGAGAATCTGCTGCATGATAGATCGTTTTCATAAGTTATCCTTTATTTTTAATTGGCTTGTTTAAGCTATGGTCCTATTATAATTGTTGACCATATATAGATAAACAGTGCTTATTGCAAATGACTATTCTTATTTATAGAACAATAAGTGCTTAGAATTAACGTAATATAATAGTCACGCCATCATTCGCGTTACCCGTCAGTACCAATAAACAGGTGCAAAAAATATTAATGATAAAGAGAGGGAAACCATGTCAAATCTACATACATTGAATAATGAAGTTATCGATAACAAGGCTCAAAAACGTTTTGAGATTCATATCGACGATCAGGTTTCTTTTGAAGAGTATGAGTTTTTTACCACATCCACAGGTGAAGAAGGTATTGAGTATAAGCACACATTCGTGCCTGAGTCGCTTAGTGGTCGTGGTATTGCTGGTTATTTAGTCAAAATCATCTTAGATAATGCCGCTTCTAGAAATTTACGCGTTAAACCAACCTGTCCTTATGTGAAATCCTATATTGATAAGCACCCAGAATACCAAGCCAATTCGGTGTTTCATGGTGCGAAAGCCTAAGACAATATGCATAAAAAAAGCCATGATAAATCATCATGGCTTTTTACGATTAATGACATTACTCAATAACGGTAGAGCTTTTATTAGCTAATATGCTGTAAGAACTCTGGATTACGCGCTAGTAGTGATAGGTACAGCACAGGAATGACAAACAAACCGACTGCCCAATAACTAAGATTGACGTACAGCACCGCGCCGAGTAGCGCGCCAATTACAAAGCTGATAACCAGTGCCGCGCTATGCCCCAATTTTTTGGCATTATCAGCGCTACGGTTGGCAATATAATCTGACAAACCAATACCCAGTTGGGTGGTATTGCCTGTCATTAATACCGTTGGACTCATATGTTTGATGACTGTTTTACTAGCCGTATTACGAATGGCAAGTGCCGTTAAGCCCAAACCACCAGTGATGGCGACGGTTATATCGCCTGCTTCAGTGAAAGGTTGAAAGGACAATCCTGCTATCATAAAGGCGCTTAAAAATAGCGCTTCTGCCAAAAATAAATGACTGAGTACTAACGTTTGCTTCCGACTTTTATCAATGTATATTTTGGTAATAACCACCGTTATTATAAAAAGTGGCACCGATGCCAGCTTGATCCACAAGCCATCTTCACCTTTAACCAAACCGCTACCAGCCAGTACTAAGTTACCCGTGACATGAGCGGTAAAAAAGCCAAATAAAGTGATGAAGCCAATGGTATCAATCGCCCCACCAACTATCGTTAATAGGATAGGCGCTTGATAGCGTTGCCAAAAGCTTGGTGGCTTGTCATTTACAGGAGCAGTATCATCATTAGTTACCGTTTTACTCACTAGTATGTCCAGCAAAATCCACAAAATCAGTCACAAAGCGCTGTAAGAGTTTTTGGGTACGTTCGCTGACGCTGCCATCTTCATTTAAGCTGTCCGTTGCACGGCTTAAATGGATTTCAGGATCAATCATCATTTGTGCCGAGAGCATTTGCATGCTTTTTCTGACATCAAGGCCACTATTGATACCGCCGAAACTGCCTGGCGAGGCCGTCACTACCGCAACTTTTTTATGGGTCCAGACGTTTTCTTTATAAGGACGAGAGCCGATATCGATGACGTTTTTTAGGGCAGCAGGCATGGTTCGATTATGCTCTGGGGTGACAATCAATACCGCATCGGCGTTCTTAAGCTGCTGACGGACACGCTCATAGCTGTCAATGGTCATGTCATCATAATCTTGATTATAAAGCGGTAAGTCTGCGATATAGACTTCTTTTATAGACACGCTTTCAGGCATCTGCGACACCATATATTCTGCAAATTTACGATTGATAGATTCTTTTCGCAAGCTGCCAATAATTAAGGCGATGTTGATTGATCTACTCATAACGGCTCCTTGATTATGATGATAAAGCGATATTTTCTAAGCCATTTACTCTACTATATTCTGCGATGATTACTGTTATCAATTGAATAAGCACCTGCTCCATGAGCAAATATCATCAAGAAACCACCCGCCATCGCAATGTTTTTCATGAAAGGGTTCATCTGTGATTCATCTATCCAGAATTGATGGAAAAGTAGCGCTGATATAATATTGAATCCAACGAGTAAAATAGCAACGAAACGCGCTTTGAATCCGAAGAGAATAGCAAGGCCGCCGAAAAGTTCAACCGCGATAACCAAAGGCAATAACATCCCAGGCACACCCATTGATTCCATATAACCTTGAGTGGCCGCGTAGCCGGTAATTTTAGTAAAGCCTGAAAAGATAAAAATCATTGATAAAAATAGGCGACCAATTGGGGCGCTAAGCTCTTGTAATTTATCCATAAGTATTCTCCAATAATAGTTTGGTTTTTTTAAATTTTATTTGATTATGCGACGGTCTTATTGTATTCGTTGCTTATGCATAGATAAACCGTGATAATTGCAAATGTAAGTTCTTATTTGTAGAACAATTAAGAGGTGGTTTACATGGGACAATTAGAAGATATGGCAATGTTTGTGCGTGTTGTCGAAGCAGGCAGTATTACCAAGGCTGCCGAGCAACTGAACATCGCAAAATCTGCGGTAAGCCGGCGTTTAAAGGAGTTAGAGACGCGCTTGGGCAGTCAACTGATTAGCCGAACCACGCGTCAATCAAACTTAACCCAAGCTGGTGAGCAGTATTATCAAAAGGTGCACCATATACTCAGTGAAGTGGATGCGCTGAATGAAGAGACGAGTGGTACTCCGACACGTATCGAAGGAACATTAAAGATGACTGCGCCATTGTCCTTTGGTTTGATGCATTTAAACGATGTCATCGATGAATACGCCAATCAGCATCCTGAGTTAAAGTTTGAGCTGGATTTTTCTGATCGGCATACTGACTTGATTGAGGAAGGGTTTGAATTAGCGATTCGGATTAGGGAGCTGCAAGATTCCAGTTATCAAGCCAAACGTCTGGCACTGATTCGTTATACCTTATGTGCCAGTCCTGAATATCTAGAGAGAATGGGTACGCCAAAGACTTTTGACGATCTGTCAGAACATGAGTTTTTACAATATGGTATGAGCAAATCTAGCGCGATAGAATTGATAGATGAGCAAGGTAAGAAGCATCAAGTCGCCGTAAACGGTAAAATAAAAGCCAATAATGGGGACTTTTTGCGGGAGATGGCAGTCAAAGGTCATGGTATTGCTTTTTTGCCGACCTTTATTACGTATCAAGCCTTAATCAGCGGTGAGCTTGTGCCTATCCTGCAGCAATATCAATTACCCACTTTAAACGCTTATGCGGTCTATCCTAAAAATCGATTCTTATCGCAGCGTTGTCGTTATTTGATTGACTTTATTGCCGAGCGTTTTGGTGATAATCCGTACTGGGATAATTTTTGATAAGCATTTACGGCTCAACACTTAACGGACAAGCTTAAATGAACACTATACCTGCTCTCAATAACATAAGTGCCCGCGATCCCAATGAGCCATATCGGGCATCAACAACGCTTGAGTTATTATTTGATTTAGTCTACGTCATTGCTGTTTCAGCAGCAGCAAGCGGTCTTCACCAGCGCTTGCTTGAGCATGACTTTTTAGGGTTTTTGACCTTTATTATAGCCTTCTTTATTTTATGGAATGCTTGGACGAGCTTCACATGGTTTGCTTCCGGCTACGATCCTGATGATTGGTACTATCGTCTCTCAGTATTGCTACAAATGTTTGGCTCATTAATGATTGCCGCCAATATCAATCAGTTTTTTGAACAAGGGCTAACATGGATAGGAGTCACTGGTTACGCGATCATGCGATTGGCCAGCTGTAGCCAGTGGTGGCGTGTCTATCGCCAAGTAGAAGGTCACAAACGGGTGGCTGGTCGCAGTATTATTGGCTTATTAACGCTACAAAGTGTTTGGATACTTTGGTTGTTTCTACCTGCTTCGATACAAACGCCTGCGTTGTTTTTATTTATAGCTGCTGAATTACTGATGCCTATATGGGCGCGTGCTGCACAGAATATCAATTGGCATCCTCATCACATGGCTGAACGTTATGGTCTGTTGACCATTATTGTTTTAGGCGAAGGCGTGCTAGGGGTCAGTAACAGCATTCGAACCTTTTTAGTCAACTCCGAGTCTGCTGCTAGCGCTATTATATTATTAGGTTCAAGCCTTGTAGCATTGGTTTTCGCCTTATGGTGGCTCTATTTTACGATCCCGTTTGGTACTATTTTGGACAATGAGCGTCGCCGTTATGATTTATTCTTATTTGGCTATGGACACTTTTTTGTTTTCGCTACGCTTGCAGCATTAGACAGCGCGCTTAATTTAGTGACCGATGCTTGGGCAGAGGCTCTAAATCGTACGGTCACCCAGCCTTATGCTATGGGATTATTGATGATGCTATGTGGCTTTTTAGTGACCCTAACTTTACTTCGAGCCTTGATGTGCCGCAAATCAAGTCACAATATGACCGCTCTTATTCTTGCCACCGTTATTATTTTGCTGAGCTATACCATAGTAGCGCAAGGGCTATCGATTACTTATGGTATTTGGCTAAGCCTGCTCGCACCTATAATAATGACGTGGTACTTTCATCAAGATAACAAGCAGTGGCAAGCCTAAGCTCTAATTTAATATTGCACGATAACAATGACTTGCAGAAAAACTCTAGTTTGCGCTATCATAATTTTTTTTAAGGGGCTGTCCTAGATAAATAGTTCAGTTCCTGTTTAACCCATTGTTTTAGCTGATATAATAGACGTTTTGGGTCACTGTAGTTAAAACGCCACTCACATTTCTTTAAAAACAGATGGAAATGCTCTTTTGGGATGCCATTATATTTACGCATATGTCGCTTGGCTTGGCTCCAAAAGTTCTCTATTCCGTTGATATGGTTTATGTCTTGTACAAACTCTTTTGAATGATTGATACGGTAATGGGTGAACTCACTGACATCAAGGGCGTTGTAACTTCTAAAGGAGTCAGTGTAAACAATACTATCAGGCTTTACTTTCTCTCTTATAATAGGGATTAAGGTATCGGCTCTGGTATTAGGGATAATACATGCGTAGACGCTACCATTACGCTGAAGCAGTCCAAACACAGGCACGTTGTTACCAGCACCGCGACCACGTTTGCCTTCGCGCCCGCCGCCAAAGTAGCTCTCATCGACTTCTATTTCGCCTTCTAGAAGGCCAGGCTCCTGACTATTTTCATAAATCAGTAGTCTTAGCCTGTGAAAGTAATAGCTGGCTGTTGTTTTATTAACACCCACTAAGCTTGATGCTATTCTCGCGGTAGAATCTGCAACAAGTGTAGAATCTGCAACAAATAGTTTGAGAAGCTTAGTTTGTTTGTACCAACTTAATCTACTCTTTCTCATATGACTATCCTAGATTATTTTACTTATCTAGGACAGCCCCTTAAATAAAGTTGTTATAAACACTGTATCAGTTTTACATATTATCAATTGCATAACCCCTTTGCAAATAATCTGAATGAGTTGACCACTACTTTGATAGACCGCTAAATAATATTAATCTCATAACTGAATTTTTCTGCCAGTCCATATGATTCTCTATATTCGATAGGATCGCCTTCTAGATTCTTCGCAATGCGGCATACCTTAACTAAGTTTTCTTGCTTATTGTTGCCCAGATAATCATCACTGTGATCGGTTATAAAATACAGCGTCTCTACAGCAGACGATACGAATTGACCACACTTTGTATAGTAAAACGGATAGAGAAGATTCTCAAAATCTTCAGGATTTAGGGTTGCAAAGGCTTCGTAACGACTCTTAGGTAACCAAATCTTTTCACTTAACAAGACTCTGTCTTCAACCATACGCGTACGTTCTATATAAATGAGCGCTTTATTTTTACCTATATTTAGTTTTTTATTAATGTCATCAATACCGTTTATGACCATGGTTTTTTTAATTATGCCCTTCGGTGTGACATAGCGAACATCTTTATCACGAAACTTAAAAAACCTTAATAATGAGCTTGCAAAATCTGGACGTTTTAAGAAGGTGCCTTTGCCTTGCTGCTTTATTAACACCCCATCTTCTACCAATTTTTCGACCGCTTTTCGGACAGTTCCTACAGATACTTCATACTTATCTGCAAATTCCTGTTCCGTCGGTAAGGGCGTGTTTTCATCCCACTTACTCTCTGTCAGTAACGTCTGTATATGCCATCGCACTTGCTCATAACGTGGCATTTTAAATTCTTTGAAATTATTTAGCATTTTTTTCACCACAGTGGAAAGGTTTTTATTAACTGTTTCAATCTCGTCAAGCACTGCTATTGCTGTAAAACTACGTTATCCCTGATCAATTTCTCTTAAGCTTTCAGCGCATTCGATAGGTATCATATTAATATTAAAGCATTATTATATTTTTATGATTAATCTTTCCTAATTAACGCCAAATTTTTTGCTATCATTCCACTCAATGATACGCTTTTAAAGCTCAGATGAGCTTCTGATATAAAAAGCTATCCGTCAATATTAGCGCAATGCTCTTTACTCTGTAAAAACTGCTATGGTTTTTTATAGAACTCATACAGTTAAGGTCAAGGAGTAGTCGTGACTCTTTATATTCTCGTCGCCATCGTGATATGTATCATTTTGGGCTATACCACTAAGATTAATATTGGCCTATTTGCTATTGCATTTTCATATCTGATCGGTTGTTTCGGTATGGGGATGAAGGCACATGAAATTGTTGAGCTATGGCCTCTCAAAATTTTCTTTGTTATTTTTGCAGTGACGCTTTTCTATAACTTTCCCCTAGCTAACGGTGCTTTAGAGAAGCTATCTAATCATTTAATCTATAAGTGCCGTCACTTTCCCGCATTCTTACCTTTGGTTATTTTTCTTGTTGCCACGATTATTGCAGGCCTAGGAGCCGGTTATTACACCGTCTTAGCGACGATGGCACCAATGATCCTGCTGTTGTCTAAACGCACTAACTTGAATCTTGTCATTGCTACTTTATCGGTGAACTATGGTGCCTTAGCGGGTGCTAACTTTATCACCTCACAAAGCGGTGTTATTTTTAGAGAGCTGATGCGCGGCGCAGGCGTCGCAAATGACAATACCTTTACTTATGTGTTAGGGGTGTTCGCTGTCACTTTTATAATGCCTATGATTGTATTGGGTGCTTATAGCTTTATCAATGCCAAGAACAGCAAAATAGCGATTCAGACGACCATACCAGAGCCCTTTGACAGTAAGCAAAAACAGTCTCTTGTACTGATCTTTATTATGATGGCTATTGTACTTATCGTGCCCATTTTAAATCTACTCATGCCACAAGTATCAGCGATTCAGTTTTTGAACGCTCGGATTGACATTGGTTTTATCGCCATATTTTTTGCTTTAGTGAGCTTATTTTTAAAATTAGGCAATGAAAAAGCAGTGATTGCTCTAATACCTTGGAATACCCTCATTATGATTTGTGGTGTTGGTATGTTAATCAGCCTCGGAGTAGAAATAGGCGTTATTTATGAGCTGACAGAATGGCTAAGTACCAATGTACCTATCTGGATGATACCGATTTTAGTCTTTGTTATTAGCGCCATTATGTCGATATTTGCCAGTACACTCGGGGTAGTCGCCCCTACTTTATTCCCTATGGTGCTACCCCTAGCCGTTGCCTCTGGACTAAGCCCTTTATTATTATTTACCTGTATTGTTGTGGGCGCGCAAAGCTCATCACTCTCGCCTTTCTCATCAGGAGGTAGTCTGATGTTAGGCGCTTCTCAAGTCGTTATAAACAAAGACAAGCTTTTTAATGCGCTACTATTCAAGGCAGTGCCCTTAGATATTGGTATCGGAATACTCGCAATTTTACTTATCCAGCTGATATTTTAACTTCTCATAGGTAAAATATACCGTGATTTTTTAATATTTTTAAATATGCTTGCTATATTTTGATCCCAATATATCTATTTTTCTCACTAAATTCATAACTTCTTAAATCGTTGTCATAGCCTCGTAATGATACTGATATCAACGTTATTTTTAGGATGTCTCAATAATCTTCGCCATCACCAAATCATCTTATCTATTTGTTTGTTTTAATTAATTTAAATATTTTTTTCGAAGAAATCAATATCATTTATTCATCCTGCATATTGCTATAACAGGAGACCTTATGCTGCCTTCAATTTAATATATTACTATAAAATTCATATATACATACATATGTTTCTTGTTATTTTTAAAATATTCTGTTACTTTTGCATAGTAATGAAAAGCATACGTTTATGAAGTTAATGAGACACATTAATCGAATGCTACCTTCACCTGTAATAACTTTATATTTTGGCCAAAACTCTATTGAATTTTTACTGTAAAAATACACACAAGGAGTGTCGTGTGAAAAAACTATCCTATCTGGCTCTTGGCCTGTCTGTCCTATCTTTGACCGCTTGTAACAATGCAAACGAAACTGCCAGTACAGATGCGACTGCCGCAGATGGCTCAACTGAGCTCACTGCCCCTTCACGTCCAGAATGTATCGCACCTGCCAAACCGGGCGGCGGCTTTGATTTGACTTGTAAGCTTGCCCAAGCTGGCTTAAGAGATACTGGCATCTTAAAAGATCCTATGCGCGTCACCTATATGCCAGGCGGCGTCGGCGCTGTTGCTTATAACAAAATCGTTGCCAATGATCGTGACAATGGCGATGCAATTATTGCCTTCTCTACCGGCTCTATCCTTAATTTATCGCAAGGTAAATTTGGTAAGTTCACTGAAAAAGATGTGAAATGGCTCGCGGGTGTTGGTACTGATTATGGCGCTATCGCGGTCAATGCAGACTCTCCTATTAAAGATTTGGCCGGCTTAGTTGCTGAGCTCAAAAAAGATCCAAAAGCTATCAGCTTCGGTGCTGGTGGTAGCGTTGGTGGCCAAGATTGGATGCAAACGGCCATTTTAGCCAAAGCCGTCGGTGTCAAGCCTAGTGACATGACCTATGTGGCCATGGAAGGCGGCGGCGAGGCGATCACAGCGGTGATGGGTAATCATATTACGGTCGTTAGTGCTGGTATTGCCGAGATTATGCCGCAAGCCAATGCAGGTAAATTACGTGTATTAGCAGTATTTGCAGATGAAAGATTGGGCGGCACGATGACCGATATTCCTACTGCGAAAGAGCAAGGTTATGATGTGACCTGGCCAGTCGTTCGTGGTTACTACATGGGTCCAGACGTAAGCCCTAGTGCTTATAACTGGTGGAAAGAGGCTTTCGATAAGATGCTTGTTGATCCGAAATTCGCTGAAATACGTGAGCAACAAGAATTGCTGCCTTTCTCTATGACTGGCGATGAGCTACAAGCCTACGTTTATAAACGTACGGGCGAACTACGCGAGTTATCTGCTGAATATGGTCTTGTTGAAGCAGCACCAACCAAATAGTTACGTTGAGATTTAATAACCTTTAGCAATTGAATATCAAATATTTTGGTATTTCTCAAAGGGCTGGCAGGATATCTATCTGTCAGCCTTTTGCTCCAAAATTCAAGGAATGCTCCTTATGACAATGGAACGTTTGTTTTCCGGGCTGATGGCACTGGTCAGTATATTCTTAATATACTTAGCCATTGGTTATGTTGCCCCTATTGCTTATGACCCAATTGGTCCTCGTCCTTACCCTATTTTAATCTTTTCCCTGCTTGCCTTTGGCTGCTTAGTCGTTGCTTTTCGTCCCGCCAGTTTTACTAAAGCGATTGAATTGGGTTTAAATAAAACGATCATCCGTAATCTTATTTTATGTGCGCTTGCCTTATTGGTCTATGGTCTCATTTTTGAAGTATTGGGCTTTATTCTTGCCACTATTCTGATGTCTTTCGCCGTAGGTTTACTGTTTGCAGGTAATCCTCTCAAGAGTTTTATCTTTTCAGTGTTAATCAGTATTGGCTTATATGTCTTATTTGACCTATTTTTAGATGTCAAATTACCACTCGGATTGTTGTCAGGGATAATAGGATAGCCAATATGGATACTTTTGATTTTTTGATGCATGGCTTTGCTGTTGCATCTACCCCAAAAAACTTACTTCTTGCACTCATCGGAGCTTTTTTAGGTACGATTGTGGGTATGTTGCCGGGTCTCGGTCCTATTAACGGTGTAGCGATATTACTGCCTTTTGCTTTTGCCCTTGGTTTGCCGCCTGAGAGTGCGCTCATTTTGCTAGCAGCCGTTTATCTTGGTTGTGAATATGGTGGTCGTATTTCTGCCATTCTCATTAACGTACCCGGTGATGCCGGCGCCATTATGACGACTTTGGATGGCTATCCATTGGCAAAACAAGGCAAGGCTGGTATTGCACTGTCTTTATCTGCTGTCAGCTCTTTCGTCGGTGCCACTATCGCGACAATCGGCGTGGTGCTATTTGCGCCATTATTAGCCAAATGGGCAATCTCATTTGGACCTGCTGAATATTTTGTACTGATGGTATTTGCTATCACGTGTTTAAGTGGTTTGGTAGGTGATCAGCCAGTTAAAACGGGTATTGCCGCGTTGATTGGTCTTGGTCTAGCAACTGTTGGGGTTGATGCTGTTACTGGTATTTACCGCTTTACCTTTGATTCGGTTAATCTGTCTGATGGCATTCAATTTACTACCATTGTGATTGGTTTCTTTAGTGTGAGTGAAATTCTAATCTTGCTCGAAAAAACCACGACGGGACACAAGGTTATTGAACAAGGTAAGCGCAGTCTATTAAATTTTAAAGAGTTTACTTTTGCTTTTGGAGCCATGCTACGTAGTGGTCTCATGGGCTTTGTCGTTGGTATCTTACCAGGTGCAGGCGCAACGATTGCCAGTGCAATGACTTATGCTAGTGAACGTAAAATCGCTGGTGATACTGGAACCTTTGGTGATGGTGATCTTCGCGGTGTTGCATCGCCAGAAGCAGCTAATAATGCCTCAGCTTGTGGCTCATTTGTGCCAATGTTGACGCTAGGTGTGCCAGGTTCTGGTACGACAGCAGTCATGATGGGTGCGTTGACGTTATATAACATTACACCGGGTCCACAGTTATTTACTGAGCAGCCAGATATCGTATGGGGTCTGATTGCCTCATTATTTATCTGTAACGTGATTTTGCTAATCATGAACATCCCTTTGGTGGGTTTATTCGCCAAACTGCTTGATGTACCAAACTACATCTTGATACCAGCCATTGCTGCGGTCAGTTTCGTTGGCGTATATTCTATCCATAGCACGACTTTTGACTTGGTCTTTATGGTGGCACTTGGTGTATTTGGTTACTTTTTACGTAAACTAAATTTTCCATTATCAGCGCTTATTTTGGGCTATGTATTGGGTGAGCTCATGGAGTCTAACTTAAGACGAGCCCTATCTATCTCTCAAGGTGAGCTTAGTATCTTATGGAGCAGCCCTATTACAGTAGTGCTATGGTTGTTGGCTATTTTGATGGTATTCATGCCAGTTATACGTAGTATCTACCGTAGAAAATTTAAGCCTGCTATTTAAGTTTTAGTTACTCTGTTCTCAAAATACTTCTCCGGTGGTGGTTATACTCTATGTATGACCACCATTTTTTTAGGAAATAGTTACACCCGATACTTTCAATGAACGCGTTGAAATTGCTAGAGGAATGAAAATGCTACTCTAATAAAACCTCTTATCAGTTAGCCAGATTTAGTTGACTACTACCACTTGATGTCACTCATGAAATAGGATTTTATAGTGCTCCTTGTTTTAGATTTACTACAATCCATCCCAAGTTGGCATTTAGTAGGCTTGTTTTTCGCTGGCATGGCCGCTTTTATTATCTCTACTATATCGGGTGGTGGCGGTGCTATGTTACTGATACCAGCCACTTCCTGGATGATAGGGACAGCGGTTGCACCACCTGTGATCAATTTGGCTACTTTGATTAGTAATACATCTCGACTATATTTATTCTGGAATGATATTGATTGGTCGTTGACCAAATACTATGTACCAAGTGCCATTGTCGGTGCGTGGTTAGCAGCATTGGTTTTTAGTCGTTTGGATGCAAACTGGATCCAGTTATTGGTTGGCGTGTTTTTGGTGTCTACCATATTCCAATATAAGTTTGGTAAGGTAAATAAAACTTTTGATATGCCAAAAGCAGGTTTTATACCTTTGGGCTTTATTATTGCTTTCATGAGCACATTAGTGGGCGGTCTCGGCCCTATCCTTAACCCTTTTTATATGAATGCTGGACTAGAAAAAGAAAACCTTATTGCTACCAAAACGGCTAATTCTTTTTTTGTAGGTATGGTACAAATCGGCAGCTATTCTTTTTTTGGTATATTCACCGTCAAGCTTTGGGTATATGGCATTGTTTTAGGATTAGGTGCCGTTATTGGCAATATCATCGGCAAACGCTTTTTGGCCGGTATGAGTATTAGTCAGTTTAGAATAATGCTACTCATGCTAATGGTTATCAGTGGCGTAATAATGATAATAAGAAACCTGAATGTGCTGTTTTAATAAGCCTTTCATTCGATGCTGTGACTATTCACAGCAAATTTACATAGATAATCGCGGTGAGTTTACATCGCTTATCCTTACCAATTTAGCACATGCACATGATACATTTTTTGAAATGTACTCAGCTTGGTTATCCTTGACCTATGCTGACAATCCTGTAGAAACTAGCTTGAGAGAGTCTAACTAACCAACTGGACAGTAAAATTCAAACCCCTAGCAAGTTTGTTCACAAGGCAACCTCGTAATTTGTACTACGCCCAGAAGCATCAGATTTTTCCAACATCCCCTTCTCTATCAAATCATTGATACTTCGTAGTACTGGGTCTATAGAACACCTGGTCATCATTGCCCATTTCTTAGTACTCAGCTTGCGATAAAAATCAGTGAATAAAGTATGACCTCTACCGTTAAATCCGTAGAAACAAAATTGGGATAATATTGATTTTAATAGGCGCAAATACGATACTGGATATATTTCTAAGGTTTTGCCCTTCTCTCCCGAAATGGATATTGAATTTCCTATATAATGTGAGCCATCTCTTTGTTGATAACCCCTTTAATTTAGGCTTTTTTCTTAGTAAAAAAATGCTTCTTATCAGGTAAAACGGTGCTTTATGTTTAACGCTTCCTCAACTCGTTTAAATAAATACATCAGCGAAAGCGGTATTTGCTCCAGGCGAGACGCTGACCGCTTTGTTGAACAAGGTAATGTATACATCAATGGTAAGCGTGCTCAAGTAGGCGATCAAGTGGTTGCTGGAGATACGGTAAAAGTCAACGGGCAACTCATTGAGCCGCGAGAGGCGGATGATTTTGTGTTCATTGTCTTGAATAAACCCGTAGGTATTGTGAGCACCACAGAAGCTTCAGAAAAAGATAATATTGTTGATTTCGTTCGACATAGTACACGTATTTTTCCAATTGGACGTTTGGATAAAGACTCTCAGGGTTTAATCTTTTTGACCAGTAATGGTGATTTGGTTAATAAAGTATTACGTGCTGGTAATAACCACGAGAAAGAATATTTGGTGACGGTGAACAAGCCGATAACAGATAGTTTTATTGAGGGTTTAGCTGGTGGCGTGCCAATGCTGGGGAAGATGACCAAGAAATGCCCAGTTACTAAGGTGGCACCCACGGTGTTTAACATCACGCTAGTGCAGGGTTTAAACCGTCAAATTCGTCGTATGTGTGAGCATTTTGGCTATGAAGTGGTGAAGCTTGAGCGTACGCGGATTATGAATATCAGTCTTAAAGGTACTCCCGTTGGAGATTGGCGAGATTTAACCGAAAAAGAGTTGTCTGTTTTACTTAAGTCCATAGAAGGTTCTTCTTCAGATGCCAGTAATCCGGGCAAGAAACCTCGTAATGCGCCACGAAAAAACGCTCGTACTGATGATTCATCAAAGACAAAAACGTCTTCGAAATCAGCGGGGGCAGCAAAGGGCAACAAGAAACACGCCAAGGATGATGCGAGAAAACCAGCGGGTTCTAAAGGTAAAGATAGACGTCCTTTTGGTAATGGCAAGAAGGCTGTGGGCAATGGCAAACCTGCTACAAATGGTAAGCGCCCTGCAAAAGGTCGAAGTTCTAAGCGGTAGCAGTATCGCGATCATAGATTGATGGGTAATGGTTAACTAATTAAGACAGCTGATAAGAAATACTGCACAAAAAGCCAGACAATTTAAGTTGTCTGGCTTTTTGTTGCCTGCAGATTCTCTCAACCAAATAATTTTTATTATAAAGCCAACTCATAACTCGTACTAAACACTGAGGCTTGAAATTCTTGCGGCATCCCCTGCTCTATTAAGTCATTAATCTCTCTTAATGCGATATTGATAGAACATTTGGTGATAATTGCTGCGGCGCTGCCATACTATAAAATCGTTGGCTACTATCATCGCTTTGTACCAATACTCTCTCAGTAATCTCTCAATAATTTCACGAAGTACCGTTGGTTTGGGCGGACTAAAAATAGCAGAGTCTAAGACAGTTAGCAGATGTCATTATTTAAAAATTCGATTATAGTAGATATCGAATCATACATTTAAAAGTTGAGGACAAAATAATGAAGACACTAAGTTTATGTATTGCAGCAGGACTGGGTTTAAGCGCTTGTGCTGGTGGAATGACAGGGAACACGGGTCAAAACAATAATGTCAATGGTATCGTCACTCAATACCCTGTTGAGACTGCCATGCTCAACATCTATACCAAACAACGCAGTGATAAATTAGTTGCGGTTGTCGGCAGTCAAAGCGTGTCAGCAGAGATTCAAGTGACGCCTAAAGGCAGTATGGTATTTAATAATAAGTCTGTACAAGGTACCGAAATAAATACCATCAATAAGATGAATAATCAAATCACCAATCAATCAGTCGCTATCAATTACTTCACCCTGAATCCACTGATATTCCATGGTTTTACAGACGGTACAGGTAAATACTCACTATCTAACCAGACGACCACCATTCCTAAAGTGGCGACGGTGGGCGCTTCTAGTAAGCTACTGACGGAAAATGTCTATGCCGATAGCAGCATGCGTAACAAGATAGGGACTTATAACCAAGACTGGTCTTTATCGCGTGATACGAATAATACCGCATGGTTCTGCATAGAAACCTCAGGCAATCTATTACTCAGCTTTGACCCTGCAGGCACCTCATCAGAATGCTATAAGATCAATGCCAAAGGCGATATTTTAGCAAGCAAAGTGACACTGAGTCAGCCTAGTAGTAATGGTAGTACTAAGACGGTTACTTTAAACAGTCAGTAGCTATTATCATGGTGACATGCCCTTTATCATATAGCCTTGCTACATAGCTTTCGTCACATAGCATTTATTACATAACAACGAAACAAAAAAATAGCGCCTAATATGGGCGCTATTTTTATATCAGTCAGCTGAACGATTAAGAACGATGTCCATGAGTATGCTTAGCTTGATACTTGCTTTTTGCTTTGAGATGAGCCGCTGGTTTTTTTGATTGATGCTTTGACACTACTGCCTTTTTTTTAACATGCTGATGTTTATTATCAAACTTTGCATTGACCTTTTGATGCTTCACTTGAGCAACATGATGCTTAGCAATTTGCGGCGCAGCACTTGCTTGGCTAACCATTGTGAAGCAAGCAGTAATGGCTAGCATTGAACTTATCATTATTTTTTTCATTATTTTTTCTCGTATAAAGTCATATTGGTTATGAGTTGTGGTTGAAACTGCCTTACTCAATATCAAGTAAAGCATTCACGTGATAAAAAGCATCATGATAAAAATTTGCTCTATCGACAACGAGAATGATAAATGATTCAAACGTTAAGTAGATTTATGAAGATTAAAGAAAGGTAACCTTAATGAGGGAAGGTTTCTTAAGTGGTACGCTATAAGCGTCATATTGGCGCTTTTCTAGACGGGCAAGTAATCGCGAATGAAAAGATATCTTATATATAGATTAGGGTAACTGGCTTTGGCATATTTTTTATAAAGTGTAGACGTTGTCACGATACTTTCATTTCCACCCTATAAAATGCGTTGATTATTCAAAGCCATTAGCGATATGCCGCATCACAATAAAGACTTTTAAAGAGTAAAGACCAAACTAAGCAGGCTAGATAAGTATTTTGCAAGAGTCGTTGGAGTTGGGATTTTTTTAAAGTAGCCACACTTATGGCGTTCTGAATAGAAATTTTGAAATAACTGAGAATCGATGTAATGAACCATTACTTATGTTTGACAGATTATGAAAAAAACTTGATCGATAGTGCTTTGCTCATTCTGATGAAAAAAAACATCCAATATAGCGATCAATCAAAAGAACACTCAGTGCAACAATACTATCAAGATTTTAATCTCACACTTTTTGAGCTATGTGCAAAAATAAAAGCACCTGATTTTGATAAGCAAATGGATTTATCCTCAAGAGAAATCAAAGCAATTAAAAAAGCTCTAACCTCACTGTACGACCGTATCTATCAAAAAACCCTTAAAGACACAGAGGGCAATCAAGAAGATCACTATAAGAGCTGTAAGTTACAGATTATAGAATTAGAGAGAAAAATCGATATTATCGAAAAAAACAATATAGAGAGCAATAGTTGTTAAAGTGTTCTTTTTTACCGAAAAATTTCACTATTTTTAAGTCGCTAGCACCATCAACATTGGTCGCGTAAAACAAAAAATCGCACTCCGCATTACATTAGCCTATCTTTTCCGCTGGGTCTTATTAGCTCTTTCCCATTTGCTTGGTTATCGTCTAGCTACTTCAGTCATATAGTCTTCTCAGTACAAGATGAATAGGTACAGCAAAGGATAATACGGCAAATTAAGGTACGGCAAATAGCAGGCTGAGCAAACATGACGACGCTGTGACCGATTTCTCTAGAATGCCCGATATATCTCTATACAAGACTTGTAAAGAGCATACCCCTTGTCTTAGAATGGCATTGTTAATGAATAACGTCTATTTTGTTAAGTATTCTTTCTAAAATGCTTTAAACTGACGTTTCAAGTTAGCACACCTTCTTACTTATAAATGTTACCTATGCATCATCAGCATGCTGGTAATACGATGACCCTATCATGTCTACTAAGCGCCGTAAGCTTGTTTTACGATATTCATCACCGGTAACGATGTGGTTCGGCATGTTGGTCGCATGTTTTGCTTGGATCATGCACATCACGCTGTTGCTCACACCTCTATGGGATGATAATGCCCACTTAGGTCATGGTATCTGTGCAGAGCTTGCACCGATTGTATCGGCAGCTAAGCAGTATGAGCAAATACAGACTGATATTGCGCAAACGAATCACAACATACCCATTGATAGTGCCGCCCGTCATTTACTTCATCATAATGCATCCTTATCTTTAGCATCGCCTGCGACCGTTGAGCCAGTTATAACGGTTGACGCCGCACCTTCGCACGAAGCTTTGTATAGCAAAGATAAGGTTGCAAGCTCTGAATCTAACCCTGATGCCGTAAAATACACTGGCTGTGACCTTTGCACTGCCATGTCTGCGGCACTATTGCCAGTCGCTTTTACACATACTGACTCGGCTTTGATTGAGCTGTCTACTGTCTCAGTTACGTTTTTGTATCGCTCACATACCTACTCTCCTAGTAATTTTTTACGACCCCTCGCACGCGCTCCTCCCGTCACACTCACATAACTATCTACATAACTATCTACATTTATAGTCCAATATTTTTAGGGCGTGTCCTCATTTTAAAAATGGTGATAAACATGAGATAAATTGCCGTCAAACAAGAAAAGTAGCGCAAATAATATCGAGATATTAATAAGCTATTTGATGATGTTTGGCAAAATTTAGCCATTTTTAGCCCATTTCGAAAGTAATCAATTGAATTGAGGACACGCCCTAGAGCATTAGTGACAATGCTCTCAATCAACGCGCTCATTTGAGCTCTGATTGAGGCACTTGTATGCGTTTGCCTAAAACATTGCGCTCAAAACTGTGCTCATAATATTGTGCTCAAAATGCTATCTATTTATATCGGAAAATATTCAGTAAGCACCTAGTCTAAGTCCATAAATGGCTTGGCTGACATTACAGCTTGGTAAAAACTGAATAACCGATTTCATAAAATATTTTTGCAAATTTCTAGGAAAGTAAGATGTTATCTTCATCAATAAACGCTGTACCTATTTTAAAACTAAGTGTTTTAGCTTTGTCTTTATTGCATATCAGTAGCGCTTATGCGGATTCCACAACCGTAAAGGCGCACATGCCTACTACTGATGATGAGCCACATATTCAATTGCCAGAAATCGTCGTTTATGCGACAGCAGCGGATAAGCACTCTAGTACCAATGCACTCGGGACAGCCGCAAACCTTGATCAAAAATTTATTAACAGCAAACAAGTGGCAAGCAGTGATACGGCCACTATACTGACAAAAATACCCGGTCTAAATGTCCAAAGTGCCGGTGGTATCTCAAACTTGCCCGTGATGAGAGGCTTGGCGGACAACCGTCTGCGTATCTTAGTGGATGGCGTTGACTCAATCGCCTCCTGTCCAAACAGTATGAACTCACCCTTGTCTTATATTGCGCCAAGCGCTATAGACAAGACCACCGTTTATGCAGGTGTGACGCCTGTGAGTATCGGTGGTAATAGTATTGGCGGCACCATCGTCGTCGAAACAGCAGAGCCTATGTTTTCAACGGATAGCGACATACTAACTTCAGGTGAAATTGGCACATTTTATCGTAGTAATGGTGACGCTTATGGTGCCAATTTATCTACCACAGCAGCAAACGAGCAGCTTAGCCTCACCTATAAAGGCAGCTTTGCGCAGGCGGATAATTATAAAGCTGGTGGTGATTTTAAATCTTATACAGAGACAGGGAACGCTGGTAAAACCTTAGCGAAAGACGAAGTTGGTTCAACCGCCTATGAAAGCAAAAACCAGTCAGTAGATGTGGCTTATAAGAACGGCAATCATCTGCTACAAGGCACTTATTTGTGGCAAAACATCCCAAAAGAGTTATATCCAAATCAACGGATGGACATGCTTGACAATCAGCTTGACCGCATTAATTTGCGCTACAAAAGCGAGTTAAATTGGGGACAGTTAGAAGCACAGGCCTATCATGAAGATGTCGATCACTATATGAACTTTGGGGAAGACAAACAGTTCGTGTACGGTAATGCCAAAGGTATGCCGATGTACACCAGTAGCGAGACCATCGGTGCCAATCTTAAAGGTATTATTGATTTAACCAACCAAAGCACGCTCAATATAGGTGCTGAATATCAAGACTACACGCTCGATGACACGTGGGCGGCATCTGGCGACGGTATGATGTCGCCAAACGACTTTCAAAATATCAACAATGGTCAGCGTCAGCGTATCGGTATCTATGGCGAATGGGAAAAAGATATCTCATCTGACTGGAGCACCCAGCTTGGCGCTCGCTATGAAAACGTACGTACCAGTGCTGATGAAGTACATGGCTATCAAATCGATGGTCAAAACAATATGACCAATCAGGTGCGAGATAGCGCTAACTTTAATGCCAGTGACCGCCGAACCACTGATAACAACTTTGATATTACTGCACTCGCACGCTACGACATTGATTCACAAAAAAATCTAGCCTTAGGTCTATCGCACAAAGAACGCACGCCAAGCTTATATGAACGCTATACCTGGTCCACTTGGAAAATGGCGGCCATCATGAATAATACCGTTGGTGACGGTAATGGCTATTTTGGTGATCCTAATCTACGCCCAGAAAAATCCAACACCCTATCTGCCACCTTAGACTGGCGCGGTGCTGATGATAGCTGGGGCGTTAAAGCCACTCCTTACTATTCAAACATTGACGACTATGTCGATGCCGTACAGTGGAACCCCATGGCAAACACAGCAGCTAGCACTCAAACAGCTAATCAATATAATGTGCTGCGCTATACCAACCAAGATGCTGAGATATATGGCATAGATATCTCAGCCAATCGGGAGCTGGCAGCAAATGCTTGGGGATACTGGAATATAGTAGGCTCCTTAAGCTATACCAAAGGGGAAAATAAAGACAGCGGCTCAGACTTATATAACATCATGCCATTCAATGGCAGTGTTGCCCTGAATCGGGAAAATAACGGTTGGACAAACCAAATCGAAGTGGTGGGCGTCTCGGCTAAAAATGATATCTCAACCCCTCGTAACGAAATTAAAACGGCGGGTTATGGTCTCTTAAATCTCAGTACAGGCTATCAGTTTAAAGAGGTAGCGATTGAGGCTGGTATCGATAACGTATTCGATAAAAACTATGCCCTACCTCTAGGGGGCGCATACATGGGTCAAGGCAAAACCATGTCGATGAATGGCGAAATAGGTAGCGGTTCTAATTGGGGTACTGCCGTTCCTGGCGCGGGACGATCATTGTATGTGGGTGTCAACTATAAGTTTTAGGTGTCATTAAGATAGGTCATTAACTGACTAACATAACGATTAAACCTTCAACGGATTTTATTTATTTTATATCTTAGGAAGCACCTTCATGACTATGGCACTATTAATTGCAGCATTTTTAATGGGATTTTTTGGTTCGCCGCATTGCTTAGGTATGTGTGGCGGTATCGTCACCGCATTTGGGCTATCGATGAAAGAAACCAGTCCAGCAAAAAAACGCGGTCTCATTGCGACTTACCATTTGGGGCGCTTACTCAGTTATGCCCTATTGGGCTTAATTGCTGGAGTGATTGGCACCACGGTATTAACCCCTCTGATGGTTGGCAATAGCACACCTCGCATTCTACTAGGGTTGGTCTTGGTATTTGTAGGATTAACCATGCTAGGGTTGCCTTTTTTAAACAGGCTTGAACGTCTTGGTATGCATGTTTGGCAAGCTTTATCACCTCTGCGGCAGAAAGTATTCCCCTTAAACACCTTTCCTCGAGCATTAACAGCAGGTTTATTATGGGGATTTTTACCCTGTGGTCTCGTTTATGGCGCATTACTTATTGCGGTCGTCGGTCATGACCCGCTCACAGGTGCCGTGTTAATGTTTGTCTTTGGTCTAGGAACCGTACCCATGCTCGTCGCCACGCACGAAACGGTCAACTGGATGCGCAATCAAATTGGGCGTTTGCGCCTAAGGCAAGTGAATGGCGCAATCATGATGCTATCTGGCTTAGCCGTCATAGCGGTGCCGATGGTCATGGCCAATATGCATGGTGGACACGGGCAAATGAACCATGAGCAAATGAACCATGAGCAAATGAATCACGAGCAAATGAATCACGAGCAAATGAATCACGAGCAAATGAATCACGAGCAAATGAATCACGAGCAAATGAATCACGAGCAAATGAATCACGAGCAAATGAATCACGAGCAAATGAATCACGAGCAAATGAATCACGAGCAAATGAATCACGAGCAAATGAATCACGAGCAATAAAAACGTCTCTCATGTACATAGGAGGCAATGATACGTTTAAATCATAGATAGGGCATTTTTAGCGTGCCCTATTTTTTTATCTGCTAATGCGCCAACCCCTGAATTTGGCAAAGAAACCTTTCAACCTTTCAGAAAAATTAAAAGCCTCTGACTCCGGCACTTCTTCAACATGATGACGAGCTGCCAATATCGGCTGCTGCACCAATCGTTCGTGATGATCGAAAGCCCGATCAAGACTGATACTCATGATAGAGAAGTTAGTCGGACGTGGTAGACAGCGATATACCTGACCCTTATTAATTAATTCAATGACCATATGGGCATCTTTGAATTCAGTCAACATCAGCACCATCAGATCTGGCTGGATATTTTTTAAGGCATAAACGATGGGGGTAATATTTTCTTTATTGAGCGTCGAATCTGTAATCGTGACACCAAAGCGTTTTTTTTGTAATAACTTTGCGGCCTGTTCAAGGTTACTCGCCCAGCTCACGGTATAAGCGCTCTTAAAATGACTTTTTATTTGTTGATAGACACTCTCATCATCGTCTAATACCAATATATTGCGATTGCTAACCGTGCCACTATTAACACAGTTTTGAGTTGCATCATTTTCCATAGTATTTTGTGTGATTTCTTGCGTTTGCTGAGCAATTTCTGTGGCTTTATTAACAATTTTTTTGAGTTCATCATTTTGCCATGGCTTAGTGATATAGCGATAAATTTCGCCCTCATTCACAGAATCCATCACGGCATTTAGATCCGCATAACCAGTTAACAAGATACGAATAGTATTTGGTGAAGCTGCTTTGATGTCACTCAATACTTCCGTACCTTGCTTATCTGGCATGCGTTGGTCGCTGATGACCACTTGTACTTCATTCTGGCTAACATATTCCATTAGCTCAGTGGCATCGGTAGTAATAAATACGTCATGTGACTGGCGAAAATGCATTTTTAAGCTGCGCAAGATACGCGGCTCATCATCGATAAAAGCGATTTTTGGTTTTTGCATGACGCTCTCTTTAAATAAATGGTTGGAAATCTCTCAACTTTCAAATAAGGCTTGCGAAGGTTTCTTTTCATGAACGATAGACTGTATCGGTAGCATGAGGGTAAACGTCGTGCCCGCGCCAACGACTGAGCTAACCTCAATGCGCCCACCATGTTGTTCAATGATTTGTGCCGTAATGGCCAATCCTAACCCTGTGCCATCGCCTGCTTTTTTAGTGGTAAAAAACGGCTCAAAGATATGCGTTAAAATATGCTCTGCGATACCGACACCATTGTCTATAATGCATACAACGATATATTGCTGCGCCTCATCGACAGACGAGCTGACTTGCAATGTCCCTTTATGATCTGGCGGCATGGCTTGGGCGGCATTATTAAATAGGTTTAGTAATACTTGGTTAATTTGTGAAGGATTACACTGAATGAGCGGCAGCTCCGCTAGATTGGTATTGACGTCTAAGGTTTTTAAATTATTGCGAGCCATAATCAATGAGGTATTGATGCAATCATTGATATCGACATCTTTTACTTTGGATTCGTCTAGTCGAGAAAAGTCGCGCAAGCTGACGACCAGTTCAGCAATTTGATCGACGCCATACAGTCCATCTTTGATTAAATCTGCCAAATCTTCACTGACTTCATCTTCTTTAATCTCTTCACAGCATTGTAAAGTCTCTTCTATCAGTATCTTGACTTGCTCTTGATTGATAGTTGGCGCTTTTAACGCCTGCAATAATTGATCGGTATGCTGTAGCAATTCATCAAAACGCACGAGATTATCACCGACCAGCTCCATATTACTACGCACATAGCCTAGCGGTGTGTTGACCTCATGAGCGACACCTGCCACCATTTGGCCCAGTGTGGCCATTTTTTCGGAGCGTACCAAATGTACTTGCGAGGCTTTCAATTCATCCATAGCTTGCTGCAAGTCTTGTGTGCGAGCGACGACCTGTTTTTCTAAATGAACGTTGATTTCGGCAAGTGCGCCTTCGTTTTCGACGACGCGGTCGATCAATTGGTTGGTCTGCTCGCTGATGATTTGAATCTCGCTGACATTTGAGTGTGGCAGTTTAAGGGCGCTTAATTGTTGGTATTTTTTTTGCTCAATTAATGCGCCCATATCAGCCACTGCTAGTGCCATGTGCTTTAGCGGCCGTGTAAAGTAGCGGCGAAACACCCACGCGGTCAACAACAGGATAGGAATAAAACCCAGTAGCATGGTTTGAATCAGCTGGTTCGACAATGCATTTGCTACGCTCATCATGTCATTATTGGGCTTGACGATGACCATCTTCCAATAGGTAAACGGCATACGAAACACAAAGGCGGTGGCGGACTGCTGCAGCAAAAAATCATTGGGCACAGCGATGGTTTCAATCAAGTGACTGTCTACCAGATTAAACGTTTGGTCAATATTCAATAGCAGCAATGCTGACAGCAACTTGGATTCTTGTTCGCTGATTTTATTCAGATTGGTCGTACTCAAAATACTACGTGCCGCGAGCGTATAACGACTTTCATCTTTGGCAACTGCCTCATCGATGAGTGTTTGATTAATGCTATCTAGGCTGTCCGCAATAGGGGCAAAGCTTGAATGTTTCTCGGCCAATTGATGTGCGGTTACCATTTCGCCTTGCGGATTATCTTCAGTCGCTTGCGTGACCATAGATTGATCAGGAAAGGTCAAAAATCGATTGTCCAAGTCTACCAAAAAGACATAACCACCCAGCTTATCTTGCCACTTTTTCATAGCGTCATCGAGGTTATCTAATAGCAGATTAAAGCTCACCACTCCATCAAAAGCCTGATTGCGACTGTCATACAATGCCTTGGCACACGTCATCATCGGCTGATTGCTTTGCGGATCAACATACGCACGGCTCCAGACACAGTGGTCATGACGTGCGTACATCGCAGGAATGTACCACCACTCTCTATAATAGGGACTCGGCGTTTGGCGCACTTGATTATACTGCTCTAACGGTTGCATGTTGCCTGAGTCATCCCGCGCCCACACAAAGGACTGGCGCTCTCGGTTTTGAGCGTACATATTTGGATCAAACCACACGCCGCCGCCCACAATCCGTTGATCGGTCTGTTGCATGAGATTACCAAAGGTTTCTCTATAAAGGATGTCTTCTTTTGGCAAGCCGCCCGCCATCGCACTGGTTGCCTTTGCCAGTCCGTCGACATGGCTGATATTCGCCATAATGCTATTAATGGCTTCGTTACCCGTTTCAACCACTGTCTCTGAAGTCATCTCCAGTATACGAGGCTTAGCTTGGGTTTCGATGACCCAGTACACCATCAGGATAATTAGTAAAAAAGCCAATGCTAAAATAATCAGCATGCGTGTGGAAATACTACCAAGCCGACCAGCAACACTCATAGATAAACCTTATATTGATGCATCTACCATCATCAATGCATCACTTAATGAATAAAGACATCAGTGATACGCAACCACCATTTATAGTGGGCTCAAGGATACGATGCCATCATGACAGTATGATGACAAAAGTTTTGTTTTCTTATCTGTCGACCAGCACCTTTTAATTAACAACAGTTAGCTTGCCGTTGGTAAATACAACCTTGTACTCATTTAGCGCTGCTCTCTTTTTATCATCAATAACATCATGCACCTTATTAAGCGCATAGCTGTACTATCCGCTATTGCAAGGCACAAAAAAGCCACTTATTTTTTAAGTGGCTTCTTCATATTCAAGTCAATCGCTAATTTTTCTATTGATGTCATCAATATCTCTATGATTATAGAGTCTGCCAAGTTTATCTTGCTCTATACTGTGAAATTTTATAAATATGTTATATTAATAATACTAATATAGAGGGTGTGTTTGTATTTTATATAATATCGCGGATCACCGTCACTTATCACTGATTGCCATAGCTGTCTGTTGTACACTTAGAGCTTGATATCACTCGCTCATACAGCTATTCAACTAACCCTAAAGAAAGGCGCTCACAAAGTCTTTCTCTTTTAAATATTAAAGGAAAAGCGATGCGTCCTTTGTTTTTTAGTACTTTGTGCTTAGCAAGCAGTCTTTCACTAATGGCTTGTAGTAGTCATCAACCAACCACAGCAAAAAAATCAACAGCCATCATTACCAACACGACAAAAGAAAACGCTGACGAACAGCTAAGCGTGGAGCCGTCCAGCCCCGAAGAACCGTTATCAGCATTCACCGCTTTTGGTAATACAGAAAAAAGTTGGCGCACAGTAATTGATGGCAACCAACTCAGCATTGAAGCAGATTTTTTGAAACCAACGACCATCGTTGTCTCTCGTTCGACCTATGCCGAAGGTGTGGAATACGTGAGCACCGTTAGCGGCAAACCTATTATTATGAATATAAATAGCCAGATTTGTACCGATGATAATGGCTATCAAAATGAATTTACGGTGACGTTAACTTATGATAATAAAAGCTATCAAGGTTGCGCCGTTGCTGGAGCGTATGAAACAGCGCCTACGTAATTGCATAGAATTTATTGCGGTTAGCAACCATCATAAATAGTCAGCCATTAGCCAGCCATTAGCCAGCCATTAGCCAGCCATTAGCCAATGGATAACGCATAATTTGGCAAATAAGTACTTATATTACTTTCAACCGATGTCATTTTTGTTTAATAAAAACACCCTATAGTCTGTCTATAAACCCTTCATTTTAGTCAAATAACCTTTTATATCAGTCTTACTAAATAAGGATGAACCTATGAAAACTATAAAGACTCAAACCAATAATCCGTTAGACCACGACACATTTATCCATCAGCCTGATGCCAGTAAAACCCGTGTAGCAAACATACCAGGCAAGCGCTTACCCTTCCCTGATCAAATTGGTAATTATCAGCGCAATATTGGGACGCCCACTGACGCTTATCAGGACAGTAAGGTTTATATCGTTGGGGGCGGTATTGCAGGTTTGGCCAGTGCTTATTACTGCATCCGAGATGGCAAAGTATCCGCTGAAAACATTACTATTTTAGAGCATCTTGACGTGGCAGGTGGCTCTTTAGATGGTAGCGGCAATCCTGAAACGGGTTATATGGTGCGCGGCGGTCGTGAAATGGATTTCACTTACGAAAACTTTTGGGATTTATTCCAAGATATCCCCGCTCTTGAAATGCCTGCGCCTTATAGCACCTTGGATGAGTATCGCATAGCAAATGACACCGATCCCAATTACTCTATTGCACGCCTGATCCATAAGCAAGGCGAGATAAAAGACTTCAGTCAACTGGGATTGAGTAAAACCAACCAACTCGCGTTAATTCGTTTGCTATTAAAACCCAAGGAAGAGCTAGACGATATCACTATTGAAGAGTATTTTGATGACAGCTTTTTGAGTAGTAACTTCTGGACATTTTGGCGAACCATGTTTGCTTTTGAAAACTGGCACAGCTTACTTGAGTTTAAGCTTTATACGCATCGATTTTTACACGCATTGGACGGTCTAAATGACATGTCTGCGCTGGTATTCCCAAGATACAATCAATTTGATAGCTTTGTTAAGCCACTACAAAATTATTTGAAAGATAAAGGTGTGCAGTTTCAGTATGACACGCTCGTTACCGATTTAGACATTGATTTTGAGCATGATGACAAGGTAACAGGCACCAAAAAGGTCAAAGCCATCATCACGGAGAAAGCGAGTGAGCAAACCACCATTCCTATGGGTAGCAATGATTTCGTCATCGTGACGACTGGCTCCATGACCGAAGATACCCGCTATGGTGATGATAATACTGCGCCGACGCTAGACTTTACAAAAGACAGCATGGGACAATCGTCTGGTTGGAAAGTATGGAATAATCTGGCTAAGCAATCTGACGTCTTTGGTCACCCAGAAAAATTTAATCAGCATGTGGATAAATCTGCTTGGATGTCGGCGACGTTGACCTGCCAGCCGTCTGCCTTTATTGATAAGCTCAAAACGCTGTCTGTCAACGATCCTTATATGGGTAAAACAGTGACCGGTGGCATCATTACGATTACGGATTCAAACTGGCTGATGAGCTTTACTTGTAACCGTCAACCGCATTTCCCTGATCAGCCAAAAGACACGCTAGTCGTATGGCTATATGCCTTGTTGATGGATAAAGAAGGCAATTATGTCAAAAAACCCATCCCAGAATGTACAGGCAAAGAGATCTTGAGCGAACTCTGTCATCACCTTGGCATCCTCGATGATATAGAGAATATCATGACCAATACCATCGTCAGAACGGCTTATATGCCCTACATTACCTCGATGTTTATGCCTCGTGCTAAAGGTGATCGTCCTGAGATAGTCCCTGATGGTTGTGTCAATATGGGTCTAGTCGGTCAGTTCGTCGAGACACATAATGATGTGGTATTTACCATGGAGAGCTCTGTTCGTACTGCTCGTGTCGCAGTTTATGAGCTACTAAATGTGCAAAAACAAGTCCCCGATATAAACCCATTACAATACGATATCCGTCAATTACTAAAAGCCGCGAATACACTCAACGATGGTAAAGGTTTCATCGGCGAAGGTCTATTAACTAAGCTTCTTAAAGGTACTTATTACGAGCACATATTGCCAAAAGCCAATCAATCCACCAACGCTAACGACTCAATATTTACTCAGCAATGGGAGGCAATCAAAGGGCTTTGGCATAAGTAGGTCTGGCATCAGTAATGTTAGTTTTGATAAAAGCGATAACGCTCTAGGGGATGCATTCATTTTAAAAATGCAGATAGAAATGAGATAAATTGCCGTTAAACAAGGAAAATAGCACCGTTACGAATACTAACAGTGCTATTTGACGATTTTTAACAAAATTTAGCCATTTTTAGCCCATTTAAATGTTCATTGATTGAATTGAGGGTATGCTTTAGTCAGACTTGAATAACTGCTGTAACTGCTCAATCAGCCAACGGTGTATACCACTGTGACTGGTACGTGGGTGCCATGCTGCTATCACCTTAAATGTGGGTGGCAGGGCTTCCACTTTAAGCTCTTTAACCCGACTGTTTGGTAATAAACGCGAGGGATAAAATGCAATCATATCGGTTGTATAAAGGATATCTGGCACCGCAGAAAAGCTAGGAACGGACATAACGATGTTTCGTTTGAGACCTTTTTCTGCAAACCACTGGTCATGAGAACCACGTAAGTTAGCGCGTGAAGGTGACACCACCAGCTGCGAGTGTTCAGCAATTTGCGCCAGTGACAGCGGCTCTGTTGTAAAACTATTATTGCAACCAGTAATGCAGAAATGTTGTTCTTCAAGCAGCGTCACATAAGCCAAGTTATCAGGAATAAATTCTGGGAAAGTAATCAGCAGATCAAGCTCGCCTGCCGCAATAAGCTGATTGATATTGTCTGAGGCAAAATCGCGCACGATTAACTTCAAATCAGGCGCGTCGCGGCGCGTTATATGAAACAACTGCGGTAATAATGCCTGCGTCGCATAGTCGGTCGCGCTAATCGTAAATACGCCTTTATACGTCTGCGGCGAAAACACATCTGGCTCTAATAGTGCTTCTAACTGCTCTAATATGCGACTAATGGGTTGCTGCATCGATAGCGCTTTGGGGGTTGCCACCATGCTATTGCCTTGACGAATAAACAAACGATCATCAAACAAATCACGCAGCTTACGTAATTGTTCGCTGATTGCTTGCTGTGTCAGCCCCATTTTGCGCGCAACTTGTGAGAGATTTTTTAGATCAAGCAACGCATGTAGCACTCTAAGCTGCTTGATATCGAGTCGGTTAATTCCATTCATAATATGTACCATTTGTAATTGTATCTTAAACAACAAAACCCTGTTTCCAATTGTATCCATAAAACTCTATGCTTACCAACCTTACTTACGCAGTAATAAAGCACCAAAACAAGCTCAATGGTTTAAACAATAACCCCGTCTATTTGTTTTAAAAGAGAGTTTTATGGAACCATCTAATATCGATACCAGCCCGTTATTTGCATCTGTCACACTTGGACCATATACGTTAAAAAACCGTATTGTCATGCCACCGTTGACACGCTCTCGCAGCACGCAACCGGACAATATTCCTAATGACTTAATGGCAAGCTACTATGCACAGCGCGCCTCTGCTGGTTTTATGGTCACTGAAGGCACGCAAATTGAGCCAAGGGGTCAAGGTTATGCGTGGACGCCAGGCATACATTCACATGCCCAAATCGAAGGCTGGAAAAAGGTCACTCAAGCGGTACACGCAGCAGGTGGTATCATTTTCGCTCAGCTTTGGCATGTGGGTCGCGTGTCTCATACCAGCTTACAACCACAAGGCGCTCAGCCAATTGCACCATCAGCTATCACTGCTGACAATGTAAAAGTATTTATCGAAACAGCACCAGGTGCAGGCGCGTTAGCCGATCCTAGTGAGCCACGCGCACTCAGTACTGATGAAGTTAGTGAACTGGTCGCTATGTATGCGGCAGCCGCGCGCAATGCATTGGAGGCAGGTTTTGATGGCGTCGAGCTGCACTGTGCCAATGGCTATTTGGTGAATCAGTTCATCTCTGAGCATAGCAACACACGTGATGATCAGTATGGCGGTTCATTGACCAATCGCTTGCATTTCTTAAAAGAAATCGTGGCTGCCGTCAGTGAAGTGGTTGGTGCTGATCGCTTAGGCGTACGTTTCGCGCCACTGTTTGCTAGCACAGATGAGACTCGCGTATATTTAGGTCTGGTGGAATCAGATCCACATCATACGTATATTGAAGCGATTAAAGTACTTGAACAAGCGGGCATCGCTTATTTATCTATTGCAGAAGCTGACTGGGACAATGCTCCTGATTTACCAGAGACGTTTTATCAAGCCGTCAGAGCTGAGTTTTCAGGACGCATTATCTATGCAGGTAAATACACGACGGAAAAATCGGTGCATATGCTAGCTAAAGGTTATGGCGATTTATTTGCTTTTGGTCGTCCTTTTATTGCTAATCCCGATTTACCTGAGCGCATCGCCAATCATTGGCCACTCAATGAGGCAGATCCTACCACGATGTATGGCGGCACCGAAATTGGCTATAATGATTATCCTTACTATCAAAACTCTTAATACAATAAGGCCATTCGTGGCCTTATTTTTTTGCTTATAAATAGGATATTTCTAATAGCTGATTCATATATATAGCCCTTATGATTCATCCGACTGATCAAATAACTTTTCGATAGGCTTGCTGTGTATCTTTGAGCTATTGAACAGCGACTTATTACCAGTATCCGCTTCTGTCCAAAAATTAATATTGAATTGGGCATCATCACTTAATTCTACGCGGTGCCAATATTGAGGCGGACTGACCGCGAACTGCCCTGCTGTAATCACAATGGTTTTTTCAGGTTCAGTAGCGGCTTCATCAGCAAAGCCATAAAAGGTAACCGTGCCTTGCATGACACAAATTTGGCCGTATACGCCCTCTGCTGTATTGTGATGAGTCAACAAGGCTTTTGGGACTTTATCTTTAGTAAAAAAGTGGGTCGAACGCTTTATTTTCCAATGGCTAGGTATGACAGGGTTTGAGGCGACAGTATGACTCATGGTAACTCCTTAGCTAATTTGATGGGTGTATCCCAATCCTGTTTATTAACAGCTTACTTGTGAATAAAAAGGATTGGTAAACGAGAAAAACACGCACAGTAATGGTTATTATTACTATAGCGCATCATATTTTCAAATGTATTGCTATCCTCATATCATCTTAGTTAACCATCAATATATAGGATATTGAAGCCACTTTTTAATCCCCATTAAGTAGTATGTGAAATGACATTCATACTGCTTTCGCCTAATGGTTAGCGAGCTTACTTATTGCTACATTAACTCCATCTAAACTATCCAGTTCGACGGTGGAGAATACTTGTCATGCATGCAAAAGAGCTACTTGAGGTTGAACGCCGTGATATAAGAGCGCTCCACTATACGTGGATTGCTTTTTTTCTGACCTTTTATGTCTGGTTCAATATGGCACCACTAGCCACTTCTATGCTAGAGGCTGAAAGCTATCTAACTTCTGAACATATCAAATTATTTCTCATTGCCAACGTTGCTTTGACCATTCCAGGACGAGTGGTAGTCGGCATGGCATTGGATCGCTTCGGTCCGCGTCGCGTGTTTTCCATACTGATGGTCGTCATGGCGATACCGACATGGTTCTTCGCGTTTGGTGATTCCGCGATGCAGCTGTTCGTCGCTCGCCTATTTATGTCTATCGTGGGCGCAGGGTTCGTCGTTGGCATTCACATGACCGCCCTTTGGTTTAAGCCAAAAGACATTGGCTTTGCCGAAGGGTTTTATGCAGGCTGGGGTAATTTTGGTTCAGCTGCCGCAGCGATTACCATTCCGACGGTTGCGCTACAGTTCTTTGGTGGTGATGACGGTTGGCGCTGGGCAATTGCATTATCTGGCTTACTGATGGCCGCTTACGGGGTGGCCTATTGGTTTTTGATCACCGATGGCCCTACACAAGATACCCATAAAAAAGCACGTAAGGCGGGTGCTTTAGAGGTATCAAGTTGGAGAGATTTATTATTATATTGCCTATTTATTATTCCTTTATATGGCATATTGGGTGTATTGGTTTATCGTACTAAAAACATGGGATTCCTGAGCGAAACAGGCGCTTGGGGGTTTTATACTCTCATCGCTGTGGTGGTTATTTACCAAATTTATAAAGCCATCAGTGTCAACGTACCCATGCTCAAAGCGGGTATCCCTGAGGATGACAAATACCCCTTTACCTCTGTTGCCGCCCTAAATGTCACCTACTTTGCTAACTTTGGCGCAGAGCTGGCGGTCGTCTCTATGCTACCGATGTTCTTTGCCGCAACGTGGAAGCTTGACCCTACCGTCGCAGGGTTAGTCGCATCGACCTTTGCTTTTGTTAACTTATGGGCGCGACCACTTGGCGGCTATATCTCTGACAAGGTTGGCAATCGTCGCTTGGTGATGTTGGTATACATGTTCGGTATCGGTATCGGCTTTGGATTGATGGGCTTGCTGAATGCAGAGTGGCCATTGTTTATCGCGGTCGTCTTTACGATTCTATGCTCAGTCTTTGTGCAAGGGGCAGAAGGTGCAACTTTTGGTATTATCCCCTCAATTAAACGGCGCTTAACGGGTCAAATTTCTGGTATGGCGGGTGCTTATGGCAACGTGGGCGCTGTGTTCTATCTATTTATATTTACCTTGGTCGAACCAAATCAATTCTTTTTTATCATTGCGATAGGTGCATTTATCGCTTGGGTACTTTGTTTCTTCTGGTTAAAAGAGCCTGAAGATGCCTTTGGTGACGAATACAAAATGTCCTCGGTCGATCGTCAAATTGCCGCTGAAGAAGGATAATTTGATTACCTTATAAAAAAAAGCCACCCAGCATCACTGCTCGGTAGCTTTTTTTTGACTTATATAGAGAGCTATCTAGACATGTCATAGGGGTTATTCAGATGACCCATGATTTTTTATAAAAAGTAACGATTTCAAAAAGTAGCATTTTAAAACAACAACCACTTCGATAAATAACCATTTTGACAAACGACTACTTTGACAAATGATTCACGGTCCATACCGCCGCCTCTACCCGTGTGCGTAGTCCAGTTTTGTTCAAAATATGCTTAACATGCACTTTTACTGTGGATTCTGCGATATCCAGTTTGTTGGCGATCATTTTATTACTTAAGCCTTCAGCAATCATTTGAATCACTTGCAACTCTCTAGTAGTGAGATTGCCAGCGATATCTTCAATGCTTGGTGTACGTAATGTTTGTGCCAGTATTGAGGCCAAATTGGGACTGATAACCAGCTCACCGCGCAACACTTTTCTAATATCGACGATGATTAACTCAGGCTCCATGTCTTTTAGCAAATAACCATCCACCCCTAATTTCAACGCTTCTTGTACGTCTTCTCCGCTGTCAGAAACTGTAAATAGCAAGGTAGCCACGTCAATATTTCTGGCTTTGATTTCTCTTAAGGTCTCGATACCAGTCAACACTGGCATTTTATGATCTAAAATAACCAGATCAACTGGGTTGTTTGCCAAAAAATCCAACGCTTCTTGTCCGTTATTTGCCTCACCAACGACGGTGACATCACTTTCGAGACTGAGCAGTTCTGCGACACCGCGGCGCAGCATAGGATGATCATCGACCAATAACAGCCGAGCCGGAGAAGCAGACGTATAAACTTTAGTAGTCATAAAATACTCACAAATTGAAAAATGCTACAAAAAACACAATGCAGTGGTTAAGAGCGTTTACTAAGCCTATTCACTTAGTTTTGCTCAGCCATATAATCCGTAAAGAAACTGGGTACAAACCTGACAATGACGCTGGTACCTGCGGGTACATTATTAGAGATAATCAAATCACCGCCTAATTTATAGGCACGCTCTTTCATAATCATTAGACCATGATGCTGGGTCTGATTGACAGTCCCTGATATGCCGATGCCGTCATCATTGACCATCATCGCTACATAATTACTTTCATCATCATAAACCAAATCGATAGTGACGCTGTTAGCGTGGGCATGGCGACTGATATTCGACAACGCCTCCCTTATAATTTGAATGAGATGCACTTGTTCCGTTGCCGTTAGATTCAAGGATAGGATTTGATTGTTGACCTTTATGTCAAACTGCCCTTTTACAGCAAACTCATCAGCCGCCTCATATAAAGCTTCATCAAAATTGCCGCTATCAATCGTCAAGCGAAAAGTCGTCAATAAGTCTCGCAGCTCATGATAAGCAGAGTTCAGACCCATTTTTATTTGACTGATATGCTGCCCAACCTTGATTTGACTTTGCTCATCAAATACCACCAGCCCACTGTCTTTATCAGCAGACAGTTGCAGATGTTTTTCGAGCACGCTGACTTGTATTTTTAGATAAGACAATGACTGTGCTAAAGAGTCATGCAACTCCCTAGCAATGGTCGAGCGCTCTTCAAGTAGAATAAGTTGATGGTCTTGCTGCCTTTGTCTGCGTAGGGATAAGGCGGTGCTGACGAGATTGGTCAGCACAACGATCAACTCATTATTTTTAGCAATTAAGTAACTACTATCCACCTCTACTACTTTGATGCGTGTTGAATCTTCCTCGCTTTTTTTCTTATCTTCTGCATAAGCTTTATTGGTCATTAAGACAGATTTCGGTCTGACCTTTAGCTCACCAAACTCTATATCTTGATGAATAATCGGAAACGTTTTGGTATAAACGTCTTCTTTAATAGAGCAGCTATCACAAGTGAGTTTGGTACATAGCTCCTTCATCCTATCATCGTGCAGGGCTATAGAGTTTTTATTGGTTAGAATATTGCTTTGGATACACAGCGTAAAATCTAAATATGGGAATATACACCCAAAGCCAGTAATCAATTCATCAAGCCGGTGTAAGCTCACAGGGCTACTGGTCAATTGCTTTGAAAAATCATAAAACAATGATAAGGCTTGGTTGGCTTTTACCAGATGCTGAGTCTTTGTCTGTACCTCACTCTCAAGTGAGCGCTGATACCTCTCAATGGTACTGGCCATACCGTTAAAAGAATTGCCAAGCGCTTCAAATTCTCTATAACCGCTGATAGACACTCTCGTATCATATTTGCCTTCTTTAAACGCCCGATTGGCTTTAATGAGTTGTTGAATAGGCGTTAGCACTGAGTTCTGTAATCTCCGTACGCCTATCAGCATAATAATCATGCTCAGTATCAGTGAGAGTATTTGTAGGTTTTGCTGCCATGTCTGACGCTGCTCATTTCTATCCTGTAACGCGCCAACAAAACGATTAACATCGTCAATATACTTGGTTGAATTACTATAAAAGCCTTGCTTGTCTTGTGCCAACAATGCTGGTTTTAAATCACGAAACCATTGTGATTTTATCTGGCTCCATTGAGCACTAATCGCCTTATCTCTGTTAGCACTGGTCAGTTGATACGCTTGTAATTTGTTGAGACGACTCTCCATGTCTTCAACCAGTATGTCTATTTTTTCAGACTCACTTTTATTGGAGAAATCCAGTCTGTCTTGCTTTTCTATCTGCGGCGCATTGTCACTAGCTAAGCCATCTTGTTTGATATTTAGGCTTGAGCTAAAGGGATGGTTATCCGCAAAGTCAGTCGCTAACTGAAAGCTAATGCGATACGTTGCCATGCGTATCGAGCCTGCGGCATTAATCGCCTCAGCATCAGACTTTGAGACCCAAGCGAGCGCACCACTGCCTATCGCTGACATCAAAAACAAAGTAGCGATGATCGTAATAGCAATCCAAGTATGAAGGAACAAAGACTGCCGTCGTAGATTAGACATGATTAATAGCGCTCCCATCAAACACTTTCTGCACAAAAGAGTTGAGATCTTAAAATTGAACGTCGCAAAAGCAAAAAACATACAGCATAAAAAATACTACAGCGCACTTAGCAGTCCATCGACAAGCAAAACCTTAGTGATAAACCTGCCCGCAATATACCCCTTTTAGTCATCAGTATACCACTATGTATGAATACTACTCACCGTGATAACACAGTACCGTGAGTTATCATTTTTTGATAGAGCAAGTGATTCATAGCGCTCATAAGCCAGTACGGCGGCTCTTTGTTATCAACAATAACAGGAGTAAGTGCTACGGTTTACTGTAAGTTTAGACAGCCATTTGATGATAAAAAATACTGAACATAACTAGGCATAGCTGATACTAAGTGAGGAATAACATGGGCAATAATTACAACTTCAAAGGTGGTAAGCTCATCACTGACTGGCGACCTGAAGTAGAAGAATTTTGGGAAGGAGGCGGCAAAAAAGTCGCGCGTAGAAATTTATGGATATCCATTCCATCGTTGCTATTGGCATTTGCAGTATGGATGGTATGGAGTGCCGTCATCGTCCGTCTGCCAGAGATTGGTTTTGATTTTGATGATGGGCAGTTGTTTTGGCTCGCCGCGCTGCCCGGACTATCAGGGGCAACGCTGCGAATTTTTTATTCTTTTATGGTGCCTATCTTTGGTGGGCGACGTTGGACAGCGATATCTACCTTATCCCTGTTAATTCCAGCATTATGGATGGGCTTTGCGGTTCAGAATCCTGATACGCCATTTATGATATTTGCCATCATTGCCCTACTTTGTGGCTTCGGTGGTGGTAACTTTGCCTCCTCCATGTCCAACATCTCGTTCTTCTTTCCAAAAGCAGAACAGGGCACTGCTCTTGGGCTAAACGCGGGTCTGGGTAACCTTGGCGTGTCGGTCATGCAATTCGTTGTACCGATGATTATATTGGTAGCAGCCTTTGGTAGCTTAGGCGGCGACCCACAAGTCTCTGCAAGCGGTCAGCTGTTTTATCTACAAAATGCAGGCTTTATTTGGGTACCCTTTATTCTGCTATTTTCAGCACTGGCATGGTTTGGCATGAACGATATTGCCACTGCTAAAGCTTCCTTTAAAGACCAATCCGTTATCTTTAAACGCAAACATAACTGGATCATGTGTATCCTATATATGGCAACCTTTGGCTCCTTCATTGGTTTTTCAGCCGCGTTTCCGATGCTGATTAAAAACTCATTTCCCGCCATTGATGCGCTTAAGTTTGCCTTCTTAGGTCCTTTAGTTGGTGCGCTATTTCGTCCTTTAGGTGGCTGGATATCTGATAAAACCAGTGGCGCAAAAGTGACTTTTTGGAACTATATCGTGATGGTATTGGCGGTATTGGCGGTGATGTATTTCCTCCCTAGCGAGACTCATGAGGGCAGCTTTGTCGGATACTTTATCTCCTTTATGGTGCTGTTTATTACCACGGGTATCGGTAACGGCTCTACCTTTACCATGATTCCCGTTATCTTCAGAACCTTTCATGAACGCCTTGAACCTCAAAAAGCAGGTACAGAGGAATTGTTTGTCGAGATACGTAAAGAATCAGCAGCAGTGGTTGGCTTTACCTCAGCGATAGCGGCCTATGGTGCATTCTTTGTCCCAAAAATGTTTGGTTCAGGACTGGGTGTTGATGGTACTTTTATCGCTTTAATTGTCTTTTATGTTCTCTGTATTGTGTTGACATGGTGGTATTACAGTCGCCCTAATGCTGAGATTCCTTGCTAAAGCAGCCTTGTATAAATCCTTCTTTGGAAACAGATTTTTAAATTAAAAATATCGCTCTTTATAGTGCTACTTGCCAGCGTAAGTAGCACTTTTTTTATTTTTACCAATCCATATTCTGCTTGTAAATAAGCTCGACTTATAAATACTTAACGATTTTTTAAGCAAATTTTATCATTTACCGCTACTACTAAGGTGGTAGTGCTCTGCTCATGTTAGCGGATAGCAAGAGGGCGATGTCTTACTTAAAATAATACCATCGAAAAACATTTACAGCTTGGGCAAAGGGTTGTTTTTACCACGCCATTCAGCTTTAGATACCCCATAGGCAATAATACAGAGGATAGCGAAATGAGCCATTTACTCGACCAATTCCGTTTTTTTAAACGTAAAAAGGGCGAATTCTCCGATGGGCATGGTGAGACGCGCGACGAGTCTCGTGACTGGGAAAATGTGTATCGTAGCCGTTGGCAGTATGACAAAGTCGTGCGTTCAACGCATGGGGTCAACTGTACTGGCTCTTGCTCATGGAAAATTTACGTAAAAAACGGCTTGGTCACATGGGAGACGCAGCAAACTGACTATCCTGAAACCCGTCCAGACTTACCAAACCACGAACCGCGTGGCTGTCCTCGTGGCGCAAGTTATAGCTGGTACATGTACTCAGCGAACCGTGTGAAATATCCTAAAGTACGTAAGCCGCTTCTAAAATTATGGCGTGAAGCCAAAGCGCAGTATCCTGATCCAGTCGATGCTTGGGGCAGTATTGTCCAAGACCCTATCAAAGCAGAACAGTATAAATCCAAGCGCGGTTTGGGCGGTTTTATTCGCTCAACGTGGGCAGAAGTCAATGAAATTATCGCTGCCAGTAATGTCTATACCGCCAAAACTTTTGGTCCTGACCGTATCGTTGGTTTCTCTCCGATTCCTGCGATGTCGATGGTCAGTTACGCGGCAGGTAGTCGATATTTATCACTTATCGGCGGTGTTTGCTTGTCATTCTATGACTGGTATTGTGACCTGCCACCAGCGTCGCCAATGGTTTGGGGTGAGCAAACCGACGTGCCAGAATCAGCCGATTGGTACAACTCTGATTATATTATTGCGTGGGGTTCAAACGTTCCGCAAACGCGTACACCAGACGCGCATTTCTTTACCGAAGTTCGTTATAAAGGCACTAAGACAGTCTCCATCACCCCTGATTATGCTGAGGTTTCTAAGTTAACTGACTTATGGCTAAACCCAAAACAAGGTACTGATGCGGCTGTGGCGCAAGCATTCTGTCATGTCATTATCAAAGAATTTTATCTTAAGCAGCCAAGTGACTATTTCTTAGATTACGCCAAACGCTATACCGATTTACCAGTCCTTGTGATGCTAGAAGGTGAAGAAGGCGCGCGCCGTGCTGGTCGCTATCTGCGCGCTTCTGACTTAATCGATAATTTAGGTCAAGAAAACAATCCTGAATGGAAAACCATCGGTCTAAATAGTGATGGTGAACTGGTTTCTCCACTAGGCTCGATTGGCTATCGTTGGGGCGAAAAAGGCAAATGGAACCTTGAGCAAAAAAATGGCACCACAGGCGCAGAAATTGACCTAACATTGACTTTAAAAGACAGCAATGAGACCTGCAAAGTCGGCTTTGATTACTTTGGTCATGTGGATCATCCTCATTTCACCTCGGTACCGGGCGAAGCGATACAGCAAAAAACCGTTCCTTGTAAAACCATTACCCTTGCCGATGGCAGCACCGCTATCGTTGCGACCGTCTTTGATCTAACCGTTGCCAACTTGGGCGTGGATAATGGTGTTGGCGGCGAACACATCACCGACGACTATAACGATGCAACCGTACCGGGCACGCCTGCTTGGCAAGAAGTCATCACCGGTCTAAGCCGTGAGCGCGTCATCCAAGTCGCACGTGAATTCGCTGAAAATGCCCATAAGACTCATGGTAAATCGATGATTATCATCGGCGCGGGTATGAACCACTGGTATCACCTAGACATGAACTATCGCGGCGTGATCAATATGCTCATGCTGTGCGGCTGTATCGGTAAATCTGGCGGCGGCTGGGCACATTATGTTGGTCAAGAAAAACTGCGTCCTCAAACGGGCTGGCTGCCATTAGCCTTTGCGCTTGATTGGCATCGTCCGCCGCGTCATATGAACGGCACGAGCTTCTTCTACAATCACAGCTCACAGTGGCGTCACGAAACCATTTCTGCCCATGAGATACTCTCGCCTCTCGTCGATAAAAAGTTCTTCCCTGAGCATATGCTTGATTACAACATTCAAGCAGAGCGCGCAGGCTGGTTGCCTTCAGCACCACAACTCAACCGCAATCCACTGACCATCGCTGCCAAAGCCAAAGAAAGCGGCAAAGGCGTGGAAGAGTATGTTGTCGATTCTCTCGAAGATGGCAGCTTACGTTTTGCTTGTGAATCACCTGATAACCCAGCCAACTTCCCTCGCAACATGTTTATCTGGCGCTCAAACCTATTGGGCTCGTCCGGTAAAGGTCATGAATATATGCTGCATTATTTCTTGGGCACCAAAAACGGCTTGCTCAATAAAGAAAATGCAGAAGGTCACCTGCAACCAAAAGAAGTCGATTGGGTAGAAAAAGGCCCTACTGGTAAATTAGACTTGGTTGTCACGTTAGACTTCCGCATGTCTTCTACCTGTTTGTATTCTGACATCGTGCTACCGACTGCAACTTGGTACGAAAAAGATGACATGAATACCTCAGACATGCATCCATTCATTCACCCATTAACCGCCGCGACTGACCCTGCGTGGGAATCTAAGACCGATTGGGAAATTTATAAAGGCATTGCCAAGAGCTTCTCTGAAGTATCAAAAGGTCATTTAGGTGTTGAAACTGACGTTGTCACTTTGCCGATGCAACATGACACCCCAGGTGAGTTGGCACAACCATTTGGTGGCACTGACTGGAAAACGGCTGGCGAAAAACCTGTACCGGGTAAAAACTGCCCGATGATTAAAGTGGTTGAGCGTGACTATCCGAGCACTTATAAAAAGTTCACTTCTATGGGTCCTGCCTTAGAAAAACTGGGTAATGGCTCAAAAGGCTTGAATTGGGATATGAAAACTGAGGTCAAACAGCTGGGGGATTTAAACCACCGCGTGACTGAAACGGGTATCTCTGAAGGCAGACCACGTCTCGATACAGCCATCAATGCTTCTGAGATGATTTTGATGCTCGCGCCTGAGACCAATGGTCATGTCGCCGTAAAAGGCTGGGCTGCACTCTCTGAATTTACTGGTCGCGACCATACTCATCTTGCTAAATCTAGCGAGCACGAAAAAATCCGCTTTAAAGATATCGTCGCACAGCCGCGAAAAATTATCTCAAGCCCGACATGGTCAGGTATTGAGTCGGATCAGGTCAGTTATAACGCTGGTTATACCAACGTCCATGAGCTGATTCCATGGCGTACGATTACTGGTCGCCAGCAGTTTTATCAAGACCATCCTTGGATGCAGGCGTTTGGTGAGCAAATGCAGCAGTATCGTCCACCTATCGATACCAAGACCACTGAGCTGCTCAAAGACGCCAAACCAAATGGCAATAAAGAGATTGTACTGAACTTCTTAACACCGCACCAAAAATGGGGCATCCACAGTACCTACTCTGAAAACTTGCTGATGCTGACCCTAAGTCGCGGTGGACCTTGTGTCTGGATGTCGGAAGTCGATGCGCAAAAAGCTGGCATCGTCGATAACGATTGGATTGAGCTGTTCAATGCCAATGGTGCTATCACCGCTCGTGCCATCGTTAGCCAGCGGGTCAAAGAAGGCATGACCATGATGTATCACGCCCAAGAGAAATTGGTCAACATTCCAGGCTCTGAGCAAACAGGCACGCGCGGCGGTATCCATAACTCAGTCACTCGGACGATTTTGAAGCCGACGCATATGATTGGTAGCTATGCCCAGCAGTCTTATGGCTTTAACTATTATGGCACCGTCGGTTGTAACCGTGATGAGTTTGTCGTGATTCGTAAAATGTCAAAAATCGACTGGTTAGAGGACAAACCCGACAACGAATTGCCACGTCCGTTACCAACCAGCATTGAAGGGTAAAGCTGTTTCTTCTATCGAAAAGATATCCTGATTTCAGGATATCTAGGAAGAACATAAAGTTGCTTTTTTACTATTATTTGGAGCACAGATCCATGAAAATTCGTTCGCAAGTCGGCATGGTGCTTAACCTTGATAAATGTATCGGTTGTCACACCTGCTCAGTCACCTGTAAAAACGTCTGGACCAGCCGTGAAGGTATGGAATATGCGTGGTTTAACAACGTTGAGTCAAAACCCGGTATCGGCTATCCCAAAGAATGGGAGAACCAAACCAAATGGAAAGGCGGTTGGATACGCAATGCCAATGGCACCATCAATCCGCGTATCGGTGGTAAGTTCAGAGTACTCGCCAATATCTTTGCCAACCCTGACCTGCCAGAAATTGATGATTACTATGAGCCGTTTGATTTTGATTACCAGCATTTACATACTGCGCCTATCAGCAACCATCAACCTATCGCCCGACCGCGCTCAGCCATCACTGGCAAGCGGATGCAAAAGATTGAATGGGGTCCTAACTGGGAAGAAATCCTCGGCTCAGAGTTTGAAAAACGTCGCAAAGATAAGAACTTTGACAATATTCAAGCGGAGATTTATGGCGAGTACGAAAACACCTTTATGATGTATTTGCCACGTCTGTGCGAGCATTGCTTGAACCCTACTTGTGTGGCGTCATGCCCAAGTGGTGCGATTTATAAGCGTGAAGAAGACGGCATTGTCTTAATTGACCAAGAAAAATGTCGCGGCTGGCGCATGTGTATCTCAGGTTGCCCGTATAAAAAGATTTACTACAACTGGAAGTCGGGGAAATCTGAAAAATGCATCTTCTGTTATCCCCGTATCGAAGCCGGCTTGCCGACCGTTTGTTCAGAAACCTGTGTTGGTCGTATCCGCTACTTGGGCGTACTGCTTTATGACGCGGACAAAATCGCTGAAGCAGCAAGCACCCCTAACGAGCAAGACCTTTATCAAGCACAGTTAGACGTATTTTTAGATCCAAATGACCCTGCGGTTATCGCCCAAGCATTAAAAGACGGTGTACCGCAATCGGTCATTGATTCAGCGCAGCGCTCACCAGTTTATAAGCTAGCGATGGATTGGAAGCTTGCGCTACCACTACATCCTGAATACCGCACGCTGCCGATGGTTTGGTATGTACCGCCATTATCACCGATTCAAAATGCTGCTGAAGCAGGCAAAGTCGGTATGGATGGTTTGATTCCAGATGTCGACAGTTTACGTATTCCTTTGCGCTATTTAGCAAACATGCTTACCGCAGGCGATGAAGAGCCAGTTCGTCTAGCATTGAAGCGCCTACTGGCTATGCGTAGCTACAAGCGTATGCAATTGGTTGAAAAACAAGAAGTCCAAAGTATTTTGGATGATGTGGGTTTGACCAAGCTGCAAGTGGAAGAGATGTACCGCTACTTGGCTATTGCTAACTACGAAGATCGCTTTGTGATTCCAACGGCGCATCGTGAAGAAGCATTGAGTGATGCATTCGCTGAGCGTAATGGTTGCGGATTCACCTTTGGCGAAGGCTGTTCAGGACATTCGGACAATAGCATGTTTGGACAACGCAAAACCAATCGCCGCGATTTCATCGATACTGTCCAAAAGTGGGAGTCATAAGATGCAAACTACTCAACTCAATAACAGCACTTCAGTGCATGAGCCAATTAATTCAGCGATTGAGTCGCCGATGATTGGCGCTTCAGACTTAAAGCTACTCAAGGTACTCAGCCTACTTATCGACTATCCAAGTAATGAGCTGTTTTTAGGCGATACGCTTGCTGATTGCACAGAGATTGTTGCCAGATCAACGCTGATTAGCCCAGAAGTACGGACGCAAATCATCGACTTGATCGAAGATTTGATCGATACCGGCTCTCTTGAGGCGCAAGCGCGTTATGACGGTTTGTTTGAGCGCGGTCGTTCTTTATCACTATGGTTGTTTGAGCATGTACATGGCGAATCGCGCGACCGTGGTCAAGCGATGGTCGATTTGATGGGTCAGTATCAGGAGGCTGGCTTTGAGATTAGCGTCAAAGAGCTGCCTGATTATCTGCCTTTGTATCTTGAATTTTTAGCGTATCAAGCAACCATTATCGAAGACGACATTCAAATTCGTATGGATATCGCTGATGTTAGCCATATCCTCGCTTTGCTTGCCGCCAGATTAGAAGGTCGCGGTAGCTTGTATAAAGGCTGCTTTAATGCGCTATTGCAAATCGCTGGTAAACCGCTCGATATCGTTGAAGAGTACCAAGAAAAAATCAGCAAAGAGAAGCGTGATGACAGCTTTGAGGCATTAGACAAAGAATGGGAAGAAGAAGTGGTGACGTTTTTGGATGCGCAACAAGAAGAGCGCTGCCCGTCACAAACAAGTACCCAAAATCTTGCAGCAAAAGCTGGTATAAAAAATGCCTCTGCTACAAATGCGGTCGATGCTCCAGTGCACTGGGTAGATTTTAAAACCAACCAGCCGGTTAAATCATAATAAGGAGAAAGGACATGAATATCGCAGATCCTAGTGTGCAGTCTTTAGCCAACCTAAACTGGCTACAAATTTTCCTTTTTGGCGTTTATCCGTATGTGGCATTGACCATCGCTATTATTGGTACTTGGGTACGTTTTGATTTATCTCAGTATTCATGGAAGACAGGCTCGACGCAAATGCTCAGAAGCAAAAACATGCGCCTTGCCAGCAACTTATTCCACGTTGGCATTATCGTGGTGCTCCTCGGTCATTTATTTGGCATGTTGACGCCGCATTTTCTTTATGACAGATTTATCAGCGCTGGGCATAAGCAGATATTAGCAGTGGTCGTTGGAGGTATCGCAGGCGTGTTTTGTTGGTTCGGTTTGGTCATGCTCATGTGGCGACGCTTTACTGATGACCGTATCTCAAACACCTCATCGTTCTCAGACAAGCTGGTACTGGTGCTGTTATTTATCCAGCTGAACTTAGGTCTGCTGTCCATCTTTACGTCAGTGAAGCATTTAGATGGCTATACCATGATGAATTTGGCAGGCTGGGCACAGGACATCACAATCTTAAGACCTTTGCAGGCAGCGGCGCGCATTGAGCAAACTGACTTAATTTATCAGCTGCATATGGCGCTCGGCATCACCCTGATTGCGATATTTCCGTTTACACGGCTTATTCATATCATTAGTGCGCCAATTTGGTATTTCGGGCGTCGCTATCAAATTGTCAGACAAAAGAACTCTCAGTAAGGCTGTAGAGCAGTATCTAAATGGAACGGCATTTTTAACCCTATCCTCACCTAGATACTGCTCTTTACCCTACCTTTAACGATAAATCAACACGCCCTATATTTTAGAATTTCTATTACCAGAATCCTTAGTGGAGCAAAGCCATGACTGTCAGTACCTACAATCCAGCCGACCATGCGACCAACCAAAACGCTCATGTGCACAGTGGTAATCATCACAGCCATGATAATGACAATCACAGTCACAGTCACAGTCACAGTCATGCCGATCACACCTCTACTGGTCGCGGTGATGATATTCTTAGAGTAATGCCAACCTTGTCTGATTTGCAAAAACCGCATTCTGACCAAGAGTTCATCGAAAAAGCGATGGCGGAAGAGCGCAGCAACCATAAAAACCTGATTGCCTCTAGCCGTGATGAGCTGCCTTCAGTGACGGTCAATGGGGTGATGATAGATAGAACCAATATCGCTCAAGAGCTGCAATATCATCCAGCAGAAAACAAAGAAGACGCCGTCTTTTTAGCGACACAAGCGCTGGTCGTGCGCGAATTACTGAGATTGGCAGTTTTAGATGAGCCAAGCCTTGGTGAAGCGGCATGGGAAAACGACGAAGAGCAAGCCATTTCTACTTTAATAGACAAAAACGTTCAAGCAACGATGCCAGATATGGCAACTTGTGAGCGCTATTATAAGCAGAATATGACTGACTTTAAGACTGATCCCATTATGACCGTACGCCATATTTTATTGGCATGCCCGCCTGAAGATGGCGATGAGCGCCTAAAGCTCAAAAAGACCGCGTACGAGTTTATCGAGCAAATCAAAAATAACGCCAATCCTGATGCCGAGTTTATCCAGTTAGCACGCCAACATTCGGCTTGCCCTTCAAAAGAGCAAGGTGGCAAACTGGGTGTGATTAGCAAAGGTCAAACCGTACCAGAATTTGAAGGTGTATTATTTAAGCTCGATAAAGGACTTGCGCCAAGCCCTATCGAAAGCCGTTACGGTTTTCACATCGTTGAGGTGCTCAATAAAGAACTTGGGATACAGATGACTTATGAGCAAGTCAGTCCTGCAATCCATAATAAATTGAGCCAACAAGCCTTTCACCAATCATTATGCGATTACTTGTTTACCTTAGCGCATGAGGCTGATATCCAAGGTATCGAGATGACGCTTGAGCAAGAGAATATATTCCGCGGCTAAGCAGTCCGCTGTCGGTCACTTAATTCTTATGTTATAAAGTAGCTGCTATGGTATAAAGGTTCTTGTGATACAACACACTTTTTATGCTATGTGTCGTTCAATATCAATAACACAGTTCAATATTAATAAAATGAGTAGACGTTTATGATTACGGTTGCAGGACTTATCTCTGAAATACAGCAGCGCATAGAAACTTATAATACTAACGACTATCCGCTATATAAAAGAGTGGTCGCGTGCTACGACTTATTAGACAGCCGTCATCATATATTGGCAGAAGATATCGTCTCGCCTTTTGCTATACCAAGACAAAATCTATCGGCGATGGATGGTTATGCGATCGCTAAAGACAGTCTACTCTCAGCAGACAGCACGATTGATATCGTGGGTGAATCACAAGCGGGCAGTCCTTATAGTGGCGACATTTCAGCAGGACAAGGGGTGCGTATTTTTACCGGTGCGGTCGTTCCTGACAGCTGCGATACGGTCATCATGCAAGAAAATACCAACTTTACCGCCATAAAAGATAGCATTGATAAATCGCAGCCCTATGCCATTACTCTCAGTCAAGACGCTAAGCATGATGACAATATCCGTAAACAAGGCGAAGAGATTGAAGCTGGCGAAGCAGTTTTGTTAAAGGGTAAGCGCCTAAATCCTGCTGATATTAGCTTACTGGCTAATTTGGGTTTTGGTCAAGTGACGGTATATCAGCCTTTAACCGTTGGTGTACTCGCAACAGGTGATGAGCTAGTTGCGATTGGCAATGAGCTGACCAGTTTGGCGCAAATCTATAACTCTAATACCCCCACTTTAAAAAGCTTACTCGCTGATTTACCCATTACTATTCGTGATTATGGCATTATCCCAGATGATTTAGATAAAACCATCGCCGCCGTAACCCAAGCCATGCAAGAGTGCGACGTCCTTATCTCCACGGCTGGGGTATCGGTTGGCGACTATGATTTTTTAACCACTGTCATTGGGCAGCTTGGACAGATTAACCACTATAAAGTTGCGATGAAACCCGGTAAGCCATTTGTCTTTGGCGAGCTGACTAAAGATCTTGCCAAGCCCGTGCTATATTTTGGCTTGCCCGGCAATCCCTTATCGACCATCGTTGGTAGCCTACAATTTGTCATTCCAGCCTTGTGGCAGATGGCAGGCGCTGCGCCACAAGAGCGACCCATACAATTGAGTCTCACTGCAACGCTTAAAAATGATGTCAAAAAATCAGCGGGACGGATGGATTTTCAAAGAGGTATATTGTCCCAAAACGAACTTGGCGATTTCCAAGTTGAAAGCTTTACCAAGCAACAATCACACCGTATCAAACAACTAAGCCACGCCAACTGCTTCATTGTACTAGCACAAGATTCTGGCAATGTAGCCGCTGGTGAAACCGTAAAAGTGCAACCTTTCCCTTGGTTGCATTACTAAATAATCGCTAAACAACAGCTAAATAATTGAATCATTAATAACAGTATAGCTAAAAAGATTCATGGCTAATCAAGGGTGTAAAGCGTTACACAGTTAATCATTCTTTATACTATTGATTAGCCATGAATCATGAGAAACTGCTTGGGGCGTATGTTGATTTTAAAAATCATAACCAAGTAGCATCTACTACTTTAGTGGTAGTTTTTGGGTCACTTACGGTGAATGGTTATTTGCTAGCAAGCTGTCATAATCGTGTTTAAATAGAACTTCCCACTCACAACCTGAGGCAACGCCTAAAAGTACACACTATACTTAATATTAATGGTAATCATCTATGAACCATCTTGCCCCTACCCTAGGTAATGCGCAATTGTATTCGCCTGCCGCTGCACCCGTTATTTTTGATGGTGACTCATCATCGAACGTTGCAACAAAAGCTGCTAGCACGTCGACGTATTTTCCGGTCACGCTCTCTCAACCATTAACCGATGGTTTCGCACGACGTCTCACCTATTTGCGTCTGTCGATTACTGATTTCTGTAATTTTCGCTGTGAATATTGCCTGCCAGATGGCTATCAAGGCAAACCACCACAAAACGAGCTTAGCGTTACTGAAATTGCTACCTTAGTCCGCGGATTTGCCGAAGTTGGTACTAAAAAAGTCAGAATTACGGGCGGTGAACCCTCTATACGCCGTGATGTGGTCGATATTATTAAAACCATCAAAAACACTGAAGGCATTGAAACCGTCGCCATGACCAGTAATGGTTATAAACTTGGTAAGCACTTAGCCAGATGGCAAGCGGCTGGACTGAATCAGCTTAATATCAGTATGGACAGCTTTGATGCCGCAACCTTCCATAAAATGACTGGCTTTGATATGTTGCCGCAGCTCTTGGCGGACATGGATACTTTGCTTGCGACCACAGATATTAAGCTAAAAATAAATAGTATTTTAATGGCTGAGACTGCTTTTGAAAATTTGATGAATGCTATCGACTATGTTAAAAACAGAGCGGTCACTTATCGCTTTATTGAATTTATGCAGACCAGTGATAATAGCGATTTATTTTTTGCGCAGCATGCACAGTCCGATATTATTACCAATTATTTATTAAAAAATGGCTGGCAAACTCATATACGTGGCAGCAACGATGGGCCAGCCATAGAATATAGCCATCCAGATTCTCAAGGGCGTATCGGACTAATTGCTCCTTATGCCGCTCATTTTTGTGACAGCTGCAATCGCCTGCGGGTCAGTAGCCAAGGCAAGGTGCATTTGTGCTTATTTGACCAAGGTAACTACGATATTCGTCAGCATCTGGAACAAGATGATGTCGCAGGACTTGTTAATACCCTGCATAGCTTTATGCCAATCAAACCTGAACATCATTATCTTCACGAATCAAACAGCGGCATGATGAATAATTTGTCGATGATTGGTGGGTAAAATCAATAATGTATCAATAATAAAAACTTCTATTTCCATAACAAGCGTATTTATTAAGGATTATTCATGAGTAAGCTGCAAGCACCCTTTACCCCGCTTAATATCGCCATCTTAACGGTTTCTGATAGTCGTACTCTTGCAGAAGATACCTCAGGGCAGTATTTGGTTGACCAACTGACCACAGCAGGTCATCAGCTGGCTGATCGTCAGCTGATTATTGATGATATTTATAAAATCAGAGCCGTCATCAGCGGTTGGATTGCCGACCCAGATGTGCACGCTATTATCACCACGGGCGGTACTGGCTTTTATATCCGCGACAGCATGCCAGAAGCGGTCGGCGTATTATTTGATAAATCGGTCGATGGTTTTGGTGAGATGTTCCGCTTAATCTCAAAAGACGATATCGGCATGTCGACGATTCAATCTCGCGCCGTCGCTGGCATGGCAAATGGCACGGGCATTTTTTGCTTACCCGGCTCATCAGGCGCTTGCCGCACTGCTTGGGAAGGTATCTTACAAGAGCAGCTTGATAGCCGCACACGCCCCTGTAATTTTGTCCCACACTTTATGCGCACCAATCCAGGTCACGATTAATTCATGCTTGAAGTTGTGGGTAGCTTAATCGAAGTAGATAGATTCAATCATTTAGCAGGTATCGTTATTTTGGCGGGCGGCGCATCCAAACGTATGGGATCGCCAAAAGCTGAGTTGATACTACCGACAGGTGAGCGTTTGCTTGATTATCATGTCAGACAGGCACTTGAATTGAGTGCTGCGATGATAAGCAATATATCTATTATGATTGCCGATAATGGGCGTAACTTTACAGTCAATCACGATTTGATCGAAAAAAACCCGCAGTCATCAATTTCTTATATTACTGATTATCTATCTGCTAACGATCTTTCTAACAAGATTCTGTCAAGCAATGATGATAAACCGATTGAAACCGGCGGCGCGTTGGTAGCGATTGAAGCAGCGCTGCAATCTGTGACAAGCTCAATAGAATTAACGACAGACACAAGCCCACATATATCTTGGTTAATGGTTATCAGCTGTGACAGCTTAATTCCTGTCACTGATTTATGGCAAAAACTGCAACCTTATATCACGAAAAATCCTGATAAAACTGTGATTTGCCTAACCGATGAACATCACCTATACCCCTTGTTAGGTTTATATCGTTTAAGTATTGAGCCTGATTTAAAGCGTTATATTGACGATGAGCAACGGCAAGTGATGAAGTTTATTCAGCCGATTGTGCAGCCCGTCCCTTTTGCAAAAAACTGGCAGTATTTGACCAATTTTAATACGCCTAAAGATTTTGCACGTGCTTGTTTAGCTTTAAATGACTTATAAACTAAACGACTTATAAAAAGGTTTATTGAGAGAAGCTGACCATCTGATAAAAACTGGCCATTTAAGAGAAATGAAAAATGAATAGCGACCAAGTGAACAACAATAATAAAAACAATCAATCTGGCTTATCCCATTTAGACAGCGACGGTGATATTACCATGGTCGATGTGAGTGGCAAAACGGCTAGCACCAGAGAAGCTTGTGCTCTCGGACAAGTGGTTTTTCCTGCAGACATTTATACGCAAATCAAAGCCGCTGACGGCATGACCAAAAAAGGTAGCATCACTCAGACTGCTCATATTGCCGGTATCATGGCAGCCAAACGCACCCACGACTTGATTCCACTTTGCCATCCTTTGCCCTTAGATAAAATTAGCTTAAGCTTTGCATACGATGATGACCAAAACAGTATCACTGTGACTGCCACGGTTAAAGTTACTCATAAAACGGGGGTAGAAATGGAAGCATTAACCGCCGTCAGTGTCGCTTGCTTGACCATTTATGACATGACCAAAGCCATCTCGCATGACATTGTGATTGATAATATTCATTTAATGAAAAAAACCGGCGGTAAGTCCGATTATCAACATGCCTGAAAGTAATTTGAAAACTATAAAATTAAACTGTTAATAAGCAGTTCAGAAATAAGGGAGATTGCTATGAGCACTTTAATAGAAAGCAATACAAATTCTAAGTTAGACACCACGATGAATATTAACGTCTTATATTTCGCTAGCTTAGCTGATGAAGCCAATTGTCATGAAGAAACAGTCACTGTGCCACAGTCAACTTCATTGACCGAACTGTATGAACAGCTGAGCCAAAAGCATCGCTTTAGTCGTCCGCAGTCAGAGCTACGCGTGGCGGTCAATGACTATTTTGCAAAGTGGACAGATGAGATTTATGAGGGTGATAGTGTGGTTTTTATCACCCCAGTGGCTGGTGGTTAAAACCACACTATCATTTGTATCACTAAGAATCTTAAAAATAATAAGAGAAAATGGTTATGACAGACAATGTACACGGTCAATCGATGAGCATTAAACGTACCATTGATGAGGCGTACCTCATCGCTGAACGTGATGGTTTTGCGCTGTTAGATACCGATATTGATGAAGGTCGTCTTAAAAGCACCCTTGATGATGACAGTTGCGGCGCGTTTGTCTGCTTTGAAGGACGGGTACGCAATTATAATAATGCCAGTAGCGTCAATCGTTTGACTTATTATGGCTACGAAGATCTTGCCATCAATCAAGGTCGCGCCATTATTGAAGAAGCCAAAAAGCGCTTTGAGATTACCCATGCCATTGCCATCCATCGTATCGGTGCATTAGAAATTGGTGATGTCGCTATTTGGGTTGGCGTGGTTTCCGCCCATCGCTATCCTGCCTTTGATGCTTGTCGCTGGATATTGGATACTATTAAAGCCGACATTCCAGTTTGGAAGCAAGAATATTACCAAGATGATTCCTCTAAATGGCTTAGTAATAATGGGTAATAATGACTACTCAAAGCGATAGCTAACCTTTAGCAATAACAGTGAACGACACTGGCGAGCAATAATAAGAAGGCTTCATAATAATGATTAAAATAATAACAATATCAGCTTGCTTAGCATTAACGCTCACCGCTTGTAGCAAAGAGCAAACCACTCAGCCAGTCCAATCAGATGTCGACAACACCACTGAGCAAAGTCAAACACTGCGCATCGCAGCGGCTGCCAACTTATCAGATGTATTGCCTGAGATTATTGCGGGTTATAAAATGGATAAGAACTTGCCTGCACAAGCGATTGACGTGACTTATGCCTCTTCAGGTAAATTATATGCGCAGATTACCTCTGGCGCACCTTACGATATATTTTTATCCGCCAATCAAGAATTCCCTGCCAAACTTGCCAAAGAAAAACTAGATAACGCAAAATCTGCTGACGAAGCAACCCACGAGCCCTTTACTTATACCCAAGGTCAGCTGGCACTTTATAGTGTTAACAAGTCCCTTAAAGGACTCAACCCTACTACCTTAAATGCATTATTGATGTCTGAATCTGATAGCAAAATCACCATTGCCAATCCAGAACTCGCCCCTTATGGTAAGTCGGCGCAAGCGTACCTGCAATCACAAAACATCTTTGACACTCTCACTGAGCAAAGTCGCATTATTCAAGCTGAAAATATCGGGCAAGCGTTTCAATATGCGCACACTGGTAATGTCGATTATGGCTTTGTCGCTCAATCACAACTGACAGCGATTAAAGCCATGCCTGAGCAGTTCTATACGTTAGCGCCAGACGCTTATCCTCCTATTTTGCAAGACGGGTTGGTGATTAGTGACACTACTGCCGCGACCGATTTTTCAAACTATCTGCGCTCGCCTGCTGGACAGCAGTATTTTTCTGACGCAGGTTATCTTGCTATAGAGTAAGACAACTTTGATAAAAAACGTGCTCTAACGGTTCTCATCTGAGCGTTTGATACTGTCTGGACTGGCATCATAAATAGCCTCTAATTCTTCTGTTGTCAGATAGCGCTCAACGATAGGAAACCATTCTCGTTCTTCAAAACGAATATGATCATATAGCAAGGTGGCGAGTTTTTTGACTTGTCCAACGGTGACGTGATTGCTTTGAGATTGCGGCAAATCTTGAACCTCTGCCATGAGTGCATGCAGGGACTTGTGCTGCGCATCAAGTGTATTTAGTACCGATGCCACCTCAGGTTTGGAGCTGCTATGAGGCTGTAAGGCATGAGCCATTAGATTGTCTTCAATCTGAAAATGCTGTTGCATCTCGTTAATATAAGACGTGATATTTAGCCAATGCTCGGCAATTGCGTTAGGTTCATCAGCACACTCTTTAGCATGGCGAGATAGATTTAGACCTAGATGATGTTGACGAGATAATGGTTGTAATTGTGCGGCGCGTTTCATGATTAAGTACCTCAGTTAATCGACATAAAGCCCTATGTCAGTGGCATTTAAGGATTGTTATCTATGCTTAACTATATACTCATACTACACTTGTTAAGCGCTACTGTCTGGACAGGTGGTCATCTGATTTTGACCTTGGTGGTATTACCAAAAGCACTATCATCCCGAAATATTGATGGTCTGATGCAATTTGAGCAGCTGTTTGAGAGGGTTGGGATGCCGGCTTTGGTGCTGCAAATAATCACTGGACTTTGGATGGCCTACCAGATATTACCCAACATTGCTGCATGGTTTAAACTTGATAATGATTTTAGTATTCTTATTAGTCTCAAATTACTATTATTGCTAATGACTGTTCTGGTTGCCCTGCACGCTCGTTTCTATCGAATACCCAGATTGTCTATTCAGACCCTGAAAGGATTTTCAATCAATATCATATTGGTCACTTTGTTTTCTGTCGCCTTTGTTGTCGTTGGTACGCTCTTTCGCACAGGATTAAATTAGGACGTGTCATCGTTTAGGTTATTAGGGTCTGTTGAACATTCGACCACGGCACTGACAGTGACTATTTTTTAGTCGATTTTAGATTAAAAATATCTAGTTTAGTCGTTCTAAGCGGATGTTTTTAATGACGAAGCGGCAAAAAAGAGTCCTGTCTCTTTGAGCTGATGTTAAAATCGCTTCATACTGTGTTGCAAGTCTAGCTAAGGCACGAGCATTATCTTCAATTTGCGCCTTGTCTGAAACGATTTGATCAATCAGCAGTGCCTATTTGTGAATGTTCAACAGACCCTAATATGTCCTAATATCTCATTGAATTCAACCACCTTAACATCTTCTTAACAGCGTACTTGTTACTGTAAGGCATTACACTCCTTACCATCCTGTTGAGAAGTACTTGTATGTCAATATCTCAAGCCGCCAAAATCGATGCGCCCAAAGCCAATAAAAAAAGCCACTCCCTAAGCAAGCTCTATAATCGCGAGATCAATCTCAATCATCTGGTCATAGTCGTTGCTCTGTACTTAGTAGCGACGGCGAATATTGGCTTTTTTGAGCAAGTACTCAGCGTTTATCCATTTAGCACAAACACGGGCTTTATTTTTTCCATCATAGGCTTATTATTTGGGCTGATGTGGTTGGTGTTGTCACTGCTGTGTCATCGCTCAACGGCAAAATTAGTGCTTATCATAATGGTGCTGATTGCAGCTATCTGTGGTTACTTTACCGACGCCTACGGGACGATATTTAATCGTGATATGCTCATTAACGGCTTACAAACTGATCAAGCAGAAGCCATGGGATTAATGGCGCCCAGTCTATTTATTCGCCTGTTTTTACTAGGTATAGTACCTGCTTTCATGATTGGTAACATTCGTCTAAAGCGATTATCTTGGCAACAAGCAACCCTTCAAAAATCAGTCACCCTATTATTATCTATCGTATTGATAGCGGTGTGTCTGGTGCCATTTGGTGACCAATACGCCAGCTTTTTTCGCCAGCACAAAATAGTCCGTAGTTATGTTAATCCTATTACTCCTGTTTATTCTGTCATCAAACTGGGTACTGATTATATCGCTGAGCGCCGTCGTCCCGATACGCTAATCCCTCATGCCACAGATGCAAAACGCAGCATTATTATTAACACTAGCAACAGCGCTGTAAAACCTAAGTTGATGGTATTTGTAGTAGGAGAAACCGTTCGCGCTGACCATATTGGCTTAAACGGTTATGAACGCAACACCACGCCTTTGCTTTCAAAAAAATCAGACATTTACAGCTTTAAAGACGCCTCGTCATGCGGCACATCTACCGCCTATTCAGTACCCTGCATGTTTAGCTACGCCAATAGAGAAAATTATGACCCTGATAGCGCTAGCTATAATGAAAACGTGCTCGATACACTACACAAGCAAGGCGTCAATGTCGTTTGGCGAGACAATAACTCTAGCGCCAAAGGGGTGGCTGACCGCGTAACTTTTGAGGATTATAAAACAACCGCGCTCAATCCAGATTGTGATATTGAGTGTCGAGATATAGGCATGCTTGATGGTTTTGATAAACTGGTTAAGTCAGGCAGCTCACAGAAAGAGACACCTAAAGACACACTTATTTTGCTGCATCAAATGGGCAATCATGGACCCGCCTATTTTAAGCGTTACCCTAAAGATTTTGCAGAATATCAGCCCGTCTGTATGACCAATGAGCTATCAAAATGCGACAACCAATCGGTTATCAATGGTTATGACAATGCCATTCGTTATACAGATTATTTTTTAAATAGCGTGATCGACACCTTAAAACCCTATGAGCAAGATTATGAGGTGGTGATGGTATATATTAGTGATCATGGAGAAAGTTTGGGCGAAAACAATATTTACTTGCATGGTCTGCCATACGCTATTGCGCCAAATGCACAAAAGCATGTGCCAGTGATTATTTGGTCACCGACTGGCAATGGCATTGATAGCAGCACTATTGCTAAAAGTAGCTTAGCTAACATGATTGATCAGCCTGTATCACATGATTTTATTACGCCAACCTTGCTTCAGTTTTTTGGTATCACCACTGACGAAACCAAAGCAGCACCCACCTTTTTTAAAGTGGCTAATTGAACTCTTTATCATCGCTCCGCCTTTTTAGGTAATAATACTCATGTACAAGATACTCATCATTGAAGACAATCCCGATATCGTCGCCAATATTTATGCTTTTTTTGAGCCGAAAGGCTTTGAGCTAGACAATGCCCATAATGGCATTAGTGGCTTAACGCTCGCATCGAATAATCGATATGACGTCATCTTGTTAGATGTCATGCTGCCGGGTATGGACGGCACTAAACTGTGCAAAAATCTCAGGGAAGAGCTGCATGACAAAACGCCAGTATTGATGCTGACCGCTCGCGATACGATTTTAGATAAAGTGGCAGGATTCGATAGTGGCGCTGACGATTATCTGGTTAAGCCTTTCTCATTGGTGGAATTAGAATCTCGTATTAAGGCTCTCATACGCCGACATAAAGATGATCATTTTGAGCATGGTTTAACCGTTGGCACGTTGTCTTTAAACCATAGTGAGCATACGATTACACGTGAAGGTAAGTCGCTAAAACTCACACCAACAGGCTTCAAAATACTACATACCTTGATGAGTGCGGCGCCGCGCGTGGTTAGCAAAACCGAGCTGGAAGAAAAAGTATGGGGCGAAGACATACCAAGCAGTGATGCACTGCGTACTCACATGCATGGGGTCCGTGCGCAGGTAGATAAGCCGTTCGATAAAATCATGATAGTCACGTTGCCTGGTGTCGGTTATCAGATTATTGATCCAGATAAAGCCTAAAAAATCATCGTCTGATGTCCTTATTTGACTCTTACTGTCTTTCATATCTTCTTTCACAACGAAGTAAACACCATGTTTAATATCGACTCCATCGCCAATAAGTTTCGACTCTCCTACTTGTTATTTGCCCTATTGCTGTGTGCCACTTTCGTCAGTATTTTCATGTATGCCGAAGTCAGAATGGAGCAACAGCTGGTCAAAGCTCGCTTATTGCAACAGTTAGAGCTTAGCCAAGAAAAAGAAGGCGATCAACCTATTTATACGGCTGAACCGGGTATTAAAATTTATCGCTTCGATAACGCACCGAGCAATCTGCAAAAACTGGCCACCCAAACCGTACAAGAGATGCCCGTCACTGTCACCACTAAAAAGGGTCAATCGACGACAGAGTTACATTTTTTTAATTATAAAAAAGACAAAGAAAACTACATTTTAACTTACTTAGAAAATACTGAAATGGTGATGGGGAATTACCCTGTTTTGGCCATATTTGAGCATTTAGAAGACATATTTGCCAACGCCCTAAAAGTAGCAGTCATTTTGAGCTTATTGATTGCAGCGATATTTTCATCGCTGTCCTCCAAGCAAATCATTAAACCTTTATTAGACTTAAAGCAAGCCGTAGAAACAGATCATCGCAACTTGACGGAATTGACGCATCTGCCCTCCGAGGTTGGCGTGTTAGCACGCGCAATCGATGAAAAAAACCACAAACTTGAGCAGTACCTCAAACGCGAGCAGCTATTTACTGGTGATGTCAGTCACGAGCTGCGCACGCCTTTGACGATTATCATGGGGGCATCAGAAGTATTGTCCTCACAACTAGAAAACGACCCTCACTTGAGCGCATTTGCCACTCGTATCAGTACGACCGCCAAAGAAACCTCGGAGATTATCAGCGCCTTATTATTGCTGTCTCGTGCTCCTGAAGAACTGGATGCACCGCCAACGTCTATCAATGACATCGCGTTAAATGAAGTACAGCGCTTAAATTACTTGCTTCGCCATAAGTCAGTCACTTGTAAAATAGTCGCAGAACAGCTGTATGTCGCACACGTACGACCTGAACTACTAAAAATGGCCCTGGGTAATTTGATAAAAAATGCGTTTCAGTACACCGATGAGGGTGAGGTCATCATCACTATCGATGCTGAAAAAATCACCGTCACTGATACTGGTCTAGGTATTCCTGAGGTGATGATGCCGCTGCTATATGAGAGATTTGAGCGTCTAGAGCAGCAGTATAAAGACATCTCATTGGATACAGAATCGTCATCGGCAGCTGACGCCCATTATCCAGTAGAAGGCACAGGCTTGGGGCTCAGTATCGTACAGCGCATCATGACACATATGGGCTGGCAACTTACTCACCAAATCAACCCGCTAGGTGGCAGTACTTTTATCATCAATTATCATTAGAGAAGATCTCTATTTTAAAAAAGCTTAACGTTTTCTTAATGCCTGCCCGCTTATACTTAGGGCATGTTGAACATTCGACCACGATTAAATTATTAAAATTTATCGCATATCTTGATATTAATAGACTGTGAAGCATTGGATATGAATAAAGCAAACCCTATTAATTTTGAAAACCAGTCGACGAGTGGTGGGGGTTTAAGCCCAATAGCAGGCAAAAAACAGCTGCTACCTCATAGCTATGCCAGTGACGCCAAGGGTAAAACAGGATTTTATCGCATTATAAAAGCCGCTGGTTACTCTCTGGACGGCTTTAAAGCAGCTTACAAATTTGAGGCGGCTTTTCGACAAGTATTTTGGCTCAATCTCATATTATTCACGGCGATTATATTGTGCCCTTTTACTATCAGCATCAAAATGCTGCTGGTCGTCGCCTCTTTCTTATCATTAATTGTCGAACTCATTAATACTGGAATCGAAGCCAGTGTCGATCACACATCGACCGCCAAGCATCCACTGGCAAAGATAGCCAAAGATGTTGGCTCTGCGGCGCAATTTTTGGCATTACTGCTGCTATTTATCTTGTGGATGATGGCATTATTGAGTGTTGTATTTTGAAAACATATTCAGCCAATGGAGTCTGGCTTAAACTCCTATGCTTGACCATCATAGCGACACTGTTGTTTGAGCACAGCCAATTAGACATTCATATTAGTGAGCTTTTTTACACTAATGGACACTGGCTACTAGAAAAAGGCACACAACCTTTTGCCTTTATTTTTTATGACTTGCCTAAATTGCTACTCATCTTGCTTGGCATTTATCTCATAGCCGTTCTAATCCTGAGACATAAACAGGATACAGATATCAATCTGGTAATAAAAAATACTCAGTACGATAAACGGCTCACGCCTTTATCCACGCGTGAAATAGGTTATCTACTGCTTGTTTTAATTGCCGTTCCCAGTATGATTGCGCTACTCAAAGGTGTCACTCATGTCAGTTGCCCCAATCATTTAATACTGTTTGGTGGCGACTTGCCTTATCTAAATATTTGGCAAAATATAGTCGCTAACACGCCTGCCAAGTGCTTCCCAGCGGCTCATGCCAGTGCCGGATTTTCTCTGTATGGCTTGGCATTTTTACCCACTCTGCATCAGTATCGCTATAGAATATTTGAAATAGTCACGGTTGTAGGATGGACGATGGGACTGTATAAGATGCTGTTTGGTGATCACTTTTTTAGTCATACATTAGTATCGATGCTTCTGTCATTGACGATAACCTGCGTGCTTGCAACGCTGTTTTTTAAATACCCAGTAGCGAATAAAGCCAACAGTATCAATGCTAATGGCAAAAAACCTGATGCGGCAAGCTTTCAAAAATCGTCGAAAACCCAATCTTAACTGTTAAATAATAGCCAAATTAACAATGATATTCTTATAAAAATAAAGCTACTGAGTATTTGATAAATAATGTATAAATAGTTATGACTGCCTGACTTAATATTGAGTAACAGCATGGATTGCGCTCGTCGACGACGTTCTTTATTTATCAATAGCCCGCAAAGGAATGTAGCTATGAGCATCCTATCTTTTATTCTAAAAAAATCACATCTCTACCCTTTACTGACATTGATATTAACATTGGCACTGCCATTATTAATAATAAGCGCTGCACATAGCAGCCATGCCGCCAGTTATACCATCAATCCTGCTGGCACCCATGTGCGCTTTGCCATTGAACGCTTCCAATCCCCTGCCACTGCGGGCGGCTTTTATAATGTCCAAGGTCAACTGCAATATGACTCAAGTTTAAAAACTGGCAATATCTCCTTGGTCATTCCGATCAGCTCTCTAAATACGGGAAATAAAGCATTTAACCAGACTTTGACAGGCCCTAGCTTCTTTGATATGCAGCGCTTTCCGTTGGCACGTTTTGATTCTAACAAATGGTATTTTAGCCAAGACAAATCACGCCCAATGGTCACAAAAGTAGACGGTCATCTAACGCTGCATGGCGAAACCCACCCTATTAGCTTAACAGCGACTAAGTTTGACTGTTATCTACACCCTACGCTCAAAAAAGATATTTGTGGTGGGGATTTTACGGCGATGATTGATCGCACCAAATGGAATATCGATAAATATGCGTGGTTTGGCGTCACTAAAAACCTTCACTTAAACATTCAGGTCGAGGCAACCAAACAGTAGCAGTCCTTATCAGCATTAATTTTATGACATTGATTTTTATAGCACTGCTTTTTTAGAGCATGTCCTCATTTTAAATATAGGCTAAAAATAGCTAAACGTGCTGAGGCGGTACGGAATACGTGCCAACTACGTGAGCCACCATGTCACGAGAGCCTTCAGAATAAAGCGCAACCTCGCCAACGATTAGGGTGCGCCCAACTTTCATCAACGTACACTCAGCGATAATACGTGCTTCTGCTGAGGGTTTGCGCAGGAAGTTAATGGTCAAACTCGTCGTCACCGTTAATGGCACAATACCTATTTTACCAAGTATCGCCACATAGAGAGCCACATCAGCGATGCTCATCAATACTGGTCCAGAGACCGTACCACCGGGACGCAATTCATTGATACCAATATCGTGTGATAAAGTCGAGCGATTGTCACCGACTGCCTCGATGACACATTTGGTTTGTGGAAATTCCAACGCCATAAAGGCGACAATTTCTTCTTTGGTTGCAGACATATCCCTTCCTTGGATTTTATTATCCTTAATCAATGCACCACTGGCGTACCTTCTGTACTAAATGCAAAGCCTTTATTGCTAAAATTACCAATCATCACCGCCTCAATGACAGGCTTGACCGTCTCGTCTATCCCTTCGACTTCGATGATAAAGTTGGCGCCCGATCCGCCTTTATCCTCTTCTTTTTCGACGATATAATTGAGCGTGGCCATTGCTGGAAGCTCAATCGGTTTGGTTAAATAGGATTTGATAAAGGTTCCATCAGTGCCATAGTAGTCAATTTTATTGATATACAGTGATTTTTTTAGCGTGGTATTGCGTACACTCAAAGTCGCTGATAGCAATACTTTACGATTGTCTCTGTCGGTATAAATGTCAGAATAAATGGGCACATAAAAGGTTTGTTTATAGGCAAACTGGCTACGATCAACCGCTGTTGTCATCTCCAGCTCTTGAATGGGGTCTTGATGTTTTTCTGAATACAACACGTTCGGGTCTTGCGGCGTCTGATCACAGCCTGACAACAACGCCATCGTCGCAAGCAACAAGATGGATATAGTGCGCTTACTCATAAGTTTCCCCTTTGCCTTTTCATGTCACGGCTGTTGCAAATGTTTATTTGATTTTCACACCGACACTACGCAGAAACTCGTTGATATGCTTGTTAGCACCGTAGATGACCAATACGTCGTTATCTTGCAATACTTGCTCAGGCGCAGCCAAGCCTTTAATACTAGGCTTACTTTGCGTACGACCAAAGCTGTCTTCATAATACTCATAGCGCAAGGTACTAAGCAATCGAATATTGAACTTTTGCTCCAACTGCAAGTCATCAACAGTCTGACCAATCAACGACTTGGGAATGCTAATCTCTACCATACTGAAATGATCACTCAGCTCAAACGAGTCGACGAAATAACGTAGCGACAGCCGTTTGGCCCAGCGATTGGCCGCCTCTTTTTCAGGATGAATAAGGTCGTCCACACCGATAGCTTGCAACACTTTTTCGTGCAGTGGATTGATACTACGACTGATCAAACGTTTCGCTTTTAGGGTTTTAAATAATGCAGTCGCCATAACGTTTGCGCCTTGGTCTTCACCGATTGCGACAATAACGATATCGGTGTCGATAATCGGTAACCCATTGACGGTATATTCATCCGTAGCATCCATACAGATGGTATGAGAGATGACTTCCTTATACGCCTCAACCTTTTGTATGCTGCTGTCAATGGCAATCACTTCGTGCCCCTGACGGGTCAAAGCCATGCCTAGCGATGAGCCAAAGTTCCCTAGCCCTACGATGATATATTTCATAACCTTATTAACCTTTTTCAGTATTTTTTAATGATGAAATGGCTTATTTACGACCATTTAATTGATCGTGATTTCTTCAGTTGGGTAGCGATAATTGCGCTGGCGTCTATTTTTAAGTAGGGCAATAAAGATGGTCAACATGCTGACGCGCCCAACAAACATAATGACAGATACCACCATTTTGCTAAAATCTGATAACTCTGTCGTCAAATTCAAACTTAATCCCACCGTGCTGTAAGCTGAAAAACACTCAAAAACCACCTTGATTAAATCAAGCTCTGGTTGATCATAGCTGATGAGCGTTACCCCCATACCGATGACCAACAAAGACAGCCACATAATAGAAAATGCACGGCGAATCGAGATGTCGGCAATCTGGCGCTTAAATACCTCAACATTGGTCTGACCACGTGCCAAACTCAAAGTGTTTAACAGGGCAATCGCAAACGTACTGGTTTTGATACCACCGCCCGTCGAGTTTGGCGAGGCACCAATCCACATCAAAAATATCGTCAACATAATCGTGGGAAACGCGAGTTCCCCCATGTCGATGGTATTAAATCCTGCGGTTCGCGGCGTGGCAGCAGTAAACAGCCCTGTGACAAGCTTACCGAAAAAACTGCGATGGTCTGCCAGCACATTGTTATATTCAAATATCATCACACCGATGAGACCTACCAACAATAAAGCACCCGTCGTAATCAAGGTTATGCGGCTATTAATATTGAGCAACCATGGTCGATAAATATAACGCTGATCATGGCGATATATCAGGCGCTCGGCACGATCACGTAAATAACGCAGCACATTGACCACAATGACAAAACCCATGCCACCAAAGATAAAAGTAGTGGCAATGATCAGTTGTAGGGGGTAATTAAAACGTAGCGCGTCATCATACATGCCAGCGCTAAATGTAGAAAATCCAGCATTACAGAACGCAGAAATCGCATGGAAAACAGAGAAGAATAACTGCTCAGACCAATCCATATCTGGTATGTCATAAATGCTAATATAAATGAGTGCCGCAGCCACTGCCTCAACGGCAAATGTCACATATAGGATGGACTTGAGGGTCGATACCACATCACCCATGCCGCGCATGTAAGACATCTCACTGATGCTCGCCTGCGTCTCATAACTGACACCGCCCTTAAAGAAATAACTAAAATACGTCACAAAAGTCAAAATACCCAAGCCGCCGATCTGTATCAGCCCCATGATAATGACTTGCCCAAAAGTTGTGAAATAAGTCGCCGTATCTACCACGATGAGACCAGTCACACAGACAGCACTGGTCGCGGTAAAGAGCGCATCCATGAAAGACAGCGGCTGCGTCGTTGCATTGGGCATCATCAGTAGCAATGCCCCGACCAATACTAATGACAGGAAGCTTAAGATAAAAAACTGTGCAGGGTTTAGAAAGGTACGATTGAGATTAAAATCGTGGTCAGATATTTCACGAATAAAGGTCACAAAGACGGCAATTTTGATGGCAACAAAGCCATCAACAGCGACCGACATCCCAGAGCGCACCAAATCAGTGAAATGCGCTACCAGTAAAATGACAATCGCGATACTGGTCAGTAAGTCAAAGACCGCGACTTTATTTAGAGTCAGCGGCTTTTTGCTATAGAGGTAACGCCCTGCCGTCACAACAAAGCCTAAAAAGATAATCGCCAGATAAAAAATATGGAAAACCTGTTGTAACCACATCGGCAGCGTGAAACCACTGTCTAATAAAGCAATGGCTACGCCGATAATACTAATAACAATCGTGACATTATTTAACAATCGATAACGCTTGGCTGCATGCATCGCCCTAATCCATGATAGGAATAACCACGATATTTATACTCCTTTTTTGTGTTACTCACAAAAACTGATTTGAGATAATCGTAACCAATTATGATGCCCTATTGAACACTCATACCTAGCCATGCTGATTGCTAAAATGGCTGTAGATAAATTATAGATTGGCAGTAACGGTAATATTTACGTTTTAACGAGGTTTTGTGAGGTTGGATTAGATAAAAAATGATCACTGTGAGGGTCGCATAGTGGCATTTCTATATAGTGACATTTTTCCATGGCTACATTTTTGGATAGTTGCAGTGCAAACATATGCCCTAGTAAGTTCATTAGTTTATAGGTTGGCGTATTTATGAGCGATATATCCTAATAATCATCTTTACGTAGTTTCTGTCGATGTGGTCGCCATTTTCACCCCGCCCCATGTCACCAAACCAACGCCCAGTGCGATCAATGAAGCACCCAAAAACAGCCCTTCTGGCGGCATCTCACCCTGCAAAAAAATAGCCACTGGCACACCGACAACTGCGCCGACCGAGCCTAATAAACTTAATAAAACAGGACCGCCGGTTTTTTGTAATAAAAACAACAATAAGAATTGACCCGCAAATACGGCGGCTTGTATGCCAATCAAACCTAGCGGCAACCAGTCTAGCGGCATTTTGACTGAAAAATTAGGCAACACACTAAATGACAGCAGCAACAGCGACGCCGCGATTAGCATACCTGGCGCGAGTGCACTAGGCGACGCTTTATCAGGCCAGCGTAAGGTGCGATATATATTACCAATAGCCAATAATACTGGACCGCAAAGCGCGATCAAAATCCAAAAAACACTGGCATCGGGTGCTGTAAACTTACGCGCTGCCAATACTCCTGCACCAAGAAGCGCCGCGGCCACACCCAAAGCGCGGACGATATTAAATCGCTCCATCCTCAGTGCCAATGCACCAAGATAAGTCAGCAATGGTGGAAGCGAGATAATGAGCGCGACGAAACCTGCACCCACATGTGGGATAGCCGAAAACAGTAGTAAATTAGAACCTGCAACACTGATGAGCGCCGCCACAAAATAGTATTCAAAGCTACGCGCATTTAAGGGAGGCAATTCGTGCCGTATTAATGCAACGATCAATAAAATAGCAGCAGCGCCCGTGATGGACCAAAAGAGAAATGCCAGTGGTGTAATACCTATCTCACCAGCATATTTTGCCAAATTGGTAGAAATACCAATCAGACCTCCTCCGCCTAACAAGCAAGCAAAAGGGATGAGCCATGTGCTGGTGTTGCGAGAAGCTTGCTGTTCTAAAGACTCACTCATCAACTATCCTATTGAGTAGCGACGCTGATGACGATAGCTCATCAGACAAACCTAAATCTAAACCCTGTACCGCCTTATGTGCTGCGTCGATAGCACCAGCAATATAACCAGGAAACGCCTCTGACCATTCGCTTGCGCTACCCGTTAGGCAGTTTTGCCATGCACCTGTATTCGGCTTAGCAGTAGGTGCGCCAGCATGTTGACCTGCGCCACTGGAATCAGCAAGCGTCGCGGTAAATGAATCTTGCGCCCAATCTTTCAGATATTCAGCCGTTGGCATCTCTGCTTGTGCGCCAAATAAACGTACCAACTGCGCGCGGCAATGGGCTTTTAGCTCTGACTCCGAGACGCTTTGGCGGACGTGAGCAGGAACGCCAAAGAAGCCAAATAATGCACCTTCGCCCTCTACCAAGGACGCATCATGAATCTCAGTAAGTGGCCCTACTGCACTTCTCGCTGAACCCGATAGTCCTTGATTGCGCCAAAAGGGTGAATCATAAACCGCCACATATTTGGCATGTGGCGCCATCCATGTCGCGGTCTCTTGCCACTCTGCCACCAAATCCTGCGGTAAAGTCGGTTCAAACTTGATGTTACTCGCCACCAAACGAGGCGGTAGCGCAAGAAGCACATGCTGCGCTTGATAAGTAGTTATTTGACCAGCTGTTATCTGTTCAGCGCTGCTCTCGCTCTCTATGCTGATACAGCGCTCAGTCTTGATTACACGCTTTACGATTTGCCCCGTGATAATGCGCGTAGGATTTAAGCGCGCATACAGAGCATCAATGAGCGCTGCCATACCACCGACGAGGCGCATAGACGGTGGCGAGCTTTGATAGCCTTGGGTACGGATAGGTAACTTATCGGCGGCACGTTCCACCATCATGTCGCCGTCCTCGAACTGAGCGAAACATGTTAAATTCAACATTTCAATAAGGCTGCTCAACTGCGGCTTATACTCTGGCCAAAACCACGATGGCCCTAAGTCGAAGCCATCGTTTGATTTTTCATTATCGACACTTTGTCTACTAGCATTCTGATCTACTGATGATTTCGCAACAGCGATGCGCCCACCCAATCTATCACGCGCCTCAAGCAATATATAATCGATACCTCGTTGCTCTAATAAAAAAGCCGCATATAAGCCACTCAAACCACCACCGATAATTGCAATAGGTAGGTTTTGCATAACAAATCATTCCTGCTTAGTTGAAGCTATTAGCATTGAGATTATTCTGCCAACAACTTGGTAAGTAGCTCGTCTATCTCAACCTTAAACTCTTTATCCTCAATCTTATTAGCCGTGACTTTGGCATTCTGTAGATTTAGAATAGCCGCATCCTTTTCACCCATTTCGATCTGTAGAACCGCCATAGAAAAGGCAATCGATGACATGTGGTCTTTTGAATTAATCGCAGTCGCTTTGGCTAAGGCCTTGTCATAAATAACTAAGGCTTCGTCTAAATCTGCAGTAAAGTCAGCCAATGTTTCCCACTGTTCTGGATGGTCTTTATCGGTATTTTCATTATCGTTACAAATGGCTTCTAATTCAGCATAAAACCCATCAAATGCTGCTTGATTGCCTATACGATCAGCTTCCAATAACTCTTCAGCTAAGGTATAAATTGCTTTATAAATTTTGGTATTAATCATTGCTCATAACCTTTTATGAATTAGGATCTATGGTACTTGTTTTTCAGCCAATAGTACTTGGCGAATATTACTTGGTAAACAGTGCTTAGCTGGGATTATAACGCAATTCCACTAGCCAAAATGACTGACACAAAAAAAGGATGCGATAGTCGATATCACACCCTTTTTATTCCTCAAACTACTAATTATTTTTTATCTGCCTAAAAGCTCATTATCTTGGTGGTTTGATCGACCAGTAGCGCCCCGATATCAGCAGGATCAGCAGCACTCACGCCGTCAATCAGTGCCGACTGGTCAATACCCTTACCTGGTAGATAAAGTGCACAAACCTCAACCTTGGTATTGGTATTCTTCATGACCATTTTCATCAAACCCTGTGGGCTCATATTTTTAGGCGGTTGCGCTGTGGTCACACTTTTAGGTGCATCACGGAGTGCCATATCACCGGCTGGACCGCAGAGCAATACTCGAGTATTGGCACCTTGCTGCGCGGATTGCATAGTTAGCACCATCGACATGAGCTGCACTTGAGCATGCTCTGATGTCACATTTATCAACACCGATGCCGTCGGTTTTTTATTCTCTGGAATGACGTCACTCTTTTGTGACATAGCGTTGGTCGCTGTACAGCCAACCATCAGTGAGGCGGCGCTTATAGCAAGTGCAGTAGCAACTATCCGTTTCATCATCTTCTCCATTTATCAACAATCATTAAAATCATCATCATTAAATTATACACTAAAATATATTAATAAAAAGTATAATATTATTTATGATAAGAAAGTTATGATAAGAAAGTTATGATAAGAAAGTTATGATAAGAAATACAATCTGTGGCGTGTCCTCATTTTGAGAAGAAAACAATAAAGCACTGAGATCAACTCAGTTCGCGCCAGTGCAACCACAACCGCGTATCAAGCTCAAACTGATGATACTCAGGCTCCATATGACAGCATAATTGATAAAACGCCTTGTTATGCTCATGCTTTTTAAAATGCGCTAACTCATGCACGACAATCATGCGCAAAAACTCAGGCGGCGCTTCTTGAAATAAACTGGCTACGGTGATGCTGTTATGCGATTTGAGCTTGCTGCCCTGTATGCGAGACTGGGTGGTATGAATACCCAGCGCATGTTTGAGGACCGTTAATTTACTGCTATAGCTGACATTTGATAGCTGTCCCACTTTGCGCATATATTGGTTTTTTATGTCATTGATATACTGATAAAGCGCCTTATCACTTTTTATTTGGTGCTGAGTGGGATACTTTTTTTCTAGATATGCGCCCAATTTACCATCGCTAATCAGCAATGCCGCTTGGGTCTGAACTTGCTCAGAATAATGAGCGATGTACTTTAATGTGGTCACAAGCTTATCCTTTGCTAATATTTCGAAACTGATAATCCGAAACGTATCTTTATATATTTTACCCTATATCTACTTATTTTATTTTTCATAAAACAACCCCATAAGCTGCATTCAACTTATGGGGTTGTTTGTTACGATGTTTTTACTTAAGTGTTTTTACTTAAATATTCAGGACGTGTTGATAAATCAATTAACGCTCTAAATGTAGATACTGCAAATGGCGCTCGTACTGATTTAAGATATCGACCAACACTTGCTCTTTGGAGTAACCTACCAAGTCATACTCTTGTGAGCCTTCACTCAAGAACACTTCGGCACGATAATAGTACTCTGCATTCTTAGTTGACGTGCTCAAAGTAAAATTAGGACGCTCAGCTTTGATCAAATTCACTTCATAAATAAAGTCATCTTCATCGCCATGTCCAACTCGCAATTTTAGACCATCTATTTGACCGCTACTTTCATCCATGCCTTCATCTATATCTTGTCCGATATGTTCAGGGTTACGGATGTCCAAAGAGGTTTTTAGACCGCCTGCCGCAAATTCTTTTTCAACTTCCGTCATGGCAGGTCTAACCACATTTTGTAAAAAGCGTTCAACTTGTGCATGTCTAGGGAAACTGACGATACGTTGCAAGCGTGCTTTCCAGCTCTTACCACTATCCAGCACATTAGCCGTACCAATCGTACTGGCCTTACGTTTATTGCCTTCTTCTTTTAATGATCTCCACATCGACACCATATAGAGCACAAGGATAAGCGAGAATGGCAAACCAGCAATCACAGATACTGACTGCAATGATGCAAAGCCACCAGCAAATAATAGTCCTAAAGTGATAAGACCCGTTGCTGCTGCCCAAAACAAGCGCAACCAAACAGGAGCATCAGTGTCATTGGTCATGCCGCGTGAGCTCAAATTCGCTAATACTAACGCGCCTGAGTCCGCTGAGGTCACAAAGAATACTAAACCAATGACCACACCAGCGAATGATAAAACGTCACTGTAAGGAAAATACTCAAACAAGGCAAACATACCCATGGCAGCATCATTGACAGCGATTTCACCAAGTTCGGTCGCCCCATTGGCAACCAAGTCTATCGCCGAATTACCAAAAATAGAGAACCAGGCAAAAATGAAACCAAGCGGAATAAACATCACGCCAAAGACAAACTCACGTAAGGTACGACCACGGCTAATACGCGCGATAAATAACCCAACAAACGGTGCCCAAGCAACCCACCATGCCCAGAAAAATATTGTCCAGCCTGACTTCCAATCGGCACCAGCAGTACCGTCATAGGCATATACATCAAAAGTTTTAAAGAGAATGGTTTGGAAATATTGACCAATATTTTGGGTAAAGGTATTCAGCAAATAGACCGTATTACCCATGACTAATATCGCGATTAATAGCAATATCGATGATAGCATATTAAATTCAGATAAGCGGCGGACGCCCTTTTCCACACCTGTCATCGCCGAAATAGCCGCAGCAGCAACGACACCTACAATAATAAGCGTCTGTACTGTTTTGCTCGATTCGATACCGAAAACATGGGTCAATCCAGCATTGGCTTGCAATACGCCGATGCCTAAGCTGGTCGCAATACCCATCAAGGTACAAACAACACCAAAAGTATCAATACCATCGCCAAGCCAGCCCTTGATTAAACGCTCGCCAAAGATAGGCGTCAATGGTGAACGCAGCGCCAACGGCATGTTTTTACGATACGCAAAGTACGCCAATGCCATACCGATTAAGGCATAAATACCCCAACCATGTAGCCCCCAATGTAAAAAGGTTTGCGCAAGTGCTTCGCGCATCGCTTCTGCACTGGCAGGCTCCAGCCCCGTATGCGGCGTTAAATAATGCATCAATGGCTCAGAGGCACCAAAAAACAGTAAATCAATACCGATACCCGCAGAGAACAGCATCGCCGCCCATGCTAGGAAAGGAAACTGGGCTTTTTCGTGGTCTTGCCCAAGCTTGATGTCGCCGTATTTAGAAAAACCAACAAATAGTGCAAATATACTATAAGCGGCAACCACCAGCATGTAATACCAGCCAAAACTCTCTGATACCCATGCCATGCTTGAGCTTAATAATGTCTCACTATAATCTGGAAACGCAATCGTCCAGATAATTAATAAAATAGAAATAATAGCTGAACCTAAAAAAACCGTCTTGTTTAGAGTCAGGGGTTTCGTCGCATCTTTTGATGGCGAGCTGTACATAAAAGACCTCAATAGGTAAATTAAACAGGGTCTGATATTGATTTGTCCGTCATAACTTGAGGACTGTATGACGCACAAAGCAGTACCAATAAATAAAAATTGCGATTTAAATAAAAAATTAAATGACAATCAAAGGCAGCCACAACAGTATTAAAAATGCTTAATATGTTAGCGCTGATGAAAAAGACCTTTACGTGGAAAGGTCTTCTTATTGAAATTGCTTATATATTTCATTGCCTAATAGCTCATATAGCTCTTTAGACAGTAGAGCGGTAAGCACGCATCGGCTCAGTTCTAAGCGGTGCACCATTAGCAACGTAATAATCTACGGTCGAGCGTGGTAGCTGCTTGCCGCGCATCTTATCGACGATTTTTTCGGCAAGCATAATGGTGGTGGCGTTCAGATTACCACTGATGATATTTGGCATAATCGACGCATCAACGACGCGCAAGCCATCGATACCATGTACGAGCCCTTCGCCATTGACCACCGAATCATTACCTTCACCCATCGCACAAGTACACGACGGATGATAAGCCGTTTCGCTATGATTACGAACATATTCGTCTAGCTGCGCATCGGTCACCAAGTCATCGGTTGGCGCAATGGCGCGACCACGATAAGGGTCGAGCGCTGGCTGATGCATAATTTCACGGGTGATACGCATTGCCGCACGGAACTCGTGCCAGTCTTGATCATGAGACATATAGTTAAACAAGATGCTCGGATGCGCACTTGGGTCTTTCGAGGTCAGCTTGACGCGACCACGACTTGGCGAGCGCAATGAGCCCACATGCGCTTGGAAACTGTGCGACTTCACGGCACTACGACCATCGTAGCGCACTGCTAATGGCAAGAAATGGTACTGAATATTAGGATGGGTAAACTTCTCATCGGTACGAATAAAACCGCCACCTTCGAACTGATTTGACGCGCCAAGTCCTGTGCCATTGAACAACCACTCGGCACCGATGGCAGGCTTATTCCACCATTTATTGGCAGGCGCAATCGACACTGGCAGCTTACATTCGTACTGCATATACAGCTCTAAATGGTCTTGTAGATTATTACCAACACCCGGTAAATCTAAAATCTCATTGATACCCAAATCTTTGAGCCATTGACCAGGACCAATACCAGAGCGCTGCAATAATTGCGGCGAGGCAATCGCACCTGATGAAACAATCACCTCACGAGACGCATAGAAATTCTTTGTTTGACCTTGATGGGCGACTTTAACGCCAACAGCGCGCTTGCCATCGAACAAAATCACGTCAGTCAATGCACCCGTTAAAATGGTGATATTGCTACGCGGTTTGGCGCGGTCGAGATAACCGCGAGCAGTCGAAGCGCGGCGACCATTAGGCGTCACAAAGCGATCCATCGGCCCAAAGCCTTCTTGTTGATAGCCGTTTAAATCATCCGTGCTTGGATAGCCTGCTTGCACGCCTGCTTCGATCATCGCTTGAAATAATGGGTTAACCCCTGGCTTTGAAGTGGTCATTTCGACGGGACCACCAACGCCATGATAGTCATTTTCACCAGCATCGCGATTTTCTAACTTTTTGAAATACGGCAGGCAGTCCAAATAGGTCCAATCTTCTAAACCTTTGATTTTCGCCCAATCGTCAAAATCCAAGGCATTACCACGGATATAACACATCCCATTAATCAGAGACGAGCCGCCCAGTCCTTTACCGCGACCGCAATCCATGACGCGGTTATTCATATAAGGCTCAGGATCGGTTTTATAACCCCAGTTATAAGTAGTACCTTGCAACGGCATCGCGAGCGCTGCTGGCATCTGCGTACGAAAGTCTAAGCGATGGTCTGGACGACCCGCCTCTAACAGCAACACCTTAATGTTGGCATCTTCGGTCAAACGGGTGGCCAGCACATTGCCTGCTGAGCCTGCGCCGACGATGATGTAGTCATATTCAGGTGTGGTTGATGTCATAAAACGCTCCATAATATTAAAAAATCCATCATTTCATATCAGTAAGGCGGTGCCAAAAGGACAAATTAGTCCTAATAATTCAGCCTTACCGTTTTAAAAATTTCACAGCACAAGTGATTAAAATACCGATTCAAACTTACCAAGCTCTACTTGGATAGACTTAGTCTGCGTATAATGCTCAAGGGCTTCAATGCCGTTTTCGCGGCCAATACCTGAGTGCTTATAACCACCCACTGGCATTTGAGCGGCTGACTCGCCCCATGTATTTAACCAGCAGATACCCGCTTCAATCTGTGCAATCACGCGATGAGCGCGAGTCAAATCAGCGGTCACGACTCCTGCAGCCAAACCATACTCGGTATCATTGGCGCGGCGAATCACTTCTTCTTCAGTCTCATAAGTCAATATCGACATCACTGGGCCAAAGATTTCTTCGCGCACGATGGGCATATCGTCGCTGCAATCCGTAAACACAGTCGGTGCAACGAATGCGCCTTTAGCAAGTTCGCCTACCGTAATACGTTCGCCGCCTGTTAGCAGACGAGCGCCACTCGCTTTTCCTTGCTCGATATAGCCAAGTACTCTTTCCATATGCGGGAAGCTGACCAATGGACCCATATTAATATTTTCTTCCATCGGATCGCCCAATTTAATACGCTCGACACGCAATAATATGGCTTCTTCAAACTTAGCTTGCAGTGCTTTAGGGATAAACACGCGCGTGCCATTGGTACAGACTTGACCACTGCTATAGAAGTTCGCCATCATCGCAATATCAGCGGCGGTATCGATATCCGCATCATCAAATATAATCAAGGGCGACTTACCGCCAAGCTCCAAGGTTACGTCTTTAAGCGACGAAGATGCGGCACTTGCCATCACTTTTTTACCCGTTGGTACACCACCGGTAAATGAGACTTTGGCGATATCAGGATGCTGTGTTAACGCTTCGCCGACTTTATAATCGCCTTGCACAACGTTAAAGACGCCATCTGGCAGACCCGCTTCTGTCAATATTTCCGCTAACTTTAATGCAGTCAATGGCGTGACTTCAGATGGTTTGAAAATCATCGCATTACCAGCGGCTAACGCTGGTGCTGCCTTCCACATCGCGATTTGAATAGGATAGTTCCACGCGCCGATACCTGCGACGACGCCAAGTGGCTCGCGGCGAGTATAGACAAAGCTAGTATCACGCAATGGAATCTGACGACCTTCAATCATCGACGCAAGCCCTGCATAATACTCAACGACATCAGCACCAGTCACGATATCGACATATTTGGTTTCAGAAAGTGCTTTGCCCGTGTCTTTGGTTTCAAGCAATGCGAGTACATCGTTGCGCTCACGTAATATCGCAACCGCCTTTAGCAAAATACGACTGCGCTCAACCGCCGTCATCGCCGCCCAAACCTTTTGACCTTTTTGTGCCGCTTTTACGGCTTCATTAATCTGTTCACTGGTCGTTTGCTGAACGGTAGCTAACACTTCACCCGTGGCTGGATTGATGTCTTCAAAAGCAGCAAGCGATTCGTCGATTGCTAAGTAACAGCCATTAATATAAGCGGTTTGAACCTTCTGTAAATCAATGATGTCTGTTAAGTTGTTTGGGTCTGTTTTTGAATCTGTCATGCGGTGCTCCTATTAACGACTGGCAAAAGCCTTATAAACAAACTAATGCTAAATGATGTCGTCATGGGTTAAATGTTGAAAATGAATTTATATAGCCTATTGCTACAAGCCTGTCTTTCAATGCTTTTTTAATAAAAAAGCTGCTTTGATCAATCATTTGAGAACAGTATTTTATTCACTCTCAGGTTGCGTCATTTTTATCAAACGCTTATGAATAGAGGTTTTATCTGAGATACTAATCCCTGAAAAATCAGAAAGCCAAATACCATCAGCCACCAGACGCACCATACATAATGTTTCGGTATTGTCGGTTGCTTGATGTTTCTTTAATTGTGCATTTGCCCACTTGGCCCACAACTCACGTAACTCGCTATCGCCTAGCATCAATGCATATAAGGTTGCTTGACTATCGAGCTCTTCCTGCCCTTTTTCGCCTAAGCTAATCGTGGCATTGATATAGGCACGAGTAAAAGAGCCATAACGCACAGGGTCTTCTGCCATGGCTTGATTGACTTCTGCCTCAAATTTTGCCATCGCATCATGAAACACTTCAAGAATGAGTGCATTTTTAGTGGTGAAATGATGCATCACCCCGCCTTTGGTCACCCCGACCGCATCAGCGACCGCCTGAAAGGTCACTTTTGATAAGCCCTGCTCTAATGTGATTCGCGCTGCCTGATCTAGTAGCGCACGACGGACAACTTCGGGCTGTTTTTTACGTTTGTAAGCGTTTTCCATTTCCATATCAGTGCACCACAGAATTAGAGAATAAGTTCATCACCACGACACCGCCCACAATCATAGCGATACCAACCACAGCTGCCGTATCAAGACTTTGCTTAAAAAAAATCAAGCCAACGAGCGATGTCAGCACAATCCCCAACCCGCCCCATAGTGCATAAGCAATACCAAGCGGTATGGTTTTGATGGTTTGTGTTAATAAGTAAAACGAGATGGCATAAAGCACACCCATAATCAGGGTCGGCACCAAACGCGTAAACTGCTCTGACTTGACTAAAAAGGTCGTGCCAACCACTTCGCAAATAATGGCGATGGCTAGATAACCGTAGGCAATAGTGGTGGGACTCATAATTAGGTTACCTGTCTCAGATTGATCACATATTAATAATGTATATACATTAAAGAAACCATACGGTCGGTATTCTATAGAAATATTCTAGCAATGTGAAGAGCTGTTTATGACTTTTTTGTTTCGAGGGAGATACAGATTGTTTTACTATTCAAAAAGATAGGCGACTTGTCTAATCAAATTACCGCTAGATTTTATATCCAACCTACATAAATAAGGGTTTTGACCACTTTTAGCCATTTTTAGCCCATTTAGAGATTTATCGATTGAATTGAAGACACGCCCTAGTCAAAAAATAATATTTTAGCGGTCAAAATTTGCCAAAACAGCCCGCTTTATAAGGGATTGCTGGTTATTTTTGATAGATAACAACAATATTTATAATTAATGGCATAATAAGGTTGACAGCCTATAACAACTTGGCTAAAATATGCCCCACATAACGCAAACAAGACAAGCAATAGCGCTTATCTAACTTATCGTTATACCAACTTATTCTCCAATAGCTCAGTTGGTAGAGCAACGGACTGTTAATCCGTGTGTCCCTGGTTCGAGCCCAGGTTGGAGAGCCATATACTAAAAACCTTCATCATTATTTGATGAAGGTTTTTTTATGGTTGCCGTTTTCAATTAAGAGGATAGCCGCAATCTTAGGGCGTGTCCTCATTTTAAAAGTGGTGACAAAAATGAGATAAATTGCCGTCAAACAAGGACAGTAGCACAAATAATATCGAGATATTAATAAGCTATTTGACGATGTTTGGCAAAATTTAGCCATTTTTATCCCATTTAGAGGTTAATCGATTGAATTGAGGACACGTCCTAGTACGATTGGCATGGCTACGGTGTTCTTTTAGGCGTTTTTGTTGTATGGTAAAGATAGTTTTGATTGGGTTAATTTTTGTCTGAGTGCTTCACTCTTACTCACTAAAAATAATGGTTTATTATGATACCTGTACGTGTGAAAAATAAGTTTTCTGATCATCCGCAAAAAATCATGCGCCCGATCAGTATTCGTTTGTCTGAAGAGATGATTTCGCTATTAGAAGCCACTTCAAAAGAGTTGGGGTTTAAACGCATCCAAGGGCTTATTCGTTTATATATTCGCCAAGGGCTTGACCGCGATCATCAAGACTACACCCTAGCCCATGACGAGGTGTTCATCGAAAGCCTGCGTAAACGCGGAGTCAGCCAGCGTATTATTGATGAGGCCATTGTTGTGACCCACAATAATAATATTACTCACTCACTATCTGAGCTGCAAGAAAATGACCAAGCTCATGACTAACTATTCAAACAGTCGTTAGCTGTTACTGCTGTCAATAAAAAAGACTGAGTTTGCTTAACGGCACTCAGTCTTTTTTTTGTGGGCGTAATAAAAATAGCTATTGTGAATAAAAATACCGATCATGATTGCTTGTCAGAACTTATTATAAATAGTACGTCTCCTGCCCTTTTTTGCTGTCATATAACAAAAATATGCCTATTTTGCTTGCGATACAGCATTTAGCGATAATTAAACACAACCTCTCATCAAACGAGGTATATTAAGAAAACGCTCATTATTTTGTTGTCATTCTTTATTATCCATAAAGATTTTTAAGGAGGTGTACGATGGCGAGTTTACATCAACGCTTGAATAAAGCTTTGTTATTGACGATTGCCTTAGCGATACTACCAATCGTTTCTGGTTGCTCACAGCCAACCGCGGATCCAACCAAAAAAACCATACCGACCAACTCAGATCAGTGGCAGAAAAAACTCGGCACCACTTTTGAGCAGTTGCCTCAATCTGAGCAGCAATTACTCAGCCGCTACATGTTGCGAATGAAACTCAGCGGTGCCTATGAGTCGGGGGCGATGCCGCGTACCACTATCAAGCAAGCCCTTGTGCAACAGCGTGAATACGAACGATTACATCCAAACAATCCAACAGGTAAAAAAAGCCCCATCGTCAGCAGCCAGCCAGCTTATAGTGCCAATGCGCAGAACTACCCTGTCGCTCTACTACCAGTCAAAACCAGCGATAGTGACAGCTTAAATCAAGTAAAACTGCAGTTTATGCTCTCTAATCACGGCAAGGTCGCCATTCAAAGCTTTAAGGGCACACTGACCATGCAAGATGCTAACTTGGCGCAGGGCAAAAGCTTTAACGTACCACTAACACAGTTTGACCCGCCTATTAAACCAGAGCAGTCTGGCAAGATCATCATCGAGAGCAGTATTGAAGACATCAACGTTATGCGTGCCATTAAAAACACCAAAGACTTGACCATCATGATCAGTAAAGGCACATTGATATTGGAGAATGGGCAGGAAATTAAATTTGATGAGTCGCTAATGAGATAAAAAAGTGCTGCAGAGTATTTATAAAATTATAGGATAAATAACCAGCATAAAAAAAGCCCCTATCATCACTGATTAGGGCTTTTTTTGAATTTGGAGGAGACGGAGAGATTCGAACTCTCGAAGGGCTACAAACCCTTGTCGGTTTTCAAGACCGGTGCATTCAACCACTCTGCCACGTCTCCATTTGTGCATTATTATAACGATATAAAATAAAAATGCAACAAAAAAAGCCGCAATCATTAATAATGATTGCGGCTTTCGAATTTGGAGGAGACGGAGAGATTCGAACTCTCGAAGGGCTACAAACCCTTGTCGGTTTTCAAGACCGGTGCATTCAACCACTCTGCCACGTCTCCATTTGTGCGTTATTATAGCGATATAACATAAGAATGCAAGCAATTAATTGCACGAATTTAAATTATTTTGATGCTATCGTTGATTCAGTTTAAAAGAGAGTCAAGGCAACTGCATGCAGATATATATATGATGCTTGCCGCGAGGTTAGCGCGGTCACTCTATTATAGAGAATTGACGATATGTTTTTTATGAGATGCCAGATGTAGACACATATCTAGCAGTCTATTGGCATAACCCCATTCGTTGTCATACCATGCAAAAACCTTGTACTGGCTACCCACTTGCATGAGCTGCTGACCATCAATGATCAAAGACTCAGTCTGATGGATAAAATCGCTAGAGACCAGTGGCTCATCCGTATAAGCCATGATGTCATGCAAATGTGCCTGACTGGCAGATTTGAGTGCCTCGCGGACTGCCTCGACAGACACATCGGGCGTATCAAAAACAAAGGTCACATCAATAGCCGCTACATCAATGGTAGGCACTCGTATCGAATGCCCATTTATCTTGCCTACCATAGCAGGTAGCACACGCTCTGTCGCCGCGATACTGCTAGAGGTGGTTGGAATAATGTTATAACCAGACGCGCGCGCGCGTCTTGGGTCACGGTGGGCTTGATCGAGCACTGTCTGATCAGCGGTAACCGCATGAATCTCTGTCATCATCGCTGACTTTACCCCAAATGCGGTATCAAGCGTCGCAATCAAGGGAACCAAGGCCTGCGTGGTACAAGAAACGCTCGATATAATCGGCAGCTCACGTGTTAGCTCATCAGTATTAACGCCCATAACGATACAAGCATCGACATCATCGAATGGTGCCGCACCGATAATCACCTGCTGCGCGCCAGCCACTATGTGCAGTTGTGCTTGCTCATAAGAGCGAAAATGTCCGGTACACTCTAGTACCACATCGACACCCAGCGCCTGCCAAGGCAACTGCGCAGGGTTAGGTTCTGAAAATAAATTGATACAATAGGTATAATTGTTTTTTGTCAGACAAAGCTGTGTGGCGCTATTATTGTTACCGTCATCGCTAGCTTCATCGTTGCTACTCGCCACAATATCAGCACTGACCCCAAGGCGACTTAGGCGACCATGCGTGCTGTCAAACTTTAATAAATGCAGCAAAATATCCGCTGGGGCTAAATCATTAATCGCCACGACATGGATCGCACGGCCTAATACCTCAAAGCGCTCTAGCAATGCCCGCAAAACGTTGCGCCCTATACGTCCAAAACCATTGATAGCAATCCTCAGTGGCTGTGTATGCTCACTAGATGCATGAAACGTCGCTGCTGCTACTGGGTCAGACGTTAATTGATAAATGGCGCTCGAAAAATCAGGCATAAAAAGATATCGCTATAAAGGGATAAAAAAATTGAGCACTACAAAGTCAGCGCTACAATGAAACAAAACCAACAAGTTGTTAATCGGCTCTAAGAATTGTTATATAAAAACTAAATGGCTTTGGTGAATGCTTGAACCCTGAGTTGTCATACTCAGTATCAAAACGCCATTCAGTATTAGGGCGTTATAAAAATCAGTGCCAAACGAATGGCATTATAATCAATACTTTGCTTAAGATGATCGAATATTGGACGCAATTTAATACTGCCATCATCATTGAAATCATTTGGATTATTGGCGACTTTAATCGCGACATAGGCATTACCAACCGCCGTCATCACCTCATCCTCTGGCCGCAAATGATCACAAGCGAGACTTGGATCTTGAGATTTTAGGTCAGCAATATGACGCATGATGGTCGATTGTGAAAGCTGACGGGCTTGTGAGATTTCTGCAATCGACAAGCTCTCTTCTAATAATAATCGCGTCGCAAGCAAGGTACTGTCCGACTTATCAGAAACTTGATTGCCCAGTTTCTGTTTTTTGTCTATTTGCGCTTGTTGTTGCTCGCGGCGCTTTTTTTGCAAAGTGGAGTAAGCGTCAATCACTGATTTACTCAGCGTACCGCCCGATTTTAAAATAAATTTTTCATGTGCCTGCGTCATGCTCTCTTCATCAAGCATCGAATAATTGGCATCAGCTTCTTCTGACAGCACCAAAAATCGTTTATCCGCGCCGCGTGCTAGCGGATCAAGCTGCAAGCTCATATCATTCATACCCAGCAACTGCAAACCTGCCAACGACTTTAACCGTGACAATGCCACATAGCCCTGCCCTAGCTCAAAGGTGCGCGATAAGTCTATTTCAGCAGCATCGAGGGTCATGCCTTGTGATTTATGAATGGTAATTGCCCATGCCAGACAAAGCGGCACTTGCTCATAGCTTGCCAGCACATCTCCTGTCTCATCTTCGATGATCCATTCTTCAGGCTCAGCGACAACTTCACGCCCTGAATTGAGCCGAACCACGGGCATTTTTTGCGTCGTTGGCTTTTTGGCTTTGGGTTTCTCTTTTATGGCTTTTTTACTTTTGCCTTTTACAGTCTTATTCGTCTCACTTTCAGCACTGTCGTCATCGTCTTCGATTAAATCATCACTACTTTCTTTGCTATCATCAATTTTGACAGCGGCAAAACCAATCAATTCACCCATCGTACCGTTGGACACGCCAAGTTCGGTATTGTTTTTGATAAACATCACCTTGGCACCGACTTTTAGTACCAAATCATCTTGGGTACGTACCGTTTTTTTAAGCGTCTCAACCAATTTACTATCGCCCGTAGACGTGGCGGTAAAGCGCATCATCTCGCCCTCTAACGCCGCAAGCTCTTTATCATTGATGCTATTAACGTTGAGATTGTGCGTATAAAGACGGGTACGTTTGATATCAACATTTTGGTCAAAAGTCGCCTCCAGCGCGGCAATCGATTCAAAAGTGACTTCCTGACGACGAATTTGGTTGAGAATATCGTCCAAATCAAGCCCGCCATTTGCCGCTTCACTAACCTGCCTGTGTTGCTCAGATAAGTAGCAAATATGGAACTTGGCATCAAGCCACGCTTCAGACATAAAGGCAAATTTTTCACGGTTGGTTTCACCCTTACTACCAATCGGCGGCAGCTGAAAAAAGTCCCCTGCGACGACTACCTGAATACCACCAAACGCCTTGTCATTTTTTCGGACATGCTTGAGTACTTGGCTGACCAAATTGAGCTGCTTAGCATGCAACATCGATATCTCATCAATGACCAATACCGCGGTGTCTTTTAGTCGGTCTGCCAAAAACTGCTTGCGTGATAACGTAGTCAAGTCGCGGTCGCTCAACTCATCTTTGATACCGATGCCGGACCAGCTATGAATCGTTGTACCATTCATGTGTGTGGCAGCAATACCAGTACTCGCAGTGACGGCGACAGGCACACGGCGCGCACGCAGATAGTCGATATATTGATTGAGAGTATAAGTCTTACCTGAACCTGCTGAGCCAGTCAAAAAGACATTTTGACCCGTTTTTAAGATATCAAGAGCAGAAGATTGACGCATATATCTAAACCAATTAAGTTAATAGTAATAAGAAAAACAGCTTAAGAGCAAATAATAAGAGAAAAAGCTGCCAACAATTATAACAGCTACATCCGTTTCGCGGACGACTTTAACCCTGATAAGCCACATAACTTAAAGTTATACGATACGAAATATATCATTATAAAAAGTCATTATCGCTCATCGCTAAAGCTCAGTACGATAGGGTCATAGCTTGGTCAGGATGGCCAAATATTTATGCTTAAGTCGTTTGTTCTTAACTAGCCATAATACACAACAAGGAGTCGTTAATGTTATACGCCTATCCCAATACTGAAAATAGTCCTGTTCAATTCCGCAAAAAATATGACAACTTCATCAATGGTGAGTGGGTCGCGCCAATCGATGGTGAATACTTTGACAACTCAAGTCCAATCGATGGTAAAACCTTCTGTCAGATCGCGCGCTCTAAAGCTGCCGATGTTGAAGCTGCACTAGATGCCGCTCATGCTGCAAAAGACGCATGGGGCAAAACCAGTGTCACTGATCGCTCCAATATGTTGCTCAAACTTGCCGATGGTATCGAAGCCAATTTAGAGGCAATCGCTATCGCTGAAAGCTATGAGAATGGCAAACCAGTACGTGAGACCCTCGCCGCTGATATTCCAATCGCCATTGACCATTTGCGTTATTTTGCGGGCGTTATCCGCGCACAAGAAGGCGGCATTAGCCAAATTGATGAAGATACGGTTGCCTATCATTTTCATGAGCCTCTAGGCGTCGTCGGTCAAATCATTCCTTGGAACTTCCCTATTTTAATGGCGATTTGGAAAATTGCCCCAGCCCTTGCTGCGGGTAACTGTATCGTCCTCAAGCCTGCCGAGCAAACGCCAGCTTCTGTTTTATACATGCTTGACGTCATAGGCGCGGCGGATATTTTACCGAAAGGCGTACTAAACGTCATTAACGGCTTTGGTGTAGAAGCCGGTAAGCCAATTGCTTCCAACTCACGTATCGATAAAGTATCCTTTACGGGTGAAACCACCACTGGTCGCTTAATTATGCAATACGCCAGTGAAAATATCATTCCGGTCACGCTAGAGCTGGGCGGCAAAAGCCCAAATATCTTCTTTGCCGATATCATGGACGAAGACGATGACTTCTTAGACAAAGCAGTCGAAGGCTTGGTCATGTTTGCGCTAAACCAAGGTGAAGTTTGTACCTGCCCATCACGCGCGCTCGTACACGAAAGCATCTATGATGAATTTATGAAACGCTGTATCGCTCGCGTGAAAGCGATAAAAATGGGCAACCCGCTTGATACCGATACCATGATTGGTGCGCAAGCCAGTTCAGATCAGCTAGAAAAAATCCTATCTTATCTTGATATTGGTAAAAAAGAAGGTGCAAAAGTCTTGGTCGGTGGTGAACTTGCCAAGTATGATGGCGATATGGCAAACGGTTATTATGTGCAGCCGACTATCTTTGAAGGCACGAATGATATGCGCGTGTTCCAAGAAGAAATCTTTGGTCCTGTGCTTGCTGTCACCACGTTTAAAGACGATGAAGAAGCGATGGCGCTAGCCAATGACACTTTATATGGTCTTGGTGCTGGTGTCTGGACGCGTAATGGTACTCGTGCTTATCGTTTCGGTCGTGGCATTAAAGCTGGCCGCGTTTGGACGAATTGCTATCATCTCTATCCTGCGCATTCAGCGTTTGGTGGGTATAAGCAGTCTGGTATTGGCCGCGAAAACCATCTGATGATGCTAGACCATTATCAACAAACTAAGAACATGCTGGTCTCTTATAGTCCTAAGGCGATGGGCTTCTTTTAATTCTGTTTTTCAAAGCACTTTATGGCAAAACCGTAAAGTGCGACCTCGATGCTCGCCGAGCATCTTAATGTAAAGAACGATGACAAGGAGTTACAACGTGAGTAATAAAATGAAAGCGGCCGTGCTGCATGAATTCGGACAACCCTTAGAAATTGAAGAAGTAGATATTCCAACCGCAGGTGCTGGTCAAATCGTCGTAAAAATGCAGGCATCAGGTGTCTGTCATACCGATTTGCATGCCATTGAGGGCGATTGGCCAGTCAAACCTAGCCCACCGTTTATCCCAGGTCACGAAGGCGTTGGTCTTATCACTGCCGTTGGCGAAGGTGTCACTCATGTGAAGGAAGGCGACCGAGTCGGTATCCCTTGGCTCTACTCTGCTTGTGGCCACTGTACCCATTGCTTAGGTGGTTGGGAAACCTTATGCGAAAGCCAACAAAACTCTGGTTACTCTGTAAACGGCAGCTTTGCAGAATATGTACTAGCAGATGCCAACTATGTCGGCATCATTCCTGAAAGCGTTGACTCTATTGAAATTGCACCAGTGTTATGTGCAGGTGTCACGGTCTACAAAGGTCTTAAAATGACCGACACCAAGCCAGGCGATTGGGTTGTTGTTTCAGGTATTGGCGGACTCGGTCATATGGCAGTTCAATATGCCATTGCGATGGGATTGAACGTTGCTGCTGTTGATATTGATGACGAAAAACTGGCATTCGCTAAAAAACTGGGCGCCAAAGTCACTGTCAATGCGAAAAATACTGACCCTGCTGAATATCTACAAAAAGAAATCGGCGGTGCTCACGGTGCGCTCGTGACAGCAGTATCTTCAAAAGCTTTTGATCAAGCATTGGGCATGTTACGACGCGGTGGTACTTTGGTCTGTAATGGTCTACCAACGGGCGAATTCCCAGTATCCATTTTTGATACTGTTTTAAACGGTATTACCATTCGTGGCTCAATCGTTGGTACGCGTCTCGACTTGCAAGAGTCGCTAGACATGGCAGCAGCAGGCAAAGTAAAAGCCACCGTTGCCGCTGAGCCACTAGAAAATATCAATGATATCTTTGATCGTATGCGTGATGGCAAAATCGAAGGTCGCATTGTCATTGACTATAGTCTGTAGCAACCATTACGTAGCCGCATGCTTTATGATATTTTGAGATTCGTAACACCGTCTCAATGACTGGCTAGAGTAATCATTAGTAAAGGGTCGTATCGTTTTCAACCACATATGATAAATGATGTGAGTGAATATGATGCGACCCTTTATTTTCTACTCAGTATGATTATGAAAGATATCCGTTCGGGTCTAACGATAGGGAAATCATTATGAAAGTCACAGCGACAGAGTCCTGCAAAGCATTAATCGACTTACTAAAATCTAAGCACGGTGAGCTGATGTTTCATCAATCAGGCGGCTGCTGCGATGGCAGTTCACCCATGTGTTATCCATTGGGCGAATTTAAAGTAGGCGGACAAGACGTACTCATCGGCGAGCTGGTTGGCTGTCCATTTTATATGGGTAAAGCTCAGCATAAGCTCTGGCAACATACCGATCTAACAATAGATGTGGTCGATGGACGCGGAGCCAGTTTTTCGCTTGAAATACCAGAAGGTAAGCGCTTTATCGTACGTTCAGAGATATGTGCTGTATAAGTTTAAATAGCATCCACCAGCGTTTTAACGACCTAGTATTGTTTTGCCATGCCATATGTTGATCGATAAACACCCCTTAGTCATTTTTATTTTATTATTCCAGCAAAATAATAGATACTGTAATGCGTACCCTATTTCAATAAACGCGTTTTAACGAGCACGTTTTACTCAGCATGGATGCTAGAAGGAATGTAAAATGGAATTTGATAAAAAATTTGATTACGTCATCGTGGGTGGTGGTTCAGCCGGCTGCGTACTTGCTAGCCGATTAACAGAAAACCCAGACATTAGTGTCTGTTTATTAGAATATGGTGGTGAAGGCAAAGACCTTGCTGTCCGTGTCCCTGCTGGACTGATTTTGATGGTGCCAGGCAAGCCGCTGAAACTGAATAATTGGTGCTTTCACACCACGCTGCAGACGCACCTGAATGACCGCCGTGGCTTCCAACCACGTGGTCAATGCTTAGGCGGTTCATCCGCTATCAATGCCATGATTTATACGCGTGGTAGTGCGCTCGATTATGAACGTTGGGTAGAACAAGGCTGTACTGGCTGGGGATTTGATGATGTACTGCCCTACTTTATCAAAGCAGAAAATAATATTCATGGTAGCGGCGAGCTGCATGGTGATAGTGGCCCGCTGCATGTCAGTGATTTACTGAGTCCGCGTGATATCTCCAAAGCATTCGTAGAAGCCGCCATCACCAATGGTTTAGATCATAATCAAGATTTTAATGGCGAAAAGCAAGACGGTACAGGACTATATCAAGTCACCCATTTTCATGGCGAAAAACAAGGTCAACGCTGCTCTGCGGCAGCGGCTTATCTACATCCAGTACAAAACCGATCAAATCTGACCGTCATCACCCACGCCCAAGCCAACCGCGTCATTTTTGAAGACAAACAAGCCGTTGGTGTCGCTTATGAAAAAGATGGCGTCGAGCATGCGGTTATGGCGCGTCATGAAGTGATATTATCTGGAGGCACTTTTGGCTCACCCAAAGTCCTGATGTTGTCAGGTATTGGACCTGCTGAGCATCTACAATCGCATGGCATCGACGTCGTGGTAGATGCGCCCGATGTTGGTGGTAATCTACAAGATCACTTAGATGTCGTTTTTGATTACGAGGTCAATACCACTGACGTCATCGGTATTGGTATGGCGACGATTTCGACATTGACCAAAAGTATTCGGCAGTGGAGAAAGGATGGTACAGGCCTCTTGTCTACCAACTATGCTGAAGCGGGCGCGTTCTTTAGTGTCGGTGATGATCCAAAAGAGTGGCCAAATACCCAACTGCACTTTGTCATATCCCGTGTGATTGAGCACGGTCGTGATCTCAGACGTGGCTTTGCGGTCTCTTGTCACAGTTGCTACCTACGCCCTGAAAGCCGCGGTACGGTCAGACTGGACTCCGCCGACCCCTCAGATGCGGTATTGATTGATCCAAACTACCTCTCACACCCAAAAGATGTGGAATATATGATTGCAGGCGCGGAGCGTACGCGCGCCATCATGCAAGAATCACCCATCGCCAAATATATTACTGAAGACTACCCTGCTCCCTATATCGAAAAAGACGGTATGCTCGGCTATATCCGCAACAAATCAGATACCATTTATCATCCTGTCGGCACTTGCCGTATGGGTTCAGATGACCAATCCGTGGTTGATTTGCAATTAAAAGTACGCGGCGTAAATGGCTTAAGGGTCGTCGATGCCTCAATCATGCCGACTTTAATCAGCGGTAATACCAATGCGCCAACGATTATGATTGCTGAAAAACTCGCAGACCTTATCAAAGCAAATCACGGTCATATCGAACCAGTCACGCCATAAAATATGGGAAGATATGCGTCTTATAATTAGTATTTTTATTTAAGAAGCTTATATATTAAAACTTTATATTCAATAAAATGAAAATAAGCGAATTATATAAAAGTTTAACCCTTGTTTTTTCGTGGTTATTTTTATCAGCATTTCTAAAATAAGGAGAAACTCTAACAAACTTGTCAATAAAGATAGTAAAACAGAACGTTTTCTATCAAATTAGCTTATGGATGTCTTGCATTACCACTGTTGAACAGAGTATATTTAAACCACTTATTTATATCGGTATTTTTTGCAAATCTGAATAATGGTTAATACAACCTGAAATATTTTTTATTTTGCATATTAGAAACACCATATAAACAATTGCTTTAAAGGGAATTAAAAGCACGCTCATTATATTTATAGGTCAAAAACGATCTTATAAATATATTGGCGACTATTTATCATTACATAGGATGTAATAATGCAAAAATCACTCTTCAAACTGACGATGTTGGCGACAGTTATTCTAGGCATCAGTGCCTGTAGCGGCGACAACAAAACCACCGATGAATCTGCTGCCAGCTCAGATGCTAAAGCAGCCAAAACCTTACTTTATTGCTCAGAAGGTAGTCCGGCTGGATTCGATCCAGCACAGTACACTGCAGGTACCGATTTTGATGCGAGCGCCTTTCCCATCTACAACGGCTTGGTAGAATTCAAAAGAGATGGTACTGAGATTCAGCCAGCCTTAGCCGAAAGCTGGGATATTAGTGAAGACGGCAAGACTTATACCTTTAACCTACGTAAAGGGGTTAAATATGGTAAGACCGATTACTTTACCCCAACCCGTGATTTCAACGCAGATGACATTGTCTTTACGCTAGAGCGTATCACCAATCCAGAGTTTGAATTTAATAAAGCCTATCCTGCTGAGTTCCCCTATTCGGTCGGTATGGGGCTACCTGATATTATCTCCAATATCGAAAAAGTTGATGACAATACCGTAAAAATCACCCTAAGCGAAACCAATGCACCATTTTTACAGAACCTAGCGATGCCCTTCGCTTATATCGATTCTGCTGAGTATGCAGAAAAGTTAATGGCTTCTGGTAATGCTGCTGATATCAACACCAAACCTGTGGGTACAGGACCTTTCGTCTTTACTTCTTATCAAAAAGACGCGCAAATTCGTTATACCAAAAATCCAGACTACTGGAACAAAGACGATATTCATATCGATAACCTCGTGTTTGTCATCACCAAAGATTCAGCGGTTCGTGCGCAAAAAGTGCAAGCAGGCGAATGTCATGTGTCCGCTTATCCAAAACCTGCCGAAATTGACTCTGTCAAAAAATCTGGTAAGGTCACCGTTCTCGATCAACCTGGCTTTAACGTCGGTTATGTGGGCTATAACGTTGAAAAACCGAAGCTTAGCGACCTTAAAGTTCGCCAAGCATTAGATATGGCCATTAATAAAGACGCTATTATCAATGCGGTTTATCAAAGCGAAGGATTAAAAGCCACCAATCCAATGCCACCCACACAATGGGGTTACGACAAATCTATCAAAGATGCACCTTATGATGTGGAAAAGGCCAAGTCCCTTATAAAAGAAGCAGGCGCGGACAAACTTGCGATTAATCTATGGTATATGCCCGTTCAACGCCCATACAATCCTAATGCCAAACTCATGGCTGAAATGCTACAAGCAGATTGGGCAAAAATTGGTGTCGATACCAAGCTTGTGACGTATGAATGGGGCGAGTATCTAAACCGCGCTGCTAAAGGTGAGCCTGATGTCATTCTAGCGGGCTGGACTGGTGACAATGGGGATCCTGATAACTGGCTTGGTACGCTACTATCTTGTGATGCGGTCGGTGGCAATAACTACTCACGCTGGTGTAATAAAGACTTTGACACTTTGGTGACTAACGCCCGTCAGATTACCAATCAAGATGAGCGCGTCAACGACTATGTACAAGCTCAGCAGATATTCAAAGAGCAATTGCCTTGGACGACAATGGCGCATTCGGTGGTCACGGTATTCACCGCACCAAACGTCGTCGATTATAAAATTAGTCCGCTTGGCTCAATACGCTTCGATGGTGTAAAGGTTGAATAACCTGAGCTGATGACGTCCGGTAAGACATGCATGATTGTTTAATTTATATTCGGCTGGGTCAGACACTCTGCTCCAGCCGTATTTATATGAGTTAAGCGCCTTATTAAGCACTTATTAAGCACTTATTAAGCATTTTGTCACCGACTCTCTCATCTCTGCCAACATTCTACTCATCGATCTAAAACGATTGAACCACAACTATTGAATTGAGCAGCCCATGCTACTTTATATTTTGCGTCGCATTGCCATTCTAATTCCTGTCTATCTTGGCTTAACACTATCGACATTTACCCTAATTCGGCTCGTCCCTGGAGATGCTGTCGAGATTATGATGGGTGAGCGTATGGTAGATCCAGAGCTACATGCTCGCGCGTTAGAAAGACTTGGCTTAGACAAACCCCTCATTGTCCAATATTGGGATTACTTAACCGGAATATTGACCGGTGATTTTGGTCAATCCTTTCGTACTCGTACTCCGGTATTACAAGATTTCTTTGCTCATTTTGTACCAACCTTAGAGCTGGCTTTGTGTGCCATTGTCATTGCCAGCGTTGTCGGTGTGAGCTTAGGTATCTTTGCCGCGCTACGACGTGGTACATGGATTGACTACACTCTAATGTCAGGGGCGCTGGCTGGCTACTCTATGCCCATCTATTTATTAGGGCCTATTCTCACGGGTATATTCGCCCATTATCTCGGCCTGTTACCCGTCGCCGGTGTCATATCTGTCGCGCAGTTTTTAGACGTCAAACCTTTATATGGATCATGGTTATTGGGCTCTTTAACATCAGGAGAACCTGGCGCGTTTTGGGACGTGGTAAAACACTTTATCCTACCGTCTATTGCCTTATCGACCATACCACTCGCAATGATTGCACGCATGACACGCTCGGCGATGCTAGAGGTGTTAGATGAGGACTACGTGCGTACAGCGCGCGCCAAAGGCCTATCGCCGCGCCGCGTGATATTGGTACACGTCATGCGCAATGCCCTGATAACTGTGGTGACGGTGATTGGTTTACAGATGGCGACCTTGCTCGCGGGGGCTATTATCACTGAGACTATCTTTAGTTGGCCAGGTGTTGGTAATTGGCTGCTCGATGGGTTTTTCACTCGTGATTATCCTATCGTGCAAAACGGTATTTTATTGGTCGCCACCGCCCTGATTTTGGTTAGTTTATTTATTGATATTTTGTATGGTCTTATCAATCCGCGTATTCGACATACTTCTTAATTTAACATTGATAAATACTCATATTATAAATAGTGGTTATTAGTGTTTGTATGGTCTTGAGTGAGTTTTAGCACATTTTAAATGATTGCTAGAAATGGAACTCTACATACTTGTAACGCGTTAGCCACTATAGGAACTGCTCATGAAGCCTTCTGTTCTTCCCTCTGATATCAATCTTATGGCCGCCACACCGCCGTCATCTTGGCAGCTATTTTTATCGACATTCTGCCGAAATAAAGGCGCGGTGCTTGGTTTTATTGTACTGGCATTGATGGTCATTATTGCCATCCTTGCGCCTGCCATTGCGCCCCATGACCCTTACGAGTTATTTACTGGTCAAGAGCAGTTGCCGCCTGCCTTTCTAGATGGCGGCAATACAATGTTTTGGCTAGGCACGGATGATGCTGGCCGAGATACATTATCTCGGGTGATGTATGGCGCGCGTTATTCTCTATTTATCGGTCTGAGCGCGACGACTCTTGCCATGTTAGTCGGTGTTTCATTAGGACTTAGTGCTGCATTTTGGCCCAAGGTTTGGGGCAAAGCCGTCATGCTGGTCAATGATATTTTGATGTCTTACCCGAGTTTACTGTTGGCGATCATCATTGCCGCTATCTTAGGGCCTTCTATGACCAATACGATTATTACGATCGCCTTGGTCTGTACGCCACCTTTTATTCGGCTGACTCGTGCTACTGCAATGGTAGAGCTACAGCGTGAGTATTTTATCGCTTCACAAGTGATGGGCGCTGGTGTGCTTAGATTGTTATTTATCACCATTTTGCCCAACTGTATGGCACCACTCATCGTGCAGGCGACGATGATTTTCTCGTCTGCTATTTTAGAAGCAGGTGCAATTGGTTTCTTAGGCTTTGGTGTACAGCCACCCGATGCAGAATGGGGCGCGATGCTCGGTACAGCACGTCAGTATATTCAGAGTAATGTTTGGCTAGCGATTTGGCCCGGTGTCGCTATTTTCTTAGCCGCATTGTCGATTAACTTGACTGGTGATGGCCTACGCGATGCGCTAGATCCCAAATTAAAGCAGGTGACCTAAGATGACTGAACCATTAATTAAAACGCCTACCACTCACACTTCTATGAATGACGCATCAAAAAAAGAATCACCATTGTTGTTAGATATTGAAAATCTTTCGGTTACTTTCGGGCAAGGTGTGCGCGCTTTTCGTGCAGTCGATGATGTTTCGTTAAAGATTACACAAGGCGAAGTCATCGCAGTCGTGGGTGAATCTGGCTCGGGTAAGTCGGTCACTATGATGGCACTGATGGGGCTACTGCCACCCTCTGCGACTGTCCGTTCCAAGCGTGTGATGTTCGATGATAAAGACATGCTCAGTATGTCAGCCAAAGAAAAACGCGGCATCATGGGCAAAGATATCTCTATGATCTTTCAAAATGCCATGTCTTGCTTAAATCCAAGCTTTACGGTTGAGATGCAACTGGGTGAAGTATTACGTAAGCATCTAGGCTTGCGTGGTTCAGCAGTACAGACACGTATCTTAGAGCTGTTAGAGCTGGTCGAAATGCCCGATGCCAAAAATCGACTCAAGGTTTACCCACATCAACTCTCAGGCGGCATGAGTCAACGAGTTATGATTGCGATGGCAATTGCTTGTGAGCCAAAACTACTCATCGCCGATGAGCCAACCACTGCACTGGATGTCACGGTACAAGCACAAATCATGGATTTGCTCAACCGATTACAACGCGAAAAACAGATGGCAATGATACTGATTACCCATGACTTGGGTTTGGTCGCGCAAAACTCGCGTGATGTCGCGGTCATGTATGCCGGACAAATGGTCGAAACCAGTACCGTGCCGGAGATTTTTCAAAAGCCTGCTCACCCTTATACTGAGGCGTTGCTACAAGCCATTCCAGAGCTGGCTATCGGTCAAGACCGTCTGAACAGCTTACCCGGTGTCGTACCCAGCCAATACGATCGCCCGAGTGGTTGCTTATTGTCTCCTCGCTGCCCGTACAAAGAATCGGCTTGTGAAGTGCCACCGCCCATATTGGATACGCCCAATGGCAAGGTGCGCTGTATTCATCCAGAGTTGCCGAGCTTGCCTTCTAATTCATCTACCTCTCACGCTGCTACCTTGGAGTCACAAGTATGAGTAATAAAGTGGTCCTGAAAGCAGACAATCTACATAAACACTACCCAGTATCGCAAGGGTTGGGTAAAGCAAAAGCTTACGTTAAAGCATTGAATGGTGTGTCGTTTGAGCTTGAGGCTGGCAAGACACTGGCCGTCGTCGGTGAATCAGGCTGCGGTAAATCTACTCTTGCCCGCCAGCTAACACTCATCGAAGAACCTACTCATGGCGAGCTATTTATCAATGATGAAGGCACTACCGGCTATAGCAGAAAAGCGCTAAAAGAGCTGCGTACCGAAATTCAAATGGTGTTTCAAAACCCTTATGGCAGCCTCAATCCACGCCATACTATCGGTTATCAGTTGACGGAACCATTAGATATTCATACCAAACTGTCCAAAGATGAAAAGCGTGACAAAATCAACGAGATGATGCGAAATGTCGGTCTGCGTCCCGAACACGCTGGCCGTTATCCGCATATGTTTTCTGGAGGTCAGCGCCAACGTATTGCCCTCGCCCGCGCCATGATGCTCAACCCTAAAATTGTCGTCGCTGATGAGCCAACTTCCGCGCTCGATGTATCGATTCAAGCGCAAGTCTTGAATCTGTTTATGGACTTGCAGGACGAGTATCGTACTGCTTACGTCTTTATCTCGCATAACTTGTCAGTCGTGCGTCATGTGGCTGATGATGTGATGGTGATGTATTTAGGTCAGGCTGTCGAACACGGTCCTAAAGAAGCGATTTATAATGCGCCAAAACACCCATATACCATCGCCCTATTGGCTGCGGCACCAACGGTAAATGGTCATAAGAACGATTTAACGCTACAAGGTGAGCTACCAAGCCCGCTCAATCCACCAAGTGGCTGCGCCCTGCACAAACGCTGCCCATATGCCAAGCAGCAATGTAGCGAGATAGAGCCGCAACTGCGCGAGTGGGACGGTCGATTGGTGGCTTGTTTACGTTTAGAAGAAATATATGGATAAGCGCCATCTGATGTTTAGCGGTACATTAGCTTACACTGTGCTGCTAGCAATGACTGCTGCCCAAGCAAACGACTCTACTGGCTACATAGGTACAGGCGGTGTTGAATATCTTAAAAATAAAAATATCAGCATGCACAGTGAAGACTTATATATCTCCAAAGATAAAATCCGCGTCAATTATGAGTTTAAAAACTTAAGCAATAAGGATATTACCGAAACCGTTTTATTTCCTATGCCCGCTGTTCCTAGTTTTACAGGCTCAGATTTTGCTGATACTAGCGAAACTTATAATAATTTTAAACTTTGGGTCAATGGCAAACCCATTGATCCAGAACTACATGTTCGCACTTTTATGTACCCAATAGTCTTCAAAGATGGCGATAGAACCTATGCAGACACCTCTATTGATACGACTGAAATATTTAAATCCTGTGGTCTTAACGAGGCTGATATGATGGGACCTTGGACGTATCAAGTTGACACTGAATATGTCAATCAACAGCTTTTAGATTGTAATAATAAGGCACTAGATAGATTCATCTATGATAGAGAAAGTCTTTATATACCTTGGGATTCGCAGGTTATCTATAGTTGGGAGCAAAAATTCAAAGCCAATGCGACGACCAAAATCAAGCATTCATATACACCGCTTGTAGGTGGCTCAGTTCATCTAGGTGAAGAACAATTCCCAGATTTTTGCGTAGACAGTTCAACTCAGAGAGGATTTCACAAGGGTGGTGGTCGTCCCTATCATGCCTTAAGCTATATATTGACTACGGGGGCTAACTGGGCCAAACCGATTAGCAATTTCAAACTTACCGTAGAACGCGATCCTAATGAATTGGTGTCGTTTTGCTGGAAAGGAAAGGGTAAAGTCAAAAAGGTAAGCGCAACGACGTTTGAGATTAAAGAGACTAACTTTATGCCAACGCACGATGTTGATGTGGCTTTTATTATGAAGTAAAGTTTAGTTTGTAGAGTGTACCCAGCGCATCGATAAAACTTGTTTCGACGGTCATCTTGTCGCTGGGTTTTCGTGAACAAAACCAAGCAAAAAAACAAAAATATTAGCCTCAGCATCTGATGCTTTAAAAGCGGGGAAATATGCGAAGCATGCGTCGGTGTTCTTTAAAGGCTAAGCAATATTTACCACACCGCGGCACTTAGGAAATTTGCTACAACCAAAAAAGGCTTGACCTTGATTCAGGCCTTTTTTTGCTACTCGCTTGATCATCTCTCCATTACATTTCGGGCAAGTTGGCGCTTGAACGAGATTAGCAGTAGGGTTTGTCGCCTCAAATATTGCAGGTGCTTCCACCTGTGGCTCAAGCTCTACAACCTCAAACGGTGTAAGAAACACTTTATTAGCCATATCATATGGTGTATTTGTCTGCTGAGTACTAAAACTATCAACTGGTAAATCGCTAGATTCAATCTCAGTCTGACCCGACCATCGCAGCACTTCTCTACTTTTCAGCGTGGCTCGTTTAGCGGTTTCTTTTATTACCGGCTCGAGTGTAGGCTTACTGGCAGTTTTAGCAATTGTTTTATCAGTAGAGTTACTGCTAGGCTGTTTGTTTGAGGGGCTATGCTTGTCTTTTAGATAGGCTTTATGCTCTCTATTGGTGCGCCAAGATTTGCTAAATCTGTTGCTATTAATCTGCTCAACGATAGACTTGACCTCGTCTTCAGTCAGTATCTCATCTTGTTTCTTCTTCACATAAGAGACCATCCCACCTGTCAATACGTGTTCAGGTAACTCATCACGAGTTTTCAGCTCACACTCACCGATGAAAGCAATCATCGAATGAAAGTAGCTCAGCTCCAATCCTAATAAATCTGCGAGAGTCCTAATGTGCAAGTAGTTTTGGCGTAATGGGTTTTGGAATTTATACTTACTTCCATTTGGGAAAGCTTGCGTCCACTGCTTTTGCTTTTCGCTACCATATATCCAGCCTTTATAATTCTTGGTTTCGATGACAAAGATGCCGTATACAGAGACGATAATATGATCGATTTGGGTACTGCCACCATTGGCTCTTGGCAAGGTAATACTGTTTAATCGGTGATAGACATTTTTTTCTAATTTTAGCCACATGGCGACGTTGATGACGGTTTCACCTAGGAAACCTTTAAAGCTGGATTTTAGGGACATGGTTTTTTTCTTGAAAGTGGTTATGAAAAAATAAATAACGTTCAATATCAATATACTAATTACTTTTGGTTAAAATTACCGATCTACAATTGCTGTTCTGACGATAGTTAAACCAATGACGCCAAGCAATGCCCCTGTAACTTTATCGATGTAATAAGCAACTTGGGTAAATTTAGCGCGTACTTTGCGAGTCGACAATAGAAATATGACAGCAGTGTCCCACGCGAATACCACAACAGTCATCCAAACACCTAAGCCCAATTTGAACACAAAACTTATTTCTGGTGTCAACACTACAGTGAATAAACTGAGATAAAAGAGTAGATTTTTAGGATTAAATATTCCAGACAAAAACCCTGCAGTAAATTCCTTTAAAAAAGTTGTCTTAGGTATATTTGAATGGGCTGATTGGGCTACCTGAAATTGGTCATACGCATCTTTTCGTGCGCGTAACGCCTGTATCCCAAGGTACATTAAAAACAACCCACCAATGATTTTTAGCGTAATCATAATAGGTGCAGAGGCGGCTAAAATTGAGCCAACACCAATTAGACATAGACCGATGTACACTGCATTAGCAAAGGTGATACCGAGCGCAACCCCTATTGCGTCTTTACTGTCGTTCTTAATCGCACTCTTTACGATCAATACAAAATCCGGTCCAGGACTCAATAGTGCAAGAAAATGCGCCAAGCCGACCGTGATAAAAATACTCAACAAATCCCAGTTCATAATTAGTCCGTACTCTGTTTTTTTTAATTATGGACTAAATACCACTATGAATACACTGATTATTTAGCCAATAAAAAGAGCCACCAGATTTCTCCGGCAGCTCTTTTTTTAAATACTGACTAAGTTAGGTTTATTACACCAAACTATTTACTGCTTCAACCACAGCATCAGTGGTAATACCGAACTCTTTGTATAACTGATCTGCAGGAGCAGATTCACCATAAGTCGTCATGCCGATGACTTTGCCATCTAAACCAACAAACTTATACCAGTAATCCACATGCGCGGCTTCGACTGCAACGCGAGCGCGAATATTGGCAGGCAATACCGCTTCACGATAGCTAGCATCTTGCTCAACGAAAATCTCAGCACATGGCATAGAAACGACACGAACGCCAACACCATTTGCGCTCAACGTTTCATATGCTTGCATCGCTAGGCCAACTTCTGAACCAGTCGCGATGATGATGGCTTGTAGCTCGCCTTGCTCTTTCGCAAGTACATAACCACCTTTAGTGATGTTCGCTACTTGCTCGCTATCACGGGCTTGATGTGGCAAGCTTTGACGACTAAAAATCAATGCTGATGGATTATGTTCAGACTTAATAGCTTCTACCCAAGCACTGGCAGATTCGGTCGCATCACAAGGACGCCATGTGCGTAGATTTGGCGTGGTACGTAGGCTAGTCAATTGCTCAACTGGCTGATGCGTTGGGCCATCTTCACCCAGACCGATAGAGTCATGCGTATAGACATGGATGACGCGCTGCTTCATGAGTGCACCCATGCGTACCGCGTTACGTGCGTATTCCATAAACATCAGGAACGTTGCGACGTAAGGGATAAAACCGCCATGCAATGCGATGCCATTAGCAATCGCGGTCATGCCGAACTCACGTACGCCATAATAGATATAATTGCCGTCAGCATCTTTCTCGATGCCTTTAGCGCCTTTGAATAGCGTGAGGTTCGAGCCAGCTAGATCCGCTGAACCGCCTAGCAATTCTGGTAATAATGGCTGCAAAGTATTAATAGCATTTTGACTGGCTTTACGACTGGCGACATCACCGCCCGCTTCTTGTGTTTGCTGAATGTAGGCTTGTGCTTGGCTATCAAAGTCAGCAGGCAAATCACCATTTAGACGACGCAATAGCTCAGACGCCAGTTCAGGATAGGCTTTTTTATACGCGTCAAAGTCAGCATCCCAGTTCTTTTGTTGTACGTCACCTTTAGCTTTAGCATCCCACGCTTCATAGATTTCATCATCTAATTCAAACGGTGCATGTTTCCAAGACAATGCATCACGAGTCAAGGCGATTTCGTCATCACCTAGTGGTGCGCCATGACTGGCTGCTAAGCCTTGTTTGTTCGGGCTACCCGCACCGATTGTGGTTTTACAAATCAGAAGACTTGGTTTAGTAGTCTCTTTTAGCGCTTGTTCAGTTGCTTGCGTAATCGCATCCGCATCATGACCATCGACTTTGATAACTTGCCAGCCATAAGACTCAAAACGCGCCTCAGTATCATCTGTGAACCAGCCTTCGACATTACCATCGATAGAGATACCATTGTCATCATAGAAGAAGACCAGCTTGCCAAGACCTAACGTGCCAGCCAGTGAACACACTTCATGACTGATACCTTCCATCAAGCAACCATCGCCTAAAAATGCATAGGTATTGTGGTCTACGACATTATGGCCTTCACGATTGAACTGTGCCGCTAGCGTTTTCTCTGCAATCGCAAAACCAACCGCATTGGCAATACCTTGACCTAGCGGACCAGTAGTTGTCTCGACACCTGGTGTATAGCCAAGCTCAGGATGACCTGGGGTTTTTGAATGCAGCTGACGGAAACCTTTCAGATCATCAACGCTGACGTCATAACCAGATAAATGCAGCAATGAGTAAATAAGCATCGAGCCATGACCGTTCGATAATACAAAGCGATCACGGTTGTGCCACTGCGGGTCAGCAGGATTATGCTTCAAAAACTTGCGCCACAAAACTTCGGCAATATCGGCCATACCCATTGGCGCGCCTGGATGTCCAGAGTTGGCTTTTTGAACCGCATCAAACGACAGTACACGGATGGCATTGGCTAATTTACGTTCGCTAATTGGAGCTGGCATAGAGTGTCCTAGTATTGGGCTAAGAGGAGAGTTTACTCAAAGGAGTATAAGCATAAGGACGCCAAATGCGCCCCTAAGTTATAGACTATAAAATCAAAGTATAATATTAACATATTTGCTATGAGGCTAGCTAAGAAATGGTATGACAGAATCGTTTGTGTTTAATAATTATTCATATCAGTTTTATCAAACTACCCTATATTAAAAAGCTGTGAGTCATCTTAGTAACTCACAGCTAGTATAAGCAATATAGCTATTAAACTGAAATAGTCTCAGCACCGCCCATAAACGGACGCAATACTTCTGGAATGGTGATGCTACTATCAGCGTTTTGATGATTTTCCATCACTGCCAATAGTGTACGACCCACTGCCAAGCCTGAACCATTTAGCGTGTGTGCTAAGCTGGTTTGTTTGCCGTCTTTGACACGTGTGCCCATACGGCGCGCTTGGAAGTCACCGCAGTTAGAGCAGCTAGAGATTTCGCGATAGGTATCTTGGCTCGGTAACCATACTTCGATGTCATAGGTCTTTTGTGCTGCGAAACCCATATCACCAGTACATAGCTGAACAGTGCGGTATGGTAGGTTCAACTGCTGCAAGATATATTCAGCTTGTCCAGTCATTGCTTCTAGTAACTCATCAGACTGCTCAGCCGTGGCAATATTGACCATCTCGACTTTTTCAAACTGATGCTGACGGATCAGACCACGAGTATCACGCCCATGAGAGCCCGCCTCACTACGGAAACAAGGCGTATGCGCGGTAAACTTAAGCGGTAATTCACTGATGTCCAAACGCTCGCCACGTACCAAATTGGTCATTGGCACTTCAGCAGTAGGAATGAGATAAAAGTCCATATCTTCGTTGTTTGTATGATTTTTGAGCTTAAACAAATCATCTTCAAACTTAGGCAGCTGTCCTGTACCTTTTAGGCTATCTGAATTCACAATATAAGGCACATAGGTCTCAAGATAGCCGTACTTCATGGTATGGGTATTGAGCATAAATTGAATCAGGGCGCGATGCATTTGCGCCAACTGTCCTTTTAGCACATTAAAGCGGCTACCAGTCAGCTTGGTCGCTGCTTCAAAGTCGAGCATGCCAAGTGTCTCGCCAATATAAGTGTGATCTTGAATCTCAAAATCAAACGTACGCGGCGTGCCCCACTTGCGCACTTCTACGTTATCATCTTCTGACGTACCCACTGGCACATCGGCTGCTGGAATATTTGGAATTTGCATAGCAGCTTTGTTGATACGCTCTTGTAGAGTGCGCAGCTCGTCTTCGGCTGTTTTAATCTCACCACTGACATTCTGCATCTCAGCCAATAGCTCACTGGCATCTTCGCCTGACTTTTTCAAAGCACCCACTTGCTTAGCACCCGCATTACGGCTCGACTGCAACTCTTCGGTTTTGATCTGCAAAGATTTACGTTCTGACTCAACCGTTTGCCAAAAATCTATGTCAAGTGCATAACCACGAGTGGCCAGTTGCTGTTGTAAATCGCTTAAATCGCCGCGTAAGAGTTTTGGATCAATCATAATAGTTGCCTGTAACGCTAGAAGTGAGGAAGAGGTTCGAAAGTGTTATTTTTAAAGATACTGTTTTTAAAGGTGCTGATTTTATCAAAATAAGTGATAGCCGCTATAATACCAAGACACAGCAGATTTGACCATGTTTTGACCGCTGCTGATTGAATTTTCATTTATTACTTTCATTATCCGTAGCCAGTTATATTTGCTTTAAATACATCTCTCAAAGTTCAGCTTACCTCAATAAGCCTCGCCCATCTTTATTAAAACCATTAATATCACCTCTATCAACGAACAGAGCGGCTTATATGTTTCATTTAGAGGTACTTTTCGGTAAGATAAGCGCATACCTTTTATTCGACTTCTAGCCAAGTACGACGTAGCTGCTACGTTTTGTCGATTTAAACCCAACACTTTCAATACAAGTATTTGAGAAACCTTTATGGCCTTGTACCCCTATACGCTACAACCTGTCGCCTTAAACCTAACTGAGGCAGAATTTCACCAAGCACAATACGAGCTATTTGCCAGTGCCAGCCCTTCTTTCGGTCTAAAAAGCATCAAAATGAAAGAATGGATCATTATGGCGGTAACCGTGGTACTAGCGATCGCAGGGTTGGTTTTTGTCACCGGCTACTCAACCATTATCTTTTGGCTGATGTTAGTTTCAGTCGTCATTTATTTACTGGTTCGTACCCTTGGCTTTAAATGGTATGTGAAAAGAGAGTTTGACAAGCAAGTGGCCGATCAAGAGATGCCAGACGAGATGCGTCAGATGAAATTGGGCGTACAAAAGCATGGCCTCGTCATGGCAATGCCAGTGAATCAGCCTGACACATTTAATAACAACCAAATGCGCGGCATGCAAATGCGAGCAGGCACGACCCAGCAAGCCGTCATTCCATGGTCAGCTGTCAAAAGCTGGGATGAGACGGACGACTATATCTTTATGATGTTTGAGATGAAAGGTCAACAAGGCAGCCAAATTGTACCAAAACGCTTAGAAGCACAGAAGTTTCCGATCGATACGGTACGTCAGCATTTGCAAGAAGTTATCCCCGTTAAAGGCTTAAATCCTGAAAACTTACAGCCGCCAGCATAAAATAGTAGAAGACTTCTTTATCGCTTACTATATGAGCGATAAAGAAATGATCAATAAAAAACACTTTTTACAAAACCAATCATAATTATAAATTTATTGAAATTAACTTATCGATGGTGCTCTGCTATTATAATAGTTATCAAAAGAAAGGTGATAATTGCTCTAAATTATATGAATGTATAGTTATGATTTTAGCTTAAGCTGACGCCATTCTATATGGCAGTTTTATCATACTATTTTCTAAGATTGTTACTTTTTAAGGCTGAAAAGCGTTAATATATTAACGAGCATAGTAATGCAGCACACGAGTTGCTACACTTCTCATCTTCTTCATTTAATGTTTTATCTCAACACTCAAACTATAAGGATAATATTATGAGTAACGCTACTAATCAAATCGGTCTAGAAAAAGCTGACATGAGCGAAGTCATTGCACAACTAAACAATTTATTATCAACTTATCACGTATTTTATTTAAACGTCCGTGGCTATCACTGGAATGTAAAAGGTGAGCATTTTTTCACCTTGCATCCAAAGTTTGAAGAATTGTATACCGCGCTACAATTACAAATTGATGAAATCGCTGAACGTATTTTAACTTTGGGCGGCACACCGCTGCATGCTTATAGCGATTTTACTCAGCATACTAGCATTCAAGAAGATAAAAACGTCAAAGATGGCAATGCTTGTGTGAAAGGTGTGGTAACGGGTTTACAAGCTTTGATTACAGAGCAGCGTAAAGTATCTGCTCTAGCAGCAGACAGCGAAGATCAAGGAACAGCTGACCTCGTAGATGCCTATGTACAAGAGCAAGAAAAGCTCATCTGGATGTATAACGCCTTTTTGGGTTAATCATTGCTAAAAAAACAGTACATAACTAAAATCTAAATCATAAAAAAGCACCTACTTTAGGTGCTTTTTTTGTACTTGCTGTTGCTAATGAAACCTTATTTTTGCATCCATTGACGCATTTTTTCGCGCTCAGCAGGCGTGGCTTGTAACCAAATTTGCATAAATTGATCTAAGGTATTAGCAGATGAATTAACGCTAGTGATTTGCTTAGTGGTCGCTACCGTACCCGTATTCACATTCGGTTGATCTAATGCGGCAATCGCACGCTGATTCTGTAGCTCTGCATCATCTGCTCCGCCAAACACACCGCCGAACGCCTTGCCTAAACCTGACAACAATCCACCTTGATTACCAGCGATACCTTGCTGACTTGCAACCACAGTATTGTTTTTCTCTACTGCCAGTATCGGACGTTTGGCATATTCTTTAGCTGCTGCATACTCTTCTGGCTGATTCGGCATGGTCAGACGATAGGTTTGATTGTCCGCCAATTCTGCCGTCACGCTCACATTACCCGAACGTAAATAGTCATGCTCATCACGGCGCAAGTCATATAAGCGGTCATACTTCGCAGTAATCGCATGTTGACCCGGCTGAAGCGTAAACTTTTTAGTCAATGGTTGAAAAGCGCTCTGCTGCACTTCTTGCCCATTAATAGCCGTGACTTTGATATGGTCATCAACCAGTAGCGTTACTTCAGCATGCGACAGCATAGAGACAGAGCCTGCACCAATAAGCAACGTGCTGATGGTCAGTTTTTTTAGCAAAGAAGCATTGGATTTCATAAGTGATTCCATTAATAGTGAAAACGTTTTGGCAATAGTAAAAGCGTTTTGGATAAAAGACTTTAGTTGTTAATGCTAAAAATCGAGTGGCATCGTATGTTGATCTTGTTCCGCTGAATCGTTATCTACTTGTGTCTCTTGCGCAATATCAGCAAGCTCTGCTGCTAGTGTCTGCTCATCAATGGTACGCAATGCGTCAGTGATGACTGCTTTGGATATATTGCTACGCCCAAGGTTCGAAAACATCGGCTGAATATAATTGAGTACTTCCATCATCGCACCGATGCGATGTGGTCCTTCAGTAAGCAAATAATCAATAATTCGATCATCAAACTGCCAACCACGCCGACGCAAGATGGATTGTAATAACGCCTGACGGTCGGCTAAGTCATGACCATTGGGTACTTTAAACGTAGGTGCTTGTGCCAAACGAGTCAGCAAATCCCTCAATTGAAAGGGCAAATCACCAGCAGGCTTATTGGCTGCAAACAACAATTGACGCTGACCTTCACGACTGCGGTTAATCAAATGAAATAAGGCTTCTTGCCATTGACTGCTTTGCTCCAGCACCTCTAAATCATCGATCGCGATTAGATCGAAGTTTTCTAGAGAGGAGAGGACGTGCACATCGGTATGAATCAACTCATTGAGTGACAAACAAATCGCGGACTTGTCCATCTCAATAAATGACTCACAGATAGCAGATAATAAGTGCGACTTGCCCGTAGCAGGACTGCCAAATAGGTACAGCTGACCAATCAGGCCGACATGTAGTTGCCGCACTGCATCAATAATTGACATCCAACCAGGACCGGCGAAGTCACTTAGACTTGCATCATGCTTAATGTCCAGATTGAGACTTAGCTGTGCTTCTGCCATGAATCATCAACTCGTTTTGCGTAATGCAATAAATAAAAGGATAAATTATTAATAACTGTCTTTGAGATGCTCTTATACTACCTGATATAAACTTGCTGCGTTAGCATCTCGTTGTTTTAATCGAGAGTATATCTGAGAATTACCTAATCAAAAGTCATCTTGTTAACGACCAACTGGATAACGGCTGATACTGTCAATACTGCGCCTATATATAACATATTTGCAAAATGACTGACAAGTCTTTTACCTATTAAGCCTTATCAATCACCATTTATTATCCGTCATCAATTTTACTATCCCATTATGATGACCTCGTTACTCTAACGATAAAATACTTATCTCTTCTCAAACAAAGCCAATTGCTTACGACCTTTATAAAAATCAGTCGAACGATAGTAGATGTATAAATGGCGAAACAGTACATTAAGCACGGCAGACACTGGCAGTGCGATGAGCATACCAACGAAACCCAATAAGCTTGCGCCTGCCAATACTGCAAAAATCACCCAAAGCGGCGATAGACCTATCTTATCACCCAATAGTAACGGCTGTAGGATATAACCTTCGGCGGCTTGCCCAACTAAAAACGCTCCGACAATCAGCGACAAATACGTCCAATTTAGCCCAAACTGGAACAGGCAGGCGATAATGGCAGCGATAAAACCAATGCCAAAACCCAAATAAGGAACAAAGCTAGCAATACCGGCAACCATACCAATAATAAGCCCAAGCTCAAGCCCAATAAGCTGTAATTGCACCGCATAAATAGCGCCCAATAAGACCATCACCAATAGCTGACCTTTGATAAATGCCATCAATGCAAGGTCACACTCTCGAGCAATCTGAATGACTTTTTCGCTATACGCAGCGGGAATCGCCAGCTTCCATGTCTGCAGACGCTGATCCCAATTGAACAAAAAATAAAAGGTTAAAATCGGTACTAGCACAATGAGTCCAGCATTATTGATGAAGTTCATGCTCGACACCAATATTTGGTTCATCATGGTACTGGCATCTTCAAACTTATAATTGGTCTGCATGTATTCAACCAATGTCTCAGAAAACCCTTTAGACTCCAACTCTGGCAGATTGATACGACTGTTGTTAACGAACCATTCACGTACGACTTCATTATACCAAGTTAAGACCTTAGGCAGATACTCCCACGCCGCTTGCAACTGATGCCACAAAGTCGGTATTAACCACCAAAGCAGTAGCACCATTCCTAAAGTGATGGTGGAATAGACAATGATAATCGCCACCCAGCGTTTGATATACTTCGATAAGCGTTTGACCAGCGGATTGAACAAATAAGCCAGTACGAAAGCAAAGACAAACGGTATAATGACTGGCATCATCAAATACAGTAACAATATACCCACCACCATCGCAACGACAATAAATAAGCGCCGAAAAAAAGGATCTATTGGTTGGTTCATCATGACAAGGAATCCTATGATAGGCTGATTTAAGATGGAGGTATAATTGAAAGAAATGATACGTCTTATCGTACAACAACGGCGTAATAGCGAACTGTTATCGACAATAAATTTAGCGTTCCATTATCGCAGAGTACAGCAAAAAATCCGTCATTTTTTGTTTCTTAACTTTTTATTTACTACTTAAAGTCAGTCTTCGTGAAATATCCGCCAAATATCCGCAAGTTGCTTTGCGAGTAAGGGTCATTTTTGGGTATAATGCGCGCACTATATTCAGAATTAACACGACCAACTCGATTTTCTACTGACAGACCTTCATTCCCTATAAAATTTGTGAGATGACCATGAGTAACAAGCCTTCTTTAAGCTACAAAGATGCTGGTGTTGATATTGATGCTGGCGATGCGTTGGTACAACGTATTAAATCAGTGGCAAAAGCCACCTCTCGTCCTGAAGTTGTGGGCGGACTTGGCGGCTTTGGAGCGCTTTGTCGTATACCAACTGGTTACACCTCACCGTTATTAGTTTCAGGTACTGATGGTGTGGGCACCAAACTTAAACTGGCGTTACAGCTAAACCGTCACGACACGATCGGTATCGACTTGGTCGCCATGTGCGTCAACGATTTATTGGTTTGCGGTGCAGAGCCATTATTTTTCTTAGATTACTATGCGACTGGCAAGCTTGATATTGATGTAGCAGCGACTGTGGTCACTGGTATTGGTGAAGGCTGTAAGTTATCAAACTGTGCCCTGATCGGCGGCGAAACCGCTGAGATGCCAGGTATGTATCAAGACGACGATTATGACTTGGCAGGCTTTTGTGTCGGTGTGGTCGAAGAAGCAGAAGTCATCACTGGCGAAAACGTCGCGGAAGGCGATGTATTGATCGCTCTTGCCTCAAGTGGTGCACACTCAAACGGTTATTCATTGGTACGTAAAGTCATCGAAGTCAGCGGCATTGATGTGACGAGCAGTGATGAGCAATTAGACGGTCAGCCTATCCAAGACGCGTTAATGGCCCCTACTCGCATCTATGTTAAAGCGATTAAAGCGTTGCAAGATACTCTTGGTAGCTCAGCGCTGCATGCAATGTCACATATCACTGGTGGCGGCTTAACCGATAATTTACCACGTGTATTACCAGAGAATTTAGCTGCTAGCATTGATACGACTAGCTGGCAGTTCTCAGAGCTATTCACTTGGTTACAAACCCAAGGAAATATTGAACAAAGCGAGATGTACCGCACCTTTAACTGCGGCGTTGGTTTTGTCATTGTCGTGCCTAAAGATAAAGCAGATGCGGCCATTCAAACTTTGAACGATGCTGGTGAAAAAGCTTGGCAATTAGGCGAAATGGTGAAGCGCGAAGCGGATTCTGTGGTGTACCGTTAATGTCAGACAGTCAAAAAAAAATTGATAATAACCCTTTACGGATTGCTGTACTGGTCTCTGGTAGTGGTAGCAACTTGCAAGTACTGATAGATGCGATGCAAGCTGGCGCACTGCCGATTGAGATTGTTGGCGTCATTAGTAACCGTGAAGATGCTTATGCCATCACCCGTGCAAAAGACGCTGACATTCCCGTAGCCGTATTGTCACATGTTGCTAGCGGCAAACGCATGGGAATCAAGACCTTTGAGAATCATGCCAGCAGCCAACTAGCCTTATGGCAACCAGATCTCATTGTGTTAGCTGGTTTTATGCGTGTCTTGAGTGCAGATTTTATCGATAATGCACCAGCGCCGATGATTAATCTGCACCCCTCTTTACTACCTATCTATAAAGGCCTTGATACCCATCAGCGTGCGATACAAGCAGGTGAGCGACATCATGGCTGTAGTATTCATGTCGTCACCGCTGAGCTCGACGCGGGTACTGTTTTGACCCAAGCGCTGTTAGAGATACATCAAAGAGACACTGCCGATAGCTTGCAAGCACGCGTGCAAAAGCTTGAGCATCAATTGCTCCCTTGGACGATTTTATTATTGGCCAAAGGCGCACTCTCGCTAGACCATGCTCAAGCAGCCAATCAACAAAGTATGTCTTTACCAACGCTACCATTAAAACTATATTTGAACGACTGAGTAAGTAGCGACAGTCACAAATTATCAGGCACCAACTATCAAGCTTAAACTCTTTGCATAAAAAAGCCCAGTCACTCAATGAATGACTGGGCTTTCTAATAGCTACCTTTAAAATCTTCTAAAGCATATTAATCCCGAAGACGTCAGCTATTATTGACTTTTATGAACATGTAGCCCTTTAATATTTACAAATTCTTTGATACCAAAACCGCCATGCTCGCGACCATGACCTGAGTTTTTCACTCCACCAAATGGCAACGCTGGATTTGCAAGACCGTAACCATTGATGTAGACCATGCCCGTATCAAACTCTTCACGCGCTAGGCGAATGGCTTTGTCTTCGTCTTTAGAGAAGATAGCACCGCCCAAACCGTAGCGACTGTCATTGGCAATGCGTAATGCATCATCTTGGTCTTTGGCTCGTATTAATGAGGCGACAGGACCAAATAATTCGTCATCATAGGCAGGTTGGCCTTTTTCGACATTCTCCAAGATAGTTGCTGGATAAAAACTGCCTTTGCCTTCTGGCAATTGACCACCAACAGCAATCGTTGCGCCTTTTGCCACACTATCTTCTACTTGCTCATGCAATTTTTCTTGTAAATCTTTACGAGCTAATGGACCAAGATCAGAGGCATCATCCATCGGATCGCCAGATTTAGCGTCTGCAAACTTTTTGACAATGCGTTCACGGAAATCATTGTATAAGCTATCAACGATGATAAAGCGCTTAGCGGCGACACAAGTTTCACCATTATTAATGAGACGCGCTTGGGTACAAGTTTCTACCGCTAACTCTACATCAGCATCTTCTAAGACAATAAAAGCATCGTTTGAGCCTAATTCTAGCACCACCTTTTTAATGGCTTTTGCTGCTTGCTGACCCACAATGCTACCAGCGCCGTCGCTACCTGTCAGTGTGACACCGCGCACTTTGTCATGACCGATTAATGCTTCTGATTGGTCGTGATCGATTAAAATCGTACGGAACAAATCGTTTGGTAACTCTGACTCATGGAAGATTTTTTCGATTAACAAGCCTGAACCAGTCACGTTTGACGCGTGCTTGAGTAAAATACTATTACCTGCCATCAAATTTGCGATGGTATAACGGAATACTTGGTAAGCAGGAAAGTTCCATGGCTGCATGCCATAGATGACACCGATAGGCTGATAAGTCACAATACCTTTCTTCAAGCCTTCAATATCACGCTCATCGTCAGCAAGTGCAGCCACCCCTTTTTCTGCGGTATAGTCGCAAATTGCTTTACACAAATCTATTTCTTGCAAACTCTGACTATAGAGCTTGCCACGCTCCTCAGTCATAAGTTTAGACAACTCTTCTTTGTACTTGAGCAATGTCTCACCGATAGAATTGATGACTTTTGCACGCGCTTCGTGGCTGGTTTTACGCCACTCAGTAAATGCTTGGTGCGAGGATTCAACAATCTTGTTCACCTCATCATTACTCATATAATCGTATTCTTTGATCGCTTCACCCGTTGCTGGGTTTATAGTAGTAATATCTGCCATGATTATTATCCTTATTCATTACACTATTTTATTGGTTTGAAAATTGATCGCTTCAACATTTGAAGTTTTAAAAGACACATAAGCCGAGAATCGTCATTTTTATAAATGGATATGGTTAAATTGGACAACTTCATCAACGATTTTATGAAATCCGATACTGTCGTATAACTTAACAATAGGCTATGTATTTGTCTTTTTTCTTAAGTGGGATTTATCATAGCAAAATGTACAACGAGTAGTTTTACAAGTTATAAAGAAGTGTTCCTAAGATGTTAAGAATGTGACTGACTGATTTATTAGGTCAAAATCTTGGACGAGATTTTTCAGTAAAATTACGCCAATAAAAAACCAGCGCTTGGGCTGGTTTAATAAATAAGCAATCGATAGCCACAAACAAATGGCTTAAAACAAATGATTCATCACAGGAATTTCTTGGGGTGGATTCTCTTCTTCGTCAACAATTTGACGAGCCACATGCATGATAAGCTGACGCAACCAACGATGGGCGGGATGATGCTGCAACAAAGGCGACCACGCCATCGTTAGCTCAAATTCAGGGATAAAAAATGGTGGCTCGACCATCATGATACTGTCGTTATTAGCCTGCATTTTTGCCACACGCGTAGGCAAAGTTGCAACCAAATCTTTATTGGCTGCAAGCATGGCTGGCATTTGATAGTGGCGGGTAAAAACACTGATTTGACGTTTTTGACCTAAACGTTGCAGTGCTTGATCAATTGAACCTAGGCCACCAGATTTTTCTGGATTGACACCAAATCCCACACCCATACCAGTTTTAGAGACCCAAACGTGCTGCGCCTTAAGATAATTTTTGAGATTAAAGCGATGAGCATAAGGACTGTCAGAGGACAATAAACAGCTAAAAGTATCACGCCATACTAACACTTGATGGAAGCTTTGCGGAATTTCATTAAAGCGGTTGATCGCCAAATCCACTCGCCCCTGCTCCATATCACGATATGAGACGTCCGATGGCGTTAAGAAATCTAAGATGACATTTGGTGCCTCTGAGCGCAATGCTTTGACCAATTTTGGTACCAATGTCGCTTCAGCATAGTCTGAGGTCATGATACGAAAAACGCGCGAGGTACTGTAAGGACGAAATTCTGTGCGTGGCTCTAATACTTGTGTCAAATCCGCAAGTATTTCACGGATACGAGGCTGTAACTCCAATGCGCGTTCAGTCGGCGTCATACCTTCAGATGAGCGTACCAGCAATGGATCATTAAATAGCTTACGCAGCCGGCGCAAAATATTACTCATCGCAGGTTGGGTAATGCCAAGCTGCTCAGCTGCACGAGTAACGTTTTTTTCTCGTAACAACACATCTAGATGTACCAATAAATTTAAATCTACCCGCTGCAAATTCATATATGTCTCTTTACCTTAAAATAAATACCACTACAAACGCGGCGTTTTTTGCCCTGCTATTTAGCATAAATCATCTATAACAGCATGAAATAAGGACAATTTTATATTAATTATTTTGATATATGCTTATTATAACTGAAATCATTCATCATAAGTCATTGTTTTATATGTACTATCATAAAATTAAATACCCAAGATAATAATCATAAACTAGATAAATCAAGGTAACCTAGCTATAGTGGCTAGCAAGCGCTTAATCAGTTCTTGTTTAATGTTAGGCAGTCGCCGTGCGTTTTGATGGATTGACTACCATAAGTATTTTATCGCATTTTCATGCGAAAATACGGACATAACATTTATTACGCAAACTTAATTTTTTGCTCTTATTTTTTTAAGCTTGAATTAGTAGTTGGCACTTTTTAGGGCAATAAGCACTTTAACAGTTGAAAAAGACTTATAAAAAAGCGCATTCAACCTAAAACGAAAGACCCAATAATAAAAGCTGACCAATTCGACAGGTTTTATTTGCTTTTATCATAATTTTCTTATAGTTTAGTAGAGATTGCTAACGCATAAGGTTTATATTTTAGATTTTCACTTCTGCCAGCATCTTTCTACATATATCAAAATTACCTCAATACTTGTAATTTTCTAAGTTACTAATTTTCACCACCCCAAGGAGACATAGATGTCAACTGCATATAAATCAGCGATCGACTTAGTACGTGAATTAAAGCAAAAGCACGGTAACTGGCAGAATATCAGCGAAACCGATGCGGCACGTATGATGTCACAAAACCGTTTTAAAACGGGCTTAGATATCGCCAAATATACTGCAAAAATCATGCGTCAAGACATGGAAGACTATGACAATGATACGTCTCAGTACACGCAGTCTTTAGGTGCATGGCATGGTTTTGTGGCTCAACAAACCATGTACGCTAAGAAAAAATATTTCGGTACAACAGCTAAAACTTACATCTACCTATCAGGTTGGATGGTTGCAGCCCTTCGCTCTGAGTTTGGTCCTCTTCCTGACCAATCTATGCATGAAAAAACCTCTGTACCTAAGCTAATCGAAGAAATCTACACCTTCTTACGTCAAGCTGATGCTAAAGTATTGAACGACTACTTCCGTGAGCTAAACGCTGCAGAAGAAGCGGGTCAAGATACCTCAGCCATCCTAGAAAAAATCGAAAACTTTGATTCACATGTTGTGCCAATCATTGCTGACATCGATGCAGGTTTCGGTAACGAAGAAGCCACTTACTTGCTAACCAAGCAAATGATTGAAGCGGGTGCTTGTGCTATTCAGGTTGAAAACCAAGTATCTGACGCGAAGCAATGTGGTCACCAAGCGGGTAAAGTCACTGTACCGCATGAAGACTATATCGCAAAAATCAACGCTATTCGTTATGCATTCTTAGAGCTTGGTGTTGAAGACGGCGTTATCGTTGCTCGTACTGACTCTGAAGGCGCGTCACTAACGCAAAAAATCCCAGTATCAAATGAGCCAGGCGACCTTGCTTCTCAGTACATCGATTTTATCGAGATGGAAGAAGTCACGCTAGAAAACGCCAAAGAGAACGACAGCTTGCTTAAGCATAACGGCAAACTAGTACGTCCAGTTCGTCTTCAAAATGGTCTATATCAATTCCGTGAAGAAACGAACATCGACCGTGTCGTACTTGACTGTGTAACGGCTCTAGAAAATGGCGCGGATCTACTATGGATCGAAACACCGACTCCAGACGTCGCACACATCAAAATGATGGTTGATCGTATTAAAGAGCAACAGCCAAAAGCTAAGCTTGTATACAATAACAGCCCATCGTTCAACTGGACACTGAACTTCCGTAAGCAAATCATCGCTCAGTGGGAAGAAGAAGGCAAAGACCTATCTGCCTACAATAAAGATGACTTGATGAGTGCGGATTACGATGGTACTGAACTTGATACAGCAGCTGACGAAGCGGCTAGAAACTTCCAACGTGATGCATCACGTGAAGCAGGTGTATTCCATCACTTAATCACGCTACCTACTTATCACACCACTGCGCTTAGCGTGCATGAGCTTGCTAAAGGCTACTTCGGTGAAGATGGTATGCTTGCTTATGCTGCTGGCGTACAACGTAAAGAAATCCGTGAAGGCATCGCTTGTGTTAAGCATCAAGCAATGGCGGGCTCTGACCTTGGCGATGATCACAAAGAGATCTTCTCTGGTGAAAATGCCCTTAAAGCTGGCGGCGGCAAGAACACGATGAACCAGTTCTAATCACCGACCACTTATAAGTACATCTCGTAAGTACCAGTTATAGAGAAAGCCGTCCTATCTTATAGGGCGGCTTTTTTTTATGTCTACTTATTTGCACTCTATTATTGTAAGATTTTGAGCATTGTGAGCTTGTTAATTCTTAATTTGAGTGCTTATTATCCTTACTATCAGTCTCTTTCATATTATTGCTATTACCCTCTTCCTGACTGCTCTGTATACCGACTGAATCGTGACTTTTTGGATTTTCACCCATCAGCTCACGCTTCATATTTTTTATACGGGGATCATGTTTAAAAAATCTACGATAGATTGCTTTTATTATTCTGTAAATTAGATAAAAAATACCGCCAAGTACAAGCAGCCACCACAGTTGTATCAATCCAAGCGCTACTGATCTAAGTATCTCCCAGCCATCTTTAAATGCTTGACTCACTTGACTACTAAAACTTGGCTGCTCAGCATCTAATAGCACATCCAGATTTTGTGTGGTTTCTTTATAACTGATATCTGGTTGCATAAAGGTCAGGTTAATGGTGCTATATTGAACTTTATCAGCGATAGCCAGTTGCTCAAGCTTGGCAAGCTCTTGCTGACGACGTGCCGCATAAGTCGCGGTAATAGCATCAACATTGCTACCTTGGTCTTTATCATTTTTACTATTGAGGCGTTCTTGGCTAAGCTCGCTTGCCATATCACTATTTAGCTGGCTCGCTAGCTGTTCACGATAAATATCTAATGTCACATCTTGAGCACTAAACTGCTGCCCATTTAAAAATGCGACTTGCTGTTGTAATTGCGCTAGGAACTTACTGACATTGGCGCGAGGAATACGAACCGTCATGTCAGCTTGACGAGTGTAGGTTGTAATCGTGATATTTTTATTGCCTTGTACAAAGGTTCGACTATCACGTGGATGATTACTAATATTGCTAAGTGCCACATAACCAGCCTGTTGCCGTGTCAAACTCTCAATAGCATCACTAGTTTTGACGACATCTTCAACTTTAAAATCAGCACTGGCAGTTATCAATAGCGCTTTTCCCGCAATTTTAATGTCTGCTGCCTGACTACCAAGGGTCTGTTCACTAGTGCTCGATAGGTTTGCAACCTCTAAATCATCAGCGTTAGAGGCATTATCAGCTGCCACATCGGACATGATGCCAACCATCTCCCCTTCTGTAGCGTCTGCAACTTCTTCGGTTACCACCTCTGTCAGATCTGCGCTGCTTTCTGCATATTCAGAAGAGCTATCGCAGCCGCCTATCAATAAAACAGACCCAAGCATTATTGGTAGACATAAAACTGATGGAAACAAGGCTTTAGGCAGTAATATTGAATGAGATTGATGCGTGTCATACTTCTTTTGATTGCATTGCGTCATTATTTTATAATCCGGCATTTTATGAGATATGGTAAACATATTGGATAAAAATATTTCAGCCTTTATTATAAAGCCAACCACCTTTATCCTACTTTTGTTTAATAATTTACGTTAATTATAATGATTACTTACTAAAAGTATATCTCTAATATTGGCTCAGAGTATTTATAGAAAAAATTTTGCTTGTTATTCGCCGATAGCTTTCATACGATGGTAGTCATTCAAATTTATTAAAATAATCGGGAGCCATCATGCAAGAGATAGAGCTAAAGTTTTTGGTACCAGAGTCGCGACTGAAAGGTTTGATGCGCCAAGCACGAGTCAAATCTTCTGAGGTGACGCAACTGGCTGCCCATTATTATGATACCCCAGACCAACAGCTTGCAGAGGCAGGCATTGGCTTGCGTATCCGTAAAGAAGGTGATGCTTGGGTACAGACCATCAAAGCGGGCAGCGATGGCATTGCAGCACGCCTAGAGCATAATGCGGTACTGGATAATGAACAAGTACAAGCGATGCTCGATAATAATACGCTCATGCCTGATTTAACTATTTATAAAAACACCTCTGTCGCCCCTGCCCTAGCTGAATTTAAGCTAAAAAAACTGGCTAAAAATCTCACACGGTTATATGTGACCGATGTAGAGCGTACCACACGATTGCTAGTGGATGATAATGGCGGTGATAGTGATGCAAATAACCATGTCGAGATGGCGTACGACTATGGAGAGATTATTCACGGTAACGATGATACTCAGCGCGATGCTATTCAAGAGATTGAGTTTGAGCTGATATCAGGAGATATCGATTTTTTATTTGCAACCGCCAAAACTTGGTGTAAGCGCTACAAGCTTTGTTTGTCTACGGTGACCAAAGCTGAGCGCGGTGGTTTACTCATCACAGAACAGCAGCATAGTCCAGCTGTCCACGCTGACCTTGATCAGCTAAATATCGATAAAAAAATCAGCATGCCTGCCTTTGTGCGCGCAGCGGTACATAACTGTCTGTTGCAAATACTGCCCAATAGCAGCGCTATCGTCGCTGGCAGCGAAGAGGACGACCATGCATTACAACTATACATTGGTATTGTCCGCTTGCAAGCTGCCCTACAAGCATTTGCCAGCTATTCTGACGAAATCAATCCAGACTGGCTGCCGATACTGAAACCAACAGCTATGTTATTGAATGAATATCAAGAGCTTGCCCATCTTGCCTCACATATAGAGCCTAATTTGCAACAACAAGGTGCACCTACTGTCGATTGGGCAACAGATATGGATGCGCTGAAGATTACTCCGAAAGATGCCATCAGTGCCAACGATTTTCAGATGACCTTACTTGAGCTGATCGCCTTTACCATGAGCGACCCAAGCCTTGAACCGCAAGCTAATCAACTCGCCATCGATAAACTGGCAAAAACCTTATCCAAACAGCAGGCAAAGCTTGGCAAGGCAGTACAAGAGCTACAGAGTAAAAAAGACGTTGGCTCAGATAACATTAATATAGAAAGCAATGATTTAAAAGATGATGATTTACAAAGTGTTGACTTAGACGATAGTGACTTAGAAAACGTAGATTCAAAAAGTGACGATATAGAAAATATTGATCTAGACGATAATAATGCAGAGCACGAGCTGCATGAGCAGTTAACCACCTTACTTTATATCAGTGAGTTTGCCACGCCATTATTAGATAAGAAAAAGTCAAAAAAGAAAAAAGCCAAGAAGGAAAGTAAACGCTGGCTAAAATACTTAGCAAAAGCGCAAAAGACTTTGAATAAATATCATAATCATAAAATGTACCAACAGCGCTATCAATTAAAGTCGAAGACAGATAGCATTGCGTTGTATGGCGCTGGCTGGTTTGCAGCCATGCTAGTGAGAGACCTTAAGCGCACAGAAAAACGCTTGGCTAAAGTGGCAGACAGCTCAATATTTCGGTAAAAAGACTCTTAGCAGCATGAACCAAGCTTAAAATAAACTAAGCTTAGAATAAAAAAGACAGCTCACTTTATATGGGCTGTCTTTTTTTAAGCGTTTTCTTTGAGATGCTTTTTTTGATTGGATGCTTAAACTCAGTTATTTGAAAAACGTAATACTTCAACTGAGTTAAGCATATTTCAAAAACTACTATCAGTTTTCTACATCTAGCGTGTTTGTAAGCTCAAGTATTTTATAAACCTAGCACCTTCATACGCTCACTAACTGGCTGATACGTTTTTTCGCCAGCAGGCTCAACAATGTTGCCAAATGGCATTTGTGCCACCAATTCCCAACTATCTGGGATAGCATAAGCCTTAGCTGCGTCTTCATCCACAAGCGGATTGTAGTGCTGTAGGTTGGCACCAACATTTAAAGTACGTAGCTCTGTCCACATCGCATACTGATGCATGGCTGAGGTTTGCTGAGCCCAAACTGGAAATCTATCTGCATATAACGCAAACTGCTCTTGCAATGACTCAGTCACGTTTTTATCTTCATAAAACAGCACTGTACCCGCTGCCGCACGGAAGCCGTCTAACTTTTGCTTAGTCCCAGAAAAGTCGCCATCGCCGACGGCTGCACGCAGTTTTTCTTCAGCGATATCCCATAATTTCTGGTGCTCGGCACCAAACAGTACGACCAGACGCGAAGATTGTGAATTAAAAGCAGAAGGCGTATGTAATAAAACACGCTCTGCCATATTCACAATTGCTTGTGGCTCTACTGGCAGCTCATTGCCCAAAGCATATATTGACCGGCGTTCATCAAAGGCTTGTTGTAAAGTGACTAGGCTTTCTTTAGACATCGATATTATCCTTATAATTATCATAAAACATAGGTTAAACGAGCCATGCTGGGCATGACAAGTTGATCATTCATAAGCAAGCTATTATAGCAATATACTAAATAATATCTATACTCTATAAAGTTTTATTTATCAATTACTCTATGAAGTTATTCTGTTTTACTTAAGATGTAAGAAAATAATTTACTACGTAATCGTTAATAAATAGTCGTTAATTAGCGACAATCGTCACCAATACGCCCTCTGCAATTTGGTTGAACAATTCAATAATATCCTCATTACGCATACGTATACAGCCGTGCGAGAGTGGCACACCCATCGGCTCACTGTCAGGCGTACCATGAATGTAAATATAACGCTGATAAGTATCACAGCCACCTTGACTGTTACTGCCTTTATTAAAGCCCTCTGCCACACCACTTAGCCAAAGAATACGGCTTAATATCCAATCGCGTTCAGGATGTCGTTTACCAAGCTCAGCACTATATATCTCGCCTGTAGGAACGCGTCCGATGAACACGGCATTCATGGGTTCATTTGCGCCAATTTTTTTGGCGATAAAGTGTTTGCCAAGAGGTGTGCAGCCGCTATCTTGTTGACTGCCAATGCCATTTTTCGCGGTAGACACCGTATATTGAGCCAATTCTCTATTATGCTGGTAGAGCGTTAATGTTTGCTTAGCAATATTAACCACCAACTGCACATCAGAACTTTCGTTATTTTTCTCGCTATAGCTTTCGTTATTTGTCATAGAATGTTTCCAACGGTCATTTACCCAATAGATATCATTATTGACCGCGTGATAAGTAAGTGGATTGATTTTTTCTATTATTAAGGGATTGTATCAAGGCTTTTGGCACCGTAATATAGGGGCACACTTTTTGATGCTAGCAGATTATGACGACTATTTCACCGACACGTGTGTCGATGTATGATTTTCTCTATCAAGATACCAAGCCAATGGTATCTTTATTGGCCGATGCCGCCAAGCTTTCATTACCACAAGCTCGATTGGCAATGGATGCCAGTTTGCAGGCCATTATCAGTGCCTTGCTTGCTTACCAGCAGCACAATGACGGACAAGCTGTGAGCAAAAAGCTATTTAGTCGCGGCGCAGTCAAAGAGCTACGCCAATATAATTCGATGAATTTTTCGACCATGAATGCGACGTTATATCACCGCCATGAAGCAGCGGATGCGATATTTTATGATAATGCTCGCGTGATTAAAGCGAGTGACTATATTGCTCAGCAGATTGACGCAACAACGCAGCAAGTACAGATACTTCTCACGTCCTTATGCGTGATTGTCTTACGTGAGCTGGCTATTTTAGCCGACTATAGCCAACTTGATAACGACGAGATGGATAAATGGTTCGCTTTACAGCCACAGTTTTTATCAGCTGCTCGCTTTGCCATCAATGAGCCAGCGTCTGTCTCTGTTAAATTGAATGAGGTAAATGAAGATAACAGTCTAGTCGCAGCATCAGAGGTCAATTTAGACTCGACAGTAAAAACAAAAGCAGCAGCCGAATCCGAAAACCATCCTAATACAGAACGTGCCTTATTAAGTACAGCGCAGCTCGCTGACACCCCACCAGCTTTCAATCCTTACTGGCATGAATTAACGACATTCAAACCTGAACGTCATGAGCCTGTGCAAGATATGCAATTGGCAACTGGTAATTATTTAAAAGCCATTGGACGCTCACCTGATAACTTGCAGCAAGGTCGCCATAACGACATGCTAGTTTTTACAGAAATGCAAGCCCTTGCCCTGCCACACCAACGCTGGCTATTACAGCTCGCAAAAATCTCAGATATCTATCTCAGTCGTAATCGCCTACGTATTACCTCCGAACCTGCCAGCGCACCCAAACCGCCTTTAGTAAGCTTGGGTTTAATTGGTGGTAATAACGATAATACGCCGACCACCACCAGCGAAAAGCCCATTGAATACGAGGCATCCATACCCCTCTGGAAAAATCCGGTTATCCTGATTATTATTGCTGTCATCGGAGTGCTTGGCGGGCTTGCAGCGCTCAAGTATCAAAGCCAAAAATCTGACGGTGTGTTACTGGCGACAGAAGAGGTTATAGAACAAGATATTATCGAAGAGCGTCAACAGCAGGATGTGGCTATTGTCATGGTTGACGATGAGGAGCCTGATGACAAAGAAACAAAAGCGGCTCAATGATAAATAAAAGCTCTGAATACAGGACTTCTTAATTAGCAAAAAATTATCGAACAAACCTTTAAAAAATCCACAAAAAAAGGCGCTATTCATATAGCGCCTTTTCTATTCATATTTTTTATTCATGCTTTATCTAGCACAGTCTATTAAGACTGGCTTACTTCGATAAATCACGACCACGGCTGGCTTCAATCGCCAAACGTAGACCATTTAGACGGATGAAACCTTCTGCGTCTTTTTGATCGTAAGCGCCCGCATCATCTTCAAAAGTCGCGATTTTTTCGTCAAACAACGAATCATCTGACTTACGACCAACAACGCTCACAGCACCTTTGTATAACTTCACACGTACGGTGCCATTGACATATTCTTGTGACTTGTCAATCAATGCTTGTAGCATCATACGCTCAGGACTGAACCAATAACCGTTGTAGATAGTTTTAGCGTAGCGTGGCATCAGCTCATCTTTTAAATGCGCCGCTTCACGATCGAGTGTCAATGACTCAATACCGCGATGCGCTTTTAGCATAATGGTACCCGCTGGCGTCTCATAGCATCCGCGTGATTTCATGCCAACATAACGGTTTTCTACGATATCTAGGCGTCCGATACCATGCTGACCGCCAATCTCATTTAGCTTAATCATGACTTCGTACGGCTTAAGTGCTTCACCATCGATGGCAACGATGTCACCTTTTTCGTACTCTAATTCTAAGTATTGAGCTTCGTCAGGTGCTTCTTCTGGGCTCACTGACCAGCGCCACATATCATCTTCTGCTTCGGCGTAAGGGTCTTCTAAAATACCACCTTCATAAGAGATGTGTAGTAAGTTGGCGTCCATTGAGTACGGAGATTTTTTCTTATTACCCGCATAATCAATCGCAATATTATGCTCTTTGGCATATTCCATCAAGCTCTCACGGCTCGATAAATCCCACTCACGCCATGGGGCAATGGTAACCACGTCAGGCGATAAAGCAACGGCGCCAAGCTCAAAACGGACTTGGTCATTCCCTTTACCAGTCGCGCCATGACTGATCGCATCGGCGTTGTGTTCTTTAGCAATCTCAACTAAGCGCTTGGCAATTAACGGACGCGCGATAGAAGTCCCTAGCAGATACTCGCCTTCATAGATAGCGTTAGCGCGGAACATCGGGAATACATAATCACGGGCGAACTCTTCACGTAAGTCTTCAATATGGATATGTTTGATGCCCATAGCTTCGGCTTTGGCGCGTGCTGGCTCAACTTCTTCGCCTTGACCGATATCAGCAGTAAAGGTAATCACTTCTGCATCATAAGTCTCTTGCAGCCATTTAGCGATGATGGAGGTATCAAGACCACCTGAATAGGCCAAGACGATTTTATTAATATTTTTTGGATCAAGTTGAGCCATGAAGAACTCCTATTGTGAGCATTTAGTGTTAGGAAAAGCGCTAATATTCAATCAAAAGATAAATTACTTGCTCAGTGTACATCATATTTACTATAGGCAAAAGTGCAACTGCCCCATGGCATAAGCTTTTGATTTAAATTTTGGGTCGATAGATTTCAATTATTCACATGTAAGTGACAGTTAACTGCCGCAAATTAAAAAACAACCCATGTATTATGTACAGATATTTAGTCGCATATTTAGTCAAGTAGGCAAATCTGTTATGATAGCAGTACAGTATTCCTTCCTTTTATTTCCGTATATGACGATATAGAGCGCGACGACATTATGACTGATTCGATTAGAGAATTGACCATCCTTCAGCCAGACGATTGGCATATCCATTTACGTGATGGCAAAGCATTGAGCACGACTGTATCGCACGCAGCAAACAGCTTTAACCGTGTCATATGTATGCCAAACTTAGTGCCTCCTGTTAAGAACACTGACGATGCGCGTGCCTATCGCGACCGTATCATGGCGCACTTAGTAGCCAGTGAGCTGAGTGCTGAGCGCAAAACTGCATTCGATCCACGTATGACTTTATATCTCACTGACAAAACCACTGCCCAAGATATCGAGATGGCAGCAAAATCAGGTATCGTCCAAGCGGTCAAGCTTTATCCTGCTGGCGCGACTACCAATTCGGCTGATGGCGTCACCAATATTAACGCCTGTGTTGATGTTTTTGAAGCATTAGAAAAGTACAACCTACCACTATTGATACATGGCGAAGTGACGCAAGATCATGTGGATATCTTTGACCGTGAAAAGCGCTTTTTAGACGAAGTGTTGGCGCAAATCATTGTCAAATTCCCCACATTAAAGATTGTCGTCGAGCATATTACTACCAGTGATGCCGCTGATTTTGTCTTAGCACAAGGCAATCACATTGCCGCCACTATTACCCCGCAGCATTTAATGTTTAACCGCAATCATCTATTGGTTGGCGGTATCAAGCCACATTTTTATTGCTTGCCTATTTTGAAGCGTGAAAGCCATCAAAGAGTATTACTAGATGTGGCAACCAGTGGCAATCCCAAGTTCTTTTTGGGCACGGACTCAGCTCCGCATGCGACGGATAAAAAAGAAGCCGCTTGTGGCTGTGCTGGCTGCTATAGCGCCGCAACTGCCTTGCCATTGTATGCCACCGCTTTCGATAGCGTGGGGAAAATAGACAAGTTAGAAGGCTTTGCCAGTCGTTTTGGTGCTCAGTTCTATGGACTGCCAGTCAATGAAAGCACGATTACACTTATCAATACACCTATGCAAGTGCCAGCAGCCTATCCCTACTTTGATGGCTCATCATTGACCCCACTTATGGCAGGCGAGACACTGCCTTGGTCTATCAAAGCATAAAACTCACTAAGCAAAACCATCTGTATTCTATTTTAACTTGAGAAGTTTAACCCTATGATAAGAATGACATCTGCTAACCAGCGGTGTGATTTGTATCATAGGTTATTTATTTTTCATTTAATGTCTTAATTCAATATAACAATACGACTGATAAAAGCGATTTAACCAGATATGACCACTCCAAACGATGCCGCCTTACCTAACGAAAACCCATCAAACCCTATAGATAATAGCATTAAGAGCCCAGCAAATACTCACACAGAAGATGCCGCAGCAGACGAGCTAGCACCAATGCGTCTAAAAGACCGATTTCGTAAGTTTCTGCCTGTCGTCGTTGATGTGGAAACTGCCGGCTTTAATGCGCAAACCGATGCTTTACTAGAGATTGCCTGCATTCCTGTACTACTGAATGAGCAAGGTGTGTTTTATCCTGGGGAAGCATTCAATGCTCATATCGAACCCTTTGAAGGCGCGAATCTTGAGCCAAGTGCCCTTGCCTTCACTGGCATTGATCCCAACAATCCAATGCGTAAAGCCATTGCCGAAGACGAAAAAACAGCACTACGCCGTATCTTCAAAGGGTTAAAAGAAGTACGCCGTACTGAAGACTGCCGCCAGTGTGTCTTAATCGGGCACAACGCCCATTTTGACTTAGCGTTTTTGAATGCGGCGGTGCTGCGTACCAATAACAAAAGTCACAACCCGTTTCATAACTTTTCAGTTTTTGACACAGTGACTTTATCTGCGCTGGCATTTGGTCAGACAGTACTAGCACGGGCTTGCAAGGCAGCAGGGCTTGATTTCGATGGTAATGATGCACATTCTGCCCTATACGATACACAAAAGACCGCTGAGCTGTTTTGCCATATCCTAAACCATTATCCTATGCTGGCTAATGCGATGCATACTGAAGAAAATAAAGAGGATTCGACTGAGAGTAGTCACAAATAATCCATTTATCACATATCCTATATTGCCAACTACCCATAATAGTGCTATTTGTAATACTTGATGACTTTAACATCTTGGTTTTACAATCAATAGGGATATAATTGATATCACAATAAATCAGCCTCTTGTCTAACCGTTGAATATCATATTGTGTAAAACAATTCAAAAACAGATAAGTTGTTGTAACTACTCACATTAGAACGTCTCGTTATATCCTATAGATGGTTTAAGTTGCCCACATTGTCTCGATAGCCCGTACGATTCATGCTATCGAGGCGTAATAGGAGGGACTCTATTATGGATCCACAGCTTAAGTTATGGGGAACCATCCTCGGTTATATGCTGCTCGCATTGACTATTAGTGCTTGTACTTCTCTATGGATTCGCTATCATTTAAAGCGTAATGACTTACATCCACGCCGTGCGATCAAAAAAAGATACTTAATTTTAAAAAGAAGAAGAAAAAGGCTTGACAGCAAGCGCAGACGCTATTAGAATACGCACCACTTCAGCATAAAGGTGAAAGCAGCTGAGGTGTTGTGTTACTAGTCCCCATCGTCTAGAGGCCTAGGACACCGCCCTTTCACGGCGGTAACGGGGGTTCGAATCCCCCTGGGGACGCCACTATTTGGCGTCACTTATTAGCAAGTTTGCTGCAAAGCATCTGATGAGACTAATAAGCGTACCACCAAAAAGCCCAATCACATACTATTGTGATTGGGCTTTTTTTATGCCTGTTTTTTATATCATGAGGCTCTTGATACCTTAGCACTCAGTTCGTCATCGCCGATTTACTTAATAAGTGAAGCATAATTAATTTTATAGATAAGATTCGGTATTAAGTTTGCTCAAGATATTAAGGTATATTTACTAAGTGTCGCTATCCACAGTTTCTATAATTAGCTTGATATTCTGTTTATTTATTGAACTCTTCATCATAAATTTAAGCAAAAAAATCCAGCATTGAATACTGGATTTTTAAATCAAACAATCTATTTTTACAAAAACTACCAAATCTTATCTGATAGCATTAGCCACAACAATGTCATCACAATCATGATACCGAGTACCGTTTGAATCAAGAAGAATGCTTGATGCTGACCAACAACCTTACTTAACGTCACCCCTAACGTGCTGTACTTGATAGGTGGCGTGTCAATATTGCCAGTTCTTGCTTGTTCCTCATAATACCCTTGTAAGATATCTAAAAATTCGCGCCATGCGTTAGAGCCCCAATCATAGGGTTTAAATGGCATGAGTTTTTTCAGCTCAGGCTCTTTGGTCATCCAACGTTCAAGTGTAATGGAGCGTAGAGACCAGTTCGAAAAACGGCGTTCGGTAATTTCTGAAAAATCTAAGATTTTTAATTCTTTATGTCGATCGTCTAATAATAAGCGATTCTTTAGATTGGTTAAATCTTGTTCTGACCCTTCTACACATTGAAAAAAATAGCCATTGCCATAGCAAAGAATACCCGTAACATTATCGGCTTGGTTACGCTCAGTCGCGACCTCTGAGATGTCGTTAAGCGTGCTGGGGCTTGAAAGACCAGTCGAAGTAATTTGGCTTATATATATAAGCTGGCAGAGATCTGTCGTCACTGGATTTGTCGAATCGTTGATTGTTGACAATCAGCTTCTCCCTATTTTCAGGTAAATGTAGCTAAGACAACCATACTAACTTTAGAAAAAACATAGAAACAAGATCTTTGAAAATATCAAGTAGGCTTGGTATATTATTGATTTTATAAATGTTTATATTAATTGTATTAAGTTGGTTACATCATAGGCTAGTTTAGTCATCAAAGCAATATCTGTTTATCTAATGTCATTAATTGAAAAAACCAAACAATAATTTTCAATTATTTATATCGAGAACTTACACTGTGGTTTTTGGGCGGCGATAAGATAAATAGGTAATATGGGAGGGGGAAGTGATGATAAAAATCGTCATCCAATGAGCGATAAGACCACCGGCTCATTAATGAGATTGATACAGACTGGTGGCTATTACGAGTGTTTAATTATTTTTAATCTGCTCAGAACTGGGCATTAATAATCGCTGCGAGCAAGATAGCATCATCAGGATAGGTAAGCTTTATGTTCTGGCGACTGCCAGTCACGAGGCGAATGGGTAGGTCTAGACATTCAAATGCACTGGCTTCATCAGTAATGGTGAGCTCGTATTCAGCGACATAAGTTAATACTTTTTGCAGCTGACCTAAGCGAAACACTTGCGGCGTTTGTGCTTGCCACATATGACGGCGATCGATAGTACATTTAGCGTAAGAATGTGGGCTGCTACTCACTGTCAGGTTAACTACAGGCGTCTCACCTACAAGCTCAGATTGAGCGGTAGACTGGGGATAAGATTCCTTTAAAGTATCAGCCACCGGTGTCGCTAAGATAGCACCATAAGGCTCTAGCATCGCCGCTTCGATGACTTGTTCAATATCATGACTGGGAACCGCAGGACGCGCAGCATCATGAATAACAACCAAATCTGAATCGTCAGCTCCCGCCTCAATAATCGCCTTTACCCCTGCCTGTACCGACTGCCAGCGCTCAGCGCCGCCCATGGCATAATGTATAGGTAGCGCAAAATCCAATGTCTGTGCCGTACTGTCATCTGCTGCGACGACTAATAAACATGTATCAATATAAGCACTACTAGCAAGCCGTGCTACACTATGCTGTAGCAAGGTCTGCCCTTGCAGCATCGTATATTGCTTGGCGATAGAGGCACCAAAACGACTACCGCGACCCGCAGCGACGATCATGGCATGTACATTAGGTGTCATGTTCATAAGGCAATGTTCATAAGGCAATATTCATAAAGTAGTATTCATGGTTAGAGCCCATGACAGTATTGCTAGGGATAGACGAGGAATAAGAGAAGTAACGAATTTCAGGTGAATAAGATTTCTATTATAGACAATAGAAGATCATAATTTTAGACAGTTAAGAGCAATTAATAACGGCTATGCGTCGTGGGTGCCGTAGATACTTGTACAAAGGTCTCGTTCGGCTTAATCAAACCCAAATCTAAACGAGCGTGCTCTTCTACTGCCTCAAGACCAGTTTTTAAGTCATGTACATCAGTACGCAATAAGTTATTTGCTGCCACTTGGTTTTCGTTTAAGCGTTGTTGTTCTTCGATTTGAGTCAGCAATTTATTATGCTCAAAGCGACCATTTTCGCCCAGCCAATACTGATATTGCAATCCCAAAAGGACGGCAACGGCTAGAGCAAGTAGCATAAATTGGCTAAAGTATTTCATAAGATAATAACGCCGAACAACATAGAGACAATAATAAAAATAAAAAACCAGCTAAGCTTGCTAAGCGATATATCACCATATTAATGATGACATATCGCCTAGCTGTAGCAAGAAATCTGGCTTGTTAACCACGTAGACCGATGAACTCTTCACGACCACGATAGCTTGCACGTACTTGTTGCTCGATACGTAACAGCTGATTGTATTTCGCCACACGGTCTGAACGACATAGTGAGCCAGTTTTAATCTGACCAGCAGCAGTACCAACTGCTAAATCTGCAATGGTGCTGTCTTCAGTTTCACCTGAACGATGTGAGATAATAGTTGCATAGCCATTTTTCTTCGCTAGATAGATCGCATCTAGCGTTTCTGATAAAGTACCGATTTGGTTAAATTTAATCAAAATTGCATTGGCAATATGCTTATCAATACCCTCTTGCAAGATAGCAGGATTGGTCACAAATAAATCATCACCAACCAACTGAACTTTATCACCAATCTGCTCAGTCAAATATTTCCAACCATCCCAATCAGACTCGTCAAGCCCGTCTTCGATAGAGATAATAGGATATTGACGCGCCAAGCCGACTAGATAGTCTGAGAATCCTTGGCTATCAAAGGCTTTGTTGCCCTCGCCTGCCAAGATATATTGACCATTTTTATAAAACTCACTAGCCGCACAATCTAGCGCCAAATGAATGTCTTCGCCCGCTTTATAGCCGACTTGCTCAATCGCTTGCATAATAACGGTGATGGCTTCTTCATTGCTACGCAGGTTTGGCGCAAAACCACCTTCATCACCAACCGCAGTATTTAAACCTTGTGATTTCAACACAGATTTCAAGCTGTGGAAAATTTCTGTACCAGCACGCAATGCTTCTGAGAAGCTGGTGAAACCAACAGGCTCAATCATGAACTCTTGGATATCAACGGTGTTATCCGCATGCTCACCACCGTTCAAGATGTTCATCATCGGTACAGGCATCGTCAGCGACGTCTGATTGCGCAAGTTTGCAATGTATTGATGTAGTGGCAGATTTTGTGACTTGGCAGCGGCTTTAGCCGTAGCAAGTGATACCGCTAGCATGGCGTTGGCACCAAGACTGTCTTTGTTTTCTGTGCCATCGAGCGCAATCATAGCGTCGTCAATGGCTTGCTGCTCAGTGACGTCTTTATCCATCAAAGCACTGCGAATCTGGCTATTGACGTTAGCAACGGCTTTTTTGACGCCTTTACCTCCATAGCGGCTTTGGTCGCCATCGCGTAGCTCTAATGCCTCACGTGAGCCAGTTGAGGCGCCACTTGGCGCAGCAGCACGGCCGATAGTGCCATCAGCTAAGATTACATCAGCTTCGATGGTTGGGTTACCACGCGAGTCTAAAATCTCACGGGCGCGAATGTCTTTAATTGCGGTGACGTTGGTGGTTTCTTCAGCGTACATAATGTCTGTTAATTCCTTTGGTCATGCCAAGTTTGTGGGATAAATAACGGCAACTAGAATACAAAAAAGATAAAGCAAAATATCGTATAGTGCTTGCCCAAACCAGCTTTTCTTATCTATATAAGCAGCAAGTTTTGAGCAGGATTAAAGGGATTTTTAATACTTTAATCGTCAGCTATAGTGCTTGGCATCATAGCATAAATTTTGCCAAACTTCCCTTATCTTGCACCGACTGGCGCTGATAAAATCACACTTAGATAAACAAATTACCAATTATGGATTTGTCTCAGCACCTATAATATTAAGAGCCATATGACTCTTATGCTTTTGTTAGACGTTCTGTTTTAGCGTGGGAGCCAGATACTGTGTTATCCAGCTCAACCTTTGTTTTAAATTGGGTCAAACGTAAGGCATTCATTAATACAGAAATAGAGCTAAGCGCCATCGCAGCGGCGGCAATCATAGGGTTTAAGAAACCAAAAGCAGCCAGCGGAATACCCAGACAGTTATAAATAAAAGCAAAAAACAGATTTTGCTTGATGTTGCGCACTGTTGCATTAGCGATTTTTTGCGCGGCATCAATATGCATCAGTGACTCACCCATCAAGCGTGCAGACGCACTATGCTGGGCGACATCTGTGCCTTCAAACATGGCAAAGCTTGCATCGGCAGTTGCCATCGCTGGCGCATCGTTGACACCATCACCTGCCATTGCAACTTTATGACCAGCCGTTTGCAACAAGGCAATTTGACTGGCCTTATCGCGTGGGCTCATTTTACCATAAGCCTGTTCAATACCCAGCTGCCCTGCCACATGATCGACGACGGACTGCTTATCACCACTCATCAAAATGACATTAATACCTGCATCTTGTAGCGCAGTAATAGCCTTCGGAGTATCTACTTTTAAGTCGTCAGCTAGAGCAAAAGCACCCAAAGCTTCCTCATTAATACTAACGGCAACGGTACTGGCAATTTGCCATACCTTTGGCATCAGCTTAGGCAGTGTTAAATTAGCAAACTCTGCGGTACCGACTTTCACTATACCCAAACCTTCAATATTTGCTTGTATACCAGCGCCTTTAATGACACTGATATCAGTCACATTCATCAACGGCAAGTTTCGCTCAGTAGCCGCGTTAACCAATGCTGTTGCTAGCGGATGACTGGCATGTGCTTCAACGCTTGCGGCTATTTGTAACACATCATCGACTGCGATCGATTTATCCACCATCACATGGTCCACGATAGTCGGCTTACCAATGGTCAAAGTACCTGTTTTATCGAGCACTACCGTATCAATATTGCCTGCCGCTTCAAGGCTTTGTGCGTCTTTGAACCAGACACCATGACGCGCGGCAACACCCATACCAGCCATGATAGCGGCTGGCGTTGCCAAACCTAAAGCACAAGGACATGCAATGACCAACACCGAGACGGCATGCATCAAGGCAGTATCAATCATCCCAGTCAGCCACCACGTCACTCCAAAGGTGATAAGCGCAATGGCAACGACGACTGGGACGAATACCGCCGTCACTCTATCGGCGAGACGGGCTAAATTGGCTTTTGAGCCTTGGGCATCGCTGAGGGCTTGTACCATATCACCAAGCTTTGTATCACTACCTTTAGCACTGACGCGGTATAATAAGCTGCCATTTTCAACCAACGCCCCTGCTAATAATTTATCTCCCACTTCTTTTTTAAGCGGTACCGACTCACCCGTTAAATGACTCTCCACACACCAGCCAGCACCATCGATAACTACCCCATCGGTTGCAACTCGGCTGCCTTGCTTGGCACGCAAAATATCACCAACTTGCACGTCTTTAAGAGCAACATTATGAAAATCACCATTAGGCTGCTGCTGTTCGACTTCATCGGGCGTTAAGGATAATAATAAATCGATACTATTGAGGCTGTGTTTTTTGGTGCGCTCTTCTAGATACTTACCCGTACGCACAAAAGCAATGACCATGACGCCTGCTTCAAAATACACCGAAGGACTGCCATCCGCACCGTGACCACCAGCATGACCACTTTGCAGCAAACTGTTTAAAGTGCCATCGCCATGGGTCAGCCACAGATACGTTGAATACGCCCAAATAGTCACGGTACCGATGACGACTAGCACATCCATATTGGCAAGACCACCTTTAATCGACGCCCAAGCGCTTTTGTAAAATGGTAAAGCAAATCCAAACTGTACAATGGTCGCCAATATAAATTGAGTCCAAATCGGCGGCATCCACGCCATACCCTGACCAACGAGCATGCCTGCCATACCAACTAAAAATGGCACCAAACAAACCCATAACCCAATCAAGCGCCATGGGTACTGAGTCGCGGTATCTTCGTCTGTTTTTGCAAACAAACTATCGGCCGCCTGCAAATTGGCAACGAAGCCTGTTTTATTTACCCATTCTGTCACTTGTTCAGGCGTGGTCTGCGTTGGGTCATAATCAACATTCGCAGTCTCGCCAGCGAAGTTTACACTCACCTCGTATACCGACGGCTTTTTATTGAGCACCTTCTCAATTCGCGAGGCGCAGGCTTGACACGTCATCCCCTCAATTGCTAGCTGCAAGTGTGCACGCTGCGGCGCGAGCGGCGTATTGGATTGAATGTCAATTTTTACATCGTAGGCGTCATGATTGTCGGTTTGGGTAGTATCATTCATAAATAAAACTCGGTATGGCGTTTATGCGTTATAAAGTCGTCTGAGCTAGGACAGCAACTCAGTGGATGGAATATCTAAGTCAAACAAATAGCACACTTTTAAATTTAATATTAGTATGGTCGAACTGAATAATGAGTACGCTACTATCAATAATTTTTAACCATTAAAAAACCAGCCTTGATAGCCGGTTTTTTAATACAAACGGAGTAGGTTAAGCATTGGCAACAGTGGCATCAAAGCCAGCATCGTCGATAGCAGCAGCAATTGTCTCTACACTGGTTTTGCTATCATCAAAAGTAACCGTCGCTTGATTATCTGCCAGCTCAATACTGATATCGTCTAAGCCATCGATATCGGCAGTGGCGTTATGCACACTGGCCACACAGCCACCGCAAGTCATGCCATCAATTTTAATAATACGTGTTTGGTTTGCCATGAGAGGCTCCTTATTTTTGTAACTGAGTTTGTATAGGTAAATACTTTTATTAAAGAACTGCTTTTATAATTGTCTTTTTAAGACGGCTATCTTTTAAGACGTTATAAAAATAGCACTTAACCAGCTTAAGCCCTATCACGGTTAACAACAAGGCTCTTTGATTATCACTTTATTAATAGAAACGTAAATAATGGAACTGTAAATAATGGAACCGTGAATTTATGCCTAAGTGACAGACAATAGCGCTTATTTTAGAATAACGTCTAATCATCATGACGTGGGTTTTGCGGTGCATCAAGAGGAAATGGCTGGGTCACATAATCGACCGTCCTAATTGCCGCCGTAAACGCATGGATACTGGTGTCTGTATCTTCATAACGTATGGTGGCAACATGATTCTCAGGATCAAGCTCGATGGCCGTCACCCCTGTGATATTTTTCAGCGCTGTCATCACACTCTTTAATCCTTCATCATCATCGATATTTTCGATACTGACTGTTGCTGTTTGCATCGCCATAATCTCAGCCTTTTATTGTCTGTGAATACATTAATGGGTATCTAACACCTCAAAGCCTTTGACCAAGTCATCAATTTGCTTCAACTGACGCAAAAACGGCTCTAACTGGCTCATACGTAGCGCACACGGACCATCGCATTTTGCAGTCTCTGGGCTTGGATGCGCTTCTAGAAACAACCCTGCCAGTCCTGTCGCCATCCCTGCTCGTGCCAATGTTGTGATTTGTTCACGGCGTCCACCCGCACTATCGCTACGGCCGCCTGGCTGCTGTAAACTGTGTGTCACATCAAAAAATACGGGGATATCCATCTGCTTCATGGTATCAAAACCAAGCATATCAACGACCAAATTATTGTAACCAAAGGCACTGCCGCGCTCACAAAGGATCAACTTATCGTTACCACCTTCAAGGCATTTGTTAACGATATGACGCATCTCATGCGGCGCTAAAAACTGTGCTTTTTTGATGTTGATAATCGCATCCGTTTTCGCCATCGCGTGTACCAAATCTGTCTGACGTGATAAGAATGCAGGTAGTTGAATGATATCTGCGACTTCAGCGACGGGTGCCGCTTGATACGGCTCATGTACATCCGTGATAATAGGAACTTGGAACTTTTCTTTGATTTGCCCCAGCCAATCAATACCCTGCTCTAATCCAGGACCTCGATATGAGTGCAGGCTTGAACGGTTGGCTTTATCAAAACTGGCTTTGAAGACATAGCCAATGCCCAAACGCTGACATATTTCGACATATTGCTCTGCAATCTCGAACGCCAATTCCTTTGATTCCAAAACATTCATACCACCAAATAACACAAATGGTTGGTCGTTACCGATATTAAGAGTATTGCCATTTGGCGTAGTAAGTTTGATATGTGATTGCGCTGTTGATAAATGTTCCATGAAGTCGTTGCCCTCTTTATTGTTATTAATATTTCTCTCCCATATTGTAACCGATAGACTCAGTAAAAAAAGGGGTTAAGCGTAATTGCTGACCAACCATTAGAAAAATTGTCATGTTTATTGCTTAAAAACAATCTCATTCATAGCCACAGTCATAAAATTAAACGCAAAAAAAAGACCAATCCGAAGATCAGTCTTGTTTATACGTGTAAGCTTTTATACGTTAACGATTATTTGTTTTCGTTATAGTTCTTAGCCGCTTTTACAAAGCTGTTGAACAGTGGATGACCACCGCGTGGCGAGCTGGTAAATTCAGGATGGAATTGTACGGCGACAAACCAAGGATGATCAGCAATCTCGACCGATTCTACTAGATGCTGCTTGGCAGAATAACCAGATATGGTCATACCTGCTTGCTCTAATGGCTCGATATAGCGATTGTTCATCTCATAACGATGGCGATGACGCTCAGTGATATTTTTGGCGCCATAGATTTGGCTAAGCTTGCTACCAGCAACCAATTCGGCTTGCTGCGCGCCTAGACGCATGGTGCCGCCAAGATCCGAGTCATCACTACGAATCTGTAATTCGCCGCGCTCATCTAACCACTCAGTGATGAGACCAATGATAGGCTCTGCCGTTTTGCGATCAAACTCAGAAGAATTGGCATTGATTTTGAGTACATTACGCGCGTATTCAATCACTGCTAACTGCATACCAAGGCAAATACCTAAATATGGCACGTTATTTTCACGAGCATAAGTGATGGCTTTTATCTTACCATTGGTACCACGCTCACCAAAACCACCCGGTACTAGGATGGCATCGGCATTGTGTAGCTGCACCAATAAACTGTCATCATCTTCTAGACGCTCAGCATCGACATAGTCAATTTTGACATCGGCTTTATGAGTGATACCAGCATGCAGCAGTGCTTCGTTGATCGACTTATAAGCATCAGGTAACTCGACGTATTTACCAACCATCGCTACCGTAAGGCTCATTTCAGGATTAAGCTGCGCTTCAACCACTTTGTCCCAATCACTCAAATCTGCTTCTGGTACATCTAAACCAAAACGCTCACAGATCAAATCATCAAGATCCTGCTCATGAAGCGTGCGTGGAATCTGATAAATACTTTGCGCATCTTCACACATAATAACCGCACGCTCTTCCACATTGGTGAACAGCGCTATTTTGCGACGGTTGTCTTGCGAGATGTGGTGATCAGAGCGGCAAATCAATATGTCAGGCTGCAAACCGATAGAACGTAGCTCTTTTACTGAATGCTGCGTTGGTTTGGTTTTAGTTTCGCCTGCACTAGCAATGTAAGGAACTAGCGTCAAATGCATCAGCATGGCTCTATTACGACCAAGCTCTACTTGCATTTGGCGGACGGCTTCCATAAATGGTAACGATTCGATGTCACCAACGGTACCGCCAATCTCAATAATAGCGATATCATAACCTTCACCACTGGCTAAGATTTTACTCTTAATTTCATCAGTGATATGTGGAATAACTTGTACTGTACCACCAAGATATTCACCACGGCGCTCTTTATTTAGAACGTTTTGATAGATACGACCACTAGTAAAGTTATTACTCTTACTCATTTTTGAATGGCGTAAGAAGCGCTCATAGTAACCCAAATCTAAATCAGTCTCTGCACCATCTTCGGTGACGAATACTTCGCCATGCTGGAATGGGCTCATCGTACCTGGATCGACGTTGATGTACGGATCCATCTTGGTCATCGTGACGGTCACGCCACGGGCTTCTAAGACCGCTGCAAGAGAGGCTGCGGTGATACCTTTTCCTAGTGAGGACACTACCCCACCGGTCACAAATATAAACTTGGTCATAGTACTCTGTCGGTAATTGGTAAAGAAGGATTTTACTAAAAATACGTCAAAAAATATAGGGCAAAAGCATAAACTCTTTGAAACATTCAATTTTTAGTACTTAGCTATTATAACGCACTACCCACTCAAAAAGGATATAACAAAAAAAACTCACCCCGAAGGATGAGTTTTTATAATCAGATTCTAATGCTTAGATTAGAATTTGTATTCTAGACCACTACCAACTACGAATACTTCAGCATCGCCTCTAGTCACTATCATGCCATCATCTACATTAAGACTTTTAAGATCATCAGCATTGTTCATACCAGCGTAGGCATGCATGATGATGTTGTCTTTAAAGAAGTATTTGCCACCAACAACGATTTGATCTGAATTAGCGTCATTCCAACCATTAAGGTTGTCAGTTTTGTTGTATTGTGCGTATACAGATGCTGGACGAGCAAAGTTAGTTAGACCCATTGCAGCGCTAACCACTAAACCTTTTTCTTTCTTAGTATCACGAGCATAGTCATAGTCAGCTACTTGATATAGTGCACCAAGTGTTACAGGGGCTGCGATGAATTTGCCTAAGTCTACAGTTGCAGTACCACGGATGATATCACCATTGATGTTTTGGTCTTTGTCATAAGCCACACCAGCAGTGAAGCCAGTACCTTGGTCAAACATCATTGCAACGCCAAAACCAGCATCATTGTTGAAATTATCATCATCAGAGCTATACATAGCAGACAATTCTAATGGTAGGTTGTTGTATTTTGGTGCAGTCCAAATAACTGAGCTATTGATACGACCACTATCAGCCATATTCAACGCTTCAACAACGTCATCTTCCATTTCATTCGTACCCATGTTATCCCAATAGCCTTCGTTAACAACAACGTTGTTAATTCTGTCTAGGCTAGATTGGTTTTTACCAACACGGAACTCACCGAACTGCTTGTTGTTAATACCAAGATAAGTATCACGGTTAGAGAAAGTAGCATTATCACCATCGATGCTTGTGCCATACTCTAACTGATAGATAACATCAGTATTGGCTGTCATGGCTTCAGAGCCTTTAAAGCCTAAACGTGAAGAATGAGAGTTGATTTCTACTGTGTTTTCATCGAAATCTTCACCAGCCGCAGTTGCATTGAAATCTGCATTGACATAGTCAAGAGCTAAGAATGCTTTACCATAGACAGTCGGCGCTGCATTGGCTGCAGATACAGATAGGGCAGCAACTGCTGTAGCTAAAAGTAGTTTTTTCATGGGGTATCTCCACTTTACAATTTTAGTAATAAGCTAGCTATTATTAGCTGGTGCTCATAATGGTATCGTCACAAATCCTCAAAGATATAATGTGTAACTGGCTACCGAGATTAGTCAGAAACAAGTGTGGCGAAGTTCTATTACAGTAAGATGAAAAAAACAATGACTTACATAACTGGGATTAAAAAGTAACTGCCATGTAATCTTAGGTCTTTATCGCTCCGTTGCGTAACATCCGTTACCAAACTCATACTTCGAATACAAGCATAACAACTTTGACATAATTTGCAACATTTTTTTTAAATTTTTAAACCCAGTATTTGTTGAATGCCATATCTACTATAGAATGTAGGTCATTGTAAAAAAATCCCTATCCGCTCAAATAGATAAAGATATTATTGATTAATATAATTACCAAGAACTTGAAACTATCGTAATGAATACCCTTTCATTAACAAAAATAAAGCCCTACTTGTTGATTAACAAGTAGGGCTAATAAAAAATAATAAATGTGATTTATGACATACTGACAGTCACAATTGAGATCGGAAAATTGCTACAAGAACAGTAAAAAAGGTATTTTCACTGCTCTTGTTTCCAGACTATAACCTTAGTCAATGGCTATCACAGACTTCTTATTAAGTATAAAAGCCAATAACAAGCCTCATTTAGTCATGACAGTATCATAATAGAATGTCAAGTATGCCATATTTTAATGTTAACCTGCACAATATCAACAGCCTGCTTTTAGATCAAGGCGTGCCTGATGTAATAATGGCTCAGTATAGCCACTTGGCTGCTCGCGACCTTTAAACACTAAGTCACAGGCCGCTTTGAATGCATAAGAGTGGTCAAAGCTATCTGCCATCGTCTGATAGTCGCTATCGCCTGCATTTTGCTCATCCACCACTTTTGCCATACGCTTCATCGTATCCATCACTTGCTGCTCGCTCACGACATCGTGATGCAACCAGTTGGCAATGTGTTGGCTTGAGATACGTAAGGTCGCACGGTCTTCCATTAGACCCACATCATTGATATCCGGTACTTTAGAACAACCAACGCCTTGGTTTACCCAACGCACAACATACCCTAAGATGCCCTGAGCATTATTGTCTAGCTCTTGCTGTTTCTCTTCATCAGTCCAGTTGGTATTTTTGGCTAATGGAATGGTCAAAATATCGTCTAAGCTGGCACGCTCACGTGATTTTAGGCTGTCTTGAACATCAGCAACACTCACTTGATGATAGTGCATGCTGTGCAAGGTTGCCCCTGTTGGTGATGGTACCCATGCGGTACTGGCTCCAGACTTAGGATGTGCAGCTTTGGTGTCCATCATCTCTTTCATCTCGTCAGGCTTCGCCCACATGCCTTTACCAATCTGAGCAACACCTTGTAAACCAGTCTCTAAACCGATATCAACGTTCCACTGCTCGTAGGCTGGCTGCCATACTTGTGACTTCATCTCACCCTTAGGTACAAATGGGCCTGCATTCATGCTGGTATGCATCTCATCACCAGTACGATCTAAGAAACCTGTGTTAATGAAAATGACGCGCTCTTTTGCTTGGCGGATGGCTTCTTTCAAGTTGACCGTCATGCGGCGCTCTTCATCCATGATACCGATTTTGATGGTATTACGCTCTAATCCTAATAAGTCTTCTACTGCATTGAATAAATCGTTGGCCATTTTGACTTCTTCAGGACCATGCATTTTTGGTTTAACGATATACATTGAACCTTTACGTGAATTCGATAGCGCATTTTTACCTTTAAGGTCATTGAGCGTTAATAGTGGTGTAATTAGACCATCCATTAAGCCTTCAAATATTTGTTCTTGACCATCACCCAAGTCGACCAATATTGCAGGGTTTTGCATGAGGTGACCGACGTTACGAATCAGCAATAACGAACGACCTGGCAGGATAAGCTTACCACCATCTGGGGTGGTGTATTCACGATCTGGATTTTGCTGACGTGTGCGGGTTTTGCCACCTTTTTCAAAGGTTTCTATCAAATCACCATTCATGAGACCAAGCCAATTGCGATACACTTCCACTTTTTCTTCTGCATCGACGGCAGCGATTGAGTCTTCACAGTCTTGAATTGCCGTAATAGCTGACTCAAGCAGCACATCTTTGATATGTGCAGGGTCGTCTTTACCGACTGGATGGTTGGCATCTATTTGAATTTCTGCATGCAAACCGTTGTTTTTTAATAAAATACCCGTTGGGCTTTCTGCATCACCGACGAAACCAACGAATTTTTCGGCATCTTTTAGCTCAGTACTACTATCACCTTGGACAATTTCAAGCTTACCATCGACCACTTTAAAGCCGGTTGCATCGTTATATGAACCTGACACCAATGCAAAGTTTTCATCCAGGAATTGTTTGGCATAAGCAACGACAGCAGCACCGCGTGTTGGGTTGTAACCACCTTTTGCTTCTTGACCATTTTCGTCACTGATAACGTCAGTACCATATAAAGCATCATACAAGCTGCCCCAACGAGCGTTGGTTGCGTTCAATGCGTAGCGCGCATTACGTACTGGTACGACCAGCTGCGGGCCTGCAATATGAGCAATCTCATCATCGACATTTTCTGTGCTAACTTTAAAATCATCGCCTTCTGGCAACAGATAACCAATCTCTTGTAAGAATGCTTTGTAAGCAGGATAATCAATGTTGCCGTCTTTGGCAGGATGTTGCAGGTGCCACTGGTCAATCTGCGCTTGAATCTTGTCACGAGTTGCGAGCAATGCTTTATTGCGCGGCGTAAACTCTTTAATGACTTTTTCAAAACCTGACCAATAACTGTCTGAATCAACACCGACTTTCGGCAGCACTTCGTTTTCAATAAAGTCATACAATTGCTGGTCGATGGCAAGAATGCCTCTTTGAATATGATTGGCGTTAGAAGACTGGCTCATGTTGTTATCCTTATCTGTTCGTGAGGGGTGTGAATACGAAGTTGCTACCGCAATGACTACACATTGTTGGTCTTAGGCATCTATTCCAAATTTAGATGAAATACTAAGCAAACCTACTGATATATCTTACAAGCTTGTGGTGATTAGCGAATTAACTATTTATGCTATGCTATTAACCTATATTTTTGCCGCTTTAGCCATTAGCATGGTCAAAGCATTTATAACGGATGATGGTGTCAACCTTGCTTAATGTGCTCAGTGTACGATTTGAGCTCGGTTGTCTTGTACCCACTGTAAACAGCTTCAACTGCATAACATTGGCAAGCATCATCACTGCGACAACACAATATGGCGACACATCAATAGTAAGACAAAATAGCGGTTAAGCAAAATATCATCCTACTATCAAATAAAGAAATAAACAAGAAAACATCATTCACTAGATAAATACTGGGGTTGTATTATAATGATAACCTATATGATACAGGCGCTAAGCGGTTTTATTAGCACTTATCGATCAATAATTGATATCGCATAGACAAACTGTCAGTAATCATTACCTCACGGATTTATGCTTAACTGTTATCTATTTGATATTAGTAAAAGATTTTTTAAACGTTCGATTATGGCAAAAACTATGAATAAAGAAGATATAAGAACCAAGAACAGTAACGACAAAGTTATGAACAACAGCAATATAGAAGAACCTCGTATAGTAAAAGACGAGATAGAAGAGGACGATGTCGATATCGCAAAGCTACGCACCCCGATCAAAGTTGACCTATCTGCTGTTTATAGTTTTTTGGGTGCTCGCACAACGCAAGCTTGGGTTGATGCGGCGATTGCGAATGTACCGCTGATCATTCAAGATCATGCCAATTGCGAAAAAAAAGCCGCTGGCACTGCCATGAATCTCATATTCCGCTATGAGTTTTCTTATGATTTGCAGCGTAAATTGGCGCAATTGATACGTGAAGAAATGCTGCATTATGAGCAGGTCTTAGGTATTATGAATGACCGTGGTCAGGCGTGGAAATATCTGAGTGCTGGACGTTATGCTAAAGGCATGTTAAAACACAAACGTACTTATGAGCCAGCAGCGATGGTTGATGTGTTGATAATTGGCGCATTTATCGAAGCACGCTCTTGTGAACGTTTTGCCGCCCTTGCTGAAGTCATCGACGACGAACGCTTGGCAAAGTATTATCGCTACTTACTTAAGTCAGAGAGTCGTCACTTTGAGGATTATTTAGCCTTGGCTCAATCACTGTCTGAGGATGATATTGATGAGCGCGTCGCATTTTTTAAAGAAGTAGAAGCAGAACTGATTTCTAGCCCAGATAATGAGCTACGCTTTCATAGCGGCACACCTGCTTAAATACATAAGATTAGGTATCACTTTAGATTAGATACCCTCTTATACAGTAAAAATTATACAGACAATAAGTGAAGTAACTAGCCAAGTTTAATGCTCTGGTCTGCTACTTCACTTATTAGCCTTTTATTTAAACTTCGTTATAGCAAAATGAATGGTTATTTATCATCTTTCATTAATGAGCTGTCGTACTCTTTACTATCCTTCGCAACATGATGAGGATCGTGATCATCGGTTGCTCTTTCTGCCGCTGCTGGATTGACTTTTTGTAGCGCATCATCAGGTACGATGCCATGGTTATCGTTCGCATCTCTTAACTGACGGTCTTCTTGATTGACAGCCTTGTCATCTGGCGTATTCATCATTACTCCTTATTATTATCATCATAATCATTCTATAAAGATAAAAAATCTGTATTCATTCGATTTTTTATAAAAAGCTATTAATCTTTTTCGTCAGGATTTAACACCCGTGTTTGGGCGTTATCGATATTTGCATAACGATTCATGTTGTTAATACCTTCGCTTTTGGATGTCTCGCTAACCATCGTATGCTCATTCACACCATCATCAAAGGCGTTACCTTCTTGGTCTCGACGATCAGGCTGACGTGCAGGGTTGTCATTATCATTGACATGCTCTGAGTGGACGACGCCTTCTTTAAAAGTATCCGTTCCTTTATTTTCAGTGATGTTCTTTTCAATGCCACTATCAGTATCACTATGCTCATTAGAAGTAGGACTACTAGAGAAGCTATTAGCAGAATCATGACTATCGATTAAGTCATCATTTTCACTGATGCGTGTCTTGGTAAGTGCTGGATCATTGGTTTGCATGGCTATATCCTTATTATTGTTATTCGTGTTTTGGCAATTGCTTAATGTGCTTAGATTTTTTATGGCGGTTTAGCAAATGGTGAGCCTGATTTAATACCCAACTCAACTTAGCCTGTAAGCCGTACTATTCATTGCCTTCTTGGCTTAAGTCATAGGCATTCAGATCTGCGACGTTCTTGCCACCAGCGGGTAAATTCTCTTCTTTACGAGGGTCAACATATATCTCGTCGGTTTCTTGCGACTCTTGTTGTGGACCATCGATATTAGGTTCGTGTTTACGACCTTCATAACTGTCTTGTGCATTGTCTGGGTGTAAGGCGGCTGGATCACGAACTGGTACCGCTTCTTCATGGTTTGGCTGAGTATTATTTGGCATTGCAGATCCCTCGCATCAATATGTCATTAATATATAAAATAAGTTAATCCAAATGTTTATATCACAGCTTATTTATCATTTATCCGTACGCAAATCATCTTCAATAAAAGAAGTTTGCTCGTCTTTACTTAATGCTTCAGGCGCATCGACCTCTTTATTGTCTTTGAGATTTCGCGCAATTTTCTGACTATCTGCTTGCTCAGCAGCTTTTTTGATATCTGATGTGTCATTATCGGTATTGCTCATAAGATGTTTCCTATTTTTATAATTCGCTGATTTAGGCAGTCCCTACTCTTTATCGTAATACGGTCAATAATAGTAATACGAGCAATTTTGCATGAATTACTAGAGTGCTAATGGTTTGTTAAACCATCAAATCCGTTTAATAATAGCGTGAGGGCTGACCTTGATTATAAGGATGAGATAACGGACTGCACCAGTGTGCTGCCGTATCAATATGTGAATAAATGTGAGGTTACAAGACAGTTTGTAACTTATGCAGAACGTTTGCCCAAATAAAAACCCAAGCGTATAGAGTCATCTACGCTTGGGTTTTATTACTTGGTTTTTATGGATCATGCAGACGCCTTTACCGCTATAAAAACGTCGTTAAAATATTAAGCTAGCTTGATGCGTCAACGCCATTAATCACTTTTAATAAAAACTCTTGAGCAGTATGCGGCGTTTCCCCTGCGGCTGGTTGCAGCTGCTGCCAAACACCATCACCGCTAAGTATCCACGCTTGGGTATTGTCTTTCAGATAGTTAAGTAAACCGTCTTGACATACTTGTTTAAACAGTTTTTTGTCTTCGATTGGAAATGCCACTTCGACGCGATGGAATAAATTACGATCCATCCAGTCTGCACTACCACAATATAAGCGCTCGTCGCCATTATTATAGAAATAATAAACACGCGTATGCTCTAAAAAACGCCCGATAACAGAGCGTACGGTAATGTTTTCTGATAGACCTTTTACTTGCGGACGCAAACAACACATAGAGCGTAAAATGAGCTCGATTTTGACGCCTGCTTGCGAGGCGTCGTATAACTTGCTAATCAATCGACGTTCGGTTAAAGCATTAACTTTAACGATAATATGAGCGCGCTTGCCGGCTTTTGCATGAGCAATTTCATCATCGATAAAGCTTATCAACTTATCATGCAAGGTAAAAGGCGCATGCAAAAGCTTTTTGAGATTGGCAGGCTTGCCCATTCCCGTCAGCTCTTGAAATATATTATGTACATCCTCTGAGATATCAGGATCTGCGCTAAATAAACCATAATCGGTATAAACTTTGGCATTGGCGGCATGATAGTTGCCCGTCCCTAAATGCACATAGCGGCGGATTCGATCATCCTCACGGCGCACAATGAGCATCAGCTTGGCGTGGGTTTTATAGCCGACAATCCCGTACACGACGACCGCACCCGCTTCTTGCAAATAATTGGCGACGGCGATATTAGAGGCTTCATCGAAACGCGCACGCAGCTCGATGACGGCAGTGACTTCTTTGCCATTACGAGCAGCAGCAGCCAATGCTTTAACGATTTCTGAATTGGTGCCTGAGCGGTACAATGTCTGCTTAATCGCTAACACTTTTGGATCGCTCGCCGCTTGCCAAAGCAGATTGATAATCGGTGAAAATGCATGAAAAGGATGATGCACTAGCACATCGCTTTTACGCATGGCGCCAAACATACTGGTTGCTTTGTCCAGCTTATCCATCTCACGGCGGAACTCTTTTGGCACCACATGAGTAAAGGGCTGATAACGCAGCGCTGGAATATTGAAATCAAACAATAAGCGCGTTAAGTTGACAGGACCATTGACGCGGTACAGCTGATTGTCATGCAGCTCAAACTCATTGAGCAAATAATCGCTGATAGGCGTTGGACAATCGGTTGTGACTTCTAGCCGCACTTTATCACCGAAGCGGCGGTTTTCTAGCTCGCCCTCCAGAGCCTTAGCAATATCTTCAACATCATCAGCCAAATCTAAATCAGCATTGCGCGTCAGTCTAAACTGATGGCAGCCTGTCACACTCATCCCAGGGAACAGCTCACCGATATGCTCATGAATAATAGCTGAGAGCATGACGTGATGTTCTTTGCCACCTGTCAGCTCATCAGGCAGGCGAATCACGCGTGGCAAACTGCGCGGTGCGGGCACAATCGCTAGATTGATATCACGACCAAAGGCATCTTTACCTTCTAAAGTAGCGATGAAGTTTAAGCTCTTATTGACCAAACGCGGAAACGGATGCGCCGGATCGATGCTAATCGGTGTCAACACTGGCGATACTTGCTCAGTGAAGTAGCGCTTCATCCATGCCGACTGCTCAGCATTTAGCTCGTCGCGTTTTAGATAACGGATATCCTCAAGCGCCAGTGCTGGTAAGATATCTTCATTGAGAATACGATATTGCTCAGCGATGGCATCATGCATTACGGTGGATATCTCATTCAGCACTTCACTGGGACGCATGCCATGAACACTGGTCGAAACATCACCAATATTGAGCTTTTGCATAATACCTGCGACACGAATCTCAAAAAATTCATCGATATTCGATGAGAAAATAATCAAGAAAAACAAGCGCTCAAGTAGCGGATGACGAGGACTTGCCGCCTGCGCTAAGACACGCAAATGAAACTGTAATAAAGACAAGTCGCGATTGATATAACTGCTGGGTGAATAGCTGCCGTCTTCTGAACGCTGCCATGCAACCTCAGTTAAATTGTCATTGCGACTCTGTGTATGGCTTTTATTATTAACTGCTATCACCGTATTATTGCTATCAGTGTCCTGCTTATTATTCACATCCATCACGTCACTACTCCTTTGCGTTATCGATACGCCATCATCTTCAATACCAATTGTCTTTTATAATCGCTTTTCCACTAAGAAATTTATCATGGGTCTTTCTTCATCCATTACTACTCGAAACCATCACTCGAAACTGCCATTCAAAACTATCGCTTAAAACCGTCACTTAAAACTATCATTCAAAAACACGGCGCTATTTGTTAAATAGTATTAGGTACAATCCATTAAGCTGATTGTGGTAACACCGCATTGCTCATGCGCTTTTTGATAATACGTTGTTTATTGCGTAAACGTCTATCACCCTGATTGTCTTCGTAGTATTTTGGATTGGTCAACATAGCGATAAGTAAGGCTGATTCATCACGGTTCAGCTTGGCCGCAGATTTATCAAAGTAATGCTGAGCTGCTGCTTCGATACCATAAATACCATTGCCAAACTCTGCCACATTGAGATAAGCGGTCAAGATACGCTGCTTGTCCCATAATGTCTCAATCATGACAGTGATAATCGCTTCCTCAATTTTACGAACATACGAGCGATGCGAGGTCAAAAATAAGTTTTTTGCTAGCTGCTGGGTAATCGTCGAGCCACCAGCGGACATCTTACCCGTCTCTTCATTTTTCTTACGTGCCGCCTCAATGCCTTTGAAATCAAAACCATTGTGCTGACTAAATGTCGAATCCTCACTCACTATCGCGGCTTGTTTGGCAGATTTTGCGATGGCATCGTATTCAGCCCAAGTTTGGGTGACAGTACCGCCCGTCAAACGATGAGTCAGCATAAACATGCTGTTATTAATCGGCTGCGTTTTCCAAATTAATAGTAGCCCAGCGACTAATACATGAAATGCGACGACCAATAGCATGATTGCCATCAATAATCGTTTGAAAAATTTGCCAAAACTTGCCATGCGCGATATCCAAGTGATTGAAAAGGTAATAAGATAAGATGAGCTGAAGAGCCAGTAATTAAAAACAGCAGGTCATCTTACCTAATCTCACAATCGCTGTCATTATTTACCCCACTTCTTTATCATGCCATAGAGTCTGCGTAAAAAAGATCAGGCAGTATTTATGCTGGCAATCGAAGTCCTAAAAACCAAAAGTTTGTGACAAGTATTAAGACAAGAGAATAAATATGTACGATGATAATAATATAAAAGCCTTACGGGAACGTATGGTTGCTGCAAACCCCGATCTTGGTCATGCTGAGAATAATGATAAATGGTGGCTACTTGGAACATCTGGCTGTCATTTGTGCGACATCGCGAAGCAAGTGCTGACTCAATTTCAAGCCGTACAGCCGATTGCCTATCAACAGGTCGATATCGCTCATTTCGATGAACCATTGATGATGGAATTTGCCACCACTATTCCGGTGATTTTGACACCATCAACACGATTAAATTATCCATTTTCAGTCATGGATTTACAGCAACTTTTCATGCAATCATAGCAAGCCTACAATAAAAAACGATGTAGTGAGAACATAATGAAAGATTTAAAAAAGATAACAGAAATTGAAGACCTGCGCCGCGTTGCCGAACGTAAAGTACCGCGTATGTTTTATGATTATGTCGATTCAGGCTCATGGACTGAGACGACTTATCGTAGCAATGAAACCGACTTTGACCGTATCAAGTTACGCCAGCGAGTATTGGTAGATATGGACAATCGCAGTTTAGCAACCCAGATGATTGGTGAAGAGGTAAAAATGCCCGTCGCCATCGCACCCACTGGCTTTACCGGTATGATGTGGGCGGACGGCGAGATTCATGCTGCGCGGGCAGCAGAAAAATTCGGCGTGCCGTTTTCGCTATCGACTATGAGTATCTGCTCTATCGAAGATATCGCCACCCATACTAGCAAGCCGTTTTGGTTTCAGCTATATGTGATGCGTGACCACGAATACGTTGCCAATCTCATTCAACGGGCGAAAGATGCCAATTGTTCGGCATTGATCCTTACCGCAGATTTACAAGTGCTGGGACAGCGCCATAAGGACATCAAAAATGGCTTGTCTGCACCGCCTAGACCTACACTTGCTAATATCGTCAACTTGATGACCAAGCCGCAGTGGTGTATGAATATGCTGGGCACCAAACGTCATAGCTTTGGCAACATCGTCGGTCATGCAAAAGGCGTCGACGACTTATCTTCTCTCACCGCTTGGACGGAAGAGCAATTTGATCCGCGCTTGAGCTGGGATGATGTGGCACGCATCAAAGATATGTGGGGCGGCAAATTAATTATTAAAGGTATCATGGAACCTGAAGATGCCATTATGGCTGCTCGTAGCGGTGCCGATGCACTGGTCGTCTCAAACCACGGTGGTCGTCAATTAGATGGCGCCCTTTCTTCCATTTCTGCCCTATCCGATATCGTACAAGCGGTGCATGCTGAAAATAGCGATATCGAGGTGTGGTTAGACAGCGGCATTCGCTCGGGTCAGGATGTACTAAAAGCGCGCGCATTGGGTGCAAAAGGCACGATGATTGGTCGCGCTTTTCTTTACGGTCTGGGCGCTTATGGCGAAGATGGCGTGCGCCGTGCGCTGGAAATCATCCATAAAGAATGCGATCTATCGATGGCGTTCTGTGGTCATACCGATATCAATAAGGTCACCACTGATATTTTGGTAAAAGGCACTTACGAAAACCTCAAAGTTACTAATCGTTAAACTTGTCGTTAAAACGGTCGTTAAAACGATCCACTATTAAGGGCATTAATTGTTGAAGAGTACTAGTCGTTTAAGAGTACTAATCATTAAATCATAATGTCATGCAGATGTCTGACATTATTTGATCATACCCTTTATACTCTATTTATAACATTCTAATGATATCTCACCTTTATGACCATTCAACAATTATTAAAAACAGCCCCTGTCACCACCCTATTACTAGCCAGCTTTATTGGGTTATTCATCATGCAGGTACTGACAGGCGTCGACGCCAATAACCCATCGACTGAGGCGCTCTTAAAATGGGGTGCCAATGCATTGCCATTTACCATGGGTGATGAGCCGTGGCGCTTGGTCAGCAGTGCCTTTTTACACATCGGCTTGATGCATTTATTGTTTAATGGATTTGCTATGTATTTCTTTGGGCAGATTGCCGAGCCGATGTTTGGCTCAGCCAAGTTTTTGGCATTGTTTTTACTGGCAGCGATCGGGGGCAACTTACTAAATAACTATGTCACGTGGCACAGTATTGTAGAAGGAACTGGTCAACCAGGTCTATCGGCTGGAGCATCAGGTGGCATCATGGGTATCGGCGCGGCATTATTGATAGCCGCCCTGTTTAAAATATCGGTCAATGGCATGGTGCTCAATCTTAAGAGCTTGATATTTATCATGGGCATCAACCTTGTTTATGGTTTTGCCGTACCGGGTATCGACAATGCGGGGCATATCGGCGGCGCGGTGACTGGCTTAGTAGTTGCACTGGCATTCGCAATCGCCTACCGTCAGCGTATGACAATAGCCTTACAGAATATGCCTAATCCAGCTGCTTATGAAGACCGTTATCGAACGACTTATATCAATTTTCCAGCAAGCAGCGATACTGACTCTTCTGCTAATAACGAGCACTTTAGTAATGTTGATTTTGACAATAACAGCAGTTTCCACCCCGACTCTGCTGTAAACTCACACTTAAATACTCATGCTAATCACGGCCACCTTAGTCAACAAGAAACACCGACTAAATCTATCCTTATTTGGCAATTACTACCATGGCTAATGATGCTACTGATTAGCATTGGCTTTATTTGGTGGTGGCAAGATATTCATGATCAAATACTACAAGTATTAAAAACCATTGAGTAAACCTTCATAGTTATTTATCATTGCTAAATAGTTCATGATAACAGCTTACTGGTTAGGTTTTCCTTACTCGCTTCTTGCTATAAGTCAGAGCACTTTTAAACCGCTACGGTGTTACCCGCCCTAGATGTACTCAGTTTACTATCTGCGGTCGGTCGCCTTGTAGCGATTCTAAAATTCCTTGACTATACACGATTGCCCCCAATTATTTCATCCATTCACGAGACTTTATTATGTTTAAACCTGTAGCGCTACCTCATATTTCTACGCGCGTCATGCTTAGCGCATTAACGGCTACCGCGTTATTTAGTGTCGCCAGTATGTCCAATGCTGCACTTTTTAAGGACAATTTACCTACTGACCAAGACGCTGTATTAAGCGTGGGCGTCAACGTCATAGCCGTCAACTCAGCCTACGATATGGAAGATAGCCTTGATGTACGTGTGTTGCCGGGCGCATTTTATGATAACAATAGATTCTATGTGCGCGGCGCTCAAGCAGGTGCTTATATCATTAATGATGGCAAAAATCAGCTGTCGGCTTATGCTCAGCTCGCTGGCAACGATTTCGATCCTGATGATGCTAGAGGCGCATTGCAAGGTCTCGATGAGCGTGAAGCATCAGTCGCTGCTGGTCTAACTTATTTGCGCCGCACGCCCGTCGGTGGTTTCCGTGCTCAAATCGCGACTGATGTTTTAGACCGTAGCGGTGGTAATACAGCTCGTTTGACCTATCTCGCTAGAATTACGAAAGACAAGCTAACAGTCTATCCAAGCATTGGTTTTGAATACAACGATGCTGACTATAATGAATACTATTATGGCGTCAGTGAAAAAGAGTCAGCGGAAACAGGCGTCGCCGCTTATAAGTCTAATTCGAGCTTGAATCCTTACGTTAACATTAGTGCCAACTATGATTTCAATGAACGCTGGGCATTGTTTGCCAATCAAAGCTTAAGCTATTTGCCGAATGAACAATACGATAGCCCAATGGTTGACTCGCGTACTGAGTCAACTTCGACGCTTGGTTTGCTTTATAAGTTTTAGATTTTTGAGGGATTGATATAAAAAGCTGAGCATTTTGCTCGGCTTTTTTGTAGGTAGTTTAGATCAACACATATTTTGAGTTTTTAAGAAATCAGAGAGGTTTAGTTTAGTTGTTTGAATAAAATTACTTTTACTGAATCTAGCTAGCTTTCGCGGATCGACATTTTATAAAAATCACTTCGCCCTATTTTTTTTACTACTGCTTGACGAACAAAATCATCATACGTGTCATTTGTCATTATAAATCCATTTGGCTTCCAGTTTATTACTCTAGGCCATATTGGTGGTGCAGCGTAAACAGTTTGAGTGACTTTGAAGAATTTTTGATTTACCTTAATTTCAGAAACATCAATTCGATTTTCATCTTTTATCTTACCGTCAGAGTTATCTGAAATGTAAAACTCTGTTTTATGACCTTGCAAAGATTTTGAATACTCCACTTTGTTATGAAGAATCTCTAGGTATAGGGCACTATCAGGATTTGCTGTGTATATATTAGCTCGACAATTCAGTAACTGAAGATAGTTAAAAGCATCTATATCATGCCTATTTTTAAGCTGAACCCACCCTTTTATATTGGCAATACTATAAACATCTTTATCATAGGCCAACATAAGAATTCTAGGAGTAAGAGGTAAAATAAATAGTCCTCCTGCTGACTGTAATCCAAAAGATCTAAATTGCACTTTCTTATTGAGAAAATACCATCGATTTGTGAGTACTGCTGGATGGTCTGAGGTTATGAAATCAGTTTTAGTATTGTTCTTTAAAATACAAACCTTTAAGTCATGGATTAAATGCCTATCTTTTAAGATCGATTGCATTACTTTGTGAACAACTTCTTTAACTTCCATTTTAATGTCAATAGAAAGCAAAGTTTTTATATCTTGTTCAGTTGATTCAGCAGTAGACTTAGAAAACTCCTCGGTTCTTGCACGTTGAAGTAGCCAAAATTCTATGAGAAATAGCTTGTCTTTGTCTGTCAGAACGTAATTTATATTTTCAAGATTGCGAACTATTTCAGAGAACTGCCCTTCAATCGGCTGTAACGCCTTCTCTAAAGCTAGATCTTCACCATAGAAGTAATTTTTTGAACACTGGTTCTTTATAGGTGCATTTTCTATTAGTTTCTTTTTGTTCAGATTATAGAGACAAATAGCTGCTTTTGATTCATCAGTAGAGAATTGTTTTAAATAGCACTGAGGTACATAATGTTGGTTCTTATTGGAAGCCATTTTTTGCCTCATTGAATGTAATTTTGATATTGAGAGTAAACTTAATATGATAATGAGTAAATCGTATTATCTCTATAGCAAATGAAAAAATTAATAGCTAAAAGTAGTATCAGATCCAAAATCGAAAACAAAAAAAAGACCTTGCATCACGACAAGGTCTTTTTACTATTCTAAGAAACTATTAGATAGATTACTTAGGGTTTACCATATCAGCAGGAATAACCCACTCATCAAACTGAGCTTCAGTTAGCAATTCTAGCTCAACTGCAACTTGCTTCAAAGTTTTGTTTTCTTTATAAGCAGTTTTAGCGATTTTCGCTGCATTTTCATAACCAACATGACGGTTCAATGCCGTTACTAGCATCAATGAGTTATGCAAAAAGTCATCAATTTTGTCTTTTACTGGCTCAATACCAACGGCACAATTTTCATTAAAGCTATTGCACGCATCACCAAGCAGCTTGATAGATTGCAATAAGTTAAAGGCAATCACTGGCTTATAGACGTTTAGCTCAAAGTTACCTGATGCGCCCGCCATGCTGATCGTCACGTCATTACCCATGACCTGAGCGACAACCATGGTCATTGCTTCTGATTGGGTCGGGTTTACTTTACCCGGCATGATAGAAGAGCCTGGCTCGTTCTCAGGAATCGTCAATTCGCCTAGACCACAACGAGGACCTGATGCTAACCAGCGTACGTCGTTAGCGATTTTGTTTAAGCTACCTGCTAAAGTTTTGAGTGCACCAGAAGCAAATACTTCGGCATCACGAGCGGCTAATGCTTCAAATTTATTCGGTGACGTGACAAACGGTAGACCAGTCAATGTTGATAATTGCTCAGCTGATTTTACCGCATAATCAGGATGGGCGTTTAGACCCGTACCAACCGCTGTACCGCCTAGTGGTAATTCATATAGACCTTGTAGCGCATTATCAATACGTACCAATGAATGATCCAACTGGCTCACATAGCCGCTAAACTCTTGACCTAATGTCAAAGGCGTTGCGTCTTGCAAATGCGTACGACCGATTTTTACGATACTATCGAACTCTTTCGCTTTTGCAGCTAGCGTATCGCGTAGTGCTTTTACCGCTGGAATCAATAAACCATTGATTTCACGAGCAGCGGCAACACGAATCGCCGTTGGGAAGCTGTCGTTGGTAGACTGTGCATGGTTTACATGATCATTTGGGTGAATTGGCGTGTAGCTGCCACGCTCATTGCCAGCAATTTCGTTGGCACGGTTGGCCAATACTTCGTTCATATTCATGTTTGACTGGGTACCAGAACCCGTCTGCCAAACGACTAGCGGAAACTGATCCGTTAGGCCACCGTTGATGACTTCATCAGCAGCTTGTACGATGAGATCACGCTTGTCGCCTTCGATACGCTCTAGGCTAGCATTGGTAATCGCAGCAGCTTTTTTGACCAGTGCCATTGCTTCAATCATTGGACGCGGCAACGTTTCGCCACCGATTTTGAAGTTCTCACGGCTACGCTGAGTTTGCGCACCCCAATAAGCGTCAGCTGGGACTTCCACGTTGCCCATGGTATCTTTTTCGGTACGAGTTGCCTGATTCTGTGTCGACATAACTACCCTCTTTGATGGTTTGTTGTATAGCTGCTTCGAAAAAAGTGCAACACACGCTGCACATAAAGGAAAATACGCTGTAAAGTGGCGTTATGATAGCATGACTAGACCGTGTTGAATATTCACAAATAGCCATTGCTGCTCTCTACAAGCAACAGCCATCATCAATTTAATACATTATGGGATAGTCTATCTATGCATCCTGAGTTAAAACATTCTGAGTTTCAGACATCTACCGTTAGCAATCCGCCGAGACGGCAATTTACCCGTCAGCGTCGGCAATTAACGGCTGGCGAACGTAGACATTACGCGCGCATGGCAAGTTTGCACCTATCTAAGCTACAGCAGCGGCTACCAAAAAACGCACGTATTGGACTGTACTACGATGGCTTTGGTGAGCTACCTACTCAGCCACTGCTAACTTGGTGTCAAGGCTTAGGCTATTTACCTTATTTGTCTGTCGTTGGCTCGCTCGGACGTGACAATCAGGAATACGATGACAAACGACTGCGTTTTGTGCCAATTTACCAATCGAAGCTGGTCAATATACCGACACGGATTCATCGTTTGGGCATGAAGCAAAATCATCATCGCAGATTATTATGGGCGCGAGAATTGGATGTTATTATCTGTCCGCTCGTGGCAGTAGATCTCAACGGCAATCGTATGGGCATGGGTGGCGGCTTTTATGATACGACGTTAGGCAAAGGCTATCGATCAGGGGCTAAAAGACCATTAAAGATCGGCTGGTGTTATGACTTCCAAATAGTCGAACAATTACAGCGGCAACCGTGGGATGTGCCACTAGATGGCTTAATTACCCCAAGCGGCATAAGGTGGTTTTGATGAAAGATGATAAGCAAGCGATGGATACTAACTCTAGCGCTGATAATGTAGATGAGTATTTGCAAACGTTAGGTAACGAGGACGCTAGAGAGTTGCGTTACTATAGTCAAGAGCAGTCTTTTAGCGCTGATGAGCTAGCACGGCTTATTAATGAAGAACGCTTGAATGAGTTGCTCGCGCAAAGTGATGCGTTTTTGCGTGGTTTGAATGATGGGATAAAAGATTTTGAAAATGACAATAAAGACCCATAGAGGATTTGCAAAGACAACAATGAGCTACTTTCGCTCAAAACCACTAAGGGTAGTTTTTGCTATCTTGTGGATCATTTTCGTCGGTCTTATTATCACTTTAGGTTTTAGCACAGATCCCTATTTACTTCACGTTCAGAATATTCCTCTTCCGCATCCCTATCCTATAGAATTAGTCGTTATATTAATAATAGGAATGCTGTTTCATTTAAGCTTACTGGTGACTATGGATGTATATATGGATAGTCGCTGGAAGTTTTTCACTATGCTGGGGACTAGCATTTTATTTTTATTTGGTTTCGGTATGATGGCGATGCATGCACCGCCGTCATTAAGTGGGATGATTTTTTGGACGTTTTTGTCCTCTTTACTATTTTTATTGCTTTGCTTTTGGCAGGTCTATTTATTTGTTTTAAGGCGATTTTTTCGTAGAGAATCAGTTTAATAACAAGGTAATTGACATTTTAAAGCTGGGTTAAAAACCCAGCCTACACCAAACTCTACTTAACTTTGATAGCCTACAACACCATCGCTGCAATCCAACCAAATATCAATAATGGAATGTTGTAATGCAAGAATGTCGGCACTACGCTGTCCTTGATATGGTCATGCTGACCGTCGATGTTTAGACCAGAAGTAGGTCCAAGAGTCGAATCTGACGCAGGCGAACCCGCATCGCCAAGCGCGCCAGCCGTTCCGATAATAGCCACGGTTGCTAAAGGCGAAAACCCTAAAGAGATACATAGCGGCACATAAATCGCGGCCAAAATAGGAATGGTTGAGAATGACGAACCAATACCCATCGTCACAATTAAACCAATTAACAGCATAATAAATGCAGCTATCGCTTTATTACCTGCGAATAATGACGCGGCACCATCAACCAAGGGCTGAATCTGCTCAGTCGCTTTCATGACTTCCGCAAAACCCTGCGCCGTAATCATAATAAAGCCAATCATCGCCATCAATTTGATACCGTCATTAAAGACTGTATCGGCTTCACTCCATTTAACGACACCCGTTGCCATAAAGACGCCAAAGCCAAACATTGAGCCAAGCAAAAGTGAGTCGGTATACATCTGCACCACAAATGCCGTCACAATCGCGGCAAGCGCCACCAACGTTTTCATCTTGCTTTGTGTTTGCGCACTAGCTGCGGTTTTGCTTAACGCGTCACCCTCTAACACTTCATCATGCGCAGCTTTATCAATTGCTAGCTGCTGATACTGGCGCGGTTTACGGTAGCTGATAAATACGGCGACGAGCAAGCCTACAAACATACCCAAAGCCGGAATTGCCATGGCTTTGGTGACTGAGATGTTGCTGATATCAATACCTGCTTCGCCGACGTTTTTCAGCATGATTTGATTGAGATAAATATCGCCAAAGCCATACGGAATAAACATGTAAGTAGTCACAAGACCAAAAGTCAGTAGACAAGCAATTAAACGTCTATCAATGTGCATGCGATTGAAAGCGAGCAATAATGGCGGTACTAGCAACGGAATAAAGGCAATATGAATAGGGATTAAGTTTTGACTAAAGCAGCTCATGGTGATTAAACCTGTAAACAGCATGTATTTAATCATGCCACCTGCTTTTATACTTGGGCCGCCCGCATCAATGCGTTTGATCACTGCCCCTGCCAGTGACTGTGGCAATCCTGAATGCGCAATCGCCACTGCAAAAGCCCCAAGCAGCGCATATGACAGCGCAATTTGTGCGCCATTACGGATACCTTCTTGAAAGGCGTTCAAAGTATCAGTCATACCCAAACCAGCGATGAGTCCGCCTGCCAGCGCCCCGATTAATAAGCTGAGTACCACGTGTACACGCGCCAAAGACAGCCCTAGCATGATGACGACTGCCAGCAGTACCGCATTGATGGTCATATATTGCCTCTTATTCTGTCTGCTATAGCCTGATTAAGACCTATTAATATCTCATGGACGATAGATATCATCCTCGCCTCTAAACCGCTTGATGCTTAAACCACCGTTTAAGACGCGCGTCAGTTTACCTTATTTTGCACACAAATCCTACGCACAGAACCCAATAGGTGTTAGCTACGCACTCTTTACCTATGCTCTGTATACATTGAATTTCAGCTAATATTTAAAATTATGAATAACAATATGACTCGCAGTCTTTAGATAGATATAACTATTTTGCGCAGATAAGCGTGTGACTTTGCCTACAAGCCTTGCAATTTTATCGGTGAGCACCATTTATCTAAACATGAACCACGAACTTGACTTTACAAGTCTGGTGAACGAGGAAGAATATATGAGTGAACATAAAATTGCCCAAGACAATATCGACATCGATGTCGACGTTTCATCTACTGTTGCTGATGATCAGGAGCGAGACAGCGCGCCTAACGATACGACAGGTGATATAGCTGCAACAGCTGATCGCGTTGAAGATGGTGATAGCAAAGATAGTGATGATAAAGATAATGAAGACAAGGACAACACTATTGAAGACGATGACGCAAAAGACGATAGTATAAAAGGTGACGGTACAGAAAACTATTTACCACTACTGGCATTGCGCGATGTTGTCGTTTATCCGCACATGCAGATTGCCTTGTTCGTCGGTCGTGAGCCTTCAGTCAAAGCCGTTGAATTGGCACAGGCTGAGTACGGCAATAAAGTCTTGGTCGTGGCACAAAAAGACTCGCTGACTGAAGACATTGATCAAGATAACTTGTATCAATACGGTACGGTTTGCCGCATCGTCAGTACCATGCCGCATGACAGTGATGAGAGCTGCATCAAAGTATTGATCGAAGGTCAATATCGTGCGCGCGTTGATAATATAGAAAATCACGACACATTATTAATGGCAAGCTTTGAGCGTGCTGACCTTGATGTCAGTATGGATGAGAGCCAGCAGAAAAACACGATTCAAGCATTAACCACATTGTTTGAAAGCTATGCGGATGCGCGTCTGCGTAATGCTCGCGAGCTGACTCGTGTGGCCAAACGTATCGATGACTTGCTTGAACTGGTTTATTTCATATCGACCCGTGTGTCGATGGATTTAGATATTAAGCAATCATTCTTAGAAAATGATGATCTTAAAACCCATATCAACACCTTAACCGAATATTTGGTTAAGCAGAGTGCTGAACAAAATATCGAGCAAGATATCCAAGAAGCTGTCCGTCAGCAAATGGAAGACAATCAGCGCGAATACTTCTTAAACGAGAAGATGAAAGCCATTAAAAATGAGCTGTCGGATATGAATGACGGTGCGTTCGATGGCGAAGATGATGTGGCTGAGCTAGAGCAGCGTCTAGAAGATGCCGACTTGCCAGAAGATGTGCGCAAAAAAGCGGATCAGGAGCTGAAAAAGCTCAAAATGATGCCACCTGCCTCATCAGAGTCTTCCGTGGTGCGCAACTATATTGAATGGATTTTGGACACACCGTGGAATGCCACAACCAAGGTTTCGATTAATTTAGAAAAAGCAAAAACGGTATTAGACGAAGATCATTATGGCTTGCAAGATGTGAAAGATCGCATCTTAGAATACCTCGCCGTACAGTCACGAGTGAAAAAACTCCGTGGCCCTATTCTTTGCCTAGTCGGTCCTCCGGGTGTTGGTAAAACCTCATTAGGCGAGTCTATTGCCCGTGCGACTGGTCGTAAATTTGTACGTATGGCGCTTGGCGGCGTGCGTGATGAAGCGGAAATCCGTGGTCATCGCCGTACTTATATCGGTGCGATGCCGGGTAAAATTGTTCAATCACTGGCTAAAGTCGAAGTTAAAAACCCTCTATTTTTATTAGATGAAATCGATAAGATGGCGCAAGACTTCCGCGGTGACCCAGCATCAGCGTTGCTTGAAGTGTTAGATCCCTCACAGAACGATACTTTTAACGACCATTATTTAGATATGGATTTAGATTTATCACAAGTGATGTTTATCTGTACCGCTAACAGCATGGATATTCCGCCTGCCCTGCTTGACCGTATGGAAGTCATTCGTCTACCGGGTTATACCGAAGAAGAAAAGGTCAACATCGCGCAGAAGTACTTGGTGCCAAAAGCCATTAAGAATAACGGTCTCAAAGAAGGCGAAATTGAGATTGTCGAAGCGGCGTTGCATAGCATCGTCCGTAGCTATACGCGTGAAGCTGGTGTGCGTAACCTTGAGCGTGAAGTGAATAAAATCTGCCGTAAAGTGGTTCGCGGTTCGGTTGAAACCCATGGCGCACGAGCTCCTAAGAAAGCAGAACGTCAGCTAATCGTGGTCGATGACAAAAACATCGATGACTATCTAGGCGTCCATCAATACGACTACGGTCTAGCAGAAGAAGAGCCTGAGATTGGTCGTATTACGGGTCTTGCTTGGACACAAGTCGGTGGCGAGCTATTAACCATCGAAGCGGTGGCGATGAAAGGTAAAGCCGAGCTAAGCTTTACCGGTTCACTCGGCGATGTGATGAAAGAGTCGATTCGCGCTGCGATGAGCGTAGTACGTGCTCGCGGTGATAGCTTAGGTATCGATTATGAAACCTTTAAAACTACCGATGTCCACGTGCATATGCCAGAAGGTGCCACGCCGAAAGATGGCCCATCGGCTGGTGGTGCACTAACCACAGCGCTGGTCTCTGCCTTGACTGGTATTGCCATTCGCCCAGATATCGCTATGACGGGTGAGATTACTCTGCGCGGTAAAATCCTGCGTATCGGCGGTCTTAAAGAGAAGCTACTTGCTGCTCATCGCGGTGGTATCAAGCATGTGTTGATTCCAGCGACTAACGAGCGTGACTTGGCCGATATCCCTGATAACGTTAAAGCTGGTCTGACCATTCAACCAGTAGCCACGATTGATGAGATATTGAAAGTAGCATTGGTCAGTATGCCAGTGCCGCTTAAACCAGCTAAAGTGACGGTTGATAAAACCTCAAGCAAAGCGCTGCATAACTAATCTGATTAGTTACTAATCCAGTCTTATAAATCAAAAAACCGCTCATCGTAATGATGGGCGGCTTTTTTTGGCAAAAACAAAAAACAATCTTGTTAAAACTCTGTGCTATATTTTAAACAAATGTTTATTTGGTAATAACCATAATGTTAAACCACCTGATTTTAAACCGCTTAACTATATCCTTATTACTTACTGTTTCGTTTTCTTTAGCGTTAACAGGCTGTCAGTCCAATATTGCAAAAGATAACTCTATACCTACTAACTCAATGATGACGGGCTTTAGCACTTCTGCTCCAATATCATATCAGCCCATCATAAAAACTGAAAAGCTGGAAGAAAAAATTGTAGTGGTAGCTGATGAAACAGCTAATGAAGTTACGACGCTGCAATGGGCAAGTAATTATCATTGGCAGTTAACACAAGTTAAAGACAAAAAAAGTAACGCTATTAATATTAACACTGAAACGCCGATTACTTTAGAAATTGCGCCCAGTTCATTGAGCTTGTTTCAAGGCTGCCAACATTTTGCTATCAAATTCGTCTGGATGTCCGCACCGCCTTTTGAGTATGGTAGCGAGCTCAGAGAAAGACCCTCGACCTGCGAAAGTGCTACTGAAAATAAAGTAAGTAACACAAATATCAAAAAGTTATTTCCTAACGATAATAATATTATTAAGTTAGATGTTGAGCTATTACCAGTCGCAAAAATCAAACTCGTTAATACTCAAATGGCATCGAAAAACTTGGTCATTAAAATCGAAAATGGCAATACGTTAACATTTGATGGTACGCCTAGGACATTTAAAGAACCGACTGGACTCCCTATTGATAAGGCATTGTTAGAGCGCTATGACTGGCGACTGGTTAGCGCCGTTCGTAATACTTTTAATGACAAAGGGCAGGTAATATCTCGAGAGTCTATTGGTCATTTTTATCATCCAGAGTTTCCAGTGTCGCTAAAATTTAGAGAGTATGACGATAGTCAATACGCATTTTTTAGTTCTAGCTGCAATGGTATCGGTGGTCCTTATATTTTGATGAAAGATTATACATTGCTAGTTGGCTCGGGACCACAAACACTCATGGGCTGCGGTGTTACTGGTAATAGAATTGAGGGCGAACTTGCTAAGCTTATCAGTAATAGCCAGAGCACTCTTAGTTTGAGTTTGCAACCTTCACAATCAATATCGCCAACAGCAGACGATCAGACTGATATGCCTCGCTATAATTTATTGCAAACGATAGAGACTGGCGAAACTCTAGTATGGCAAAACGAAGTAAAGAAAATACCGTAAACAATTTTCAAACCCATACGATACTTACATTTATTAACCGATTGTTGCGCATTTGATGAATAACTATATCTAATCCTTAGCTATACTGATGACGACACTAACGAATGTTTATAGAAATCAAAAGATATTTATCTATAAACCTTCAAGAGTTAGCTTCTTATCAAAAATAACTAAATATTAAAAATAATTGGAGATAATAATGAATAAGACGATGCTTGCAAGTGCGCTATTATGTGGTTCAGCGTTAGTAATGACGGGTTGTCAAACCGTCGAAGGTCAAATGCAAACTGGCAATCCACTTAGCCAACCTGCCTTAAAATCTACTATCAATGCAGTCGCTGGTAATAAAAATGAAGTGGGTCAAGTATTCCTACGTCCAGTTGATGGCGGCGTACAAGTCTACGGTAAGCTGATGAATTTGCAGCCGGGCAAGACAGTCTCACTACATATCCACGAAACAGGCAGCTGTGCTGATATGGGTAAAGCGGCAGGTGGTCACTTTAATCCAGACAATAAGCCTCACTCTAATCCTGATGATATGAATGGTCATGCTGGCGACTTGCCTAACCTGACTGCCAATGCAGATGGCGTGGCTACTATTAACTATGTGAATAAGAAAATTTCTGTCGCTGATGCTGGTAAATATAGCGTTAATCGTCTAGCCTTTATCGTGCATAGCGGTGCTGATGACTATACTAGCCAACCAGCTGGTAATGCAGGCGACCGCGTTGCTTGCGGTATCATCGAAAAGAACTAATAGCATATGAACCTAGCTGTTATTGATAGCACATATATGAATAGCACAAAAAAACCTCTTAGAATCTAAGAGGTTTTTTATTGTTCAAAATTTCATAGCTTAAAACAATATGAGTGATATAGAATCTCATATATTAACAATCAATCATCAAGATAAAAAGTAAAGGAGACTTACTCCTCTACCCATTTGCCATTACGCCAATACACACCCCAACGTGTGGCCTTGCCATTTTTCTCAGAGCCGATATATTGCTCCTTCTTCTTACGTGACCAGCGTAGAATGGTTGGATTACCATCTGGATCTTCATCTGGACCTTCAAACAAATACTGGAATTTATCTTCCATTTTATCTTTGATTTCGCGTAGCTCAGCCAGCTTGGGTGCGCGTGTCTCGCGTACTTTCGGGAATTTAGACGCTGCCAAGAACATCCCAGCTGCCCCTTCACGCAAGATAAAGTAATCATCGTGCTTGGTTGATTTCAGCTCTGGCAGATGAATAGGATCCATGCGCGGCGGTGCGGCTTCGCCTGTTTTTAGCACTTTACGCGTATTATCACATTGCTGACAAGCGAAGTAAGGACCAAAACGTCCCGTCTTTAGCTCCATTTGTCCATCGCACTTATTACAGTCAATGGTTGGAGAATCAGAGCCAGGCACTTCGAACTTGCCTTCTTCTAAGACATAACCATCACAATCAGGATTGTTACCACACACATGCAGTTTCAGACCGCCATCGACGATATAACCATTCATTGCCGTGCTACATTTCGGGCAACGCTTTTTCTCCATCAAATCGCGAACTTCTGCCGCTTCATCATCACCTTCTGCCTCATCAAGATTGGCAAAAGCTTCGACGGGCATTAAATTCTTAGTGCCTTTACAGCGCTCTTTTGGCGGTAAATTATAGCCAGTACACCCTAAGAATACACCTGTTGAGCCGGTACGTAATTGCATTGGACGATCGCAAAGATCGCAATGCACGTCTGGTACGTCAGTTGGATCATTTGGGCGCATGCCGTCTTTTTCTTTGGCGCGATCAAGCGTTGTTTTGAAGTCGCCATAGAAATTATCGAGGACATCTTTCCAATCTGTATCGCCTTCTGCCACATGGTCAAGCTTGTCCTCTAGCGCGGCGGTAAAGGTATAATCCATCAAATCTGGAAAGCTTGCAGTCAGTCTGTCGGTGACAATATCACCCATTTTTTCAGCAAACAGGCGCTTGTTCTCAAGCTTCACATAGCCGCGATCTTGAATGGTCGAGATGATAGATGCATAAGTTGATGGACGACCGATACCTTTTTTCTCAAGCTCTTTCACCAAACTTGCCTCGGTATAGCGCGGTGGCGGCTTGGTGAAATGCTGACTCGGATCGAGCTTATCTAGTATTAGTTTATCGCCTTTTTTCACATCCGGAAGCAAAGTATCGTCAGTCTTCGCTGGTGGCATAACCTTGGTGTAACCATCAAATACTAACGTACGACCACGTGCTTTTAACTCGACATCATTGGCAGCGACGAATAGATTCACTGACAAGTATTTTGCTGGCAGCATCTGACAAGCGACAAACTGACGCCAAATCAGCTCGTACAAGCGGATGGCATCACGCTCAACCCCTTTAAGCTGCGTTGACTTCATATTGACGTTAGAAGGACGAATCGCCTCATGCGCCTCTTGTGCGCCTTGTTTGTTGCCGTAAAAATTTGGCTTTTCTGGTACGTATTTTGCGCCATAGCTGTCTTCGATATAGCCACGTACCGCAGCAAGTGCATCACCAGATAAGAAAGTCGAGTCGGTACGCATATAAGTAATATGACCCGCTTCATATAAGCGCTGTGCCAAAATCATGGTTTTCTTAACCGAAAAACCCAAGCGCGTGCTGGCGGCTTGCTGTAATGTCGAGGTGATAAATGGCGCACTCGGACGCGATTGCGTTGGCTTCTCTTCGCGCTCTTTGACGATAAAGTCACTTGAGTTAAGAATTTCTAAGACTTTATCTGTTTGCTCTTTATTAACGAGCTTAAGCGTTTTGCCGCCTTGCTTGGTCGCCTCTAAGCGAATCGCAATTTGCTCAGCGTCCTTTTTGCTACTGGCAACGTGAGTATCGGCATGAATTTGCCAATACTCTTCTGGTATAAAGGCGCGAATTTCATGTTCTCTTTCTACGACCAAACGCATAGCAACTGACTGGACGCGACCTGCAGAGAGACCGCGAGCAACCTTTTGCCACAGCAGCGGCGATACCATAAAGCCAACGACACGGTCTAAAAAGCGCCGTGCTTGCTGGGCATTGACACGGTCGATATCAAGTTTGGAGGGCTGCTTAAAGGCATTTTGAATGGCGGATTTGGTAATCTCATTAAAAACCACGCGCTCATACTTACTGTCAGCGCCGCCGATGACTTCTTTAAGATGCCACGCAATCGCCTCCCCTTCTCTATCCATATCCGTTGCCAGATAGATTTTGTCAGCGTCTTTGGCTAAGGCTTTCAGCTCTTTAATAACCTTGGTTTTATTGGGTAATACTTCATAAACTGCTGCCCAGTCATGTTCTGGATCGACGCCCATGCGCCGTACCAAGGCTTGCTGGGTTTTTTCTTCTTTGCTTAGACTGTCATCTTTTTTGGTCGTTGTTGGTTTTTTTGCACTTTTGCTTGCGCCAACCGGCAGATCACGGACATGACCAATACTGGAGCGCACGATAAAGTCATCGCCAAGGTATTTATTGATTGTTTTTGCCTTGGCAGGTGATTCTACAATCACCAAAGACTTGCCCTTTGGACTGCCTTTGGGATTACCAGCAGCAGGCGCTGGACTTTTTTTGGTTGCGGTTTTTGCCATATGTGACGACACCATTATTATATGAGTAAATTAAAAGTAAGAATAAATACAGCAGCATGGCAATTTATAATTGTGAGTTATAGTAGCGCGGTGAATCATTATAGTAATAGCTGCTTAAAAAAACGTTTATAAAACAAACAATAACCATAAGATAAAGAGTCAGTTATAAAGACGTTACACTGCTAAGCGTTACACTGTCAACTGTAAATGACTGAGAGTTTGCCAAAAGTGCTTGCATATTGCTTATAAATGGAGATTAAAAAATGATTTTCTACCTTGTAGCCGTTTTATAGGCGCTTTTGCATCTCTGACGCCCATTGTTCAAGCTGTTTTTTAAGCACCAACAAATCTGCTTCAATCAATTTTTGCTGATAAGCAGGATTGGATGAAGGACGCACATAAGCGATATCTTCCCAATAAATCACGATACTATTCGCCTTAGTCAGCAAACCTTTAACAAATGGCTCAATACTGACTGGCAAATCTAGCGGTGATTTATCCAAGCTAAAATTGGTCTTTTTGACAATCGTATTATTAGTGCTGTTATTAGCACGAATCGCACTTGGAATCGTGAGCTTAACATCATCTTTGCTTGTATCGACAAAACTACTATCTGGTCGCCATTGCCCATCAATCACTTGATAGCGCGTGTGCGGCAGCTGCACATCATCTAACACTAAACAGTATTGACCTAACATTCCACGCCCATATTCGTTGTCTTTACCTTTGATCCAATCAGGACAACTCACCAGCTTTGGATTCAATTGTAAACGACGCGCGGTCATGCGCAGCTTATCCAAACGCTGATCGATACCGTTAGGTTTGAGCGCCATCATACTCCCTAATACAAATAGTACAATGATAACGCCAATGAATGTTCCCATGATGGTCCGGCCTTTTGGATAAATGAAAATGTACTAAAAAATAGAACCGCTACTATCTATACAACAGGCTACAACAAAGACAGCGATTGCCCAGCTAACTATAAAAAAGCAATCATTGACTTTTTAACCAGTGACTTTTTAACCAGTCATTTTCTAACCAGTCATTTTCTAACCAGTAGCGTTCTAATGTGCGGCTGTTTAACGAATGATTGTCTGAATACTGGCTACTATATAGAAGCTTATAATGAGCACGAACCGTTAAAAATCAAGCATGATAAGTTGATAACCACCAACCACTCGCGTTTTCTAATCTCGATGGCTTGGCTATATGTGCTAATAGATCAAACACTTAACTCGAATAAAAAACAGCATAATAACGAGATACAAAAAGTTGTCATCATCAAAAAGTGCTATGATAAACCATAATTTTAAACGCGCGCAGGTTTATTATGAATTATCTTCTTAAGCGAAACTCATCGACCACTTCACTAGCGAGCAAATGTGTCCATAAACTCATGAGTAAAACTGGACTTACCCTCTCGCTAGTAGGCGCTGCCTTATTTACCCTGTCAGGCTGTGCAACGACGCAAAATCTTACCCCGCAGCAATGTCAGGAAAGCAACTGGCAAGAAGTCGGCTATGCTGATGGCTTGCAAGGGCGTTCAGGTGCTTATTTCGGTCATTACGCTGATAGCTGCGCAAAGGTAGGTGGTCCCATGCCCAACCGCATACAATGGGAGCAAGGGCGACAGCAAGGTCTCAAAAGCTACTGCACCGAGCTCAATGCTTATAAACTTGGTCGCGAAGGCTACGACTGGCAGCCCGTTTGTCCGCTCGAAGGCATCGAAAAGCTAGAAGAAGCTTACGCGCAAGGACGTTACTACTATATCCGTCAACGTGATCTCGATTACCTACGTTCGCCTTATCCGTTTGGCTACGGGCCTGGGCGCTTCGGTTACGGCTATCATCCCTTTGGCTATGGCTGGTAAAAAGAAAACCCCAATGAGTACTTAATTTGAGGTTTAAGTACTCATTGAGGCTGGAGAAAAGTTTATTATTTTTGTTTTATTATTATATTAGCTACCTTTTTGATCGTTGGCTATCTAGCAAACATCATATGATAATCACGTTTTTTATAGACTCGCCTTATTCATTGACAAAGGCTATCTTCGTAAGTCCTGCTTGACTGGCAGCGGCTAGCACTTGAGCGACCGTGTCATACTTACTGTCTTTGTCAGCACGCAATTGTACAGAGGGGTCTTTACCTTCAGCACTTTGCTGTTGTAACCGTGCCTCTAACTCCTCCATGCTAATCGCATCGCTGTCCCAAAATATCCCTGCGTCTTTATCGATGCTAATTTGAATAGCCTCTGGTGGCGCCTCATTTAACGCAGCACTGGTCTTCGGCAACTCTAATGGCACTGTCGGATTCAGTACGGTCGCCGTCAATAGAAATATAATCATCAATACCAGCATGATGTCGATAAGCGGAATGAGGTTCATCTCACTCATACTTTGACTGTCATCATCACCCAATTGAAATGCCATAATCACTCTCAATACATTTGGTTATTCGCAATATAGCTCGCTTGGCTATCGCCTAACAAACTGCCCCATCAATGGATAGTCGTTAAGGCTGCGACGCGGCTGAACTGTGATAATGAGTCACTCGCTGAGCATCTGCTGTGTTTGAGTGCATACCCTTTGCTAACGAATCTTGGGTAACAGTCGATTTGCTGTCCGTTAACGGCTGCTGGGTAACGACCATTTCGGCAGAACGTGCCAATAAGTCATGCGCTCTATCGTTGGCGTGATACATCACACGGCGATTGATACGCACTGCAAGATTATAAAACACCACGGCTGGAATCGCCACGGCGATCCCCAAACCTGTCATGATAAGTGCCTCACCGACTGGCCCTGCCACTTGTCCCAAGCCTGCTTGCCCACTCATGCCAATATTATGTAGCGCATGAAAAATACCCCATACCGTCCCAAACAAACCGATAAATGGCGCAATTGCGGCCGTCGTCCCAAGAATAGGTAAGCCGCGCTCACTGGCAAAACGGTAACGACCAATATGCTTGAGCAAGATCTGCTCAGTAACCAAACGGCGAGTAGTGGCATCTGCTGCTATCATCTCAGCCTGTTTTACTTGAATCTGCTGACTCAAATCATCTGCAACATTGGCGGCCAATTTGCGGCTTTGTAGCACACGAATGATGCCTGTCACCCAAGAAAGAATAGATAAAGCAAGCAACAAAAAGAACAAAGTTTTTGTCACCATGTCGCTGATTTGCCAGTATTGCATAAAGTCCATGTCAGACTCCTTTGTATTTTATTACCATTGTTCGATTATTTGCGATTGCGCCGATGCTTGGTACTAATAACCATGTATTTATGGCACATTATAAGTAACAGGTAATGTCACATTACCGACGACTGGCACGCCATTTTTAGTAAAAGGTCTGAATTTTCCAGAGCTTACTTGACGCTTCGCCTCTTTATCTACTATTGAATTGCCTGAAGATTGAGCAACCCGGGCGCTATCAATACCGCCCTGCTTATTCACTCTTAATATCAATACCACTTTGAATGTATCACCCGAAGATGCTCTACGAGCGGCTCGAGTAGGAAAGCTAAAGTTTGGCGCTGATGCCCAGTCTGCAGCACTAGCAGTAAAGCTCACGGGTTCATTACTTGCAGCGGCTGCTGCTTTTTGCGCGGCATCTTTAGCCGCTTTGTCTTCTGCTGCTTTTCTAGCATTCGCTTCGGCTTGAGCCTCTCGGGCAGCCTTGGCATCGGCTATTCTCTTAGCGTCTTGCACCGCTCTATCATGGGCTTCTTGAGCGGCCTTTTGTGATTCTACTGCTAGAATCTTACGTCGTTCTTCAGCTTCACGTTGACTATCAGCCATTGAGGTATCGACTTTCGATTCTACTATTGGCTTTTTCGACACCTCTTTTTTAATAATATCCGGCTTCTTTTTTTCTACTTTTACGACAGGTGCTATATCAGCCTTTTTGGCTTTTACCACCGGTTTTTCTGGTGTATTTTGCTTAGCCTTCACTACTGGAGCTACTTTAGGTTTTGACGGTGCTTGTTTTTTAGGTTCAGGTTTTGACTCTGTTTTAGGCGCTGCTTTTTTGGGCGTTACTTCCTGAACTTCTTCTACTTCAGGGACGGCAGTTTTGACAGGTAACGTCACCATCTCTATCTCGATAGGTGGTGTGTCTTTTTTTGGTTCAACTTTTATATCAGGCGTCTTGATCGCCACCAATGCGACTGCCGTCAGCACGTGCAAGCCCACCACTATAATAATAGCTGCGAGTATCAATTTAAGTGGTGGCGCGTCTAAATCCGTTGAACTCATAACACCCTAATATTCATTAACCGAGGTAGAATGGCGTAGATAATAATGCAAACGATAATTATTATCAATAATAAATTTATAATAATTTTGCTTATCAGGCAAATGATCGGCCAATAATTTAGCGTTATTAATAAGCAAAATTTGCTTAGGCATTCGACCACCCTTTCTCAAATATCGCTATACAGAATTATTGTGCCAAAGCCGCCACAACTCATAAATAAAGTGACGTAATAAAAACCATTATCATTTGTATTGATAATGAGTCTCAATTAATTTATCATAGCCCCTAATCGACTGCGAATCTTTAAGATTACAAAATCTCAAGATATTAAGGCATGTTGAACATCTCAATAGCTAAGCGTAAAAAAAACCCATAAAAAATCATAACGTCAAAAGTAATACCGTCGAGCATTGTATGGTGTGAAGCATCACATCGATGAAGTTCTTTTTACTTTTATATGACCGATTATTTGATACATCCTTTGTCCAACCAGCTGATATACCGAGTTATTTATGTCTATTACTTTATTGCCTAACCGCTCTACTCCTTTTTTCAAACGCCCTTTACTGACTGCCATGGTGACCGCTCTGGTTGCTACGATCAGTGTGACAGGTTGTAGCTCACCTGAATCTAACGACTCCGAGCCCGCAGACGCTAAGACTGAAAACCAAACAGCAGATCATGCCTCGAATGTCGCTAATAACGATGCGGTCTCTGTTGAAAAAATCACGGTCGACACGGTAAAAGGCAATGTCGACTTGGCAATGAATCCATCGCCGTTGGTGGTCTATGATATGACGTTGATGCAGGATTTGGCCGCGCTTGATGTTGCTGTCGATGGTATGCCAAGCGGTCTAAAATTAGACAATTTACAGTCTAAGACACAGCCTGAACCAAAAACAGTCGGCACCGTATTTGAGCCAGATCTTGAAGCGTTGAACGCGATGCAACCGCAAGCTATCTTGGTCGGCTCACGCATGGCAGAAAAATATGATGCGCTGTCCAGTATTGCGCCAACGCTCGACATGACGATTGATACGGCAAATATCTATGAATCGAGCAAGCAGCGTTTGCATGATTTGGGTGCATTGTTCGGTAAAAGTGCTCAAGCAGCGAAACTGCAAGGCAATATCGACGGGCTCATTGATGAGACCAAAGCATTAACCAAAGATAAAGGTAAAGGCTTAGTGGTCATGGTCAATGGCAATAAGCTGTCTGCCTACGGCGACAAATCCCGCTATGGTTTCATCCATACCGTGCTGGATATTCCAATGGCAGATGACCAAATCGCCGATGCGCGCCACGGTCAGCCAATCTCGTTTGAATACATACAAAAAACCAATCCAGACTGGTTATTCGTCGTCGATCGCAGTGCTGCCATTGGTGAAGATGGTGCTGGTGCCAAAGCCGTATTGGACAATCCACTGGTCGCGCAAACCAACGCATGGAGTAACAATCAAGTGGTCTATCTTAGCCCAGACTCATACCTTGCCTTTGGCGGTTATTATCAATGGATGCAGGATTTGACGACCATTAAAGAGGCTTTTGCTAACGCTAAATAAATGATGCGTTAAATAAGTAATATGCTAAACAAGCAACATGTTAAATAAGCGTCATTCGTTTTTAGGCAACTGTCATCACTGTCAGTTGCCAACCCTCACTTTAAGCCAGTAGCTGATATGCCATTATTTTCCTCTCGTGCGCAGACCAGCGTCAAAGCCCGCCCTACTTTACCAGCCGCATCAACGAGTTGGCAAAAAAGCGCAAGCCGTGGTCTAAGTTCTAAAAATCGCCGTGCTTCTATACCGCCGTGGTTAATCAACACGGGCAGCCTCATTATTATGGGGCTTTTGGTGTTATTAAGCTTATCAATTGGTGTGGCTGATTTTTCGTGGTCAGGTATATTTCACAGCCTTATCAACCATAGCGCCAACTCCGACAGCTCACTGCTACTGGTCAGTCGCCTACCGCGTACCATCGCTATTATCTTGACCGGTGTTTCCATGGCAGTTGCTGGGATGATTATTCAAGTGGTGCTCAAAAACCGCTTCGTTGAGCCATCGATGGTCGGTGCAACTCAAAGCGCCGCACTGGGATTATTGGTGGTTAGCCTGCTATTTCCAGCCAGTGCGCTCATTGTCAAAATGGGTGTGGCTACCATCGCCGCGGTATTTGGTATGATGCTGTTTATGCTACTGATCCACCGCATTCCGCCGACGGATTTTTTAATGATCCCGCTAATTGGTATCGTCTTCGGTGGCATTATCGAGGCAGTGACGACCTTTATTGCTTATCAAACAGAATCGTTACAGATGCTCAGCGTTTGGCAGTTTGGTGATTTCTCTGGCGTCTTAGCAGGTCGTTACGAGCTGTTATGGCTGACAGGCGGATTGTGCGTGCTGGCGTATATCATTGCTGACAAGCTGACCATCGTCGGTTTGGGTGACAATATCGCGCTCAATTTAGGCATCAGCAAACGACAAGTGACGTGGGTTGGCGTTGGTATGGTGGCGATGATGAGTGCAGTTGTCGTTGTCACCGTTGGCATGATTCCTTTTATTGGTTTGGTCGTGCCTAATATCGTCAGCCGATTGATGGGGGATAAATTGCGCCGTAGCTTACCAGCAGTGGCATTATTGGGCGCTTCGGCAGTGCTATTGTGCGATATTATTGGACGCTCGATTCGCTATCCATTTGAAGTGCCTGTTGCGACGGTTTTTGGGGTGGTCGGTACAGTACTGTTTTTATGGCTATTATTACGTGCGCCTGCTGAACAATAAAATAGCTCGTCATAAAGTTTTTATTCATAACGACTGATCAAACCTCTTTGCATCTTCTCTTTCTTTTATCGTTGTTTTGTCTGATTAGATAAGCCTAGCACTATAGGATTTACGCATGTTTTCACCGTCTAAGCCTAGCGCCACAGCCAATAACACTATAGATAACAGTGCTTCAGAAAATAACGACAAAACTACTTTTGGACAAAGTTGTCTTGCGCGACTCTGGACATTTATAGTCAATCACCCAAAATCTATTGCCGCTATCATATTGCTGATCTCAACCATCCTATTTCTGACAGTCAATGTCAACGGCCATTGGGACTTTGCGCTACCGCTGCGAGGTAAAAAGTTACTGGCGTTAATGGTGGTCGGGTATGCGATTGGCGTATCGACTTTATTGTTTCAGACTTTGACGCACAACCCTATCTTGACGCCGTCATTGCTGGGCTTTGACTCGCTATATGTTTTATTACAAAGCCTGTTGGTTTTCTTTTTGGGCGCAATAAGTTTTACCAGTATCAATCCTCTTGCCAAATTCACCCTTGAAATTGTTTTAATGTTTGGCGCGTCATTATTGTTATTTAAGCTGCTGTTTTCAAAAAGCAGTCAGGATCTGACGCGACTGATATTGGTCGGCGTTATCTTTGGGGTCTTGTTTCGCAGCTTATCAGCCCTGATTGCCAGATTGATCAATCCTGATGATTTCGTCGTCGTGCAATCTGCCAGTTACGCACAATTCAATACAGTCAATCCTCAGCTGCTTGGTATCAGCATTGTTATCTGTGCCATTAGCGCACTGTTTATCTGGCGCTGGCGTTATCAATGTGACGTATTGATGCTTGGCAAATCACAAGCCATTAACCTCGGTATCAACTATCAACGCTTGGCATTTGGGCTATTAACGGTCATTGCGGTATTGGTCGCCACGGCAACCTCATTGGTCGGTCCAGTGACCTTCTTTGGGCTGTTGGTTTGTGCGCTAACCAATCGTATCGCTCGGCATATGTATCACAGCGAGCGTCTGATATTGGTCTGTTTGGTGGCGATGATTTGCTTGGTACTCGGTCAGACGATATTTGAGCAACTATTGGGCATGGCGGGTGTGCTATCGGTCGTCATTGAATTGGCTGGTGGCTTGGTATTCTTAATATTAATTTTTATGACTCAGCGTCGTTAATATCGTGCTTATTTAATCATCACTGACCTAGTAGCCAATCATCTAAAAACCATTGATATAGTAATGAAAAATCAGATCCTTTGTAAAAATAAGAACCACTATGATTAAACTCAATAACATCTCGCACCATATTGGCAAACAGCAAATTCTTCATAACATTACGTTGTCGTTACCAAGCGCACAAGTGATTGCCCTGATTGGTCCCAATGGCGCAGGTAAATCTACTTTATTTTCGGTCATGGCACGCTTGCAACCGCTACAGTCGGGACAGGTCAGTTTCGCTGTAGATAATGAGGAACGTGATATTGTTAGTTGTCATGCGCGAACCTTGTCCAAAACTGTGGCGATGCTTGGACAAGACAACCAAGTACAAGGACGACTTCGCGTGCATGAGCTGCTGATGTTTGGGCGTTATCCTTATCATCAAGGGCAACCGACGGCTGATGATCAGCAAAAAGTGCAAGAAATTATCGAACGTTTTGAGCTTGCGCCATTAGCCGAGCGTTTTTTATCGACACTATCAGGTGGGCAGCGTCAGCGGGTCTTAATTGCGATGATTGTTTGCCAAGATACGCCGTATTTGTTGCTCGATGAGCCGCTGAATAATTTGGATATGTACCATGCTGGTCGCCTGATGCGTGAGCTGCGCGAGTTAAGCCATACTCAGCAAAAAACCGTGGTCATCGTGCTGCACGATATCAATCAAGCCGCGCAGTTCGCCGATACCGTGGTCACTATGAAAGAGGGTCAGGTGATGGCTGTCGGTCAACCTGCAGAGGTCATCACCCAAACAACCATGAAGGATCTGTATAACGTCGATGTTACCGTACTCAATCATCAAGGTCGCCCAGTGATTGTCGATGCGGTTTAAGTACAGAGCTTTGCAAACAATAAAAGGAATTGTTGATGCATAAAATCCTATTGAATCATCGATGGATAAATTACAAAAACTTATCTCTATTAATTTTAATCATTAGCTTTTGTCTATGCATTTATTACGCTGTGAATAAAGAGATAGCAGATACGCTGTTTTGGTTAGGCATGACTTTGTATGTTCTAAGATTGTTGGTTATTCCGATGGATTTTACTCAAAATATTGCTTCAGTAGATTATACAAAAAACTTTGACGAAAACAACAGATGGCATAGATGGGTAATGTTGGGTGAAAAATTTGCTTTTTTGATATTTACCGTTGGGATAGCCTACAGTATATTTTTGCAATTAAAGCTTTAGTTAGCGACCTTAATAAATACTATCAAAGATAGCTGTACTCTGTAATATTGACGTTACCACCTTGACCTCTGAAGGTTGCATCATCATTATTATGGATATGGTTTAAGTACAGCATATCTTATAGTTGCTCTTTAATGGCTGGTTTCGCGTAATCGCTTCAAAGAGTTGTCTTTAACCGTCAATTTTTGCCTTTGCTTTAATCGACTTTGACGCCCTTTGACCCATAAATACACACCTGTGCCAGATAAGACCGCCACGGCTAACCCCGTCAATGCTAAAAATATTTGATACAACAAATGAACTACGCCATGGCTGATATGTCCCATGTGTAGCGTTGCCATCCATTGATCAGCTTGATTACCAAATGAGCTTTGATACCCAAAATTAATACGCTCGACATTGCCTGTTGCGGCGTCAACCGTGATAGATGACGCACCGCCTTTTTTACCGATATCTTTATTGGTTTTAAAGCGCATTTGCCATTGATTGTCCTCTTCTACCCAACGCACTCCCAATAGCTGCTGGACGTCGACGCCATTTTTTTGTGCGGCTATCTCTGCCTGCCTGCTTAAATAAGCAATACTATTAGCCTTGTCTACCTTATTAGTACTGTTCATATTAGTGCCAATAGTAGTCGCCTCATCACTACTAGATTCAGTGTTTATCGCAGGCTTATTTTGTTTCTTTCCTTTGCCTTCATCTCTACCTTCAAGTCCTACCAGCGCTTGCATTACAGGCTGATATATCGGTTTTAAATTAAAACCAACACTCGACCACGCAATGACAAATAACATGAGCCAGAGCCATAAGCCAAACGCATGATGCAAATCATAATTAAGCTTAAAAGTATTGGTTTTTCGGCGGATTTTCCAAGCAGGTAGCCAGCGTTTAAAAAATGAAGCGCGGGGTTTACCAGATGGTTTTCTCAATGCGGCTTGTTGAGATTTATTGGCGCTAACTGCTCTTGGAAAGGTTAAATAAAAGCCAATAAAGCAATTAATCGTCCAGATTAAAGACACGATACCCAATACTAATTTGCCGATATCACCTAGCAATAAATCTCGGTGCAACCAAAATACCTTGTACATCGTATTGCGCCATGCCCACGCCTCTTTATCACGTGTACCGATAATTTCACTCGTAAAGGGATCGATATATACCTCTTGAAATGGGGCTTTAGGAGCATTATCTGCTGCCTGACCTCGCGTTCTATCTACCGAAAAAACGGCTGATTTGTTCAGCTCTACTGACGTTGGCATACTAGAAAATTGATACTGTGGATAAGCGCTGATAACAGCATCATGCAGTGTGGCGATCGGTAGTGGCGGCTTGTGTTGCGCCTCAATATTTGCCAGCTTGTGATTGAACACATCATCCAGCTCATCATGAAACGCCAATAGCGTGCCCGTGATACCAGCAATGATCAAAAAAGCGGCCATCGCAAGCCCAGTATAACGATGAATCCATAAACAGCTCTGACGCAACGTAAGGGGAAATGAAGTCATTAGTATGATTTTTTTATTCATCGTTTCTTTATTCATTGGTTATTTTGATTGGTATTTAAAAAAAGTTGTAATTGCTATCACATGCTCCACCATTTTATGACCATAAAAAAGCCAGCTATCCTATACAGACAGCTGGCCCTTTCATCTATCATCAAGTGACAATAAGATTAGAACTGATATGTCAATGACGCTTTAATATTACGACCTTTCTCAAAGTCAGTAGCAACATCATCAATCGGATTTAGACGAGATGAGTGGCTCGCATAAGCTTCATCGAAAAGATTGTAAACGCCAAGCGTGGCTTTTAATCCATCAACTTGTTTTGGCGAATAGTTCATAAAGATATCATGAACATTATAGCTTGGTTTTTCAATCTCATTTTCAGACGTATTCGGCATCACTGAAGCGACATACGTACTGCGCCAGCCGATATCTGTGGTCTCTGTTGGAGCATAAGCCAGATTGACCATATATTTGTCGCCTGATTCTGAGCTGCTTCCGGTCACTGATGGAATGCTGTAGCCCGTTTTTTCACCTTCGCTGCGTGCGCGTGAATAGCTCAAACCCATACTAAAGTTATTCATTTTATAGTCGGCAGCGAGCTCAACCCCTTTAATTTTAAAATCTTCATCTTTATTGATGACGCCTTGACATTCACCACCTAATTGTCCAGTGACACAGTCTAAGCCAACGCGAGTTCCGCCGGAACGAACAAATTCGATGTAGTTTTCGATATCGGTTTCAAAGTATTTACCGCTTAGTTGTAGTGCATCACCAGCTACCGTTAGATCGCGTAACGTTGTAACGATACCCACTTCAGCGTTAGACCCTTCTTCTGCTTTTAAGTCATTATTAACGTAAGTTTTGTCACCATTTGAATTAAAAATGGTTTGGCTTAAGTCAGGACCATTAAATAACTGCGTGTAGCTTGCAAATACTTGCGTTAATGGTGCAATCTCATAGCTTGCGGCAAGTGCACCAACGACATTATCATAGGTTTTGCCACCAGAGATAAACTCAGGAGATTTGTAGCGGTCATAACGCACACCAGGTGTTAAAGTGAGCTTACCATTCTTCCATTGGTCTTCTAGATATACTGATGTATTGGTTGCCTCGTCTGACCCTGCTTTGACGAAGTCGCGCTCCATCTCCGATTCTTTTTTGTAGTGCTCAATACCAGAGATGAGTTTGTGTGTGCCAACATTCGTAGCAATGTCACTGGTATTTTGGATTTTTGCGCCTGTGGTTTGAACTTCAGCGTTAAAATCAAAACCTGGATCATTGATATAATCAGAATCGCGCAAAATGCGGGTTTTGGTCTGATACACGTTGGTATCTACATCAATCAGTGGGTTGCTAGGATTAAAGCTATAATCAATACCATAAGTATCGCGCTTCACCTGTTGCGGAATTGGAGGCTCAGAGCGGCTAGGGAAGTCTGGACGGAATGGGAAAATACCTTTCTTTTCAGTTTGGCTGAAATTTGCGCCAATATGATGGTCATCCGCAATATAAGCACCCGCCTTTAATAAGATGCTTTCAGTTTTACTGTCTTCAAACAGCTCACGACCGTTACCATCTTCGCCAGAATCGCTATCACGCTTGCCATAATAAGCCAGTAAGTCAACATTGTCCGTTGGTGCGGCATATACAGTCGTTGACGTTAGTAGCTCGTCATTATTACTGGCATAGCCTGCGTGAACTTTAGCTCCTATTCTTTGATCCGGTTTCAGCAAATCCACTGCATCAACGGTTTTAAAAGCCACCGCCCCGCCAATCGCATCGTTACCTAGCGTCACTGAGTTATTACCGACTGAGACATCTGCTTGCTTAAGCAAGTCAGGGTCAATAGTAATGTCACCCATATGATAAAAAAGTTTGCCTTCTTGACGCGCCCCATCGATAGTGACTTTTAGGTTGCTGTCTTCAAGACCACGAATACGAATACGCTGATTGACCGCAGAGGTACCACCTACCGTAACCCCAGGAACGACATTCAAAAAATCGCTTAAATGGCTGGCTTGCTGCGCTGGCGTATAGTCTTCTATGTAAACAGAATCGGTTTGCACTTTATCACGTACTGAGCTATTGGCTGTCACTGTAATGGTCTGCAACGTGGTGCTTGGCATGTCTTCTGCAGGTGCTGCACTGACTGCTTGTGACCATAATACCGCTGCCACGCCCATGGACAATACCGTCATTTGACTAGATAGTTTTGATAACTTTACTTCACGCATAACACACTCACCTTATTGACTATCACAAATTAAAATTTTTAAGAGCTATTTACTGTTGAGCACAGCTTGTGGCAGTTGCACTGATTATTATTGAAAACCATTTTTTAGACGATTGGAGTCTTGACAAAGCCAAAGTCTTTCATACGAATAACAATGTTAATGATAATTATTAGCATTTTAATAGTGAGAGGCATAATAACGAAGTACTAACAATTTGGCAATAATTAATGCGAGAAATTTAATATTAAAAAATAGCGCTAAATCTGGCTGACTTATTCCGTTTTGTTGCTTACTGTTTTTAGACGAGTAGAAATAGCGAGCAAACCAAATCCGCTGCGCTATGTTCGTCTAATAGACTGTTATTATTTAAGAAATAAAGCCATCAACATGAAAAAAAACGTTGCAATAGCCAACCCTTTCACTATACCCTTAGATAGTTGACCAATTAGTCAGGTTTAAACCTACGACTATTAGTCATATTAATAAATAATAGCTAGCTGCTGATATTTATTAGCACAAGGATAAGTGCGACTCTTTGTGAGACAACTAAGTAATATGAAGATAAACGGTGTGTCGATATCCATCTCTAAATTCATCACACTGCTTAGCTCTCTCCACAGAGCTTGGACTAAAAGTCACTTTAGGAGGAAGCCAAGATGAGCGAACACATTCAAGGGAATCCCGATTTACTATACGGATTGCATGACCGCCCTACCCCTACAAAAGCCTTTTTGGGCGCAGTACAGCACGTACTTGCCAGCTTTGTCGGTATCATCACCCCCTCATTAATCATAGGTGGCGTCTTGGGTTTGGGGGAACATATCCCTTATCTCATCAGCATGTCATTGATGGTATCAGGGGTCGCTACCTTTATTCAGACGCATAAAGTTGGACCGGTAGGTTCAGGTCTTATGGCGTTACAAGGAACCAGTTTTGGCTTCTTGGCCGCAGTATTGGCGGCAGGTTTTGTGGTAAAAAACAAAGGCGGGAGTCCGGAGGAGATTCTCTCTGTTATCTTTGGCGTCTCCTTTCTTGGTGCCTTCGTTGAGATTTTCTTAAGCCAATTTATTACCAAACTCAAATCTCTGATGAGCCCTATCGTGACGGGTTGTGTGATTGTGACCATCGGTCTGTCATTAACCAAGGTTGGTCTGACGGATTTGGCAGGCGGCGTGGGCGCTGAAGATTTCGGGAGTATACAGAATCTGCTGCTCGGTGGCGGGGTCTTGGTCAGTGTGGTGTTGATTAGTATTGTTAATAATAAAGTCATTCGCTCCAGTGCTATTTTTATAGGGTTGATGCTTGGTCTGATCGCAGCCATTCTTATGGGACGTATTGATTTCTCTTTGGTCTCTGATGCCCCTATCTTTACGCTACCTGTGCCATTCAAGTTTGGCTTTGGGTTTGATTGGCAGGCTTTTATTCCTATCGCCTTTATGTATGTCATTACCAGTATTGAAACCTCTGGTGATTTGACGGCGACTTCGATGATATCGGGCGAACCCATCAAAGGACCTCTATATGAGAAACGCATCAAAGGTGGCGTATTAGGTGATGGTGTCAACTCATTAATTGCGGCGGTGTTTAATACCTTCCCTGTGACGACTTTTAGCCAAAACAACGGCGTGATTCAGATGACTGGTATTGCCAGTCGCTATGTGGGCTTTTATGTTGGGGCTATCTTGTTCACTATGGGGCTATTTCCTATTTTGGGTGCTATCTTTACCCAATTGCCAAAACCAGTCGTTGGTGGCGTGACGTTATTGATGTTTGCAACGGTAGCGACTGCTGGTATTCGCATCCTATCAACGGTCAACTTTACCCATCGCAATATCTTAATCATTGCCACTTCGCTAGGTCTGTCTATGGGCGTGGCTTTTGTTCCTGATGTATTCGCACAGGCGCCGCAGCTTTTCCGTAATATCTTTGGGTCAGCAGTTACTATGTCAGGTATTGTGGCCATTACTCTCGATATGATTTTGCCCAAAAACTACGGTGTCGAATTTGATACGGCAGAGCAGCATCTGGATGACGGTCTAAAGCCTCTTAGACAAAAGGCTTCTTAAACGTACGTTAGGATAGTCAAATTCTTTACCAATCAGCATTGCTGTTCTGGTTCTGAAAATTGACTCTTTTAGCGCGCCTTAATACGAAAACATTCAGAATGCTTTCGTATTAATGGCATGTGATAGACGTAAAATAATAATACATAAGCATTACTCAAGACCGCAGCCACGCAAAATAAACGGCACTAAAAAGTCTGCCGCCCGCGCTTCATCCTGCTGATCGTACTCACTCTTTTCCATCAAACCGACAATTTCTGTCTCAAATTCTGCATATCGCTGCGTCGTTGCCCAAATCAAAATCAATAGCTGTAAAGGGTCAGCGATGCCAATTTTGCCTTGCTCATGCCAAGTTTTCATCACTTGCGCCTTGTCTAGCGCCCACGCCTTCATGGTCGCCGACATAAATTCATGCAGATGCGGGGCACCGCCGATGACTTCCAGCGCAAATAATTTATGGCGATTGGGATGAGCAAACGCTTGATGCAATTTGGTACGGACAAACTTTTCGATGACCGTTTTAGGGTCACTATCGACACTCATAGCGACCAAGCCATCGTTCCACTCTTGAATAATAGAATGCAGCACTGCTTGGTACAGATTTTTTTTATTCTTAAAATAGTAATGCACGTTGGCCTTTGGCAGCTCGGCTCTATCGGCAATACCTTGCATCGTCGCACCGCGAAAACCTTGCAGCACGAACTCCTCTTCTGCCGCCGCCAAAATGACGGTTTGATTGTGGGCGCGGATATCTTGCTGATTGCGCTGTACAGGCGCGTCAGATGCAGCTTGTGGTTCTATATCGTTATGTTGAGCCATGATAAATGTTACCTGTCATTATTGTGATGAATAAAGAGCCATATCCCAGCCAATAACTGGATTCATATGCTAATTTTTATGAAATATCACCAGTCTAAATAAAATATTTGCATAAAGTAGTTGACCAAATGGTCAGGTTTAAGCAGAATAGCTCATAGTAAACCAATTATTATTCGATAAATACTACTTTAGCATGAGATGTTATCGAGAAATGTTACTCCACTGCTTTTGTCAGCAAAGAAAAGGATGTCATAGTGAAATTATCTTTACAGCAGTTTAATGAGCTCTCAACAGCTGAGGCAATTTCACATCTATTGACCTGCTGTACCAGCACCCATTGGGCGCAGACTTTAGAAAAAAAACGTCCTTTTGCTGATATATCTACATTACTTGCTCATAGTGATGATGCTTGGGCACAAGCACGGACAGCAGAAGCCCAGTTACTAGAGGCTTTTGATGGTCATCCACAAATCGGCAACGTCGACTCGTTAAAAGAAAAATACCGCAACACGCAAGACAGTGCTGCCCATGAGCAGTCGGGTGCTAATGATGCCAATGACGAGGTGATTGAAGCTTTGGCTCAAGGCAATCAAGATTACCTTGATAAATTTGGCTTTATCTTTATCGTATTTGCCACTGGTAAGAGCGCGCAGCAAATGCTCGATTTATTGTTAGCACGCTTGCCCAATGATCGCGCTACTGAGCTGGTCAATGCGGCGGCTGAGCAAAATAAAATCACCCGCTTACGTTTACAGAAACTGCTGAGTGACGCTTAACGCATTCAGCCCATCTGACTCATTTACATAAAAGGAATTATTATGTCAGGTACTCTCTCATCGCATATTTTAGATACCCATCTGGGCAAACCAGCCGCTGGTATTTCCGTGACGCTAGATCGCGTAAGCGCAACTGGTGAGGCATCTCTATTAGCCAATGGCGTCACCAACGCGGATGGACGCGTGGCACCAGATAGCTGGTCGTTTGATCCAACGATTGATATTGCTGAATATCACTTAGATGTTGGTCGTTATACCTTAACCTTTGATACGCAGTCTTATTTCGATGCACAAAATCTCACGGCTTTTTATCCACAAGTAGTCATTGATTTTATGATAAGTGATAACGGTCACTATCATGTACCGCTATTGCTTAGCGCACATGGCTACAGCACATACCGCGGCTCGTAGTTTTTGACACCACTCTATAAAGATGCATCATAAAAGCACGTCGCCATAGCAAAACGCGTCGAAAGATTGAAAAAAGCTGAACAAAAGAAAATTGTAAAAAGGACATTTGCAACATGGGCGCTTATTATCTCGATTGGTTTAACTTATTTTTTCGCTGGTTCCACGTCATCGCTGGCGTGGCATGGATTGGTGCGTCTTTTTACTTTGTTTGGCTAGATCTTAGTTTACGTAAACCACCACAGTGGAAGGCTGACAAAGGCATTTCAGGCGACTTATGGGCGGTACATGGTGGCGGCTTTTATGAAATTGCCAAATACAAGCTTGAGCCCGAAGAGATGCCAAAGACCCTGCACTGGTTTAAATGGGAAGCTTATACCACGTGGCTGACGGGTATGGCGATGCTCTCTATCGTCTACTATGCCAATGCGACTGCCTACTTGATTGATCCCAGCAAAGTCGATTTTGGTAGTAGTATCGGTGCCATTTCGACCAGTTTGTTATTTTTATTCGGCAGCTATTTCATTTATGAAGTAATTGTCCGCAGCCACTTGGGCAAAAACTCGTTTATTTTTAGCACCATTATTTTTATCCTATTAATCATCGCCTGCTGGGGTTCTTATCAGCTATTTAGTGACCGTGCTTCGTTCATTCATATCGGTGCTATCTTAGGTACTGTGATGGCAGGTAATGTGTTCTTTGGCATTATGCCTGCTCAACGAGCGCTGGTAGAATGCGTGAGGCGTGGTGAAAAACCAGGCAAAGAAGTAGCGGACTTGGCACTACAAGCAAAAAACCGCTCGCTGATGAACAACTATTTTACCTTACCGCTGATCTTTACCATGATTAGCAACCATTATCCGATGATGTACTCTCATGCTCACGGCTGGTTGGTATTGGTATTTGTGGGTATCATCACGGCTATTGTACGTCACTATTTTAACCAAAAGCATTTAGACAATCATAAGCCGCGTTATTTGGTCATCCCTGCTGTCTTAACTGTATTATTAATTATTTGGATGCGCCCAGAACCAATTGAGCCATTACCTGTTGTCAATGCTGCAGTCGCTGCTGAAACGGCGACACCAAATAGTGTGCCACCAACAACTACTGATAGTGCAGTCGACGGTTCTACTATAAGCACTGATGCCGCCTCAAATGAAAATATCACTGCCGACGTCGTGCCAATAACTGCCTCTGCTGATGATGCCATTATGGATGTCGTGCACACGCGCTGTAGCACGTGCCATGCCGCTCAGCCTACTCAGCAAGGATTTGCCGCGCCGCCAGCTGGTATCATCTTGCAAACACCGACCGACATGAAAACTCATAAAGCAAAAATCGTCACTGCCGTACAAACGGGCTATATGCCACTGGGTAATCTCACAAAATTGACGGATGAAGAACGTCAGCAAATGGTGGCTTATGCATCGGGATTATAGATAAAGGCCGTAGATAAAGGCCGTAGATAAATATTATATAGATCAAAAGTTACGCCTTATTTTGCTTTAATTGACTTAAGTTGCTTTAAAATATTTAGGATATATTGACAATGACCAAAAAAATAATCAGCGATTTCAATCAAGACGCCTACCCTCGCGACTTAAAAGGCTATGCTGATACGCCGCCAAAAGCCAACTGGCCAGGCGGCGCTAAAATCGCTGTACAGTTCGTCCTCAATATCGAAGAAGGCGCAGAAAATAGCGTGATTCATGGTGACGGTCAATCAGAGCAGTTTTTATCGGATGTCTTGGGTACGCCAGAATTTAACAATCGTCATCAGTCGATTGAGTCGGCATTTGAGTATGGTAGCCGTGTGGGTGTTTGGCGAGTATTAGACACTTTTAAAGAATACGGTTTACCTATTACGACCTTCACTTGCGCTGCTGCTGCCGAAAAAACGCCGCATATTATCGAGCGAGTATTAGAAGATGGGCACGAAATCGCCAGTCACGGTCTGCGCTGGATTACTTATCAAAATATGTACCGCGAGACCGAGCGCGAGCATGTGCGCCGTGCCACTGAAATATTCGAGCGCATGATCGGTGGTCAGCCGCTTGGTTGGTACACGGGACGAGATAGCCCGAATACTCGTGAGTTGGTCGCCGAACAAGGTGGCTATATTTATGACTCCGACTCTTACGCGGATGAGCTCCCTTACTGGCTCAATGTCAAAGTAGAAGACGGTAATAAAATCGCTCGTAAGCCGCATTTGGTCATTCCCTATACCTTAGAGACCAATGACATGCGCTTTGCCTCAAGCCCAGGCTTTACCAACGCCGAGCCTTTTTATCAGTATTTAAAAGACAGCTTCGATACCTTATACGAGGAAGGCGCGCACACGCCCAAGATGCTGACCATCGGTTTACATTGCCGCATCATTGGTCGCGCCGGTCGCATCATTGCCCTCAAAAAGTTTTTGCAGTATATCACTAGCAAGCCCGATGTGTGGGTATGCCGCCGTGATGACATTGCCAAACACTGGTATAAGAACCATCCAGCCACAGCCGATAACACTGCAAACTGGATGTAACCATACGTTTAGACACAAATTTATTGCGGCACAACACCACTAAGGAACATCAACAATGTCAACAAAGAGTACATATTACGCACCAACTGGCGGACTACCTCCGCAAACACAACTGCTATCTGATCGCGCTATCTTCACCGAAGCTTATGCCATTATTCCCAAACGTGTACTGACCGACATTGTTATTAGCTATCTGCCGTTTTGGACAGGTATGCGCATGTGGGTGCTTGCACGCCCACTTTCAGGTTTCTCTGAGACTTTTTCACAGTATATCGTCGAAGTTGAGCCTAATGGCGGCTCAGAAAAGCCTGAGCTAGATGCAAACGCTGAAGGTGTTATATTCATCGTTGAAGGTGAAATGGACATGACTATCGAAGGCGTGTCGCATCATCTTGAAGCGGGTGGTTATGCATTCTTACCACCCAGCTGCAAATGGACGATAAAAAACAATAGCGACAAGCACGTTAAATTCCATTGGATTCGTAAAGCTTATCAACACTGTGAAGGAATTGAGGTGCCTGAAGCCTTTGTAACCAGCGATCACGATGTTGAAGCGATTGAGATGCCGGGTACTGATGGCGTATGGGCAACCACCAGATTTACCGAGCAGTCTGATATGCGTCACGACATGCATGTGAATATCGTCACTTTCCAACCAGGTGGCGTGATTCCATTTGATGAAACTCATGTGATGGAACATGGTTTGTATGTCCTAGAAGGTAAAGCCGTCTATCACTTAAATGGTGAATGGGTAGAAGTTGAGGCAGGTGATTTTATGTGGCTACGCGCATTTTGCCCACAATCTTGTTACGCCGGCGGACCGGGTCCATTTAGATATTTACTATATAAAGACGTGAATCGTCATATGCCGTTTATTCGCCCAGCACGATAAGCACTGCGCAATAAATAATAACCAGAACAACAAAGCATTCAGAACGATGAGCAATATAGCGGCATAATCGTTCATTCGAATATGTCATTTATTCCCAGATGTTGATTTAATTCGCGTACGGGCTTATGGCAAAGTGGCTCATAGCAATTATAAACAGTGATCACCAAAAGTAAGGCAAAGTCATGAGTACTCTTATGAAGACTACGATCGTTGCAAGACCTTTAACCAAAGCTGAGTTTGCGCCCTACGGCACCGTAATAGAACCCTATGACAAGGCAGCACAGACGCCTGAAAATAGCTACCATATCAATAAAGGCTATGCCTGCCGCCATCACGCCATCGCTGAAGCCAAACTTGACGGCGGCGATGTCGGCATGAGTATCTTCCGCGCCAAAAAGCGTGAATTTCCTATTGCCTTATCGGTCATGGAATATCATCCGTTTGGCACGCAAGCGTTCTTTTCGATGAATGGTCAGGATTATATCGTCATCGTTGCGCCTGCTGGTGCGCCGCCACAGTCTGCGGATGATTTGACCGTGTTTTATGTCCAATCTCATCAAGGTGTGCAATACGATGCCAATGTCTGGCATCATCCGCTACTTGCCCTCGGTTGTGACTCTGATTTTTTGGTGATAGATCGTATCAATGGTGAAGGCAAAAACTGTTATGAGCTAGATATAGAGGATTGGCAGGTGCAAATTGAACTTGCCAGTGAGCACTCTTCCGTTTAATTAGGGTCTGTAAACGAGCTGTTAACCATTCATAAACATAAAGCCAGTTAATAAAGATTATCTGGCTTTATGTTTATAAATTTGGGATCCATCCTATATAAATAATCATCTTCCAAAACACAGTGCCCATTTAACAGCAGTAGCAAAACATCTACATAGGCTACTTGCCTTTTGTGTACTATCGTACTAGAATACTGAAACGAAGTAAGCTTCCCTTTTCTTTTCCATTAAGATGAATGTTATGAGCACAGACCCTTATCAAAGCTTATTAAGCTATTTAGCCAGTTGTCATGACAGCACCGCTATCGACCTACTATTCAGTGCGCTATTGACGGAAAAAGAGCAGCAGGAAATTGCGAATCGTATCCGCATTTTTGATTTGCTTGAGCGCGGTGTCACCCAACGCGAGATATCCGAGCAGCTAGGTGTCGGTATCGCTACCGTCTCGCGCGGCGCCAAAGCCATGCAAGTTCACGATGTGAGTGCCTTACTAATGACTCATAGACATGACTCATAGAAAACATTCATAAAAGACACAGCTGAAAAGGCCGCTTAATTCATCAGAAACTAGAGTTTTAAATTCTCTTACTTTTTATTTGATCAACCATTGAACCAATTTGGATATTGTTATGACCTCTCCTAACTCAAAACCTGAGCAACCTGCTGCTATTGATATTCCTAGTAAACCACAGCGCATTAAACTCACTCAGGATATTGATTTCTTTGCGTTGTTCAAACGTATTGAGCGCGCTTTTGAGACCTGCTATTTGCTCGAATCATTGGGCGAAGATGGACATATGGCGCGTCATCACGCGATTGGTTTTGATCCAGTGATGACCATTGCTGCCATCGATCGTACAACCCTCGCGATTACTGATAATAAAACCGCTGAAACCACTCATTATCAAACGGATAATCCTTACGAGCTACTGCGCAAAATTACGCCGCAGCACGTCATTGCTCGCGACCAAAGCGGTGGTCTTGTCGGTTATTTGGGTTACGACAGTGTCAATTTCTTTGAACCCAGTCTCAATGCTAAGCCGAGCGATGACTTTGAACCGTTTAAATTTGGCGTATATTTGGATGGTCTAACGCTCGATAAGATGACCGGTGAGATTTTCTACTTTTATTATCCAACTGCGCAGCAAGAAAATCGCATCGAGCAAATCAAAGCGCTACTTGATGAGCAAATTCCAAGCTATGAGCCGCCTACAGTTGAGTTTTTGGGTGACGGCATGAGCCAAGAAGAGCACGCTAAAGCCGTCATGCAAGTCAAAGAAGACATCATCTCAGGGCGTATCTTTCAGTGTGAGGTAGGTTTTAAATCCAAATACCGTATTGCCGGCGATAAAATGCCCATTTATGAGAAATTGCGGTCGGTCAATCCGTCGCCGCACATGTATTTTATGAAATTTGCCCAGCAATGCATCATTGGAGCGTCACCAGAGCTGCTATTTCGCTTGCGTCAAGGTGAGATGGAAACCTATCCACTGGCAGGTACTGCCAAGCGCGGTGTCGATGTCATCGAAGACCGACAGCTTGCCCGTGCATTGCTAAACGATGCCAAAGAGATTGCCGAGCACAATATGTTGGTCGATTTGCATCGCAATGACATTGGCCGTGTGGCACAATTTGGCACTGTCAAAGTACGTAGTCTCATGGATATCAAACGCTTCTCTCACGTGCAACATATCTCGTCTGAAATCGTCGGAATCTTACACCCTAATGAAGATATGTTTAGCGCCCTTGCCAGTAATTTCCCCGCTGGGACGTTGTCAGGCGCACCGAAAGTTGAAGCGATTAAAGTTATTAATGAGCTCGAACCCGATGGTCGAGGTGCTTATGGCGGTGCGCTTGGATCGTTTAACTTTAATGGTGACTGTATCTTTGCCATTCCTATTCGCAGCCTATTCATCAACGGCGAGTCTGCCTATGCGCAAACCTGTGGCGGCAATGTCTATGACTCCAATCCTGCTGATGAATATCTAGAAATTCAGCGTAAATTGTCTGCCATGAAAGTAGTCTTAGACAGTTTGATGAACCCGTAAATTGCTTATATTTTGCCAAAGAGTGGATAACCCATGAATGTTTTAATTATAGATAACTACGACTCCTTTACCTTTAATCTTTACCAATATATCGGCGAGATTTTGCAGACGATGGACGCCGATAAAGCCGCAAACGTCATTGTTAAACGTAACAATGAGATAACGTTAGCAGATGTACAAGCCATGAATCTTGACCGCATCATCATTTCACCCGGTCCTGGCGCTCCTGAAGACCCCGCCTACTTCGGTATTTGTGCCGAAGTAATTGAAGTTATGGGTAAGACGACGCCGCTATTGGGTGTCTGCTTAGGTATGCAAGGCATCGCGCATGTGTTCGGCGGCGATGTGGTACGGGCGAGCGTGCCAATGCATGGCAAGGTATCCTCCATTCGCCATGATGGCGCGGGCGTCTATCAAGGCTTGCCACAAGAGATTGAAATCATGCGCTACCACTCATTGATGGTAAAAGCAGACACCTTCCCAGATTGCTTGGCTGTCACAGCTGTCGTCGCCAATAATGCTCATGCTGAGTTCAGCCTAACCGAATCTGCGCTAGCAGGTGAGGAGATTATGGGACTACAGCATAAAGACTATCCCATTCAAGGTGTGCAGTTTCACCCAGAGTCATTTGCGACGGAAGGTGCCAAACGCTTGCTGACGAATTTTTTACTACAATTGTAAATCTTGATGCTTAAGTTTGGGGGATATGACACCAAAGGGTGATAAGCTAAAGACATAAGCCATAAACAAGCGTACCTCTAACTCAAATAAATTGAATTTTGTGTCTGACTAACTTGCGTTCGAACTTAATTAACGCTTTAATGATAGACTGAAAAAATAAACAAAAGACAGCCCTTACTCGGGTTGTCTTTTTCTTATTTCAGTATTGTATGATGCCATTAGCTAAAAGGCTTGGACAGTTTGAGGTTTTGAGTTTAAGCATGGGTTTTGATATCACATAAAAATAGAGAGCGATATGACAAACACTGGTAGCGTAATGTCAGCACGGCAGTCATGGATAGGCACCATTCAAATTATCATAGCCGCTGTCTGCTGGGGTACCTTGGGGATATTCTCGACTTACCTCAATCAAATCGGCTTTAGTGGCTGGCAGATTACGATCTTACGTATCGTAACCGCGGCTTTTCTTATTCTTGTCATGCTACCAAAACTATGGCCGCATCTTATCAAGCTTCGTCGAAAGCAGTGGCTTGGACTGGCATTGCAGTCTTTGATTGGCGTACTTGGTATGTCGGTATGCTACTTTTTTGCTGTGATCTATGTCGGTGCTGGGCCTGCGGTTGCCTTGCTTTATACTGCGCCTGTTTTTAGCTTATTGTTTTCGGCATTCTTGCTTGATGAATCTATCACTCGCCAGTCGGCATTACTGGCGCTCATGGCGGTATTTGGTGTTGGATTGACGATGTTGGGTGAGCAAGCACAAGTCAACTGGGGCATCCTATTAGGACTGCTAGCAGGCGTCTGTTATTCCTTATACGGGGTACTGGGCAAGCGCGCGATGCACGATGCTCACCCTGCGCCTTTGGTGTTTTTTACCTCTATTATCATCAGTGCTGGTGTACTGCTATTATTACCTGAAACCTATCAAACCTATGGGCGGTTATTGAGCTTACCTTTACATACTTGGGGCTATGCCTTGGGGTTGTCTTTGATTGGAACCGTCGTGCCCTTTGCCCTTTATATGAAAGCATTAGAGAAACTACCTGCCACTCGTGCATCAGTATTTACGATTTTTGAGCCATTGACTGCCATTGCCCTTGCCATACTATTACTGCATCAATCCTTATCTTGGATTCAATATGTGGGCGTGGTATTAATCTTACTGGCAGCTTTATTTAATGCCATATTAAACGGCACTGCCACTCGCGTACCACGCTGGCTAAAAAGACGACAAAGAATTTAGTGGTGACTTTTGATTGTTTTAAATAGTTTTATATCTGTATTATCAAACGAAAAAAATCCCCAACTATAATTAATAGCTGGAGATTTTTTATTGGAACGTTACTTTAGAGCAAAGCATTGACATCATAGACAGTTGCTAAACAACTTGGAATGTCTTGATAATATTACTGTTCAATACGCTGCAAAAAGGCCTGCGTACGTGGATGAGTAGACACTTCGAACATCTGCTTAGCACTACCTTCTTCGACCACATGACCATCCTCAATTAACACCACATGATCTGCCACATCACGAGCAAATTTAATCTCATGAGTCACAACGACCATCGTCCAGCCTTCAGATGCCAGTTGCTTCATCGTGCCCAGTACATCTTGTACCAATTCAGGATCGAGCGCAGACGTTGGCTCATCAAATAATAATAATGACGGCTCGATAGCCAGTGCACGAGCAATGCCGATACGCTGCTGCTGACCACCAGATAGCTGGAACGGATACAGATCTGCCTTATCCGATAAGCCTACTTTATCAAGTAATGCCAGTGCCTGTTCGCGTGCTTGCGCCTTAGTTTGCCCTTGCACTACCGTCGGCCCAAGCATTAAATTCTCAATCGCGGTCTTATGTGGAAACAAGTTATAAGATTGAAATACCATGCCTGATTTACGCTGCAGCGCGAGCAATGTTTTTTTCTTAGGCTTGGTAGCGAAGTCGACCGTTAAGCTACCATCATCAAAAGCAATGATGCCTTGGTCAGGAATTTCCAGCGCATTCAAGCAGCGTAAAAAAGTGGTTTTACCAGACCCTGACGGTCCTAATATCACCACTACCTTGCCTTTTTCGATGGTCAAGTCGATGCCTTTAAGCACTTGATTGCCACCAAAAGCTTTGTGAATATTAGTGACTTGAATCATAAAGCTTCCTGTTGTACTGATATCTGTTTGCTAATAACACACGCTTATCGACGCGGCATTACCATCCTATACTGCCCCCATTACCAAGGGTTTATTTCGCCACATAGCGATCAAGTCTGGTTTCAAGCTTACCTTGAATAAAGGTTAAGAACAGACAAATACCCCAATAAATAATCGCCGCTTCAGTATAGACCAACATAAATTCATAGTTACGTGCCGTGATGATTTGTGCCTGCTTAAATAGCTCAGTCACCAATACCAATGACGCCAAAGAGGTGTCTTTTACTAGGCTAATAAAGGTATTGGATAACGGGGGTACTGACACCCGAAGTGCTTGCGGCAAAATGACATGACGAAAGGTTTGTAGATACGTCAAGCCTACGGTCGAGCCTGCTTCCCACTGCCCTTTTGGAATGGACAAAATAGAGGCACGCACCGTCTCCGATGCATACGCGCCAATATTGAGCGAAAAGGCAATAATCGCTGAGGGAAAAGGATCAAGCTTTACTCCGATACTTGGCAAGCCGTAGAAAATAATAAATAGCTGAACCAGCATCGGTGTCCCGCGAATGGCGGACACATAAATACGCGCAAGTCTGTATATGATTTCATGGAACCAGCCAGCACGCGGTACGATACGAATCAGCGCTACTGTCAGCGCAATAGCCATACCAATCGCAAATGAGATCAACGCCAGCGGTATCGAATAATAAATACCGCCTTTAAGCATTGGCCAAAATGAATTGATGACAATTTGCGCCCGCGCAGGATCCATAAATGGTAGTAGTGCCAGTAACTCAGCTAGCATTGACGTGATAGACGCTAGCATTATTTTTGTTGACTTATATCAGCACCAAAGAACTCTTCGCTAAGCTTGGTCAGCGTCCCATCGGCTGCTAATGCGGCCATTGCTTCATTCAATTTTGCCACCACAGCGTCATCCCCTTTGATGAGTACTAGACCTGAACCAGTCTGCTCACTCGCAGGCGCCGTCAGTTTGATCTCAAGTGCTGCATCTGGGAATTTTTTGAGATAATCCAATACTGCCAGATTGTCATTCATCGTGAAGTCAGCACGGTCTTGCTTAACCAGTTGAATCGCTTGCGCCATACCATCGACAGGGACGATTTCTGCGCCGTAGCGTTCTGCAAGCTCACCATAGTTGCTGCTCAGTGATTGCGCAGTACGCAGACCTTTTAAACCTTCCCAAGAGCTATAACGATTGTCATCAGTCGGTGCTAGTACAACCGCGCCCGACCAGCTATATGGCATGGCTTTGTCATACTTAGCCAAACGCTCAGGCGTGGTCAAGCTTACTTGATTGGCCACCATATCGAAGCGTTTTGAGTCAAGACCTGCCAGCATAGCATCCCACTGAGTCTCTTTAAATTCGACGTCTACGCCTAGTTTATCCGCAACCGCACGTGTCACTTCGACATCATAGCCAGTTAGCTTGCCACTCTCATCATGATAGGTAAATGGCGGATAAGTACCCTCTGTACCGACATTGATGGTGCCACCATTATTGATACGTTGCAGCAAATCAGAGCCACCCGTCGCGGCACTGTCTGTCGCATTGGTTTCTGCTTCATTGGTAGTAGACTGACCACAAGCGGCAAGTAGCATAGTACTGGCGGCAAGTGCTAAAAGAGTACGACGTTTCATAAGACGTCCTTATAAGAGTGAATGAATAATACAAAAAGGTATCGTGCCAATAAAACCATAGCAACAAATAAGAATAAGACCAGCACAGGCAAATACTATAATAAAGTATTTGCGCCGCATTATTTAGCTCTGGCTGCTCGATTTGAGGATGCTCAGCATATTTTTCAATACCGTTTCTATATTATCTTTGAATTTTTGGGCATTTTTTAGGCAGATATTAACGTTATTATTGCCGATTAAATAGCCATTTATTCATATACTAGCGCACTTCAGAAAGAATAAACGTACAAAAACAGTGAGCATGCGTAAGACTATTATAGTTCACCGGAGAATTGATAGCGATCGCCTGCATGCCACATCTTCACAAAGGTCAATACTCGACCTGCTGAATACGTCTGACGGCGCAATACCAATGTCGGCGACTGCGGTGCGATTTGCAGTAGCGCAGCAATCTCATCTGGTGCCGCCAGTGCACGAATAGTATAGCTGCCGCGCTCTAGTGGACTTTTGGCAATGAGATAATCACTGGTATTGACCACACTAAAATCCTGCTCAATAAATTCTGACACCTTTTGCGCATCCACCCAGCGCTCTTCGAACTGTATGGGCTGACCATCCGCAAAGTGAATGATTTTTACCTCGTATAAAACAGCAACGTCGCTGCTACTATCTGCGCCAGTACTGTCATCCATTACGGTTGTATCAGCGCTTGTATTAGAAGACACAGCTACTTCATCAATATCAAATTTACGCCGTAATTCATCATCCAATATCGCAGCCGTAAGTATGCGTTTACTCACCACTTGCGCCTGATAATCGCGGTTGGCAGATTTTAAATCCTGCGCGATATTGCGCACTTCTACAAAGGTATGATTGAACTGTTGCTGGGCGACAAACGTCCCCGACCCTTGCCGGCGCTCTAGCACTCGCTCTTCGCTCAGCTCTTTTAGGGCGCGATTGACCGTCATACGCGATACGCCAAACTCTTTTGCCAACGCCATTTCTGTAGAAATTGCATTGCCCGCTTGCCATTTACCAGAGTGAATATTGTCTAATATGGCGTTTTTTATGCGCTGATATGCCGGAATCGTCTTTGTCATGTCCGTGTTTAACCGTTAGTTTTACCAGTAATAGTAGCGCCATAATATCACGAGATAACGTCATGAACCTTGGCAAAACACTGTGACATTTATCTATCTACCAAAATCCTCACAAAAATAATTGAGTCATTCATAAAAAATTGCTTGCATGAAAAAAGTATCTTTGATAATTTGTATATACAACTTTACGACAGTACTAAAAAATCTGCGTCATCTAATCGATGTTCCACTGAATTTATAGACTGACGGTAAAACACTTACTTTGATTACTTTATCGTCTTAACAGATATCACAAGGATATGATAATGACTACTGACCATGGAACCAATAAAGAGACTAAGCTGACTCGCCGTGATGAGAGCCGCGAAATCGCTGCGCCCACGGGCAGCACATTACATTGCAAAAGCTGGCTGACCGAAGCACCTTATCGCATGCTGCAAAACAATTTGCATCCTGATGTGGCCGAAAACCCAAAAAGCCTAGTCGTCTATGGTGGTATCGGACGCGCAGCCCGCAATTGGGAAAGCTACGATCAAATCCTAGCGTCATTAAAAGAATTGGAAGACGATGAAACCTTATTGGTGCAATCTGGCAAACCAGTTGGCGTGTTTCAAACGCACGAAAATGCCCCGCGTGTATTGATTGCAAACTCTAACCTTGTACCACGCTGGGCCACGTGGGAGCACTTTAACGAGCTCGATCGCAAAGACTTGATGATGTATGGTCAAATGACAGCTGGTAGCTGGATCTATATTGGCACGCAAGGCATCGTGCAAGGTACATATGAGACCTTTGTAGAAGCAGGTCGTCAGCATTATGACGGTAGCTGGGCAGGACGTTGGATTTTGACCGCGGGTCTTGGCGGCATGGGCGGTGCGCAGCCATTAGCCGCGACTTTTGCAGGTGCAACCTCACTGAACATCGAGTGTCAGCAATCTAGTATCGATTTCCGCTTGCGTACTGGTTATGTCGATAAGCAAGCTGATGACTTAGACCATGCTTATGAGCTCATCAAACAGCATACCGACGCAGGTGAAGCGGTCTCTATCGCCCTACTTGGTAATGCCGCAGATATATTGCCAGAGATGGTCAAGCGCGCCAATGCTGGCGGTATGAAGCCTGATCTAGTGACCGATCAAACCTCAGCGCATGACTTGATCAATGGCTATCTACCAAGTGGCTGGACAGTGGAAGCATGGAAAGCTGCCCAAGAAGATTCAGAGCAACATGCAGCATTAACCAAAGCTGCCGCTCAGTCTTGTGCCGTACACGTACAGGCGATGCTAGACTTGCAGGCAATGGACATTCCAACGACCGATTATGGTAATAATATCCGTCAGGTGGCTTTTGATGAAGGCGTTAAAGATGCCTTTAATTTCCCAGGTTTTGTCCCCGCTTATATTCGTCCGCTGTTCTGCCAAGGTAAAGGCCCATTCCGCTGGGTAGCGTTATCAGGTGACCCAGAAGACATCTACAAGACCGATCAAAAAATCAAAGAGCTGTTTCCTGAAAATCAACATATCCATCGCTGGTTAGACATGGCAAAAGAGCGTATTCAATTCCAAGGTTTGCCTGCCCGTATCTGCTGGTTAGGATTGGGTGAACGTGACAAAGCAGGGCTCGCATTCAATGAGATGGTCAAAAACGGCGAGCTAAAAGGCCCTATTGTCATTGGCCGTGATCACTTAGACACAGGCTCAGTGGCTAGCCCAAACCGTGAAACTGAAAGCATGAAAGATGGCTCAGATGCGGTATCTGACTGGGCATTATTGAATGGTATGCTCAATGTCGCAGGCGGTGCCACTTGGGTATCACTACATCATGGCGGCGGCGTTGGCATGGGTTACTCGCAGCACTCAGGCATGGTGATTGTCGCAGATGGCACTGATGCCGCTGCCAAACGCTTGGCACGAGTGCTAGTCAATGATTGCGGCTCAGGGGTTATGCGTCATGCCGATGCAGGCTATGAGCTAGCGATCAAAACAGCCAAAGACTATGGTCTAAATTTGCCGATGATTAAGTAGCATACCCTTTATCCTTATAAGTGATTACTTGACATAAGGATATCATCGACATTTTATCAAGGAGGATAATATGATTGAGCAAAATACGACACTAAATCTCAAGGATGCAGCAGCGACACCAACTGAAGCACTACTGTCTAAACCTATAGCGTTACTGCAATTGATAGTCTTTAGTGCTATCGGTTTGGTCATGTTCTTTGTGCCATTTACCATTGGTGAGAAAAGCACGATTTTGTTCGATCATGGGGCAACTTATCTGGTCAATCAGCAGCATACATTGTCTGTGATGTTATTATTTTTATTGATGATCTTTGGGGTAAGCAAGCCATTTATAGACGGCTCATGGCGTAAAAATATCACCCACATGATTATGACTGCTTTTAAAATCATTGGTCTGATACTGGCAGTAATGTATGTGGCTGACGTAGCGCCTGCCTTTATGATGGAAAAGGACATGCTGCCGTTTTTGTTTGAAAAACTGGCATTACCAGTCGGTATGATTGTACCGCTTGGGGCATTAATTTTAGCATTTTTGGTGGGTTTTGGTTTGCTCGAGATGGTCGGTGTGCTCATGCAGCCGATCATGAAACCTATCTGGAAAACCCCAGGTTCATCAGCGATTGATGCTGTCGCATCCTTTGTTGGTAGCTACTCTATCGGGCTGCTCATTACTAATCGCGTGTATTTGCAAAAGCAATATTCAGCGCGCGAAGCCATTATCATTGCGACTGGATTTTCGACCGTATCAGCGGCATTTATGGTCATTGTTGCCAAAACGCTTGGTCTGATGGAGTTTTGGAACCTGTTTTTTTGGTCTACGCTAGTGATTACCTTTATCGTTACTGCGATTACTGCTCGTATTCCACCCATTAGCCTTGTAGATGATAGCGTTGAACGTCCCGCTTTAGACCATAAAAGTGGTACACGTTTGGCGGCAGCATTTGATTTGGGTTTGTCCACTTCGCGCCGTGCCACTGACCTAAAACAAATCTTATGGTCTAACTTTCGCGATGGGCTGACGATGGCAGCGGCGATTGTGCCTTCTATCATCGCGGTTGGCTTGACAGGATTGATATTAGCAAAGTATACGCCTGTATTCGATGCTTTAGGCTTGCTTCTTTATCCATTTACATGGCTTAGCGGCTTACCAGAGCCTCTGGTTGCGGCCAAAGGTATGTCAGCGGGATTGGCTGAAATGTTCTTGCCAGCACTGCTCCTCAGTGAGGCTGATATACTGACTCGCTATGTTGCAGGGGTCATCTCTATTAGCAGCGTGTTGTTTTTCTCTGCCATGATTCCTTGTGTGCTTGCCACTGAAATACCATTATCTGTCGGCAAAATGGTCATTATCTGGTTTGAGCGTGTGGTACTCAGTATTTTATTGGCTGCTGCATTCGGACATCTAGCCATGTACTTCAACTGGATTGGCTAAAAAAACAAATTTAATAACAAGTATTATGTTAACTGAAAACATTTAAAAAACGTCATTTCAACAAAGGCATGAATCAAAAATAATATAACCCATATGTCTTACAATACTAGGATCACCCTATGAACGATATCAAACAATTAACCCTACACCCTCGCCAGCTTAGCTTTAAGATGCTACGTGATATCTATGAGCAACCTGTCATATTGACATTACCTGAGAGTGCTTATGAGGCCATCGATGCCTCACACGAAGATGTGCGTACGATTATTGCCCGAGACAAAAGCGCTTATGGCATCAATACTGGTTTTGGCTTGTTAGCAAAGACCCGTATCAGTGATGATCAGCTTGAGCTACTTCAGCGCAACTTGATCGTTTCTCACTCAGTAGGCACTGGTGAAGCACTTCCTGCTGGCGTGGTACGACTGATTATGGTGATGAAAGTGGCCAGCCTAGCACAAGGTGTATCAGGCGTACGCCGCGAGGTAGTCGACAGCTTACTTGCCTTAATCAATAATCAAATCACGCCAAACATTCCGGCTAAAGGCTCTGTTGGTGCCTCTGGTGATTTAGCGCCTTTATCACACATGACGCTTGCAATGATGGGTGAAGGTGACGTGTTTGTCGCTGGCGAAAAAGTGCCTGCAACAGACGCGCTAGCCCAGCATGGACTTGAGCCTATTACTCTTGCAGCCAAAGAAGGTCTTGCACTTATCAACGGTACTCAAGTGTCAACCGCATTGGCATTACGGGGTTATTTCTTAGCGCGTGACTTGCTGGAGACAGCGACTATCGTTGGCTCCCTGTCAATTGATGCGGCCAAAGGATCGGATTCGCCATTTGATGCGCGTATTCACGAAGTACGTGGGCATCATGGTCAAATTGAAATCGCCAAAGCACACCGTCAACTCATTAAAGGCAGTGCGATTCGCGCCTCGCATGATGGTGAGCAGGATGACCGAGTACAAGACCCTTACTGCCTGCGTTGTCAGCCGCAAGTCATGGGTGCCTGCCTTGATATCATCAATCAAGCAGGTAAAACGCTACTAATCGAATCCAATGCGGTGACAGACAACCCACTTATTTTTAATAATGAAGATGGCCCAGTCGCTATTTCAGGTGGTAACTTCCATGCTGAGCCAGTCGCTTTTGCCGCTGATATTTTGGCCTTGGCAATCGCCGAGATTGGTTCTATGTCTGAGCGCCGTGTCGCTTTGCTAATCGATGCGACGCTGTCAGGTGGTCTGCCGCCATTCTTGGTCGACAATGCTGGGGTGAACTCAGGCTTTATGATCGCCCATGTGACCGCCGCCGCACTGGCATCGGAGAATAAATCTATCGCTCACCCAGGCAGTGTCGACAGTATCCCAACCTCCGCCAATCAGGAAGATCATGTGTCTATGGCGACCTATTGCGCACGCCGCCTATACGAGATGGCACAAAACACCGCCACCATTATCGGTATTGAGCTATTGGCTGCCGGTCAAGGGATTGATTTTCATCGCGGATTAGAGACATCAGAGCCGTTGACTGTGGCGCATCAGAAACTGCGCGAGAAAGTGACTTTCTATGACAAAGATCGCTACCTAGCGCCTGATATTGAAGCGGCCAAGCAGTTGGTATTAGACGGTACGCTTGCTGAGCACTGGCAGTCATTACGTAGCGACTGGTATGAGTCTAAATAAGCGTTAGATAATTAAAAGGAATTAGCAATGGCCATGACGAAAATTAGCACAACCGTGAGTCACACAGCGGCTGACATGATGCTGTGGACCGGCCGTGCAGAGCTATTTGAGACGGCACGTGCCCGCTACTGGTATCAGCTTGCTCAGCCTTATGAGAGTCAAAATATTGGGCTAATTGGCTTTGCATGTGATCAAGGGGTCAGACGTAATCAAGGCCGCGTGGGTGCTAGAGCAGCCCCGCCATTAATTCGTCGAGCATTTGCTACGCTGCCAGTCATCGCTGAATTGCAACAGCGCTTTGATGGACAATTATCAACCTTATTGGGTGATGCTGGTGACATTCATTGTCACGACGATGATGACTTTGCCACGAATACTCTTGAACAAGCTCAGATTAAATATGCTGAGGAAGTGAGCGCTATCGTCAAGCAAGACGGTTTGCCTATCGGATTGGGCGGTGATCATGCCATCGCTTACGGCAGCTTTTTAGGGTTATGGCAGGCTTTAGAAAGTCAAAACGATACAACTATCAGCACACATACAGCACCTACTATCGGAATTATTAATTTTGATGCCCACCTTGATATTCGTCAGTCTGATGTAGCGACCTCTGGGACACCGTTTCGCCAAATTGCCGAGCACCTTGATGCACATGGTCAGCCCTTTCATTATTGCTGTATTGGCGTCAGTCGGTTCTCTAACACGGCGGCGCTTTTCGATCGCGCTGAGCAATTGGGTGTGCATGTTATCAGTGATGAAGACTGTCATTATCAGCCTTGGGACACGCTTGCTGAGCAGGTCAAAAGCTTTATCGATAAGGTCGATATCGTGTATCTGACTATCGATATGGACTGCTTCTCTGCCAGTGTTGTGCCCGGTGTGAGTGCCCCAGCTGCTTATGGTATTGAGCTGGGTTTCGTTGAGCGCATGGTAAAAACTATCATGGTATCGGGCAAGGTAAAAATGGTAGACATTGCCGAGATTAATCCCGCCTTTGATATTGATGGGCGTAGCTGCAAGGTTGCTGGTCGATTGCTGGCCACTATTATAGAACAGCATTTACTTGTCGCTTAGGTCTTACACACCAAGATCTTACAAACACACGTCACTCGCCTCCCAATAATTAGGAGCATATTATGAATGAATCAGAGAATTCTAAGAATAAGACAATCGATGCATCTATTATGACATCGTTTGATCACCTTATTATCAATGCCAACATTGCGACGTTTTCTGCGCATTATGGTTTTGATATGTATGAAAACGAAGATGCTGATAGCGTCCCATACGGCCAGTTAGAGAACGCGGCTATCGGTATTAAAAACGGCAAAATCGCTTGGATTGGTGCACAGGATCAAATCACTGCTCATCTGCCTAATTATCAAGATGCTCAAATAACAGATATAAATGGTAAATGGATCACCCCGGGGCTTATCGATTGCCATACGCATATCGTCTATGGTGGCAACCGCAGCAATGAGTTCGAAGCGCGATTGCAAGGTGCCAGTTATCAAGACATTGCTGCACAAGGCGGCGGTATCGTTGCGACGGTTAGTGCCACCCGCGCCGCTAGTATTGAGTCGTTATTTGCACAAAGTGAAAAACGCTTAGTTGCTCTTATGAAAGAGGGCGTCACCAGCATCGAAATCAAGTCTGGTTATGGCTTAGACTTAGACACGGAACGCAAAATGCTCACGGTCGCTTGCCAACTGGGAGAGAAATACGATATTCATGTGAGCACTACTTATCTAGCAGCACATGCCCTACCACCTGAATACAAGTCTCACATGCAGGACCGCACAGACGAATACATCGAGCAAGTCTGCGAGTGGCTACCCATCTTGCATTCAGAAGGCTTAGTCGATGCAGTCGACGGCTTTTGTGAAAATATCGCCTTTAGTACTGAGCAAATCAGACGCGTTTTTGAAGTGGCACGCTCATTAAATATCCCAGTTAAACTGCACTCTGAGCAATTATCTGACATAGGTGGCAGTGCCTTGGTTGCCGAATATAAAGGGCTATCAAGCGACCATTTAGAGCATTTATCAGAAGACGACATTAAAAAAATGGCAGCAAGCAATACCGTTGCAGTTCTATTGCCCGGCGCATTTTATACCTTACGTGATACCAAATTGCCACCCATTGAGGCATTACGTAGACACCAAGTACCTATGGCTATTTCTACTGACTGTAATCCTGGCACTTCACCGCTTACCTCATTATTGCTTGCGATGAACATGGGCTGTACGCTGTTTTACTTAACGACTGAAGAGGTACTGGCAGGCTCAACCGTTTATGCAGCACAAGCGCTGGGGCTATCTAATAAAGGTAAAATAGAAGTTGGCTGTGATGCAGATTTAGTCCTATGGGATATCGCCCGCCCTGCGGATTTGGCTTATCAGATGGGACTAAACCCTATTAACGGCATTATGGTTCAAGGCAAGTGGCGTGAGACGGTATAGCGAACTGATCTAACTACTCACATTAAAAAAGCCCCAGTCATTCAATGATTGGGGCTTTTTTAATAATAAATGCACAGCTTTGCTATCTCATTTTCAAAAAACTGAGTAGCAAGAAAAACGACTATTAGCGATACCTATCATATCTATCTATCTAACTTACTTAGCTATTTCTTAAACTTATTGTTAAATACACTGCCAGTATTGGCATCAACATTTAGCCAAACGATACTATTACCTTTGAGGATATCAGCTTCATAATAGGATGCATGATCACTATAATCTCGGTCGTTTTTAAACTCAATCTCGATAACACGGCCGCCCGATTGTTTTTCAGCAATTTTCATTGCCTGTTTAACATCAATCTTCGCTTGTTTAAGTGCCTTATAATCTACCAGATCGTCACTGTCTAATCGTTCCACATCCGTACTGATCACTCTACCATTCATGGCGTCGACTTTGATTTCATAGTTTCGGCTACTGGTTACGAATTCCATCTCATACACACCGCCTTGCGCTTTATCATCATCGTGATCAAAGCTGGCACTCATCAATAGACCAGATGACTTTTTCGCCGCAATATTTATTGCTTGTTGTAAGCTTATTCTACTGGCTTTGGCGGCTTGGACCTCACTTGCTAGCGGTTGCTGCGTAGATGCATAGATTGTCGTAGTGAACATAGCCGCACCCACTACTACTGCAGCACGAGTACCCAAAGTCGTTAGCGAAAATGGCTTGAAAATCTTGCTCATAACGGTCTCCACAAAATTAATCTTATTGAGTGTTCTAAAATTATTATCTTTTAAAAAACACACATTATCAATAGGTCAATCGTATCACTTCATAAAAACCACTTTGACTGCTCACGGTAGGGTTAATCCATAAAAAACGCGCCTATCGTTAAAACAGACGCGTTATTCGTTAATAGGTGGCTATGATAAAAGTGCTTAGTTTAAAATACCGTAAGCAACCAATGCATCAGCAACTCGTTTAAAGCCAACGATATTTGCACCAGCCATATAGTTGATATAGCCATTATCCGTTTGACCATACTGTTCTGAGGCATCAGCTGCGCAGTCATGGATATTTCTCATGATATTTTTGAGGCGCAAGTCGATTTGCTCAAAGCTCTTATACTGACGGACTGAGTTTTGTGACATCTCAAGCGCAGAGACTGCTACACCGCCCGCGTTGGCGGCTTTACCTGGGGCATAATGCACCCGGTGCAAACGAATATAGTCGATGGCTTCAGCAGTCAATGGCATGTTGGCACCTTCGACAACGTATGTGATGCCATTTTCAACCATGAGCTTGGCATCTTCTTCATTGACTTCGTTTTGCGTCGCTGATGGAATCGCGATGTCACCTTTGAATTGCCACGGCTTTTGCTTCGCAAACCACTCTCCACCATAAACATCGACGTACTCAGCCAACGGTTTGCTTTTTGCTTTTTGCGCCTTGAGCCAATCAATTTTTTCTTGATTCAGACCCGCTTCATCATACAAAGTCCCTTGTGAGTCTGACACAGTAACGACGATGCCACCCAGCATATGGGCTTTTTCAGCAGCATGTAATGAGACGTTACCAGCACCTGAAACCAATACTCTCTTACCTTTGATATCGTCATTTTGCGCCGTAAGCATATTTTCTAAGAAATACACCGCGCCATAACCTGTCGCCTCAGTACGCATCAAGCTCCCACCGAAGCCAACGCCTTTACCGGTCAAAACGCCGCCGTATTCATGCGTTAAATTCTTATACATAGCAAACATATAGCTGACTTCACGCCCACCCACGCCAATGTCACCAGCGGGCACATCGATGTCTTTATTCACATAGTGATGTAGCTCACGCATAAAGGCATAGCAAAAACGGCGGATTTCACTGTCTGTTTTGCCTTTGGGATCAAAATCAGAGCCACCTTTACCGCCGCCCATTGGCAATCCAGTCAAAGCGTTTTTGAATATTTGCTCAAAGCCTAAAAACTTCAACACAGATTGGTTGACAGTCGGATGAAATCTCACGCCACCTTTATAAGGACCTAAGGCATTGCTGAACTGGACACGCCAGCCGCGGTTAACCTGAACTTCACCTTGGTCATTTTCCCAGTTAATACGAAAAGCAATAACGCGGTCAGGCTCAACGAGGCGCTCAAATATTTTAAAAGTATCATATTCTGGGTGGGCGTCGTATAACGGCGCAATCGTAATTGCAACTTCTTTTACCGCTTGAACGAATTCAGGTTGATGGGCGTAACGCGCTTCGACTTTTTCGATGGCCTGACTGATACTCATATCTTTTCCTTAGGGTAAAAATGGTGATCGTGCTTACTTACACCGATATCACGTCGTATGACAACAAACGAGAGGATTGTAGACACTGGTGTAAAACTGAAATTGCCTCGACACGCTGGCTTGTGTAGAGACAAGTGGGATTAAAAAAGCTGACTGAATTTATGCCTAGATGCCATATTCAGAGACAAGAACATTTTTTATCTCATAATATATATCATTTTTGAGGCGTATAAGTCTAGTAAATATCACCATCATGAAAAGTTATAAGCGATTTTTATTGGCACAGTCTAGCGTGCGCCTTTGCATAGCACCTTGAGATGCCGACTGATGAGCTTACAGATCTCATTGATTGTGCTAAAAATAGTCCTGTATTACTAAAAAATCTTCGTTTTTCTAATCGGTAAATAAATCAAATATTAATGGAAATTTGTGTATTGATAACCGTTAAGTAAAGACGAAAGGTCAATAATCAGCACCAAACGGTATAAAAGACCCAAAAAATTGGCTTTTTGCTCGAGCTGATGTATATCAATATTAACAGCAAGGGTTTATAATAGCCGACTTAGTCAACATTTATTCTCCACCATTACTAACTGTTATTTTATCAATTGAATAACCCGTCATAGAGAAAGCGATATGCGTACAGATTCATTCCAGCAAATTTTGGAAGACCTAAACAGCTCATCAGCCGATGTTGAAGCATCTGCCCTTATTTCTAACGATGGTCTGATGATTGCCTCAGCACTACCAACGGGCGTTGATGAAGACCGTGTTGGCGCTATGTCAGCGGCTTTATTGTCATTGGGTGACCGCGCAGGTCGTGAGTTGGCACGTGGTAGTATCGATCGTATTATGATTCAAGGTGAAAAAGGCTACGTGATTATGACCTCATCTGGAGATGAAGCGGTACTTACTATCATGGCAAAACCGAATGCAAAACTTGGTTTGATATTCTTAGATATCAAGCGTGCCTCAGAAGCCCTTGCAAAACTTATCTAATTGGTAAATTTGGATTTTTGTCGATAACACATTTTTTATTATTTAATGTCATATAGCACATAGCGCGACTGATAAATATGACTTTAAATCAAAATGAAGTGACTGTCTCATAAAAAATATTTAAGATGGCACACATTATTTGTATGGAATAATAGCCTGATAGATATTGGGACGACGACTGAGCTGAAAGGCAACATGATGTTATCGACAACTACCACACCAGATTGGCTTTTTAATGATTATAAATATAACGATAAATAAAGGAGATTACGATGGGTTCTCCAATCCCTGATGCACATAAGCCTGATATGCCCGCTGAGCAGATTACTCTGACTTATTATGATGGTACATCACGGACTGTCTATGATACTGGTATTGAACGCCCCTATCCTGATGGCAAGCTGATTGTATCGCGCACCGACTTGGATGGTGTGCTGACTCACGTCAACGATGCTTTTGTCGAAATCAGTGGCTACAGCGTTGATGAGCTTATTGGTCAGCCACAATCTATTTTGCGCCACCCTGATATGCCAAAAGCCGCTTATAAAGATTTGTGGGATACCGCAGCGGCTGGGCAAAAATGGCATGGCTACGTTAAGAATTTATGCAAAGATGGTAGTCACTATTGGGTCTATGCGACCGTTGTGCCAAACATTCGTCGCGGCGAAACAGTGGGTTATACCTCGGTACGCCGTAAGCCATCGCGTAGCAAAATCGAAGCGGCTATGGCTCAGTATGCCCAAATGAATCAAAATGAGGAAGGCTAAATCATGACGACACACAATATGTTAATCGCCCCTGATTTTTCTCCTGAGCGTTTTGCAGGCTGGCACATGTTTAATATTTTGATTCAAAAACGTGCCAACCTGAATATGCATCTGAACATACCTACCTCACATGCTGAACAAGAGCAAATCATTGAGGCAGGTGACATTCAAGTTATCTATGCCAACCCATTTGATGCAGCCGCTTTGATCCGTGAACAAGGTTATCGTGCTGTTGCACGCCCTATCGGCAAATCAGATGAGATGGTCATTGCTGCGGCAAACAGTGATATCAAGCGCTTAGAAGACATTAAAGCGGGTGCGACCGTAGCAATGGCAGACAACCGTGATGTTAAGCTGATTGGCTTACGCTTGCTAGAAGCTGTGGATATAGAAGAGTCTGATCTTAACTGGGATATCACTGAAACTTATCAGGCAGCCGCCCGTAAAGTCATCAAAGGTGATGCTCAAGCGGCCTTCTTCTTAGCAGAGATTTTTCATAGCTTTTCACGCTTGACCAAAACTCAGCTGTCAGTGCTAATCGAAAGTGATTTGGCAGACATTAGCCATGTATTACTGATTAAAGATGGCTTTCCTGATACAGAAATATTCATGAATGCGATCCTGAACTTGCATAATGATGACGATGGTAAAGAAGCATTGGCTGAACTTGGCATGCCTCAAGGGTTTGAAGCCATGGACGAAGAAGATGCTGAATTTATGATAGATTTGATGCAAACTTTACTTGATTAATTATTAATTACTACTTATTAATTGGCACGTTGCACCGCTTCGCTTAGTGAAGTCATAGCCTATTGTCGCTCAATAGTGGCTATATCATTTTGACCATACGATATTAGCCATAAGCTGTTAGCCATATAATAGACACTATGACTTAAAGGACACTATTATGTCTGATTTAGACCTTATCAAAGAAAATGAGATGGAAGCGCGCCGAGTATTTCGTTTATATTCGCGTAAAGTGTTTTTGGCACCCAATAACCGTCATTTTCATGAACAACGTATCAATGCCGCATTACTTTTAACCGAAAAAGAGCCGCTACAAGGTGCCGTCGCAGACTTTTTTTATGGCTGTTGGTATGACATTCCTTACGATGTAAATAATCTGTTTACGCGTATTAAAGATCGCTTGTACCCTCATGTCCAGCAAGGGTTTCGCGATTGTATTAGTAAGAAGCGATATATTCAACGCAATAGTATGCTGGCGACTCGCTGGAGTGTTCTGATATCGCCGTCTCTCAATGAGCAAAAACAGCGATTGCTTATCAGTAGCGATGACGCCAAAGAAATATCCAAAGACATCACCGCTGAGCTCATGCAAGCGCGTGAAGATAAGGATTGGGGCACGATTGAGCAGATCGAAAACGAATTCTTTGCTCACTGTATCGCTCGCAATGATCGACTTGCCTTCTCGTTAGTATGGTTTCGCTTGGGTAAAAGCGACTGGCAGTTCGATGAGCGCTGGAACAACTGTCAACAGCATCTTGATCAGACCATCAAGACCTAATTTATCGCCGATTTAACCCTTTCATCACAATGGTAGCCGCTATGTCCTCTTACTTAAATGCTGATAAAACGTATCTAACCCTCACTCCAGCCGGTATTTTTGAGGCATTTTCACAAAGTGAGCCCACTGATGAACAGCTGTCATTACAAGACTTAATGTCCTATGGGCAGACATTGCTCGCCGCTGATTGGCTTGAGCGTTATTCTGACGAATGGCTACAGAGCTTTATAGAACACGGCTGGATTGAAAAGCTGTCTTTGTTGTTACCCGCACCCAATCTGCCGTTGGACCAGTTTTTACCGTATGTGGTTGCCAGCTTATCCGGTAAACGCCGTGCCGCTATTGGCTCTGATGAAGGGTTTTGCCTAGCACGAATCGGTTACAGCCAAGAAGAAGCGGACATGCTAAGTGTTGCAGCTGCTGACTTTTCAGGTTTTATGATTCGCCAAAAACAACGCGGCTGGGCGGTCGAAAGCCAAGCCATCTCGTTTTTTCAACAAGTTGACTTACTGATTCCTGAGACCAGCTTTGTGTTTTTATGGATTGATGGTTCAGGTTACGCCCTCATCATCGATGGCGAGCCTTTGACTAATAGCCGCGCCTTTGTTGAGATGGTATGGGCATTGAAAACATCTGGATTAAGATTTCTTAGTTAATTCAACCAAACCACTTGATATATCAGTATGACACGCTGCCATACTGACCAGTGCGCTTATATCAAACCAAGCGCACTTCTTTCAATCTCTCACATCTGCTTTACTTTCAATATATTTTTTTCTTTCATCTTCTGCTGTAGCCGATTTAATACGATTTGTATACAAGGATAAAGTACTACAAATTGCACTTAGCCTTTACGCATGGTTAAGATGTGATATTCAAATAAATTATGAAATAAAAAAAAGACGCTTTAAATAGCGTCTTTTTTATTTGTTGCTATAGTCAAGGAATTTTAGAATCGCTACAAGGCGACCGACCGCAGATAGTACACTGAGTACATCTAGAGCGGGTAACACCGTAGCGGTTTAAAAATGCTCTGACTATATAACTAAACTTATATATTGCGCACCACAATTGATTGTATACGTGAATACATAATTAAGGATATGCCGTTAGATATCAACTCGACGGCCAACAGTATGCCAAGAATATACGTCGCTGACTGCGGATAACTGGTAAATATCATGATAGCCAATATAATAGAGAGCAGCCCTGATAGTAATATTGGGACAAAAGCCACTGTCCGACGTAGACCGAAAGCAACAACAACTCTGACTATACCTGTTGCCATAAATAAAATAGCAATTACCATGGTCAAGGTCAATATGCCTTGCAACGGATCTTGTAATAATTCAATACCAATTAATACACCAAGTACACCGCCGATGGCAGCCAGCACTTTTCCAGTGGTACTAGGTGCTCGGAACAAGGCAATAAACTGTAAAACACCCACTAAAAGGAAGATAAAACCTGCTAACTGCTCAGCGGCCAAAGTGGCGCTAAGAGGATTAAAAAATGCAAAGATACCGCCAAGAATACTAATGATGCCAATGACTAACCATAATGTACGATTCATAAGACGACCTTATTTTACATTTAATAGAAAATAAATTATATCGCAAACCTTACCTTGTGTTGTATAACGGTAGTAATATCTTCGAGTAGTCCTGTTAATATCAGAGTGTGGGGATTGATTTGTGGTCACAAGCCTGCTAACTGATTGTCCCACTGTTGCCGCGTCATTTTATACAGTACATGCTCAGCCAGCTGATGGTTAGGGTTAAGGGCTGGATGGTAGAAGTTGGCGCGGGTATTCATCATACCAAGGCGCTCCATAACCAATTGCGAGCGCTTATTGATAAGCGCTGTGAATGACACAACCTCATCGAGCGACAGCTCAGTAAAAGCGAAATTCAGCGCCGCACGTGCCGCCTCGGTAGCATAGCCCTGTCCCCAATAATCTTTATGTAGTCGCCATGCAATCTCGACAGCCGGGGCAAAAGACATATCTGCGTGGGTATCATTCAAGCCAACAAAACCGATAAAATCATCATATGTTTTGGTGCTATTTTTTAAACATACTGCCCAAAGCCCCCAGCCTTGATTAGCAATAAGCTGCTGGCATTTACTAGCGATGATGTCACTTACTTTAGGCGTTAATAACTTGGGAAAATACTTCATTACCTCAGGATCAGCATTTATTTCAGCAAAAACAGCAAAGTCACTTGCTTGCCATTGCCTAAGGTAAAGACGTTCTGTTTCTATCACATTTATCATTTTTATCACTTATGGATTGACACTGTTAATACTTATTTATCCAGCCTTGTTGCTTGGCATAAGCAAGTTGCTCAGGAGTATCGATATCATAGCTCAGTTGATGATTAACAACGGTACTTATCTGACTGGGCTTCAATTCTCTAATTAAATAACGCAGCCCTTTATCGCCTACCAGCAATGCTTGCCACTCTCTGAGTAAATCACAATCAATCGTTAAAGGTAAACCGATAATATTTTGCTTTAATGCAGTGGCAGCAGACGTTTCATTTAAATTCCTATTATTTAAATGCTGCCAGCTACTATAAGCACTTGCCACTACAGACTGCTTATCTGCCAGCAGTTTTGCCAAATGCTGCTCATCAAGTATAACTTGATCAATACCCATAATGACGACGCGCTCGATTAATGAGCTTGTTAACTGCGTGACCGCCTCAATAGCCAAATTCAAACTATACGCCATACCTATTTCAGGCGTGGGATTTACGACCATTTGAATCATAGAGTACTGAAAAGCCAATTCATTCATCGCACTGGCTATTGATGGTTGATTATCAGGAATGACTATAATAATTGCTTGCGGTTTTGTAGAAAGTGCGAGTTTGGTCATGAAGCAAATTAAGGGTTCGCCATCTTTACACAGTAACTGTTTTGCTTGACCTAAACGCAGGCTCAGTCCACTGGCCAAAATAATGACCACATGGTTTGGTGGCTTTGATAGATTTATTGGCTTTAGTTGCGTAGATGCTAAAATAGATGCGTCGCGGCTCATGATAAATTTATCGCGGCACGAGCACTTGTAGCAGTCGTCTCTATAGAATCAATATGCGTAGAAAATAGCGTTGTAAAGTTAGTGTTTGACAGATGAGAGTCTGAGTTTTCTGCTGATAGGTTTTGATTATTCACGACCGCATTGACTTGTGCCATGATACCCAGTGCTAAGGCTTCAGGACCATCTCCGCCCAGCTTATAGCCAATCGGATAATGCAGTTTTTTGATACCTAGGTTTAAACTGGCAGGATTTGTAAACCTTGTACTAATTTCTTCGATTAAGCGCTCGGTACGGTAGCGTGGTCCTAGTTGTCCAAGATATTTATAGTGATTAGCATGCTCTAATAATACGCCAAGCCGAGCACGGTCTTGGCTGAGACTATGCGACATTAAAGCAATAGCGGCATTTTTACTGAGTTTTAGTAAAGTGTCACTATCATCTAACGCCAGTACCATCACGCTATCTGCCTGAGGAAAACGCCGCTGCGTGGCATATTGCGCTCGACTGTCTACCACTGTCACATGCCAATCTTGCAGCTTTGCCATCGTAACTAGTGGCATCACATCATTGCCAGCACCACAAATCAGCAAGCGAATTTGTGGTTGTAGGCACTGAATCAGCCACTCTGTAGTACCGTCTTCGCCATCCACTTTAATATATTTAGCATTATTATCAAATATTTGATATTTCGCTAATACGTCAACAGCATGGATAACTGTGCTTGAAACATTAGATACCACTTTATCTGAATTATTAGCGTCGATAGCGGTGAGTTTTCCTGACTTGATATAATTATCTAGGTTAAGACGCAAACCAATTTGAAGTTGAGAGTTTGGATTATTTTGGATATTAAAATGGATTGTAGAGCGCATTAAAGTTGCTACCGTTACCGGCTGCTGAGACTGACGAACCTGACTGATGACATTTAACAAAGGCATTGCCGTTGCCAGCCTTTCAAACAACACGTGTACGCGCCCATTACAGCCTAATCCAAAATTTAACTCGTCCAAATCAATATCTTGTTCATCGTATTTATTATCTGTGCCCTTATTATCACTACCTCTATCAAAGTCAAAACCCTCTTCTGATACGCTCGCTCGCACATTACCATTTTCAGCATATTCGATGTCGTCACCCGTTTGGTAAACTTGCACGTTTGCACCTTGACGCGTGAGCCAAAAAGCACGTTTGATAATATGCGGCTCCAAACAGCCGCCGCTAATCATCCCGACCGAACGACCATCTTCACAGATGAGCATCATCGCGCCTGCGCGGCGATAGGCTGACCCTTCGGTACGCACGACGGTTGCTAATACCGCGTCAACATTTTGTTGCTGAGCCTCGCGTGCCAGCTTAAGAATATCAGCAATTTGATTCATAATGTCTCTTATATACTATCTATCATTGATGTCCATATACGAACTATATCCATCATGACCAACTTATAAAACCAGTTTATCAAACCCGCTAACGACTACAATTAGCGAGTTTATGTTGTCCATCTATTTGACTAAAAACCTACTCTGGTAGTTCATAAAGTAATTTGTCGAGGGTAATAGGAAAGTTATAAACTCGTACACCCACGGCGTTGTACACGGCATTAGCAATAGCAGCGGCAGCACCAGCAATCGCCGTTTCCCCAATACCTTTTATGTGCATTGGATTGGTGTAAGGATCGTCCTCTTCTACCAAGATAACATCAAGCTGAGGAACATCAGCATTGACTGGGACATGGTATTCTGCAAGATTATGATTACATAGCCGACCGTCACGCTTATCGTGAATCACCTGCTCCATCAACGCAGAACCAATACCAAATATCATACCGCCGTAGCACTGTGAGGTCGCGGTTTTGTGATTGAGGATACGCCCTGCTGCAAAGGCACCAGTCATACGTTTAACGCGTATTTCACCAGTCACTCGGTGTACAGCGACCTCGGCAAAATTAGCACCAAATGACGCTTGGCGATGACTTTTTGCATTTTTACCTGGTGCAATTTGACCTTTGGCACTGAGTTTTTGGTCATCATATTGAGCGACGATATCGGCTAATGAATGAGTCTGGAAATTACTAAAGTCATATTCTTTCGATTCAGTTAGTGAGATTCCCGTTATTTCAGCTAATTTATCTTTTAGATCAGCCACTTTATCTACGATGTTATCGCCCAAACCTGCTACTTTTTCTTTTCCTGCTTCTATAACGGTTTCTACCACTGTTTCTACAAAATTAGCATCATGCTCACCTATCTGCTTAATTTGACCGTTATCCAGCTGAATGCTGTCAGGGTATAGACCGACTTTTTCTGCGATCATCTCACGTAGCTGCTGACAAGCAAGGTAAATACTACTGCCTGAGCTGGCCGCGCCCATGCTCCCCCCTGAACCAACCGCAGGTGGCAAACTGGTATCACCAAGCTTCATTTCAATATGATCTATTGGGAGCCCTAATAAATCTGCAGCAACCTGAGTAAATACGGTATAAGAACCTGTACCGATATCGGTCATGTCCGTCTCAATCACGGCTTTGACGCCCAGCGCTTTTGAGTTATCTATTTGCAGGGTCGCCCGTGCTTCTGATGGCGCTAAGCTGTTGCCGCGAGCTGCCGCTGCCATACCCATGCCCATCCACCAATCACCTTCTAAGCGACTGGCAGGCTTAGCATTGCGTTGATTCCAGCCAAACTGTTCAGCCGCTTGATCCATGCAGGCAATAAGCTTACGCGTGGAAAATGGGATGTCTTTACTAGGATCTTGCTCAGGCTCATTGCGACGGCGCAGCTCGACAGGGTCTCGGTTGAGTTGCTCTGCCAATTCATCCATCGCACACTCAAGGGCAATTTGTCCGACTGCTTCGCCGGGGGCACGCATCGAGCCTGACAATACTTGGTTCATATCTACTTGTTGATAATTGACCCGGCGATTGTCACCGCGATACAAATAATGCGTAGAGAGTGCTGCTGGCTCAAAAAAGGCTTCTCCTGGCAAATTACTAGAGACCGTCTCATGAATCATAGTGTCGATAATACCGTCTTCACTACAGCCAATTGCGATGCGTTGACGCGTGTTTGAGCGTCTAATCGTTGCCTCCATTACTTGCGGACGTGTCATAGTGATTAACACGGGACGACCCAACTCTTTTGCTGCGAGTGCGGCGGCTATGGATTCTGGTGAAATACCAAGCTTGCTACCAAAACCGCCACCGACATAACGAGCAATTAATTGTACATTTTCTGGATCCAAATCCAATGCATCAACGATTTGCTTTTTGCACGAGGACAGCATTTGATTAGATGAATACATAATCAGCTTATCGCCCTCCCAGTGAGCAAGCGTTGCATGAGGCTCCATCGCTGCGCTGTTTTGACTTGGCGTATGATAAAAGCGGTCAAGGGTTACCGCAGCATCAGCAAGACTTTGTTCTGGATTACCCTTTTCTGAATTTTTATCCGAACCTTTTTTTTCATTAACGTCATGAGCATTTGGCAGCTCTGCCGTAAAGTTCAATGCCGCCTGGTCAGTCTCATCTTCATAAGTCACTTTGAGAGCTTTTGCACCTTCGGTCGCCGCCTCAAACGTCTCGGCAATGACAACCGCTATCGACTGACCATGGTAAAAAATCTCACTGACGCCTTGTTTAGGTGATTTAGTTGCACCGCCCTGTTGTGCATTGCGCAAAAAATGCTCAGGATCAGTAACTACTTTAATAATGTTGGGAATACCCTCTAGAGAGCTGTGATCAATTTCCTTAACCCGCCCTTTGGCAATCGTCGCGCCCACCAATACGCCATAGGCTTGATTATCTAGATGAATCTCTGCCGTATAGTGCGCTTGACCGCTGACTTTAAGTGATCCCTCGACTCGGTTAATGGGCTTACCCACCAATTTACTCGCTGTTTTATCAAAAAGCGACTCAACTGGTACATTCATCATCATTGTTTTGGTCGGTTCTGCTGGCAATATTGAATCCAATAACGACATGATTATGCTCCCTTGCCCGCTAATGCGCGTTGAATAACTTGTTTGAGTAGACGACGAGTCAGCGGTATTTTGAAATCATTTTGACCACTACCTTTAGCCTCTTTTAATAATAAGTCCGCTGCTTGTTTGATCACATCATTATTACCATCAGTACCTATCAACAATGCCTCAACGGCTTCGTTGCGCCATGGCTCAGTGCAAATACCGCCGAATGCTAGGCGCACTGTGTCCAAACGCCCATTATCAGTCACGTCTATAATCGCTGCACAAGACACTAAGGCAAAAGCATAGGACGCGCGATCACGCACTTTGTCATAAGTGTGCATACCTTTGATGGGCGCTGGCAACACAACATGAGTGATAAGCTCACCAGACTCTAAAACGTTTTCGATATGTGGCGTGTCTTTTGGCAAACAATAAAAGTCTTTAATCGCGATTTTACGCGTTGAACCATCCGTTTTTAACGTCTCAACAGTGGCATCTAATAAGCGCATCGCGACGGCCATATCAGATGGATGCTGGGCAATACAGGACTCGCTAGTACCCAAAATTGCCAACGTACGATTTTCACCATTTATCGCTGGGCAACCAGAACCTGACTTGCGTTTATTGCAGGCGCTGTCTGTCTGATAAAAATAATAACAACGCGTACGCTGTAGTAGATTACCGCCCGTCGTCGCTCTATTGCGCAATTGTCCTGTCGCACCTGCCAAAATCGCCCGTGATAACACTGGGTAATTGGCAATGACCTCAGGATGCGCGGCCAAGTCGCTATTGGTCACCAGCGTACCGATGCGTAGGCCACCATCTGTAGTCTTCTCAATTTGTGCTAATGCTAAGCGAGTGATATCCACCAGCTTAACTGGCGTTTCAATCTCTAACTTCATCAAGTCTAAAAGGTTGGTACCCCCTGCGATAAATGAGGCGTCTTTTACACTAGCAGATTGGGCTGCCTGCTCTGGCGCGGTAGCACGGCTATATTCAAAGCGTTTCATGAGCGACCTCCTGACGTATTACTTATAGTGTTATGGTTCGTCGTTTGGCTTCCTAATTGCGCTTCACTAGGTGGTGGCGACCAAATACCCGTCACCTCTGATTTTTGTACTGCGTCAGCTTTAGATGAGTCATTCATTTCATTTTCTAAAACTTGTGAAATGGCCTTAATAATATTGGGATAAGCAGAACAGCGGCAAATATTGCCACTCATACGCTCAGCGATTTCTTGTACCAACAACCCATCCGGATTTTGCAAATCTGTAGTGACATGACTGGGCCAGTTTTGTTTAATTTCATCGATGAGCGCGGTTGCTGAACAAATTTGCCCAGGGGTACAGTAACCACATTGAAACGCATCATTATCTTTAAAGGCTTGTTGCAACGCTGACAAGGATTCGGGCATGCCAATACCTTCAATCGTGGTAATCTCATCACCATCGTGCATAACTGCCAAGGTCAAACAGGCATTGACCCTACGCCCATTGATAAGTATGGTACAAGCGCCACACTGACCATGGTCACAACCTTTTTTAGGCCCCGTAATTTTGAGGTGCTGACGACAGACATCGAGTAATGTCGTGCGTGAATCAAGATTGTCGAGCTGATAATCCTGCTTATTAATGGTTAAGTTCAAGGTAGACATGCTGGCTTCTCGCTGGCAGATAATCAAAAAAAATAGGGTTAAACGCTCCTTAAAAGTCGCGCCAATCGATTTATTATGACTTATTAGAAATGTCGATTTGTTTTCACTTTGTAGTTATTACAGTGTAGTTTTTAATCTAAAAAAATTTTGCTTCTCACTATTCTATCTCGCTTATTCACTATCAATTTTATAAATGAAACTCAAAAACTCATTTTATTAGCAAAAAATAGCGCTATAAACATGCCGTTTATAACGCTATTTGAGATCAATATAGTCAGTTAAAAATACCAGTCGGGCATTAGGCTTTAGTAATAATGCTCGCTTCACTCAATCGAGACTTGGGTAAATCTGCATTAAAATCGTCTTCACTACGATAACCAAGTGAGATAACGGCAACGGCTGTGTAGCCTTTGCTATGTAGCTCAAACTCTTCATCGAGTGCCTTTAGATCAGCACCTTCCATCGGTACAGCATCAATGCCTAAAGTAGCAGCACCCAGTAATAATGCACCCATATTTAGATACACTTGCTCGACTAGCCAATGTGGCTCGTCTTTTTGCTCATAACGACGAATGTCCAAAAACATTTTGCGCACTTGATGCATTTGCTCTTTGAATTTTGGTTCTGCGAAGCGACCATCCATCTCTTCTTTATCCAATACTTCATGCAAAAATTCATCATCAGCATAGATACGACTACAGAAAATGATGACGTGTGAGGCATCTTTCACCTTTGCCGTGTTGAAATCAAACATCCCTTGCGTACCTTTTGCGATACGTGCCTTGCCAGCATCATCATCAGCGATCACAAAATGCCAAGGTTGGATATTGGTGCTTGATGGGCTAAGTCGTAGGATATCCTTTAAACTTTGAAAGTCTGCTGCTGATATTTTTTTATTGGCATCAAACTCTTTGGTGCTGTAACGCCAGTTCATGGCTTCAGTGATATTTTTCATTTATGACTCCAAGATTTTTAGTACCGCCACTTTAAGCAAAAACCCGTTTGATGACCGTTACAGATTGGTTAAGTAGTCACCTATTTTGTTATTACGTTACTGATGATTCAGTGCATCGCTGAGTTATTTGAGCCGCCATTTGAACAGTTATTTAAGCAGCTACTTATTAGACGGACACTCATTAAACAGTAACTTAGACGATATTGTAATCGCTCACTCATTCTCTTAGCATTAGTTAATTAGTATTGATAATGAGCATTGATTTATAAGGCGGTCGACCACAGACAGCTTATATATGAAATAAATACTGAATTAGGCAGATAGATATGGAACATTCAAAGCAGTTATCCTCAGAGCAGCCACTACGCATAGATATCGTCTCAGACGTTGTTTGTCCTTGGTGCGTCATTGGTTACCGCCAGCTGGCAGAAGCCCTCAAGCAAACCAACACCGAACACGAGATTCACTGGCATCCGTTTGAGCTTAATCCCAATATGCCACGCGCAGGACAAAATATGCGTGAACATATTATGGAGAAATATGGTTCGAGTAAGCAAGAATCTGATGCTAGCCGTGCTCGATTAATGGAAGCGGGTAATGAGGTTGGCTTTACGTTTAACTTTAACGATGACACGCGTATGCACAACACGTTCAACTTGCATCAATTGCTGCACTGGGCAGATCAGCAAGGTCGCATGCATGACTTAAAGCAGGCATTATTCGTCGCTCATTTTACCAATGGTCGCAATATTTCTGACAATGCTGTGCTTGCTGATATCGCAGCAGAGATTGGACTAGATCGTGATGAGGCACTAGCCGTATTAGCAGACCAAAGGTTCGCTAAAGAGGTGCGCGCAGAAGAGCAACATTGGCAACAACAAGGCATTCAAAGCGTGCCAGCGGTAATTTTTAATAAGCGCCATCTGGTTAGCGGTGCGCAAGGCGTGGAAAATTTCAAGAATATCTTGCAGCAGTTGGCTGACATGCCAGACTAGGTTTTTTGGCAAGATTTCGTTTGCTATTCCTAAAAGGATCCCTTATGTCCTCTGATAAATCTCTCCCTATTATCATGTTTGATGTCAATGAGACGCTACTCGACATTACCATTCTTGAGCCATTATTTGCTCGCCTATTTGGCAATAAAATGCTACTAAGAGAATGGTTTGCGCAATTGGTGCTATATTCACAAACCATGACGTTATCAGGACTTTATACGCCTTTTGGCGAGCTTGGCGTCAGTGCCTTACAGATGACCGCTGATATTCATAAAGTCGGGCTGATAGATAGCGATATCGACGAATTAAAAGAGCGTATGAGCAAAATGCCTGCTCACCCTGATGTAATTCCAGCATTAACCAAGCTGCGTGAGGCAGGGTTTCGACTGGTGACGTTGACCAACTCAGCAAATAGCGCTTCCCCGACCCCGCTTGAAAAAGCCGGCATCAGCCATTTTTTTGAACAGCACTTTAGTGTTGAGCAGGTAGCAAGATTCAAGCCTGCACCTGAAACCTACCAAATGGTCGCTCACGCATTGTCTGTTGAGTTGTCAGATTTGTGCCTTGTCGCTTGTCATCTTTGGGATACAATCGGCGCGCAAGCGGCTGGCTGCCAAGGGGCGTTTCTCACGCGACCGCACAATGCTTTATTATCAGCACCAAACGTTCCAGCGCCGCACTTTATAGCAGCAGATCTAACCACGCTTGCCGAACAGATAATTTTTTCCACTAAAAAATAATTGCCAATGCCAAAAAAATGCCGCCCTATATAAGGACGGCATTTTTGGTTTAGCATACTGCTACTTTATAAGGCTAAATCTATAATCACTATTATTAATAATGATTTTTAAAAATGAATAACCGTACGGATACTCTCGCCTTTATGCATTAAATCAAACGCTTCATTGATGTCTTCTAATGGCATGGTATGGGTAATGAAGTCTTGTAGTGGGATTTCACCCGCCAAATAACGCTCAACATAACCTGGTAATTCACTGCGACCTTTTACGCCGCCAAATGCTGAACCGCGCCAGACGCGACCAGTCACTAACTGGAATGGGCGCGTAGAGATTTCTTGTCCAGCACCAGCGACACCGATGATGACCGACTCGCCCCACCCTTTATGGCAGCACTCAAGCGCTGAACGCATGACATCGACGTTACCGATACACTCAAATGAATAATCGACGCCGCCATCGGTCAATTCAACGATGACTTCTTGAATTGGCTTGTCATAATCTTTTGGATTGATGCAGTCGGTTGCGCCAAGCTTTTTAGCCAGCTCAAATTTGCTCTCATTGATATCAATAGCAATGATACGACTGGCTTTTGCCATTGCCGCACCGATGACCGCTGATAGACCAATACCGCCGAGACCAAAGATAGCAACGGTTGCACCCTCTTCAACTTTTGCAGTATTCATCACTGCACCCATACCCGTGGTGACACCGCAACCCAATAAGCAGACTTCTTCTAGTGGGGCTTCTTTATTTACTTTCGCCAAAGAAATCTCAGGCAACACGGTATATTCAGAGAAGGTTGAGCAGCCCATATAATGATAAATTGGCTCACCATCTTTATAAAAGCGCGTAGTGCCGTCTGGCATTAAGCCTTTACCTTGGGTCTCGCGTACCGCTGAGCACAAGTTGGTTTTGCCTGAGGTACACATTTTACAGACGCCACATTCTGCTGTGTATAAAGGAATGACATGATCGCCGACTTGCACACTGGTGACGCCTTCGCCGATTTGCTCAACGATACCGCCACCTTCATGACCCAAAATCGCTGGGAACACGCCTTCTGGGTCTTCACCAGATAAAGTAAAAGCGTCAGTGTGACAGACGCCGCTTGCCACGATTTTTACCAATACTTCGCCTTTACGGGGCAGCATGACATCCACTTCTTCGATAGATAGTGGCTCATTTGGGCCCCAAGCAATGGCGGCTTTTGATTTAATAAATTTATCTGACATCGTCATCTCTCTTTTTAATTCATTTTATGGGTTATTAAGCGCAGACCTCTATTCAGCTTATCTTGCTTGTTGAATGGAGGCAAGCGGCAGTTGTAGCAGTCTGTAAAGCTTTATATTGGCTATTATAGTTTTTTCTATAGCGATAACAATATGCTATATTTGCAAATATCTTTTACACAGTGGTAATAATCATGCGCTGGGATGGTATTAGCGAATTTGTTTATGTAGCAGATTACGAAAGCTTTACGCGCGCGGCAAAAGAATTGGGCATTTCTACCGCGCAAGTCAGTCGGCAGATAAGCGCTTTAGAGAAGCGACTGAATATTAAACTGCTGTATCGCACGACACGTAAGGTATCACTGACTGAAGAAGGTCGCGTGTTTTATCAGCACTGCCGCGGTGTGCTCGATGGCTTGGATGCCGCTGAGCAAGCAGTAAGCAATTTACAATCAAAGCCGCAAGGTAGGATTAAGCTGACCGCTCCTGTCACTTATGGCGAGCAGCAATTATTGCCATTAGTCAATGATTTCATGGTGCAATATCGCGATATCGAAGTGACGGCGTTTTTGAGCAATCAAAAAATCGACCTCATTGATGGCAGTTATGATTTGGCGATTCGTATCGGCAAATTAAGCGATTCGACGATGATGGCAAAAAAGCTCAGCCGTCGTACCAACTTCGTTTGTGCTGCGCCCGCTTATCTCGAAAAATACGGCATACCACATTCTTTGAGCGATCTGAGTCAGCATAACTGCTTACTTGGCACACGTGACTATTGGCACTTTATAGAAGATGGCAAAATAGATTCTGGAAAAAATGCTGATAAAGAAAAAAACCTGCGCGTGTCTGGCAGTGTCCAATATAACAGCGGTCACAGTCTAGTCGATGCTGCGTTAAAAGGTCTGGGTATCGTCCAGCTACCTGATTATTATGTGCAAAAATACTTAGCATCAGGTGAGCTGGTCAGCTTATTGAATAACTATCGAGAGCCTGAAGAAAGTATCTGGGCTGTCTACCCGCACAACCGTCATTTATCGCCAAAGATTAGACTGCTCGTCGATTATCTAGCAGAGCATTTGGTTTAGCTATGCGTTTTGGCTTAGGCATTTTTTAAGGTGTGTTGCAATGCGAGGCTTTACTATGCGCGGTTTATTACGCACAATGCTACTATCGATGCTACTAAGCACAAGGAATATTATGGTTCACACTAAATATTCGATGTTGTCAGCCATCATTTGCTGAATAAACAATGACAATAAAAGGACTTTTTATGCTTAAGATTCTCTCTATCGCTGCCCTAGCGTTGGCCGTATCGTCTTGCGCCAGTGTTGAAAATATTTTAAACGCGCCTGATAAGATGCCATCAACGCGAGCAACGATGACTGCTATCGATGCCGAAAAAGGCTTGGTTACGATGCAAAGCAATCATTCCGTGCAAGATACCGCTGATAAACTGGCGGCAATTATTGAAAGCAAAGGTATGAAAGTATTTGCGCGCGTCGATCATCAAAAGAACGCCCAAGGTGTCAATTTAACATTAAGACCGACGCAGGTCATTATGTTTGGTAATCCAAAAGCGGGTACGCCATTGATGAATTGCGAGCAAAGCGTCGCTATCGACTTGCCGCAAAAAATCCTCATCAGTGAAGACGCTGATAAAAAAGTTTGGTTGTCGTACAACAATCCTGAATATCTCAAAGACCGTCATAACATAAAAGGTTGTGATACCCAATTGGCGAATATTGCAAAAGCCCTTGATGGCGTTAGTAAAGCAGCAGTTGCAAAGTAATACCAAACCAAAAAAATACGATTAACGACGTCATTTTTGCTTGTTCCGCTCGCTTAGTCTACTAGATGTAGTGCTTGCACTCTTTTTTCTTGCTACTCTAATTTTTGAGAGGGTATAAGCGTTGGGTGAAAATCTGAACAAATAAAAAGGTGGGATGCAAAAGCACTCCCACCTTTTTATATCTTTAAAAGCTTCATTTACTAGCAATGCTCAGACCGTGCTATTTGCTCATGCAACTCTACTTTTAACTTCTTTGCACATTCGATAATCTTTTTTCGACCAGCAGGAATAGCCCCATATTCAATCGCTATTTCTCGCATTTGTACCGTGACGTCATAGTGCGGATAACTGGCATGACGGTGGAATAAACGCGAATCTACTTCAATCAACGCTGCAAAGTCATGCAACTCTTGCAGGGTATCTGCCAGCATATGGCACCACTTATAGCCTTTAAATTCTATCTGCATAAAATCTACATATATCGCCATAGAGTCGCCTCCTTTATTATCATTAGCTATTTTATCATGTGCTAAACAACGCTTTCACAGAGCAGCCACTAGAACAATTCACGTGCATCTTTCTTTAGCTGTTTGAGTACGGCTTGGTATTCGCTATGATTGGTTTCAAATGTGCTTAGACGCCCATAACGGAGCTGACGATAGTCCTGCTTCATCTGCATGATTTTTGCTTGGACAATATCTGAATGACCGCTATCTGTGAGCTTACTAGCTTTACTACTATCAGCGCTACGTGACACATTTACATCGCTATTTACATAACTACCGATATCATTAGTTCGGTCATCAACAGCCCTAGCCACGCGCTCAAGCCAAGCAAGCTGTCCTTCACTTTCATCACGAGCAAGTGATTTATCCACTTTTCCAATACGTTTTGATAGCTGTGCAAGCGGCTGGTCTGCTGGATGCCAGCGCTTGCGGCGGCGTTGCCAAATGATAAAGACCACAATAGCCATGACGGTAATAGCACTTGCCGCTAGCCAAATAATTTGCTGCGTGATTGAACGGATGTTAAACCATTTCAGTAGCGAGTCAGCTTGCTTGTCCTGATCGTAACCGACGACGTCTTTTTGCCAATAATAGCTTGCTTGGTCGGATAGACGGCGTAAGGTTTGTAGCATTTGATACTGCTGATAGCTGATTTGTGCGCTAGCGCCATCGCCGAACATTGCCGCTCCTCGTGCCTGCGTCAGCGCATCCATCCCTTGCTCGACACGCTCAGGTGCGACAAAAGCAGTCGGATCGACACGTACCCAGCCTTGACCCTCAAGCCAAACCTCCGTCCAAGCGTGCGCATCCTTTTGCCGCACCTCCCATACATTACCACCGCGGCTCAGCTCACCACCTTGATAGCCGGCGACGACGCGCGCGGGTATGCCAGCGGCGCGCAGCATAAAGGTAAAACTGGAGGAATAATGCTCACAAAACCCAGCTTTGGTCTCAAATAAAAACTCGTCAATACGGTTATTATTCAGCCGTGGCGGTGATAACGTATAACGAAATTCTGTTTGATTAATCCAGCGTTCAATAGCCGCCATATAGCGCACTGGGTCTGAGTCTGATTGCGCAAATAACTGCTGTGCCAACGCGCGTGCTTGCGGATTTCCATCGGCTGGCAAGGCAAGATTCAAACGACGCAACTCATCAGAGAGAACAGGGTCAATACGCATCGGTGCAAATTGCAATACTTCATAACGTAACTGCTGAGTGACGGGCTGATCTTTTAATAAGGTAAAGTTTGAAGTAATACTGACATCTTGGCGCTGGGCAAAAGGATAATCAAGTCCAAATAGCCAGTTTTGCTGCGTCGGCTCTAAGATAATTTCATAGCTGGTAGGCGTATTTTTTACTGAGTCGGGGACAGTTGCAAAGGCATTCTCAATCCAAGATGGCATTTGCGGTGCAGGTCGCCATTGTCGTTGCTGAGGGCTAGGACGCCATGTAATACCGTCAAAGTCGCTAAACACCAAACCACGCCAATATAACTGCTGTTGTGGCGGGCGATTATCTGCAAACTCTACCCGAAACGCCAGCTCAGTCGATTGTCCCAAATTGGCAAAATCACCGGGCGACATACTGTCGGACACGCCAGTGGTTGCTTGCTGACCTGATAGCTGTACTGACCATAGTGGTGGCAAGCGCGGGAAGAACAAAAATAGCACGACTAATAACGGCAACGCCCCGATACCCAGCACACCCAAAGTACGTAAGCGACCATCACCGCGAGTGTTGCCATCATCATTAAGCGCAATAAATGCCAATAAAATAATAACTGCACCAACAATCACTTCTAAAGTCGTAACAAGACCTTGATCCATCAAAAACAGCGCGGCAAGAACAAATAGTGACAAATTTAGGACCACATAAGCATCACGCCGTTTATACATCTCCCACAATTTACTAATGAGACAGAGCACTAAAAACGCCACGCCCATATCCAGTCCAAACGCTGTATTGTAAGTCAGCCATAGACCTGCCAGCCCCAATAAGAAGCCGAGCATTTGCATGCCTTGATAGACACGTCTTAAATGCGCTATTTTTTTAAACTTAGCTTTTATAGACGGTAGCTGTGCGGCGATGCTGACCACCGCAAAACCTATCAACCAAAACGGCAGATGCGCCGCATGAGGTAAAATAACGGTAATTTGAGCAATTAGTACCCAATAATAAGCAGGCAAGGCGAATAGCTTACGAGTCCATTTTGCAGCGCTATCCTGTAGAGCACGATCAGTGACGTTTTGACCCAGTGCCAACTGCTCAAAGCTTGTGGGACTTGTTTCAGGAAAACCTATAAATGTATATTCAGCGTCATTTGTAGGGAGTTTTTTTGAGTTGGTCTTATTAGTCATTGTGCTTTCGCCAACCTTAGCAAGCACGCTTGTGCAAAACTGTCGCCTTCACCCATTGGTGCAGTAGAATGAATGTCATTGGGTAAGCGCATATGAAATGTCACGCCCAGCTCACCTAATTTCATCGCCCCATACGCCAGTTGTGCGAGTTTTTGTTCATGATGTGCTGCTGGCATATCCGCATAATCTAACGCTTGCTCATGACCGACTGGATCAGCAAAGTGCTTGGTCAACATGCCTTGACCACGTGCTACATGTCCCCACGACACCCGTGCCAGCGACTCGCCTTCAACGTAGTTATCTAGCCGCTCAAAATCATCTTGACCTTGCCGATATTGCCCACCTGTTGGCAAATCCTCCTGACTGGCAACGGCATATTGCGTCTGCCAATCAAACACTTCAGGTTTTGGATAGACCCAAGCAGTACGGGCAAAATAAACATAGGACCACGCCCGCATAATGCCCAAAGGATAAACGGTTTTTATTTTTAAGCGTGGTAATTCAAACTGCCCACGATTCTGCGTCAGTACTGGCAAGCGAATAATTTGCTCGCCTTGCAGTCGTGTCACAAGTATCGACTGTTGATTATTAACGCTATTTTTGATTTTCTTATTGGCTTTTTTATCTGTCTTACTATTAAGCTTGCTATTAGCCTTATCATCAGTCTGCTCAAAGCTAAATAACAACTGTCGTCTTGGTTGACGGCTCTCACTGCGCAACTGCAAAGTCACCCAAACAGGCGCGCCCGCTTCTGCCATAGTCACTTCAAGCAAACGTACTTGCAGACCTGAGATATGGGCAAAGGTTACATGAAAGCTGATAAGCCAAACGCTGACCAAATAAAAACATAAACCTAACACCAAGTTATTGCCATAGTTAATGCCAGCGATAAAGGTGATGATTAGTAACACTGCATATAGCACCCCTTCACGGCTAAAAAAGATATAGACGTTACGCAAATTGAGGGTGGCGCTATCGCTTTTAGGCGCACGCGAGGCGAACCAACGGCTTAATGCTGAAGTGGCTGGTACGGTTAAGGCTTTTGGCAAAAAGCTCATGACTACCCTATCCTTACCATAAAATTGATACTCTCATTCATAATTGGTGATAGCTTTAAAACAAATACGCTATAAAACAACAAGCAGCTGAAAAATAAATACTCAAATAACAACTATTGAAGTAACAACTATTTAAATAACCATCATTTAACTGATAACAGCCACTTTTGCCAATATACGTTGTGCGATAGTCTGCGTCGCCTGCCCACCAGTCACATGGGCTGGGACAAAGCGCTGACCGAGACGATGATCTGTGACCGCGGCAAACACCGCTTGGATGTCCTCAGGTGTCACTTCCATATGCCCCGATACATACGCATAAGCCTGCGCGGCACGCTGTAGCGACAATACTCCACGCGGTGATAAGCCATGATACTCGGAGCTTGCTCGTGTCTTTGCGACCAATCGCTGCAGATAATCCAAGACCACATCCGCGACGTAAACGTGTTTAACACCTTGCTGTGCTAATAAGACCGCCTCAGTATCAAGCAGCGCATCTAAATTTTTTAGTAGCTCGCGGCGATCCTGACCTTTTAATAGCTCACGTTCTGCGGTAGGCGACGGATAACCAAGCGACAAGCATAGTAAGAATCTATCTAGCTGCGATTCAGGAAGCGGATAGACACCTGCTTGCTGCAAAGGATTTTGGGTTGCAATGACAAAAAACGGCTGCGGCAAAGGATAGGTTTGCCCATCTTGGGTGACTTGCCGTTCTTCCATCGCTTCTAGTAACGCGCTTTGCGTCTTAGGGCTAGAGCGATTAATCTCATCAGCGAGTAGCAGCTGAGTAAAAATAGGACCTGCTCGAAACTCAAATTGCTGTTTCTTTTGATCATAAATGCTCATGCCTAAGATATCTGCTGGCAGCATATCATTGGTGAACTGTACACGGCTAAAGCTCAAGCCTAATAATTGCGCCAAGCCTTGCGCCAACGTCGTCTTGCCCATACCCGGCAGATCTTGCAGTAGCAAATGTCCACCTGCAAAAATACCACTCAGCGCAAGCTTAACCACTTGCGGCTTATCTAACACAATATGATTTAACTGCGCCATAAGTTGGGCAATTTTTTGCTGATTGTGACGACAGTCGGCAGCGCTAAAGGTCGACTTATGAATCACCTCTGCTGCTGATTGATGTGGTGTTGTAATGGCTCTATCGATAGCTGCGTGGGTCATAGTCAATTATTGGCTCAATTTTTATAAGATTAATGTTTCTAGGGCGTGTTCTTATTTTGAAAGTAGTGATAAAAATGAGATAAATGGCAGTCAAACAAGGAAAATAGCACTAATAATATCAAGATATTAACCAATTGTTTGACATGATTTAGCAAAATTTAACCATCTTTAGCCCATTTAGTCGCTTTCGTTTAGCTTGAGGACACGCCATAGATTGGCTATTTCTTTGAGTCATCTTCAGTTATCGGCGCGGCGGCACGAAGCGTTGACAGATAAGCGATGACATCTGCACGTTCTTGCGCATCGGGCATCGGGTTTGATAGCATTTTTGAGTCTAGTATGGCTTTTTCTGCATCCGCAATATAAGGGTCGAGCGTTTGCGCATCCCATACCCAACCTGATGTTTTTAGCCCGTCACTATAGGTGTAATCTTCTAGCTCAGCGGCGGGCGCACCGTATATATTCATCAGCTGCGGACCTTTTTTGTTGAGCCCCGCATTCAGCTGATGACATTGACCACAAGCGTCTTGATAAATGATCGCGCCGTTATCAGCATCACCTTCCGTATAGAGCGGCAATGTCACAGCAGCACGATGATCCGGTGGCGTACTTTCTCCGCAAGCGCTGAGCCATAAAACAGCAGCAAATATACTGCTTATTTGATATTTATTAATGATAGGCATTTTCGGCAATCTTTGGTTGGGGAATGTCAGCTATAGGTGAACAATATAGATAATAAGGTAAGGGTCAAACACATGCAAAGTGGAACCCTCTTCACATCTAAACAGCTGCTTTTGAAAACACAACGTTATTTATTGGGGCATATCGAGCCAATAAACAACGCTTATAGGACAGTTTGAGTAAGGCTTTTGTAATGTATGACGATAAAAAAATTATGTACTATTAAGCCGTGTCGAGTATTCCATAAATAGGCACTGTTGATAGTTGCATATCAAACGCACTCTCAATGACTTTAGGTCGCAACCTTTATCGTACTGCTGGGTTCTTCTAAATAATAGCCTTGTAAATAGCGCGCGCCCACGCTCCAAGCAACGGACATGGTCGCCGCATCTTCAATATAAGGCATCAATACGTCCACATTGACTTCATTAGTACGCATAATAAGTGATTTGACAGTTTCTAAATTGTCTGCTGATTCAATGCCATCCACATAGCTACGTGCTAAACGCACCATATCTGGCTGTACAAAACTGACAATCTCTATGGATTTGGCAGAAGAACCGAAGTTATTGATGCCTATCTGACAGCTGACTTGGCTAAGGGCGGCAAACTGTGTTTTTGCCACTGTAAGATGGTCTGAGACGTCTTTTTCGTTGAATTGCAAGGTTAACACACCAGCTGCACCGCCCACCGCCTTTATAAGCTGACTGGCAACACTAGGCAGTTTTTTGTCTATCAATGAGGCACTAGTCAATTGCACTAGCAATCTGGCTTCAGGATGTGTTTTACGTACCTCATTGACCTTTTTACAGGCATTGATGAGTACCCAACGATCTATTTTTTCGAGCAATTTATGCGTCTTGGCGACTGCCATAAATTGATCAGGTGTCAATATCGTATTGTCCGCATCCGCCAATGGCAACCGCAGATATACTTCAAAAAAGTCGCTTCGGTCATTGTTGATATCATATATTGGCTGGAATGACAGCTCAAAACGGCTATTGGCAATGGCATCAACTAAAGATTCGGCAAGCGCATGATCATCACTATTGGCATGCTCGCTTGGATCGTACAAATGATAGGTGCCGCCATGATTAGAGGTCTCTATCATAATCTGATTGATAGCATCCATCGCACGTTCGAGCACGATACTTGGCTCTGCTGTATTGGTTTCGATTTTGACAATACCAATACTGACAGTCGTACTGGTCGTACGCTTATCTACTTCAATGAGCATATCACTGATACGTGAACCAATTTGCTTAGCCAGTGTTTCAAGCTCTGTGGTGCTCTTGTCCTCAACCAGTATGGTAAAGGCGGTATCACTGAAACGACTCACATGCCCGTCTGATATCAGCTCATCTAACGCATAGGCGACTTGCTTGACGGTCGCATCTACCCCTTGCAAACCTAGACTGCTTCTTATTTTACCGACATTATCGAGCTGAATATACAAAAGCCCAGCCGTCATTATACCTTGACGTGCTTGCTGGTACACGATTGCCAGTTGTTCTTCAAAGCCGCGGCGGTTGTTGATTCCTGTCAGACTGTCTTTGCATTCAGCGGCTGCCAAACGCTTAGCGACTTCCGCACTATTATTATGGTTTTGTTGGATAATAACCTGCGTCACCGGTTCGCCATCTAAGGTCGCGGCTGCCAATTGTAGCTTTGCTTCAAAAGTACTGCCATCCATCCGCTTACTTTCAAAATTGAACTCGACTTCTTGGCGGCTACCTTTATCAAATTGACGTAAAAACTGTTTGAAACCCTTAACGTTATCACCGCCTGCAATCAGGTCAACAACAGGCACGCCTATGGCATCATTAATCGACTCAAAACCAAAAAGCTGAAGATAAGGGTCATTGGCAAAAATATGGATACCCTGATCAATATAGGCGACCGCACTTTTGGAGTTTTTAATCAATACGTTGGCGCGTTGCTCTGCTTCAGAAAGAACATGTCGCAACGTTCTAAGCTCACGACGACTGCGTAAATTATCATGCTGTAGACAGATAGACATCACTACTGCCATCTCTTGGTCTACTTTGAGCGATTTGACCATCGTGCCGCTAATAATATCGGGTAGCCCCTCATCGTTATTGGCAGACGCTGCCATCTCTTCATTGAATAGGCAGATCATAGGCAAATCAATACTTTGCTCTTGAACGACGCCCACCACATCGGTGAAACTCATATCATAAGCATTGCCAAACACCAAGACATCCCACGGTTGTCGAAGTGACTTTAACAGCTCCTCTTTATCGTCCAAAAACCCTAAATTGATGGTGTCATAATAGCAACCTAGTAAGTGCACAAGGCGCTCAGCATAGAGCTGATCGTCATCAATGACTAAGAGGTTTAAGATGGACTGAGTACGCATAAGAAGCCTTTTGGATCTTGTTTTTATGTTTGATACCCTACACCTTTTCCAAGCATTAACCCAGCAAGGAAAATACTATCAGGGATAGGCTTAGCGGTTTTTAGTAGATTGGCATCGTCTTTCGAATCAAGGCGACATCTTGGCGAAGCAAAAACATCGTATAAACGAACATAACTGTATCAATCATTATAGACAATAACTTGACTGATTGCAGACTAACTTATCATCATTATTCAGTACACTTATTCACTGCTATTATTGAATAAAAAATTCAATAAAGTAACCTTTAAGCCAGCATTTATTGACATTACTATTTGACAACTTTTCCATAGACGCTCAAACAAACTACAGCTGCACCACCTCATACTGGCTGAATTCATCCGTAATCAGCAACCTCTGCCCCAAACGTAAAGGGGTTTGTTTGCTATTAATACGCATAATGACTCTATCATCGGTCTGAAAGTAAGAAGTCGGTACAATCAGAGTACCAGTGGTTTGTAGTCGATCATCTCTACCAAGGATAAATGCTGGCACAAAATGGCGACTACGCGTTTTTCTGCCTTCACCTTCTAAACGCAAGCCACAAGCCACTAGCTGATGTCCGAGTACTTGCCACTCGATCTCTGGGTTTTTGCTATCAAAATCAAGCCAGCGCGCCACGCCCATTGACCAATCAGGCGGCGTGATTGTATCAGATCGACAGACTAAAAAAAGGCTCATCATATGTAATGCTGGCGGTGCAGTCGTCGCAGATGCATTCTCATCAGCCACTATGTTAAGACTGTCTTTATGAACACTTTCTTTATAAAAGCCATCTTTATGAAAGCGGTCTTTATTTAAAGTATCTACTGTTGATGATAGTCGCAGGGTGCGAAATAGTGATAAATCATCATTACGATCAAAGGTTTCACTGGCTAATACGTGGCTGCTGTCTTGTTTTTTATTCACGGTATCATAACGAGGACGCTGCTCATCTGGTAACTCTTTTATAGCGATTAAACTGGTAAAGCTATGCGAATGGCTCACCCGATAATGAATATTATTAAAACCTGTAATCAAAACAGCGTCTTCTTTCGCACGATGTTTAGTCGCTAGGGTGAGCGGCGGCTGTAAATAGCGGTAATTGAGCGTCATCGCTATTTTATTAAGCAAGTGACTCTCAACGCCGTCACCCCCTTCCTTAACTAAAGCCTGTTTGCGTCGTTTAAGATACTCAACCAGCGGGGCAATTTCTATAAATAAACAGTGATAGCGATCATCGTATGGGTTGATTGTAGAACTGGCCGTCAGGTAAGTTGGCGGATTGTCACTTTGTAAATCAACGAACACGCGGGTCTCGGTGGTTGGCTCAATCGTCGCAACGATATGCTTAGCCCATTCAGGTAACAAACGTTGGACGAGCAGAATATTGGGACGACGCATGGCACGTACATTTAATAGACTGTATAAACAAATTTGGCAATACAGCTGATGAACCGTCTTGGCACGCTGTGTGCCTGCCGTAACACTTATATTAATCTCAGCCGCATGGTACTGATAAGCAAGGTAATACAGCTGATTGATTTTGTGCCATAAGTAAGATGAGGGTTTTTGATAGCACAGTGCTTCTTCGCCCAATAGCTTCTGGTACATCAGCAGCGTCTGGTAAATAGCAATGGCGAGTGTCGTTGATGAAGACTTATCACCATTAAAATAGCGCTGCCAGCCATTACTTGCAGCATATTTTCGCTGATTATTGAGCAATGAGGTTTTATGACGTATGACCCTGTCATAGACCATAATCATTGAATAGTATAGCGACTTTATTTGAGCCACATAACCCATTTGAATGTCGCTAAGCGCACCTGTCTCATAAATATAAGACTGTCGCAAAGTGGCAATTAACTGATCTGAGGCGTCTATCACCGTCGCCATAAGGGTAAGACGTTGCGACTCATCTATATTAGCCACGCGTAGTACCGTAAGTATTTTTGCCAATTGTTCAGCTTGCTGTGCTTGCGTTTGCGAAGGTAACGCTGCCAACAATTTTAGCAAATAACCTTCTTGGCCATTAGCGGATCGCTTAGAAACTAGGGGCAATGCCTCTGTAGAAGATAGGTGCTCTTGAAACGTCGATAAAGTTATCATCAGTATTCCTAGTAACCTTGAGTAACTTGGCAGGAGGCAAATATTCAACCATGCCGTATGCAACAACACAAGATAAAAGATACAAATCAGCAGCAACCATCGAAATCGACAGCACCCATTTTTAGTAACGATTAAGTTCTAGAGCATCATCTAACCGCACGCCCATCTTCTAAAAATCACGCTTTGTTCACTAATTTTTCAATATACCATAGTGCCTATATTAACGATCATTGTAAATATCAATCGGTACTTTGAAAGGTTTATTTGGTAGCTCTCTCACCAGCTTCGGTACCAAGTAACCAGGGAGTGCTGCCAACAATGACCAATACAGCTCAATTGCGAAGCGCTCATCATTATCGAAATGTGCGGCTCCAGCCACTTTGTCTAATACATGCAAATAATAAGGCAACACACCAGCAGAAAATAAACGTTGGCTTAATTGTGTTTGAACAGCAACGCTATCATTGATACCTTTTAATAGCACCGCTTGATTCAATAAAGTCATACCAGCCGCTCGAGCACGTTGCAGATGCTCTGCTGTTAAGGCATCGATTTCATTGGCATGATTACAGTGAATGACCATCACAATATGACAGCGACTTTGAGACAGTCTGGTCAATAACGCATCATCCAAACGCGCTGGTATGACCAGCGGCAAGCGCGTATGCAGACGAATAGTGGTCAATTGCGGGAGTGACTCTAAAGAATCTAGCCAAGCAAACAGGCGTCTATTTGTCACATTCAGTGGATCACCGCCACTCAAAATCACCTCATTAATCTCAGGGTGTGCGGTAATGTAATCAATGATATTTTCTTTGGCATCAGCCGTCGGCATATTGGCACTATAGTCAAAATGCTGACGGAAACAGTAACGACAATGAATGGCACAAGCACCTGTCACGGTCAATAACACTCTGGATTGGTACTTATGCAGCATACCCTTGACTGGGTTTTGCGTATTCTCGCTCAAGGGATCCGCCACATAGCCCGTTACCTTGATTTGCTCGCGCTGATCAGGCAATACTTGTCTCAGTAAAGGATCATTGCTATCGCCGATACTCATTTTTGCCACAAATCCACGTGGTACGCGCAGCTCAAAATGCTTAGGCACATAAACCTCTGCCCGCAATGATTCTAGCTTTAGGATGCTTAACAGCTCATCGATAGACGTAATGGCCTCGGATAATTGCGTTTGCCAGTTTTTTTGTGTGATTAAATGGTTTATCATGACAACCTAATACCTGTGCCCAAAAGTCGCTATTATACGCGCTTAGTGCGTAGCCTATCAAAGCATACGACCTATCCTTTAAACACTTAGCGTAATAAGCGATTTTAACGCAGTAAGCTATTCATTCTCTTATCTACCACCCTATTTATAACCCCTAGGAGTTTCTTGTGGCAAGTTTTTCTACTAATGAATTTAAAGCTGGTCTAAAAGTCATGCTCGATGGCAACCCTTGTGCCATTCTTGAAAACGAGTTTGTCAAACCAGGTAAAGGTCAAGCCTTTAACCGTGTTAAATTGCGCAACCTTCGTAGTGGTAAGGTATTGGAACAAACCTTTAAGTCAGGCGATAGCTTAGAAGCTGCTGATGTCATGGACACTGAAATGAACTATCTATATAACGATGGTGAGTTTTGGCATTTCATGCACCCTGAAAGTTTTGAGCAGATTCAAGCGGACAAAACAGCGATGGGCGATTCAATAAAGTGGCTAAAAGAAAACAGCAATGCACTATGTACCATCACTTTATTCAACGGTACTCCTCTTTCAGTAACACCGCCTAACTTTGTTGAGTTGCAAATCACTGAAACAGATCCTGGTGTGCGTGGTGATACTTCAGGTGGTGGCGGCAAACCTGCCAAGTTAGAGACAGGTGCTGTCGTCCGTGTGCCATTGTTTGTACAACAAGAAGAAGTCGTACGTGTTGATACTCGCACAGGTGACTATCAAACTCGCGTTAGCCAATAGCATGTAAAAGTCATAGCGCTCGACATAATAGAACTTACATAATAGAACTTACATAATAGGACTTAACAGTTAGCCTCTAGCTGTTATTCCACAAAAAAGCTGAACCACTGATAAAGCGGTTCAGCTTTTTTTATTTATGAATATTGCCTTTAATACTGTCTCTGTAGTTAATTTGATTGAAAAGTATTCCAAAGCAACCGAGTAAAAATTCATATGGAGTATGTCAAGCAAGGTTAACGCTGTGGTTTTTTATAGTGGATGAACTGTCGCTATTGATGACAGCGATGACGTATAACCTTCTATAAATATCTACCAAAACACTACTCTGCTGATGAGTGTTTCTGTATCAGCCAATATTGTACCAATGCATTCAACTGCTCTTGTTTAAAAGGCTTGGTACAGTAATCTTGCATTCCAACTTTTAAATACTTTTCACGCTCACCATCCATTGCATTGGCGGTCAACGCAATAATAGGTGGTAATGATTGAGGATCATAGAGTTCATGCAATTTAATAGTGGCCTGTACACCATCTAGAATAGGCATGTGATGATCCATTAAAATGACATCATAACGCTCAGGTGAGAGCGCAAAAATTTCAATAGCCTGCTGCCCATCAGTGACATGCGTGACCGTATGACCACTATTATTCAGGGCTTTTTTAGCGATAATGGCATTGACGGTATCGTCTTCAACTAACAATATATGACCAGCACGCTCATGGGTCGGCTCAATCATCGTAAAGTCATTTGACTCTTGCCACATCTCATACTGGTTTTCATCAATAGTCGGTAGCGGTAATAAAACACTGAACGTAGTGCCCACACCCACTTCGCTATCCACATCGATATAACCGCCCATCAAATCAACCAAAGACTTACAAACCGAGAGTCCTAGACCTGTGCCGCCATAAAGACGGTGGGTGAATTTATTTGCTTGGTCATAAGCATCAAATATTGCATCCAATGACTCAGCTTTGATGCCGACACCCGTATCTGTGACTTCAATGCATAAGGTCATGACTTCATGATAGATGGTATTACTGATAGCTTCTTGAGCCGTTATTTTGCTGAGATCGCTTGCCGAAATGCCTTGAGCGCGATATTGGTCAGCGCTGTCATCGTCAAAACCATCACAATGACAATTGGGTACATGTTTGACATCAATAGTGACTCGTCCACCCTCACGAGTAAATTTAATCGCATTATTAACAAGGTTTGCTAAAATTTGTTTGAGGCGTACCGGATCGCCTTGCACATAGGGCGATAACGACTCGGTATAATGGTAGTCTAAAATGAGCCCTCGCTGACGTGCTTTGACAGCAAAGAGGCTGACCACCTCATTACATAATGCGGATAAGTTAACAGGAATAGAATCAATGGTCATTTTCCCAGATTCTACTTTCGATAAATCTAAAATCCCGTTAATGATCGCCATCAAATGCTCATTGGAAACTTTGATATTGTCCACGTATTCTTGTTGCTCACTGCTAAGTTTGGTCTCACCGAGCATCTCCACCATACCAATAATGCCATTCATCGGTGTACGGATTTCATGACTCATATTGGCCAAAAAGTCTGATTTCATCTCATTGGCATGTTTGGCATCACGCTGCTTATCCTGTAACTGCAAGGCATCTGCCGCCATCATCGCAAATTGAGCCAACACCTTTGCTTTTTGCTCATCAAAGTCATGATTGGGCTTCATATCCATCACACACAGCGAGCCCAAACGATAGCTTTTATTGTCCTCATGCAAGATAATTGGCGCACCAGCATAGAACTGTAGGTATGGCGATTCTGTCACTAGGGGATTGTGGCTAAAGCGACTGTCTTTGGTTAAATCCGGTACTACAAAGACGTCGTTAGAAAGCACGGTATAATTGCAAATAGCCACTTCACGCGTCGTGCGGCAAACACCGCCCAGTCCTTGGACAGATTTTAGATACTGTGTTTCTTCATCCATGAAAGTAATGGTCACAACTGGTACATCAAAAAATAGCTTTGCCAGATCAATTAGACGCTTAAATGCAGGCTCATCATTGTCGTTGAGCACCTGATACTTCCTAAGCTTATTGATGCGTTCTACTTCATCTGCCGCTACTGGGTAGCTGTGTTTAGGTGCGTTAAATATAGACAAGATAGACTCCATTAAATAAGATCAGACGCTCGGCTTGATGCCCGCCTGTTTTATTAATAATTGTAATGCTTCACTCACCATAATCATCGCAACCACCGATGTGACCACTACTGCTGAGCCGTAACCACCACACTGCAAACCGCCTGTCTGACAACTCTTATCTACCCGCGGTGGCTCTGTAGAGTAGACACATTTGATCCCGAACTTTTCTTTTAGTGTACTATTAATGCCTTTTTCGTGGCGCAGCTTATTGCGTAATTTGGCAAGTAAAGGATCTTGGTAACTGTCACGCAAGTCACTCACCCTAATCTGACTAGGGTCTATCTTGCCACCTGCGCCGCCTGCACACACCAATTTTAATTTATTAAAACGACAATGTAGCGCGATGGCAAGCTTGGCATTCATATCATCTACGCAGTCCAAAATAACCATAGGTCTGCCTTGAGCAACAGCGGCTTTTGCTTCATCACGACTTGGCAATAAAGTGGCGACGTTTTCTACAGTTAAAAAATCATCGATCAAGTTTAGCGTTACTTTGGGATTGATTTCACGAATACGGGTGGCCATCGCTGCAATTTTACTCTCACCAAAGGTGCTGTCTAGTGCAGGCAACTGCCGATTGACATTGGACGCAACCAATACGTCCAAATCGATCAACGTAATAGTGCCCACTGCCGTTCTTGCCAAAGCCTCAGCTGCCCAAGAACCAACGCCTCCAACGCCAATAACGTATACATGCGCATCGGCAAAAGTAGTGACAACTGTCGTACCATAAAGAGTGCGCGTACCTTGAAAACGGCGATCATATTGCACATTGTCTTCGCTAAGCTCTTCTGTCTTTGTAACGTCTTCGGTACCAATGGACTCTGTCATTGTTTGCTCAAATGGTTGTATTTCACTCATAACAGATTAAATGCTCTTTTAAATTATTTTGGTGGCGCTTATATTACGTCAATTTCTTTATTCACGGCTATCTCATTCACTATCATATCAATGGCTAGCCATACAATAAACCGTCAGTGACTAAAATATGTGGCACTATTACAACGGATAATCCCATTTTGCTTGCAAAGCACTGCAACTGTTGTGCCACAATTGCTTAGCAAGACTGGCGGGTGGTACATTGAGCAACTCACTCAAGCTTAGCAACACCCATGGTAAGTTGGCAGGTACATTTCTATTATGTACGGCTGTACTCCTCCTTGCACTGTCTGATTTTTGAGTTGGCACTGATGAATCATGGTCAGATATTTGGCACATGATAGGCGTCATATCAGGGCAATCCGTTTCTATTACCAAACATTCAACACCATAGCTATCAACCGCTGCTTGAATGGCGCGGCTCAGTTTCTTGGCATTGGGATTAGTGATTTGACCGGTAACCCCAAGCTTAAATCCCAACTTAACAAATGCTTTGGCTTCTTGCGTCCCACCACTAAAACTATGCGCGATACCGCCAAGTTTGTGTGCATCGTAATCATGCGCTTTTAGTATGGCCAACGCTTCTGCATGGGCTTTACGAATATGCAGCATCACTGGCAGTTGATGAGTCACCGCCATGTCCAATTGCACCTTAAAAAATCGTACTTGTTTGGCAAATATGTCAGGCGCTTTCATCGCCTCAGTAAAGGTGTCTAAACCAATCTCGCCGATTGCTAATGGGCGTTTATCAGCAATCCTTTTTGCCATAGCGGTTAAATGATCGTCAGTATGCTGTTTGATATAAAAAGGATGCAAACCGACCGCAATATGGCTACTAAAATTTGACACTTTTTGTCTATCGACATTGGCTATCGTAGGTAATGGCAGCGTATTTAACAGGCGCTCAGTCTCATACATCCGCTCAAAATGCTGATATAGATAACCCACTAATACCAGATGGAGCACTCCCTGATTGTGAGCTTGCTGCGTCAGTATTTCTCTATCATCATCAAATATTGGGGCATCAAAATGAGTATGCGTGTCAATGAGAGGATAAATAGTAGGTAAGGGCTGTTTGATCATCTTAGGTGAAGCGATAGGGGTCATTGATAGACTCCAAAATTAATAGTTTTCAGCGAGGCGTTCCGTGATTTGTCATTCAATAGACATTATTTGTCATTTTGTAGCAATAACCACGTCAATGAACACTTTAGAATGATGACTTTATTTAAAATGATTTCTATAGTTAAAAAATGCCAATCAACAAAAGAGATTTTGATAAGTAAAGAGACCTTCAACACGCCCTATTAGTATTATCATAATTGGCTTTTGCATTTTGCTCATCTGAGTGCTCATCTAAGTGCTCATCTGATACATTGTGCTCATCTAACGCTCTGGTATCAGATTGTCGACTGCTACGCCGAGGAATCACTAATAAGGTGGTGGCAGCGACTGCTAATAAAAACCACTTTTTAGCATTTTTATGATGTGTCATTGCTTGCACCCCTACCTTTATATCATCATCTACAATATTTATCAGCAAGTGTTCATACTTACTACTCAATTACTCATTAGTATACTGCGATATAAAAACTGCTATGTTTATCTGTGTTATGAATACGCAAGCTAATGTACGGCGTAGTTTATTTATTACACCGTGTCTCTACATGCTATAAGAATAGGAGGCGAGCGCTTTATTAACCTATCGTTAATAAAGCGCTTTTTTGAGTTCTTAACGGTTTAAAGGGTAAGTTGTCATACCATTACTAGGACTGTCTACTTTGGTAAAACCTTGAGACTGAGACTTTGGTGTCTGATCGCGCTTAGGAACAAGGGGATTGAGCGGCATCAATTCATAATCTGCGCTAACATCGCCATTCCAACCTTCCGTACCGCTCAATGGCAGCTGTTTAATGGTACCGTTTTTATCAATGACCAATTGCAGGACTCGCATTTGGTTAAATTTGCGCTCGGTGACACTGGCGACTGCCCTGCCATCACGTAAAATGGTTGGCTGTAAAAATATGATTAAGTTGCTTTTTTGCGTCGTGTCATTGTCAGAGCGGAACAGTCGACCAATGACTGGTACATTACCCAAGCCAGGGACTTTTTGTTGGCGCGTGGTGCTGTTTTCACGCATCAAGCCACCAAGAGCAATGGTCTGCTGATCATCAGCCAGAATCGTCGTATTGATGAGGCTTTTATTGGTGATCAAACCACTGGCGTTACCCGTACTGCCCGGCACCACCGACGAGACTTCTTGCGAGACCTCCAAGCGTACGGTGCCATTGTCGCCAATATGAGGAATGACATTTAGGTTGATACCAATATCCTGACGATCAATGGTTTGAAAGGGGTTGCTAGAATCGTTGCCACTGGTGGTAAAGGAGCCTGTCACAAAAGGCACGTTTTGACCCACTAAAATACTGGCTTTTTCGTTGTCCAATGTCAAAATTGATGGCATAGACAGCAGATTGGCACTGGTAGAAGAATCAAGTGCTTGCAAGATAGCCCCATAAAACTGGGTGTTTCCCTGACTGTCTTTACTGCTATCACCAATACCAATCAAAGCACCAGCTATCGAGCCTGCTGCTGCACTGATACTGGCGGCACCGCCACCCAACGCCGCGGCGGCAAGTGCTGTAGCACTCGCGCCTACGTTATTGAAGTTTACGACTCCGTAGCCGCTATTGGCATTGCCAAGCGCCCATTGCACACCAAGCTGGGTCGCATCATCACCTGACACTTCTACAATAGCCGCTTGAATCAATACTTGCGCGCGGCGACTGTCCAACTGATTGACCGCATCTTCAATCTCAAACATCAGCTCCGGTGCTGCATTGACAATAACGGCATTTTGGGTTTCATCAGCGATAATACTAAAAGGTCGCCCGCCAACACCTGTACCAGTACTACTCGAATTGGCACCAGAGGTCGCTGAGGTCGGCGCGTTGTTCGTTGTGTTAGTGCTAGACTCATTAGTCAAAGTAGCGCCTGTACTACTGGAATCGTTCAATGATGCCGACTCTAACGAGGACGTTGCTCCAGCGCTATTAATAGATTGATTGGCGAGCAATCCACGTAGCATATCTGCAATATGACCTGCACTGGCGTATTTTAATCGAAAGACGCGCAGACCACTCAAACGCCTTGTAGGCGTGGTGTCCAATTGATTGACCATCTCTTTGACTTTAGCAATCATCTCCGGACTGCCTTTCACCAACAATCTATCGCTAGAGGTATCAGCGATAACTTTAAGCTGGTTGTTACCACCTTGTGCTTGCCCGCTACCAGCACTTGCAACCAAGGCACTAATCAATTCCATCATACGTTCAGCATCGACGTGACGTAGTGGTATCACTTGCAAACTGTCATTGACGTTGCTATCTAAATCGCGGATGAGCGACGTCAGCTGATTAAGACTATCGGCACGATCGGACAATACCAAGGCATTGACACCAGGCACGGCAGCGGCATGAGCTGATTGAGGCATAAGCGGACGGATGACACCCAGCACTTCTGCAGCTTGGGTATTGGTTAAATAAATAACACGAGTAGCTAATGCCTCACCAACACTGTCACCGCGTAAATCAACAGCCAAGCCAGATTGTTTGGCGACATTATCTGGCACCAATTTGATGGTCGTTCCCGAGTCAATCGCTGCAATACCATTGACTTGCATCACACTCAAAAACAGCTGATATATTTCGTCACGCGACAAGGCTTTGTTAGAAATCACCGTCACATTGCCATTAATACGTGGATCAAGGACAAAGTTTTGGTCAGTGATGGTTGCCACCTCATTAATAAAGGCTTTGATATCGGCATCTTGTAAGTTAACTTTCCAGCTCTCAGCACTCGCAAGACCCGTACTGGCAGCCCATAATGGTACGGCTAGGCAAAGAGGACGACACAGGCGCAACAGGCGCTGCAAAACATGGTACAGAGGCGTGACTGAAAAATTATGAAAACTTACCATATTGATGATTACCTACAGTGATGTCGCTTAGTATGTACTGGATTTATTGTGTGCTGTGCTCAATGATTGCTTTGCTCACTTAACATTCTGCCCACAATGGCATTATTTAAGTGGCACTATCTAAATACTTATTTAATTAAAACTTATTTACTTAAAATAAGGTTTCTCACCCATTTATTGTGCTTAAAACTGCTGACGAATGGTAATAACTTGATCGCCGCGTTGTACCTCTATTTGCGCCTCACCTGATTGCTGTACCTGTTGCAGCACACTAGCATCTTGGGCAGGATTACTACCCACGCTTTGACCATTAACCGTTAGCACTTTATCACCTGGCTCAAGCCCTAGTCGATTACGCAGCTTTGCTGGCATTGCAGGCGTCACTTGATAGCTTTCCCCTGCTGCCATAACCCCCATCCTACTCAAATAACTGGCGGGGTTTTCTTGCAATTCTGTGACCGCTTCATCGATAGCAGATTGCGGGCTACTGTCACTGCCTGTCGCAGCGGACTCTTCCTCAGTATTTTGTGTAGGCTGAGGGGCGTTAGGCAACATGCTGTTCTCTGGCAAGCGCTGATTACTGACGGCACCTGCGATCATGTCACTTTGGTCTAATGGCATCGCGGCTGGCATGCTAATGACGGTTTGCTTGTCGCTAGCATCAGCGATGACAACCGAGTTCCAGTCGACAGCGACAAGGGTATAGCCACTGTCTTTTAGCGCGTCACCGATTCGATAGTTTTTCACTTCACCATTGACGTCCAATAGTGCCGAGGACATGCTCTCTGGCATTGCTAACAGAACGCCTTTTAGATTGACATTGGGCGGTGGCTGCACTGCTGCTGCAATAGGTTCAGGGTCTGCAAAAATAGCAAATAATCCACTATAGTCCTTGCCAGATGCCGATGTATTTTGCAAAGCTGCTGGTGGCAACATCGGTGCCAATGGTGCGGCGAGCAACAACCATAGTAATCGAGCCGCTGTCCAACATAACCAAGCAACAGCCAATAACAATACCCAACCTGAGAATCGATTAAGGGTATTAAGCACAGGTTTCAAAGTTGTAGAAACATTCATCATCTAGCGTGTCCCCAGCCCATTTAGCAGCGGCTGACGCACACTGACGACTGGGGTATCTTGGGGTGCTTGCCCTTTATACTCAGGCATACTTTCTAATAAACGCTGCGTCAAACTGACATCCAACATATTATCGCCATCGATATATAAGTCGCCCAAGCGCTTATCTTGATTGTTTAATAAATTGATATGAAGCAGGTTTTTATTGTTTTTTTGCTCGGCACTTAACTCAGCACGCATCGCAGGCATGGTCAGATAAAAAATCTTGCCACCGCTAGGATAGCCTATCTCACCGCCGACCCATGTCAACTGACCATCCGCTTGAGTAAAACCAGATGGATTTTTTGTTGAAGCGTTTTCTGCGGCGGCACTTGAGCCAGACTGACGGCTGAGCGAGACATTATTGACCTGAATCGGTGTATTGGGCAATTGCCAATCAACCAAACTTGCCAACGTCTCAGGTGCTACCTTGCCGCTCATATTATCCACTTGCCATGAGTTGGTGCCTATTTTTACTTGTCCATTGAGGCGGGTTTGTGCTGAATTGATATCGACCTCTGCACTTATCTTACCCAATAACAAATGCCATGGCTGCCACGACCATTCCGCCGTACCTGTGAGCGGTGTCGCTGCTAAAGGCATCTGCCAGATAACGGAGCCTTGCCATAAATTACCCGACACATGCTGTACATAAGGCGTTTCGGGAGCATACTTTTCAAGCAGCCACGCCGCTGGCATTTGCAACACAGCAAATAATGCAAGTAATACAAACCCAACCAGCCACCACAGCTTACGAGGGCGCTTATGAGACGACGCAGATACTTGGGGCACGGTTGCATAACTCTTATATAAGACAAAAACGTCATTATCATAACAAACAATGGCATACAGATGACAGAAAAAAAGCCAGTATCTTTTTACCAACATAATGGCAATAAAGATACTGGCTTTTCTCAGCTTCTAAGACGAAAGGACTATCACGATCAAACGCTATGATTGCACACAAATCATGAGAAACAAGCCCGATGATCAGAGTAGATATAACATGGCACTTTTTTAAAACAGAACTCATTTAAACAAGCGCTTATTTTAAATAGTCTTTGGTAAAAATTGCACCTTGCTAAATCTAAACCGACATCATCCTGTTAGCCACTACACTATCTAGATAGCAAAATCTTCGATACTACGACCTGCTGCTAGCGCTTCAACCAACCACGTTGGCTTGCGACCACGGCCAGTCCATGTTTCTTCGTTATTGTCAGTATTGCGATACTTGATGCTGCGTTTTTTCTCTAGCGTTTCACCAGCTTTTAGAATTTCTTCGATAGAGGCATTGCTGTCTTCTGCAATTTTCTCAAACTGCATATAAGCGTCATACAAACGCTGATGTTGTTTTTTGGCAATAAGCTGCTGAGCATTTTCAGTGATGGCACGTAGCTCATCAACGTTCAGGTTTTCTAAATCAATGGCGGTATTTTTGCTCATAATAAATCCAACTGTAAGATAAAAAATATAACCTTAATAGATATTATTCACTATTAAGAACTAAGAATGACGTATTCATCATTAAATACAACGATGAATGTCACAAATCGATATTTTTTCAACCAAATAAAATATTGTTAGCCACAATACCTAAGGGCGTAGATAATATAAACAAAAAACCTTGCTATCACAACAGTAGATTATTATATCTTCTATAACAAAGGTCAGTGAATAGTAAAATCGGGTAAATAAAAAACCACTATTTATTTAATAGTTATTCGTAAACAGTTATTAATTTTAAGATAAAACCAGTCTCTATAAACAATGTCCTAAAAACGGTTAAACGAATAACTCAGCAAACATAAATCCATAAAAAATAGCAACCGATTTTTTCCATATATACCTACCGATTAGTTAAAAGCACCATTGATTAATCATGCTGATCACTAAGCTCATTCATCAAATTATAGGCTGCTTCGGCGCTCAATAAATAGGGATTAAAATCAATCGTTGTCGAATATTTTAAATAAATCGCCGCATTTTTTTCAGTCGGAGAAGCATAATTCATAGACCATTTAGACCATGCTCTATGCTTTAACTCACGTGTTTCAATAACCTGTAAGTCATGATGACGCGGATCAGCAATTAAACTATATAACAGACGATTGATCTGTGCTCTTGGCCCTTCAATGGTTTGCAAAAAATAATCTTTATTAAACGTCAGCATACCAGTAATGCCATTGGCGGCATTATTTACTTGTGCTTGCTGCAAGATTTCGTTGAAGTCGTTGGCCGATACATCTGGGTTGGCACGGCTAGCGTATGTCATGCTCATCAAAATGTGTGCATCTTCCATTGCTGATGTCATATCTTATCTCTTGTAAAATGTCATGGGTGTGATGGTTCTTAGCTTTTATAAACGTCAGTCAATTAGCCAATAGAAAACCATGGTTTCTTCTTTTTGGCGGCGCTCACTGCTTCTTGCTCTTGAAGGTCTGATAACGTCTCAATCAACATCATGATTTGATTGGTGTTCATCAAATAAGGATTAAACTGAGTACCTGTCGAAAATTTGAGCGCAAGTCCTTTGTTTTCATCGCTCGGAATCAAATACTTCATTGACCATTTGCTCCAATGGCGCAGCTCTACTTCACGGCATTCGATGACTTGTAAGCCATGATGCCGATTATCTTTAACCAGTTTTCTGAGCAATTCATTGATGACGGGTCTCGCTCCTTCAATACTTTGCAAAAAATAATTGTGATTAAATACCAAAGCACCTGTAATACCATTGCGCTCATTGTTTTGCTGAGCTTGTGTCAGGATGCGCGTTACTTCACCTTTAGGATTGTCGGTGTTATAACGGCTAATATAAGTTAAACGTAAAATAATATGCTCGCCATGATGCATTTTTAGGCGATTTAATTCTGAAAGCTCAGCTGATTCCACAAAACACTCCAATTAGTTTGCTAAATTTTTCACCTATCACCACCCAGCTACTGCCTTTTATAACCGAGTATTTGTGGTATAAGTCATTTTTTTATAACATAAGTCGCGTATATATTAACGTTGAATTTTTTTGATAAAATCATTCATGCCGCGCGATAAATTACTGCTACTGGTGCTCTGTATTTCTTTGACTAAGCTCAATAATTGCGAGCTATCCTTGCATTGTTCTAAACTCAACAAGTAACCCCAAGCTTCTACTGGTGGTGCGTTTTTTTCAATATAGTTGGCCAACTCTGACTTTATCGTTTCGTAGCTCGCACCAGACAACCTAGCCTTGAAAATACTACTGATTGATTTCTTGCCTAATGCTGCCATTTTATTGAGACCTTTATCATTAAAGGTGCGATCAAACTCTGTCTCAATATTTCTTTCAGACGACGATGCTTGAGACTGATAAGCCGTCGATGCTTGCGGCGCAGTGGATGTTTGGGAGGTAGCATTATCAGCGCCCACTATCTCTACACACTCAAGCCCTAACAGCAACTCAAATAGTGGTGCAACACCGCCAAAATCGGCAAACATTTTGCTACGGTCAAGCGTATCAAGATAGCTTTGATACGTGCGTTTACCATCGATCATAATGAGCAATGTTCTCGCTTCACGCGGCAATATGCCAAGACTCTGAGATTTAATCTCTTCTCTGCCCAAATCAGTTTTTTGAAACACATCACCATCTTTCATTCTTTGTACTCAGCACTAGCAGTAAGGTGGGCACTTTTATAGTCAATTGATTATAAAAGCGTGACAGCTTTAACCTTTCACATTGAACCAACCTTATCGTAAGCGGTCGACCAGATGAATTTTTATTATTTCAGCCAATAAACAGTCAAATTTTGACTTTTTATTGGTTAATAAAAATCCCTTTAAATGAAAGCCCCACATTTAATATTGTTTGAATTATTGATTCGAGTGGATTATATCAACCCATTTAATGAACCGTTAGCATTAATTAAATCCAATAGAACAGACGGTCTATATAGGATATGAAAGGTAGTTTTCATAGATTTCAATATAAACTTTGATAAAATAATGAGAATAAAAAAATCGATAAAATCAATGAAGCAGGCTACTGTTTATCCGCTTTATCTTCTTACTAAATCGTTTACCAACCAGTAATTAATTTTCTATGCTTTCAAATAACCATCAGAGCGCAACTATAAAAACCAACAAACGTTTTACTTTTTTAGCGAGATAATATAGCAATTGACAAAGTCTATCTTCTTAACGCGCTCACTCTCATCCGACTTTTATGGGCACTATAGAAAATTTATTTTTTTAAGTCATTTATCACTAGCCATAAAAAAACCCTGCAATTGCAGGGTTTTCTAGAACATATATTTTACATTAAAGTCTAAGGTGTATCCTAAAATGGTAATGTATACATATATCAATAGATAGAAAAAAAATATTAAAATAAATTTATATTTATCAAATACTTATATAAAATATTATTTTTATATTTAACATTAATTTGCAAAATTGTAGAAATGAAGCAAAAGAACGACATTTTATCTACCTTAATCAACATTCTAAATAGTGAGCATAGTTACTACAGATGGTTTGATTAGAAACTTACTGCTTCATACGAACTAGAGGTAAAGCACGATAGGCACCACTACCTTCATATTTAGACAGCATGACTTTTTCTCCTACTTGAGGTCGTGCACCATATATACAGTCCACATGATAAAAAACATTAGCAGTATTATCGCTTGGATCCACAAATCCCCATCTTGAATTCTGTGGTCTCATAGTACCAAAGTGTCTTTCGCGAATTGGATAGCAAAGTAATCCACATTCTGTAACTAATTCATCAGCAGTTGGTCTATCTCTTGAATCAAGAGATAGACATTTTTGTATCAGTTCAACTATTTTCGTAGACAAGTAGCTAAATTGGGGATTAGCAGTTATAAACTCAGGAAAGGCATCATAATCAGCATCAAGGATACGCTTAACAACTTTTAAACCTGAGCCAAAAGGCTTTGTACCTGTCAATAACTCATACATCATAGCTCCAAGCGACCAAATATCAGTTTCGATTCCTACATCTTTGGGAGTGTCTATAGCTTCGGGTGACATATAAGGTAAAGCTCCAAGAGCAGTAGCTGAAACAGTTATTGTCTCTTCACCACCTATGACTGCTTCTGTTAATTCTTCAGCGGCCATCTTAGCAATACCGAAATCTGTAATCTTAACACCCGATAATTGAAAACCACCAACAATCATTATATTTGTGGGCTTCAAATCTCTATGTATGACATTTGCGTGGTGCGAAGCAGCAAGTCCTTTTGCTAAATAATGGAATAACTTGGCAACAAGAAATGGGTCCAAATAGTCTGCTTCTTTAAGAAGCGTTTTAGACATATCACCTCCAATAACCAGTTCTTCAACTAAATATGCTCTATCACCAACCTCGAAATAGTCTAATGTCTTTGCAACATTAGGATGATTAACTTTTGCTGAAACAACTGCACTTCTATGGAATCTCTTTTCCGCAGATGGATTTTTTGGAGTTTTAAGCGCAACTCTATTGTTGAGAGTTTTATCGTAAGCTGAATATACGAATTGCATACCTCCTTGGTCAACAAATTCTTCAATTTGGTATCGCTCACCTACAATATCATCTCGCTCGTGTGGACCGATCATAATGTAACCTCCGGATTTGAAATATCAAAAGTAACAAACTTTCTTTCAAGATGATGCCTTTGTTTATTTCCTAAGCCAATTACACATGCTCCAGGAATATTTCTACCAGATTTTGCTAGTCCATTATTGACAAACACTTCACCTACAACATTTTTCAATAAGAAATCCAGTCCATTATACTCAATCTCAAAACTACCGATTGTTCCATAATTTAATTTCGCACTTCTAGTTGATGAGTTTAATAAGTTAGTCTTTCCGTCCATAACAACAATTGCTTGATGCTGGTTAAAAAGCAAATATTTACTAATTTCGTTTGTAATCTCTACAATACTTGGTCTATCAATAGGATCATGTGCTAGACATTTTTCAAAAAGTACTTTTAAAGTTGGGTAGGGATCTAAGTATGGGCAGTCAAAAGAGTTTATAGGTATAGCTTTAGGTGGCATTTCCAATAATGGCTTAGGTATATCTTGTGTAGCTAAATAAAGAGCTGAAATTCCAAATGCATATATGTCGATAGCAGATGTAAAGTTTACCTCTTCATGCGTGTATTGTTCAGGAGCAACAAATCCCTGAGTGCCTGTAAATCCGACAGTCACCGCATCTAAGCCTGAATTCCTTGATAATCCAAAGTCAAATATTTTAAGTATACCTTCGCTATCCAGTTTCATGTTGTTTGGTTTGATATCCCTATGAATCAATCCAGTATCATGAATATCAGATATTCCTGAAGCAATTTGCCAAAGCACTTTTAGTAAACTAGTATTAGACTGAAGGTGATATTTAGATTCAACTAAATCTTCACCGTTTATGTACTCCAAAACAATTCCAACTGTATCCATATTAGTATCAATGTCTGACACACGTATAACATCAAATACTTGCACTACGTGTTTTGACCTAATCTTCAATAACGCTTCTATCTCATCATCTAGTCGCCGAGCTTGATCAGCATCTCTAATCGTCTTTATTGCGACTTTACGTTTTAGGTGAGTATCATTGCAGTAAAATACATCACTAAAACCACCGCTTCCTGATTCTCCATCAAGTACATATCTTGTTGGCAATCCATTCATCAGAATACTATTATTCAAAATCAATCCTCAAGTTGGGCTGTTCTGGTTCTTTTGTAAGTTCTTTTTTCTGTCTCATTTTTCTTGGCTTGATTTTATTATCGAGACTGTCACTATTCTTAGAAGTTTCTTCATCTTTTGAGCGCGCACTAGTATTAGACACAACACTTGCGTTTATATCCGCTTTCGGATCTACACTAACATCGGAAATTATTTGAGTTTTTTTGGATGACGCTGTCTCTATTCCAAACAATTGCATTTCTCCAAATGAGTCCCAAATATCTATCGTTCCTTTATAAATATTTTCAGTTTTAAGGAATAGAGAAGGCAAATCTGTTAGGAGTAAAGCACTTGCGTTATCATGACCGCCACACCATTTAGCTACACTTATAAGTCTTTCAGCAAGCTCTGATGCAGGTAATTTGGGAATCATGATACGCCTAAGAGTTTCCTGTACTATGTAGTGCGAACCATCACTTGTCATTAATAGTTTTGAAATTTTATCTATATGGGGTAGCTCAATAAAATGAGGCTCTAAGCTCGGTCCAATCCCAATATATTGAAGAAGGCCACTTACTTCAGGGGTATGAAAGTTATTTTTAAGCTGCCCTGCAACAGTATCATCAGTTGTAATTTGCTCAAAACCCATGTCAGTTTTTAAATAAATTCTACTATCACCAACATTTACAACTTCTATTTGTTTATCGCTATCCAGTATGAATGCAGAAAGCGTTGTACCACCATCTCCATGGTATTTCTCATATATTGCATTGTTAGCAGAATTAACGGCATTCAATAGCCTATCTTTTAACTTCATCTGTCTATGTACTATACAACTAGAAATAAAGAAAGATATTGCAAGTTCAGCACACTCTTTACCATTAACCATTCCCCCCATACCATCGCATAAGACTCCAACTAAAAATGATTTCTCATTGGTTACTTGGGCACGCAATAACACTAGTCGGTCTTGATTCTCAGACCGTACTACTCCCACATCTGATGCTAAGGCAATAGGTAATCCTGTCACTTGTCTAACAGAACCTGTAGTTGTCTTGCGAGACAACCATCTTTGTACTTGCGTCTGTATTTGTATTTGTACTTCGTTTTTTTCCATTTGAAAGCCCAATTTTTATAATCAAATACTTTATTAATTTAATTTTTACATAGCCGCTTTATAATTACTTTGATTTTCTGCTTCGGATACAAAATTATAGCCTCGTTTACTCTTAAAATCTTTTAGCAAAATCAACGAAGGGGTAGTTTCGTAAGAATTGTATTGAATATACTTAACTAATAATAACAGTACTACGAATTCTTTACATCTGTGGATTAAAACTACCTTCTGTTTACTTGAGGCAAAGGTTTATCTAACTGCTGATTAAGCAAATTCATATCCACTTTCGGCATCATATAAGCATTATGCTGCCATCTCACAAACTGTTCTAGTAACTTCTCATTTTGACTTTCAAGTCGCTTCACTTTAGCTTCTAGCATAGCAATCTGTTTTTTGGCAAACTCAAGAGTAATATCTGGTGCATCGCTATTTTTAGCTTCTTTCAAGCTTTCTTTTCGCTCTCTAAAAGCCTCAACTAACACCTTGTATGACATTAGAGTATGCCGACTGATTGCATCCTCACCTAACACCTTAGCAAGCTGCTGAGCGTATCTATCCCATGTTAACTTACCACTCCAACTATCCAGCTCATGCAACGCAACTTGAAGAGTTTTTCGTGTGATAATTTGTTTAGGCATTTTCGATTCCTAGTAAAGATGTAAGTGTAGATTCTTCAACGTAATCTTCGCTATTCGCTATGATCTGTAAATCATTCTGTGCTAATGCGCGTTTGACTGGACTAGGGTCATGGTCTGGTGGAATCCACAAAATAGCTCCTTCAGCCGTGTCCTCTGACTCAAGCAATATACGCTGCGTGCGAATATGTGCCAACTTCCAACTAAGGTGAGTCACCCATCTATTAGCACCAAAATGACCGCTAACTTCATCACGCTCTGCTTTTTTGAACTGAGACTCTACTTGGTCTTCTAGTCTAATAATGCTTTCTAAAGTGTTGGGCATCCCTTTGATACACACATGCTCTTTACATGTCATGCACTCACCACCTTTAGTACAGGGTGACATAGCATAATCATGAGTACACATACCGTATTCTGTAACATCAGCGACACCGATACGGTTTAAGCCTAAATCCTTATAACTTACTGGTAAATTAAGCTTTATAGCTTGAAGCGCCGTTGGACGCTCATTAAACTCCATCACACTTCTAGCTTGTTGCTCTCGCTCTTCGCTAGTTCTAAGATCATAATGACGGTTGTCGTTTATCCTTGCTCGTCCTGCCCATCGTGCTAATTGCCATGCATCCATACCTCCACGCTCAGCATTAGTGGATAGCCAAACACGAATTTGATGTGAAGTTAAGCGAATCTCAGATCCATCTTCATCTTTATAACCCATTCTTTGGAACAGAGTTTTAGGTGGATTTTTGAGCTTGTCTCGGATAGATAATTGAGCATTTAATTCGTTAACTGTAGGCAGACGCCATGAAAAGGATCTAGCGGAAAACTGGTTATGAAATTCACGGTCACGTATAAGTACTAGAGAGTCCCATATTGGACGTTCAATTGACTGTAAATTTGGCCAACTTGAGTTTTTGTACTCTTCTAAGGTATATTGAGCTAGCGCTGTATATGTAGGGCTTCCATTAGATCTTAGATTCTGTATCCATTTAGTCCTTTTCTCACCGATGTAATCCCAAGCTTCTTCAGATTTTAAATCTATATTCTTATACAGCAACCCATCAACAGTAGATTTTGAGAAGTTCATTGCACATGCAAATTCGTATGCATTTAGCTTTCCGTTCTCAGGGAAGTCATGTGAGGTGCAACATTCTTCGTGACGTAAGAAAGTATTAGGCCTATTGTAGGCAAACCTAGCAGCATCTCGTGCAGGTTGCCCAATTTCCATTAGCCTTCTATGAGCTTCTAAAACAGTCTCTTCAAGGTCTTTAGGAACCCACTTGATTGTATGACCAAAGCCCTTTTTAGCATACCATCTGACACCTAACGCCCCATTTTCGCCTCGGTGAATACAATCAACCGTTAATTCTGAAAGCTCTCCGCCTCTTCCAGGTGCAAACATTAGCAGTGCCATAATACTAGACCAATACTTGTCTTCTTGAGTATCAGCTTTTGCAAAACTATCTGCCAAAGCTAACATTTGATGCATACTTGGACAACGTGTATCCTGCCATTCTATAGATTCTTTGTCAGTTCTTTCGGCTTTTGCGCCTACTTTAGGCCAAGGATTTACCCATGCCTGAAGTGTAGGTGCAAATCTCTTATCCCGAATAAAATCAAGCAGAATTTGAATTTGGTAGCCTACTTTATTTCTGCGGTCATCATTAGTTATCCGAATCGTAGTTAGTTCATTCACCTTAATAAGGACTAAACCATCAACTCTTAATATATCGGCATCATCATGAACCTCAAACAAAGCATCATGAATTAGGCGTAAAGCAACCATCTTATTAGTAACACTTGAAACAGCTTTGATGCTTTGGTTGTAACGAATATAAGATTTTGCGAAAGACAGGAAAGGCTCTTCTAAAGGATCAAAGTTAGCAGGATTCGAAACTTCACGATATTTTGAAAAGGTCATTGCTATTGAACGCCCTTTTTGTTCGTGTTTCCAGTTATTACTCTGCCAACCGCCCTGATCATCATAGAGCGTCAACTTATCACGACAATGGACAATAAAACTCTCTAAGTTCTCTTTAGCTGTTAGCTCGTCTTTAGGTTCAAAATGAATAACATTAGACATTTACTACTTTCTCCTCTGACTTGATAGCTTCACACATAAGAACGACTTGTTGTACGGCAAGTAGTAACTTGTCTGTTGATTGAATAACGTTTTGTGAAATACCTAGATTCTCTTGTTTTTTTCTTTCCTCTAGGACTTCGGTGAGAACATTAGTATGAGGAGCTTCTAACCAAGGTTGAAAATTTACGCAGGTATAGCACGCTCTATAGCCAGATGCACAGAATGCATGTGTCCCACAATTACCAATATTTTGCGAAACCCCATTCTTTACTCTACTGTTTGGATCATTCGCTCTAATAGCATCTCGTTCAGAAGCGATCAGTTTTCCAGCAAACGCTTGTGCTAGAGGGGCTAATATTGGAGCCATTACTTCATCTATCTGTTTAGCTGTTTCTTCGGTATTTTCTACATAAGCACCAATACTCTGTGTATCCGTATGATCTAATGCAGCCGCTAAAGCAACACCTGTTATTCCTCGACGTGTAAGGTTAGTTCCTTTAGTATATCTAAACCTATAAGCAGTAAAGTTAATAAAATCACCAGTTCTTTCAGAGTAGGCTGTATTTTTGATAGAAACTTTTCGAAGCAAATAAAAAGCTGTATTTCTTGTCATGTGTAAAAAATCAGGTGTTTCAGTAAACTGTCTTATTAAGTCCTTCTGATCCACTATCTCATTCAATCTTTCTTCTTCTAAAAAGATGGGGATTTGATCCTGAATTTTTGAAGGTAAGACAACTCCCAATATACTTTCAATCCGTTTTATCGATTCGTCACGCTGATTGCTCAAGATAAGGTATAAATCGTCATTGACTGGAAGAGGTGTAAACTGTCCTCTAAAACCAGTACCACGCTGCTTAGCTCTAGGACAGTTAATAACATAATCATTACCGTTATCACCTTCACGTAAAATGAGATCTATGGATCTTAGAGATCGAATTTGAACAGCTCGACGACCAGTTAATGCTAATGTCATAAAAAAAGCATACTCTTTAAGATTCAGAGATTTCGTATTGAATGCATTTGACGCCCAATCAATTAAGGCCCCTAGCTCATTATGAGTCAACGGCCCCGAATATGGACATGCACCTTTGACAGCATTGCCTTTAGGGTTTCCTCTAAGTATTAATTCGTCCAAGTAACTTGCGACTTCTTTGCCAATGCCTTCAAAGCGCCATTCATACCAAGCTAGCAAAAACCCTTTTAAAGCCCCTAATTTGTATTCATTATCTGAGTTAAACGAAGCTCTGTAGTTAGATAAAGCGTCTACTGTTATATTTTCATCACTATTAGCTTTCATGAAAGCATTAAAACGATTAAACATATTGAAGGTATGCATTGCTGAAAGCTCTTCTGCATATCGACACAAAGCTCTCTTAAAGCTATCTTTTAGCTTATTAGGCATACGTGACAAACGTTCGAAGTAGATAACAGTGGAGCCATCTAAACGCCACTCATCACTATTAAATTGAAAAGGATATCCACTTTTACTAACATGTTGAGCGGGTATCTTGATTCTTGCTTTTTCAAGCTCAGCACAAACTTCTACACTATTATTATTTTTCAGTAAACTTTGCACGCTATAAATCCTTCTTAATGAATTGAGACCAGTGTTCTATATCTTCGCGCATAACGCGATCGGCTTCTTCTCTTATATATCTTAAATTATATCCCTCAGCAGTATTATCAGAACTCCATCCATTAAGTTGCTTCCTAATTTGTATTTCCATTTTCTCTGTAACTGGAGATATCTCTGGATTGGTCTTTGCTGCTTGATTTCTAGCATCTATGCGCTTTGAGAGGTTGTAATTAAAATTATGGCGAAAACCATGCCTTGTTACTTCTTCAAGTAACTCTGGGCTAACTGCTATTGCAGGCTTAATAATACGGTTAACAAACGTACTATTGGATATTGGCTTACCGAAATAGTTACCACGCTTATGAGTGACAAAAATATAAGGATGCGCCTTAGCATTATCGGTAGCTGCACGATTTTCCATAATATAGCTTTTTAATCGTCCAATGAGGGTTGCACTAACAGGTATGCTACGTTCTCTAGTTTTAGCCACTGGCTGCCTTTTTCGGGGGTCTTCAACCGCATCATGTCGCCTCACAACTGAAATAGTATTTTTATGGAAATCTATGTCATCAATTTGCAACGCTAGGATCTCACCAGCTCTCATACCTGTCTGATTCATGACTTCAAATATAATTGCATTGCGTAATTTAACATCTGTACCTTTGAAAGGATTATCAGATGAATCTTCTTTTACAATCTCCAGTATTCGATCGAAAGCTTCAGGTGGTGCAGACTTTAAATTAGGGTCAACAGCTAAACCCTTTCCCTTATTGCCTTTGGGCTTGTTAGCTAATAACGACTTATTCATGCTAGTAATTGAAGCAGACACAGTCTCATTTATTAGTTTGTTCTTTAGTAAGACTCTAACTATAAAGTCTAAGTAAAAAGCTATATGAGTCATTCTATTTGATGCATGATTACTAGAGACACTTTGAATAGGCTTAAAGCTCGCAGTTGATGCTGACGGAAACCTTACTACATTACTCTTTGATCTTTTTAACCAACTCCTCAAGCTTCTACTATCCAGCATACAGTGATCACGAATAGAGTAGACATCCTCATTACTTAAGAACTTAGACTCTACAAATTCTTCTATAAGGTTTCTATTGTTTATCTCTTCCCATAGTTTAAGGTGTATCAAATGCCCAAGAGTATTGATAATTGCGGATTGTGTTTGAGAAGGTCTTAGCTTCTCTGTCACATATAATGTAACCCAATAGTCAGGAGTACCATCTGAATCCATTAGCATTGGATATCTTTCCCCATTACTAAATATTAAGTTCTTAATCTGAGCCATGTGACAAACCTTTTAATCAACACTTAATCATGTATTTTATTCACAAATCTATTATAAACTATTTTTATTCTTTAGACATAAGAAAAGGGTCTATTTATATAGACCCCATCTGATTTAATCAACACTATTAGATTACGTATTCCTCAAAAAGGAATATCATCATCGACAGGACCGTCTGGCATTGCTGTCGGCTTTGACTGTGCAGGCTTTTGCGCAGGTTGATTAAACTGGTTCTGCTGAGCAGGTGCGCTTTGATTGTTAAAGCTGTTTTGACCACCTTGAGCAGCTGACTGGTTGTAACCGCCTTGCTGTGCTGGCTGATTGTTTGCTTGCTGACCAAAGTTGTTTTGATTGCTTTGACCACCTTGATTGCCATAGCCACCACCTTGACCCTGATTTTGACCGCCAAAGCTATTATCACTTTGACCACCAGTCGCACCATCTAGCATTTGCATTTGCTCAGCACGAATCTCAGTAATATAACGGTCTTGACCATTGGGATCTTGATATTTACGGGTACGCAAACTGCCTTCGATATAAACTTTACTGCCTTTACGCAAATACTGCGCGGCAATTTCACCCAAACGATTAAATAGAGAAATACGATGCCATTCCGTCGCTTCTCTTTTTTCGCCACTTTGCTTGTCGGTCCACTGCTCTGACGTTGCAACCGAGATATTGGTCACACTACCGCCGTTATTAAATTGACGTGCCTCAGGGTCTGCTCCAAGGTTACCGATGATGATAACTTTATTAACTCCGCGCATGATACCGTCCTTTTACTTATGAATAATTTTATGAATCGCTTTAATGACTGTGCAGCTAAGCGCATTCATTAATGATTTTACTGTAATCAATTTTTATTGGAATATCTACAAGCTATCTATTAAAGACGACAATCTATGTCGTCTAGATATATATTATAATTTTTAGGTTTAAAAAACCCTGATATTGCTATTTTGCCATTTTATTAAGCGAATTAATACTATTACCAGTTACTGACTTATAGTGGATTCAGTTTAAAAGAGATACAAGGCAACCGAGTGCAGATGTATATGTGATACTTCAAGCGAGGTTAACGCTGTAGCTCTTTTATAAAGGATTGACTATATCAACTCACTCTGTCCTTTATAAACTTATTTAGAACCATTGCTCTCGTTATTGCGATGCATACTCAAGGTGACGCTACCCAGCTCTACGCCAAATTTTTTCATCACTGAGCGATTGAGCATGACGTCTTTATCGACCAGATACATCCAGTCATCAAAATTCACTTTGTAGGTTTTATCCTCAACGGGTAGCTCTAACAAGTAATTCCAATGCAAGGTATTGCCAACCACTTTCCCTGTTGCCTCGCCAATGACATCGCCTGCTGTGCCTTTCCAGCTACCATCCTCTTGTTTGGTCAATCGCCAGATACGCTGTGATTTTGACCCATCCGCCCATGCGAACTTCTCATCTAAAACGATGACGTTATCGCCTTCGTGAGTGGCATCAATATCGACGTAAAAGCGTTTTTTGACCTCGCCATTGCGACCTTGAAACATGCCCCAACCATCGATTTGACCCGAGAAGAATTCATGCATATCGAGCGTCGGCGTGCTGTTCTGATAGGCTTGGATATTTTGTGTGGCGCAACCTGAGAGTAGTAACGTGGCTGATAGACCAGCACCTATTGCCAGCTTGGCCATTACTCGAGGCGCAACACCGTGCGACAACATCGTAAACTTACTCATATTAATTCCTTTTAAATAGAGATAAAGATTTAGCGTTTACTTATTAATAATGGCTGTCTATCTAGTCGTTGTCTACTCAGTTTTTGCCTATTCAACCTTATCTCTACTCGCCTAAGTACGTTGTCTATACCCTTTGTTAAATATCTAGTGGACTCTGTGCCAAACTCGATAGCTGCAGCCGCGAGTCATCTGTCAGTTGTGTCTTGTCTAGCTTGAGATAGGCGACTTGCTCTTTCGCCATCACGACCAGCTCATCCACGCCGTCTACCGCCAGCATTTGGCGTGACCAGTCTTGGATATTAATATCTTTAGGGATGGTCACAGTAGTACTCGATAGATAAGGCGGCTGAGCAATCGGAATGATAATGAGTAGTGCCACGCCCATAATGACGGCTAAAATACCCCACGCCAGAAAATTCGGCTGACTTAATAACAAACCACCCATCGCACCACCGACAAACGCACCAAAGAACTGGCTGGATGAGTTAAGCCCCATAGCAGTGGCTTTATTGGCGACTGGGGCGCGCTTAGATATCCATGAGGGAATCGTTGCCTCAAGTAAGTTAAAGCCCATAAAGTACAATAACAGACCTAATATAATACCAATGCCAACCTGACTGCCAATAGCCAATATCGCTAAAGCAGCGGTCATTAGCGCAATCGCACCTAAGAATACTTGGCGCATTTTGCGTTTCTTTTCAGCGATGATAATAAAAGGAATGGCGACGGCAAAACCAATGAATAACAGCGGCAAATAAACCAAGCCTTGCTGACGTACCGATAAACCCATCACTTCATTAAGCTGATGCGGCAATATCACAAATATCGCCGTCATGGTCAGATGCAGAGCAAAGATACCGATATGTAGGCGGTTTAAATCGCCGATTTTGAGGACGGTTGCTAATTGTTGACCAATCGATTTATTGTCTAAATTGTGTTTAAGCACTCGTAGCGGTGTCGGCACGAACAACAATAACAGCATCGCCAATACGGCAAAGCCTGAGGTCAACCAAAATAAACCAGAGATACCCATCGAGCCAACCAATAACGGACCAAAGGCAAAAGCGAGCATGATAGAAGTCGCAATGGTCAAGCCCATCGTTGCCATCGCTTTGGTACGCATCTCTTCGCGCGTTACATCAGCCAATAATGCCATCAATACTGCAGAGACCGCACCACTACCTGCCAGCGCCCGACCAATGATAACCTCGTAAATATCAGTCGCATTTGCCGCAATGATACCGCCTATGGCAAATAAGATCAGTCCTAAAAAGATAATCGGCTTACGCGGGAATTTATCCGCAGCCAAACTCATGGGTATCTGAAATATCGCCTGCCCTAAGCCATAAATACCAACGGCTAAGCCAATCAAAAACGGCGTCGCGTGCGCATAATTGTCACCATATACAGAAAACACAGGCACAATCATAAACAGACCAATCATCCGCAAAGCAAATATACCACCGACCCCGAGGATTGCCCGTTTTTCTACGCTATTCATACTTGCCTCACTGGTTCGTCATTGCTGATTTATCACTACTGCGCTGCTTATACTATTGTGATGCTATCAAGACTTTAGCTACAAATTAAGCCCACTAGTATAAGACATTCGCCGTTTGCGTGCCGAGACTTTTGTCTTATGAGTGCAGCCTCCTATACCGTCTCAACCCAAGCCATTCATATTACGCGATTATTTTGTTACCAACTGCATCGGATGCGCAATCACACCTTGAATAATGCGGTCGCCATGACAATAAAGTAAAACGTCATAAACATTATTACTCGTCAGCTAAAGCGATCGCTTAGATGACAAACTCCTCTATAAAACGACATTTTGGTCAAAACCATGACAAAAGATGACTACTACTTAACATTGATTTGATTTAGATTTGCTTAGTCATACGAAAACCAATCACCTCAAAGGCTGTAGAATAAGAAAACAGCAAAATGAACGCCAAGTAGCATATCGCTCAGCAATAAAAATTAAAACAGTAAATTAGGCATCTATAGCTCTCACTTCATCAACGTATGAACACTTTATAAAAATATTATTTATAACCATATTATAAACTTACAAAATATTCACGTTTTTAACCAACCATTCTATTGATCTGTATTTAGCTTTTAATTTGAGATATTTTCAATCCCCTTTTAGCAAATAGGAAACCTAACACCGATGGCACACGAGTATATTAAGGTTCGCGGCGCACGCACTCATAATCTAAAAAATATCGATTTAGACATTCCACGCGACAAGTTCGTAGTAATTACCGGCTTATCAGGCTCTGGTAAATCGTCATTGGCATTCGATACGCTGTATGCCGAAGGGCAACGTCGTTATGTCGAAAGCTTGTCGGCCTATGCGCGTCAGTTCCTCTCGCAAATGGAAAAACCTGACGTCGATAGTATCGAAGGCTTATCGCCAGCGATTGCTATCGAGCAGAAATCAACCAACCATAACCCGCGCTCTACCGTCGGGACGATTACTGAGATTTATGACTATCTTCGTCTACTCTATGCGCGCATTGGTACGCCCTTTTGCCCAGAGCATGGTGAACCAATGGTCGCGCAGTCGGTCACTGAAATGGTCGATCAAGTCATGGCCTTGCCAGATGATACTAAGATTATGATCTTGGCACCTGTGATTCGTGAGCGTAAAGGTGAGCATACCGTCTTGCTTGAGCAGCTGATTGGACAAGGTTTTGTCCGTGTGCGCGTCGACGGTGATGTCTATGATACCGATGAGCTACCGACGTTGGATAAGAAGAAAAAACATACCATCGAAGTGGTGGTCGATCGCTTTAAAGTTCGTGATGACTTGGGCAACCGTGTTGCTGAGAGCTTAGAAACCGCTCTGCGTTTGGGTCAAGGGCTGGTGACGCTACACTTTATGGATGGCAATCCAAAAGAAGGCGGCGATGACAATCAAGTCATGTCAGCTAAGCACTCTTGCCCTGTCTGTGATCGTGCCGTACCTGAGCTTGAACCGCGTATGTTCAGTTTTAACAATCCATACGGTGCGTGCCCAAGCTGTGATGGTCTCGGTAAACGTCAGTACTTCTCTGCCGAAAAACTGATTACCCATCATGAAAAATCGCTCAATCAAGGGGCGATCAATGGTTGGGATAAGCGTCATGCCTACTATTTTGGTTTGCTATCGACCGTTTGTAATCATTTTAAAATTGACATGGATGCACCGTGGCAAGATCTGCCAAAAGAACAGCAAGACCTGATTATGCAAGGTTCTGGTAAAGAGAAGCTGACGTTTAATTTTACTGATGAGCGCGGTCGTAAAACCAATAAGACCGTGCCATTTGAAGGGGTGCTTCCATACTTAGAACGCCGTTATGCTAAGACGCAAAGTAATCTCGTCCGTGACGAGCTAGCGAAATACTTGGCTGATACCACTTGTAACGTCTGTGATGGCGCGCGTCTCAATGAAATCTCGCGCAATGTCCGTGTCGATGACCAAACCATCGCTCAAATCGTTAAGCTGTCTATCGGTGACGCTGCTGACTATTATAAAACGCTCAAGATTGGCGGTCATAAAGGTGAAGTCGCGGAAAAAATCTTTAAAGAGATTAACGAGCGCTTAAACTTCCTCGTCAGTGTCGGACTTGATTATCTATCACTCGCCCGCTCTGCTGAAACATTATCAGGCGGTGAGGCGCAGCGTATTCGCTTGGCTAGCCAAATTGGCGCAGGACTGATGGGCGTGATGTATGTGCTTGATGAGCCATCGATTGGTCTACATCAGCGCGACAATGACCGTCTGCTAAAAACTCTAACGCGCTTACGTGATTTGGGTAATACCGTACTGGTCGTTGAGCATGATGAAGATGCCATTCGCCAAGCAGATCACGTCATCGATATCGGTATTGGTGCAGGTGTACATGGCGGTCATATTATCGCTCAGGGTACGGTCGATGACATCATGGCCAATAAAGAATCGCTGACTGGGCAATATATGTCTGGTAAGAAGAGAATCGAGATTCCAAGCATTCGTCATAAAGCCAAGACGATGGATGTTGAAATCACAGGTAAGGCCAAAGCTCAAAAAGTTCCGATGACGATTGAGCTCAAAGGTGCCTCAGGCAATAACTTGCATGATGTAGATTTGACCATTCCCATTGGTATTATGACTTGTGTGACTGGTGTCTCAGGTTCGGGTAAATCAACTTTGATCAACCGTACCCTTATGCCATTGGCAGCGACGCAATTGAATAATGCCTCAACGCTCATCGCGGATAAGCATGACAGCATCAGTGGTCTTGAGCATTTGGATAAAATGGTCGATATCGATCAAAGTCCGATTGGTCGTACGCCGCGCTCAAACCCAGCGACTTATACCGGTGTGTTTACCCCTGTGCGTGAGATGTTTGCTCAGACGCAAGAAGCGCGTGCCCGTGGTTATAAGCCGGGTCGCTTCAGCTTCAATGTAAAAGGCGGACGCTGTGAGATGTGCCAAGGTGATGGTCTCATCAAGGTTGAGATGCATTTCTTGCCTGATATGTATGTGCCGTGTGATACTTGTGAAGGCAAGCGCTATAACCGTGAGACCTTAGAGATTCACTATAAAGGTAAAAATATTGCCGATGTCCTAGATATGACCGTAGAAGATGCCACTGAGTTCTTCTCAGCCATTCCAGCGATTTATCGTCGTCTGCAAGCACTGATGGATGTTGGACTTAGCTATATCCGTCTTGGTCAGTCTGCACCGACCCTATCAGGTGGTGAAGCGCAACGTGTTAAATTAGCGCGTGAGCTGGCCAAACGCGATACGGGACAGACGCTCTATATCTTGGATGAGCCAACCACTGGTTTGCATTTCCATGATATCGATAAGCTGCTGCATATCCTACATGCCCTACGCGATAAAGGTAATACCATCGTGGTCATCGAGCACAATCTTGACGTCATCAAAACGGCAGATTGGGTAATTGATTTGGGCCCTGAAGGCGGTAAAGGTGGCGGTATGATCATCGCTGAAGGCACACCTGAACAAGTAGCTGAAGGCACAGAATCCTACACGGGTATATTCTTAAAGCCGATGCTAGAGCAAGGCATGAAAGAAGTCAGCTAATACAAGTTAGTGAATGATTGATAAAAGGCCACTCTTGATAGGGTGGCCTTTTTTATTGGCTAATATAAGGCTTTGTCCAATCTGCACACTATATCTTGATTAAGGCATCAAGATATATATAACGCGTTGCGTTACCTTTCTTAATCTTTATTAAAGATACTTAAACGTTGATTGTATTAATATTTAAATAGTTAGATATGATGCGTAGACGCATACGATATAGAAATATCTGGTTAAGAGCCATATAACAAGCCATAGCACGTACACACTGACACAGCTAACCCCTATCCTATCCCTAAAACTCTCAAGGACTTCTTATGAAAAAATTACTGTTCATTGTCTTAGCATCTACTGTTGGCATTAGTGCCTGTGCGTCAAACGGTACATCAAATGGCTCAAACGATCGCAACCATCAAAGACCTGCTATGTCAGCAGACATGAAACAAGCCATGAATGATTGTGCTCAAAGAGCTGGCGTAAAAATGAATAAAGACAGTCGTCCAAGTAAAAGCGATATGAAGAAAATAGATTCATGCATGAGTGCAAAAGGGTTTGAGAAGCCTGCAGGCCAAGGTCGTCACTAATAACTGGTATTTGTTAGATGATCATTGATGAAAGGCCACTCTTTAGGGAGTGGCCTTTTTGTTGGGTTGGGTTTTAATATAAGATTAAGTTAGCAGCTTACTACAACTTGATAACCTACGTTTTTAGTCAACAATATTCATTATGCAAAAATACCTCCTTCTGAATATTTACTTAACTTATCAACATAACCTTCGGTACTGTTAAGAGCATAAATATCAGGCGCTTCAACGAATTCAAGCCAACCCTTCTTCATCCACATTTCAATTATATCCTTACCCATAATTGAGATTAGATTTGCAAGTTGTGCATGTGGAGATGGAAAGTAATACACAATTAGATACACTGAAACTCTAACAGTTTTATTAAAAGAAAAAATTTCTTTAATGTAGTCACTATCAGATGAGTCAAGTGAGTGACCCCATATGTATACTTCATATGGCTTTGCAAGCATATAATTTGTATCGTCTCTAGTGTTCCTTTCTAAAATATTTAGACTCTGATTACCAGAAAGGAATTTATAGTTAGTGTCATTAACTAGTTTTTGGTAATATTTAACAAACCCATATGCTTTTTGGTTAACTAATAATTCATTTTCTAATTCTGATATTCCAAGAACAATATTATCAGCGCCTGCTTTACCATGTAGGAAATTTTGATGTGCTGTTTCATATAATCTACTAGTAGTAGATGAGTAATTAAAACTATAGATATCATCTAAATTACAAAGTGCTTTAGGTCTTTGCAATTTAGACCTTGGTACCAAACTTTCAACTAATTCAATATACCTAGAGAAAATATCTATAAAAGACGATAAGTGATAATTCATATTTTCTATTACTTTATAGATATGGACACCAGTTGTTTTACCTTTATATTTCTTTACATAGTCATCGTTTAAACTTAGTTCTTCAAATGCTGGACTCGGTCTACCAAATCCGGTAAGTGGATCGTAACCATATTGTTGATTCATATCGTCAAACCCAAATTTATTGACTTCTATAAAGTTTCCTTTATCTTCGTATATATATGTATTTCGTAAAATACCCAGCTTTAGCAAGACGTTGAGATAGTGATTTTTATTAGTATTAAAGTCTTCAAAAAATTCATCCGCAATGATATTTAAATCACTTCCATAGTATTTTATATCAATCATCTCGTTCTTATCTGAATTTTTATCTAATACAGAGCATACAATATCTAAAACGTTTTTTATTTCGTTTTCAAAATCTATCCATGTATCGATGCCGCTATCTAAGTAATCTTTGAAATACTGAAACCATCCATTATTAGATAGCTTCTCCTTCAAAAGTATTAAACTTTCTACAGAAATTTTCACATCTTCAGTTTTATACATTTCTTTAGTTCTGTTTAGAAAGAAATCTTCACTTGCTAACAGCTCATGGAAAATATTATCAAATAATAAATGTTCATTTGAATCAGCATCTTCGACTGCGCGCATTGCAGTAATAAAATGTTCATATTTTGTTGGTAGGAAATGAGCTAAATCAAAGCCATTTCCTAATATTAATATTTTTTTTCTTTCACTCATTCATCTAGTCCTTTATCAATCATAAATCTCTAAAGATATTATGGCTTTCTGCTCTAAAAATCTATTTGGCTTCGGTTGTAGCGACTACTCATAAGCTTAGGGTAGATAAGGTATGAGCTAAAATCAGCCTTTGCTCTCTATAAGCATACCTAACTTAAACAAACTCCCGCTCAATATTCATCACCTGCGCATCCACAATACACTCTAGCTTTTCTTCAATTTGCTGCATTACGACTCAACTTCACATTTAGACAGCCCAACTGTCAAAACGCTTACTCGTTAGCGTCATGTCATCCCGCTCACCGCTCTCACATACCGCGAAGCTTGACGTATTGCCAAAGCCAATATGTTAGGCGCAGCTCACAACACCCAACATCATGACCTAAGATAAAATTTAAACCAACCAATTTTAGATGTTTCTTCGCAAAAAAAAGGTAAGTCGTTTGACTTACCTTTTTCGATAACATTTACTTTTGAGAGTATTTACTGAGTTATTTACGTTTAATGGTTCTAGTCGTTACTCCAGTCGTTGCCCCACTAGTTGCATTAGCAGGTGCTTTCGCAGCCGCTTGATAAACTGGCGTAACCTCAGGTAAAAGTGCCTGAATTTTAGCGATACGCTGCCCAGAGTTTGGATGGGTAGACATTAAAGTAGCTATGGTGTTGCTACGACCATTGGCAGCCTCCATTTTTTGCCATACTGCAACGGCAGCTTCTGGATTGTAGCCTGCCTCCGCCATCAAGCGTAGACCACCCGCATCGGCTTGTGACTCCTGACTACGAGAAAATGGCTTATCAAGTCCGTAGTCACTAATCAAACCCAACGCATCATCACTTAACCCTGTTCTTGACTGTAGTTCGGCACCACCTAACTGCAGCGCTAAGCCTGTCAGAATTTTTTGCCCAGCATCTTTTTTACTGTGCTCAGATAGCGCATGGGTCATTTCGTGTCCCATGATTGCCGCGATCTCTGCATCTGTTAACTGTAGCTTTTCTACAATACCGGTATAAAAAGCCATCTTACCGCCAGGCATTGCCCAAGCATTTAATTCAGGTGAACGTATAACCGTGACCTGCCAATCAAAAGGGACGCCTGTTGTATTAGCGCGAACGGCGTAGGGCTTCATACGATTAAAGACGTTTTTCACTCGAATGGCGGTAGCAGAAGTATTATCTACCGCGCCTTGACTACTGGCTTTAGAGACCACTTGAGAGTAGCTTTTAGCCGCATCGGTATTTAATGTAGCCGTATCGTACCCTGCCATATCGGCGACCGTAGTACACCCTGCTAAAGTAGTAATAGTAGTCAGCAATAGAGCATTTTTTATGTTATTAAAAGTGGTCATTAGACGTCCTGGTTGAGAAATACAATTAAGTTAAATAGCTAAGCTAAAGGCAAGGAATTGATAGACTTAAAATTCCACTATCGAAATCTATGTCTTGCAACACATTAATTGAGAACGATATATAATTGAGAACGATATATAATTGATAACGTAACTAAAATTCAATCAATATGTAATTATCATGTAAGTAATGTGTCTAGATTATCGAGGAAGAGATTATCACTACAGAAAACAAAAGTCTATTAATTTTATAATCTATTATTTGTTTGATATCACAATTCCCAGCCTCCATTTGACGCCTACAACTTTATTCCTTTAATTAAAATCGCTGCTTAGAGAGCATCCTGCAATAGATTCCACCTACATGAACGCCCTTTCTACATTTATCACTCGCGCATCTACCGTACGTTCTATTTTCTCTTTGCCAAAAAAGTTTATAATTTATAGTAGCATCAAACATAATGTCCGATAATGTCTGCGCGTCAGCTCCCAGACCCTTTATAATAGCGTATCGATACCAACCAACCTGCGTGTCTCACCATGACCTCTATCAGCTACGTAAAGCAGCAACGCATTACTCGACTATGCGTGCGCTGCGGCTTACTCCTTATGCAGTATGGCGCTGAGTCTGCCGTAGTCGTGGACTTGTCCAAACGCTTGGGGCTTGCGTTGGGGATGAACAGCGTTGAATGTTCTCTGAATTTTAACGCTATCACCCTGACGACCATCTGTGACGAACGCTGTATCACCACCACCAGAGACACGATCAATCAAAGCATCAATGTCAATTTATTGGTACAAATTCAGCAAATTATCAATAAAACCGAAGCCACCGTAGACAGTACCGATTTGATTGACCGCACGACCCTTGCCTTTGATGAATTGGATAAGACCGTATACCCAACGTGGCTAGTGAGCATGTTTGTTGGCGCATCTTGTGGAGCGTTTGCGTATCTGAATGGCGGCAGCTGGTCTATTACCGCGGTGACATTTATTGCGGGTATGGTGGCGATGTTCACTCGTATTTACTTATCCAAACACCACTTTAATCCTTTTATCACCGTCATTGTGACCGCTTTTATTGCTTCTTTAATTGGAGCGACGACCTACTATTTTGATATTGGTAATAATGCCGATATTGCGGTTGCCTCTAGCGTGCTGCTACTGGTGCCGAGCTTTCCTTTGATTAACTCGTTCTCAGATATCCTCAAAGGCTATGTCAATATTGGCGTTGGGCGTGCAGTCTTTACCTATATGTTGACCTTATCTGCTTGCGTTGGTATCGTGATGGCGCTGGTTTTGCTTCGCATACAGCATTGGGGGTTTTGAGATGTGGTTTATTGAAACCGTTGTGCTTTCATGTATTATTACCCTTGGTTGGACGCTGATGTTTAGCGTACCCAAACGCTATATTTTGCCTTGTTTGCTGATGACTGCTTTTGGCTTCGGATTAAAGACTGCTCTCGTTTATCAACATGTACATCTCGTGGTTGCCAGCTTTTTCGGGGCAATGCTTGCCAGCTTTTTAGGCGTGTATTTTTCTAAGAAATATACCTTGCCACCCAAAGCACTTATCTCGCCTAGTGTCATTTGTATGATGCCCGGTATCGCCGCTTATAAAGCGATGGTCAGTATGGTGCAGATTGGTTATTTTGGTTTTTCAGACGAGTTATTTAGCCAAATGATGGTGTACTTGTTTGATGCATTATTTGTCACCTCAGGATTGGTACTGGGTTTGTCTATTCCGGGACTGTTATTTTATAGACGACGTGCCATTGTTTAAGTAAGTTTAGATGAGTCTAGTTGGGTTTAAATGGAATTATTAGATATCAGGCTATTTTTGCCTAAATGCTTTTATATTCTGATGCTAACTGGTACATCCTCATAAGCAAAACCTTGTAAGATTAATAATGATACCCGTTACAATAGAGTTCAAAACAACAGAATTAAAAAATAATAGACGGCAAAATTGCACCAATACGCATCAATACGTCCTGAATAAAGAGACTTAACCATGACAAAACATTATGACTATATCGCCATTGGCGGCGGTAGCGGTGGCATTGCTTCAATCAACCGTGCGGCGAGCTATGGCAAAAAATGCGCCATTATCGAAGCCAACCAGTTGGGCGGTACTTGTGTGAACTTGGGATGCGTTCCCAAAAAGGTAATGTGGTATGGCGCGCAAATTGCCGAGGCGATTCATAAATATGCGCCAGACTATGGCTTTGATGTGGATGTTAAAGGTTTTGACTTTCAAAAACTGGTGCAGAGCCGTCAACAATATATCGAAAATATCCATCGCTCTTATGACAATAACTTAGCCAAAAATGGCGTAGAAGTGATCAAAGGCTTTGCCAAATTTGTCGATACCAATACGGTAGAAGTGAATGGCGAACTTATTACCGCTGACCATATTTTGATTGCCACCGGCGGTCACCCGATTCAGCCTGACATCAAAGGCGCAGAATACGGCATCGACTCTGACGGCTTTTTTGCGTTGAATCACTTGCCAAAACGCGTGGCAATTGTGGGAGCTGGATATATCGCTGTTGAAATCGCAGGCGTGTTGAACAGTTTGGGCGCTGAGGTGCATTTGTATGTACGCCAGCACTCGCCGCTACGCTCATTTGACCACAGTGTAGTAGAGGCATTGCTGATAGAGATGGAGCAAGACGGTATTCAATTGCATACCAATACCACGCTCACGGAAGTCAATAAAAATGAAGATGGCAGTCTGACTTTGTGTACCGAAAATGGCAGCCTAGACACGACAGATTGCTTGATTTGGGCGATTGGTCGTGCGCCATCGACAGACAATATCAACCTGCAAGTGACAGGCGTAGAGACAAACGAGATTGACAAAATCAAAGTCGATAAATTCCAGAATACCAATGTTAAGAACATCTATGCGGTCGGCGATATTATCGAAAACAGTGTGGATTTGACGCCCGTGGCTATTGCCGCAGGTCGTCGTCTTTCAGAGCGCTTATTTAACAACAAGCCTAATGAGCATTTGGACTATACGTTAATACCGACGGTTATCTTTACCCATCCTGCTATTGGTACGATTGGCTTGTCTGAAATCGACGCGGTTGAGCGCTATGGCAAAGAAAATATCAAATGTTATAAATCGACCTTTACCTCTATGTATAGCGCGGTGACCCAGCATCGTCAGAAGTGTATGATGAAGATGGTATGCTTGGGCGATGAGGAAAAAGTCATTGGTCTACACGGTCTTGGCTTTGGTGTCGATGAGATGATTCAGGGCTTTGCGGTCGCCATCAAAATGGGCGCGACTAAAGCTGACTTTGACAATACAGTTGCCATTCACCCAACCGGCTCAGAAGAATTTGTGACGATGCGCTAAGTGTTAAGCACGAGACAGACTGGACAACACAAAAAAAGGCTATTCTATAAAGAATGGCCTTTTTTAATAGATAGTGACTTGAACTACTTGCTACAAGTTCCTTTAATACCTAGTTCCAGATCGGCTATAGCTTCTTTACCTTCACTCTCAGATACAAGTTTAAGACCAGCTCCCCCAACGAACAGACCTGGCTTAATATATTGTTTGACGAAGTAGTTTTGACCTGTTTTGGTTATTACCATTAGATCATTGGGTGAGAATTCAGACTCTGTCGAAACTTTATGCTCTTTGTTACCTAGCACCTCATGATAAAAGAACGTTCCACGCGCAGTTTCCCCAATACACTCATCATCTACCCAGACATCTTTCTTCAAAGCAGCACCCACCACACTATTGCTACGATAAATATATAGGCCAGCATTGTTTGTACTTGGTGCTTTCACTTGCTTGAGTACGTTAGATACTTCGACATTTTCAGTAGGTACAGAAGCACAACCAGCAAATAGTATTGATGTAATCGTTAGAAAAGCGATTTTTTTTAGCATTTTATCTCTCTAAGAATAAAGTGAATGTGACTTGAAAGTTCTGATGATTTTATTATGAGTAACTTTAAAAAATATAGCTCTGCTTTAATTGCCTAATACCCATTCATCGTTCACTTGATAAACCTTGAAATTGGTCTTGTTAGTGCGGCTCTCCCCCGCGATTGTCTGAGTGATATCAGCGGTACACATATAAGTATTGTCGCCCTCAACAGTATCACAGTTGATATTCTCGACGCGTTCAAGCTTTGGCATCATACCCTCCATCATGCCGCTCATCGCCTTTGCCATCTCATCATTGCCTGCGTTCGCCATCGCATCGTCCATCATACTATTGGCTTGCTCGTATTGTGCCTCGATTAACGCTTCAACCGTGCTTTCAGAAGGTGCATTAGAGCATGCGACAAATAGCGGTGTTAGTAATGCTATGACTGCCAGTTTTTTCAGATTAGTCATCTCAATCTCAATGTGTCTATAATGTTACTTCACTATACAGAATTACTTCTAAATACCCAACTTAATTTTAGAGTACAAGTTTGGATTTATGATGAATAGCTTTAATAATCTAATGAGATGAAGGAATTAACGTGCGGTGTATACTGACAGTGCATTCACGATACTGCTATGATGTGGTATTCAAAACCGTTGCGAGATAACTGTGTGGCAGGTGTACTTTTTTATATTACCGATTGGTCTGGGAATTATGACCTTGGCAGCAAGTTTGTTATTTTTGTTTGCCTATCTGATGTCTGATGACAATGCCACGCGCTTGCCCGCTTTTAACTGGTTCAAGCGCTTAATTATCGTGGCATTTATCTTGCTAAGTGTTGGGCTGTTTATGACCTTTGGTCATTTTTGGGGTTAATAAAATCAGCCTTTAAACATTCAATATTCTTTAATGAACCATTTTTTCTAACTCCAATAATTCTAAATCTTCACGCTTTGGCTCGCCATTATTGCCGTCATTTGGAAATGGCATTTTATTACCATTTAGCTCATAACCTCGGCGCTGATAGTAAGCCAACAGCTCAGGACGATGACTTAAAATAGACATGGTCAAACGCGCAGTGTTTTTATCAGCTGCTTGCCCATCTGACTGTAGATGACGAGTAGCAAAGGTTTCTGCCGCTTGCAAAATCACATTGCCAACGCCATGCCCCTGCAACTCTGGATCTACTGCAAACATGCCGATGTAGGCTTTGTTATTTGAGTCAGCATCGGTTTTGATATCGACAGCGATACAACCGAGTATCTCACCCGTTTCCTCTCCATCACGGTCGCCCGTTGTCGTTTTTGGATAGACAAAGTAATAGTGATTAGGGTCATTAATTACGGCAGCGAGCTCGGCTGACGTGGTTCGAATACCACCAATTAAATCCGCCTCATTGGTCCAACCTGCGGTCTCGCGATAGCAGCAGTTCAATAATTGCTCAAGTGCATCAATATCATCGGCTTGCGCTTGTCGCAAAAATACAGACTCTCTATCCAAGTAATTTTTACCTATAGTGTTTTTATTCATATTATAATTTTTCCTTTCCTTGTTTGTATTAAAAAAACTGACCCAAATCGATAGGTCAGCCTTAATAGTAATATGTATCCATCTTGAGTACTAGGGCGATAATACCTGCGCTTGGTCGATAATATTAAATCCTGCCTGAAGCTGTGCACGCGTTGGTGCATGACCACGGCGGAGCAGTTCAGAAAAGGCAACCAATTCTTTATCATGCCCTAAAGTGCTAGCCGCACTAGCACGTGTGTCTTCCCCATCATCATCAAAGTAGTATTCGATATAATCTAACGTATCTGGCGAACCAAACAAGATATTATGATCAGGTGTCGCGGCATGTCCACTGTAGCGTAGGCTTTTGCCATATTGCATCGTCCAAAAGAAAGGGATGCGCGCGGCGAGCGAGCTGACACTATCATCATTTAGTATCGCAGCCGCAGTCACTAAGCCATGTTGCAAAGCCACACGCCAATGTTCGATGCGCATGCGCCCCATTTGCCCAGAAGCTTTTGCAATATCACCCAAGGCATAAACCCCATCACGCAGCTGTAAATGCTCATCCACTTGCACGCCATCTGGCGCGTTTACTTCTTCGAACAGTTCTATACGTGGTGCTACGCCAGTCCCCAAAATCACGATGTCTGCATCAACTTGCTCACCGTTCGCCAGCGTGACACCGCCCACTTGTAAAAAGGTTTGGTTTTCTTCTTCATTCTCAGACGGATTAACAACCCTTTTGACCTCAGTGATTTCATTGACCGTGGCATCAACAACAAACTGAATGCCTTTTTCTTCATGCAGCTTGATCAGCGCATTACTGACGGTTTCGGAGACGATATTTCCCATTACCCGATGATCTTGTCCGATGACGGTAATAGAAGCCGTCGTGCCTGCTTGTGCCAATGCGGAAGCGACCTCCATACCGATAAAGCCAGTACCGATAATCACCACACGCTGGTCATGACTGGCCGCTTTTATCAATTTGGCATCATCCATACTGCGCAGCGTATAAACGCCATCAAGCTCTGCCCCTTTAAGGGGAGGAATCTTTGGCTCAGCGCCTGTTGCAACCACTAAGAAATCAGCAGTTTGTCTGTCACTACGACCATTTTTATCTTTAATGATAATGGTACGTTCATTGGGCAATACTTCGCTGACAGTTTGATTCAATCGCAACTTAATATCATGTTTGCTCGCCCAATCTGCACCGCCTAGTAGAAGCTTCTCTTCAGGCATATTGCCCGCTAAAAATGCTTTGGACAATAATGGACGGTTATAAGGGGCTTTATCATCAGCACTAATCAAGGTGATTTTGCCGCCATAGCCAGTGTTACGCAGCTGATGCGCCGTCATAAAACCTGCTGCGCCGCCGCCCACGATGAGAGTATGCGTCTCGATAAGCTTATCATTTGCAATCTTTTTGTCTATCTTCGCTGAAGTATTCACCGTCAAGCTATCGCCATTATCGGTCACTTCATATTGAGTCAATCCTACTGTCGCGACTGGCTCTAATAGCGTTCCATCGCGACTATCAAAAGTCGCATGATGCCAAGGACAGACCACACGATTGCCACAACGTAATCCTGTGCCTAAATCTGCACCTGCGTGCGGGCATTTACCATCGAACGCCTGAAACTCATCATCGTCGCGGGTAATTAAAATGATACTGTCATCATCTTGCTTGTAAGATTTCATGTCGCCACTGGCGATATCGGCCTTATTAATAGTCACTGTGTGAATCGTTGCATTGGTCATAAGTCTTCCTTAACAGTTATAATGGTTCCCTGAGTCAAACGTGTTGAAAATAACCCTATCGCATCAGCCAGTTTCAACGAAAAACACCATTCTCGATACGTTTATTTAAATGTTTTTTTAAAACGCTATCCATTGATAGTAACAAGACACTTTCGCACACGCTGTTTTTTTGTATGTTTCCTGCGTTGCAAAACGTAATCGTTAACTGTTAATCCCTATGCTTACCTATTCTTTTTAAATTTTATCCTCAACATAAAAGACGACTTTATGACTTCTCGTGATGACATGACCGATATTAATGCTAGCCCTCAATCCGCTCTTGAAAGTACTCAACCTGATAACGAGTTACCTGCTAATGGGTCGTTTAATAATGAGCAGTTTGATATGGCAAGTATCGATATTACCGCAGCGACGGATACTGCGCAGTTACCGCAGCCTCTTCAACCACCTGTACAGCAAGCGACCTATAAAGCCAACGCAACAGACTTTATCGTTAATGAGCTATTGCCGCTCGAATTCACCGGTGAAGGTGAGCATTTATGGCTGCATATCCAAAAATCAGGGATGAATACCGCTTATCTTGCCAAACTTCTATCAGAGTGGGCAGAGATTCCTCTGCGCGATGTTGGTTATTCAGGTCTTAAGGATCGCCATGCATTGACAACCCAGTGGTTTAGCTTGCGAATCCCAAAAAAACAACTGCCCGCGGCTGAGTTTGCACCAGTCGATATCGGAGCCAATGAATCGTTCACGATCATCGACCAACAATGGCACAACAAAAAGCTCAATCGCGGCACGCATCGCGCTAATCAATTTATCATTACCTTGCGTGATATCCAATTTGCTGATTTTGATACAGCATTGCCAGCACCTGAGCAATTATTGTCGGCGAAGCAAGATGTCGAGCAGCATTTATCAAGCATCGCTATAAATGGCGTGCCCAATTATTTTGGCCCTCAGCGTTTTGGACGAAATGGCAATAATATTAGAGAAGCATTATCGCTGTTTGCGCGCCCACTACAGCAAAGTCGACCACAACCCAAAAAGAGCAAACGCAAGCACGCGCCACGTGAGCAGAATACAATGGAGCTGTCTGCCGCACGTAGCTTAATTTTCAATGAGGTATTGGCAGTACGAGTGCGTGATGGCAGCTGGAATACTGGGCTGGCAGGCGAAGTGTTTAACTTAGAGGGTTCAGGATCAATATTTACTAGCGAAGCCATAGACGACACGTTGCGTTCACGCCTTGAGACGGGTGATATCCATCCCACTGCTGCATTATGGGGCAAGGATAATGATAAAGTCAGCGGCATGGCGGCAAGTACTGAGAAAAATGTGATTCAGCAAAATCCGCTACTGGCTCGCTTAGCCAATGGCTTAGAGCAGCGCGATGTAAAAGCACAGCGACGCGCGCTGCGCCTACCTATTGAAGCGCTGTCTTGGGAATGGCAGGATAAAGATAATGAACAGACATTGGTGCTGAGCTTTACGTTAACGACAGGTAGCTTTGCTACCAGTGTCTTGGCAAGCTTAGTAAAACAATTAATACACTAAAGCATAATTAAACCTTCGACTATGGCAGCTAGCTATGTGCCATAGAGCGCTTCAATATTATTATTTTTTGCTGCCAACATCTCGTTGGCACTCACCACTTGATCACGGCCACGGCCTTTGGCTTCATACAAAGCCTTATCTGCCATACAAATTAAGCGCTGGCAAATATCATGAGGTAGCTGCACTGCGGGAATTTTACGATTCACGCGTTTGCTACTATACGAGGGGATTCTCTGCGGTTTAGCAAGCGACTGCGAGACATCCTTTTTATTCAGAGTTTCGCAGGCTTGTTTTATACAATTACGCTCACCATGGGTCAGTGTATATAGCCCCAAGCTGGCAGTCACACTAAAGGTTGTATCGTCATCGAGAATGATGACGTGTTTAGCGATAACACGCCGTAATTGTTCAGCAATTATCATAGCTGTGTCGTGCTTCGTATCTGGCAATACAATCAAAAACTCCTCACCGCCATAGCGACTCACGATTGTTTCATCAGTTAAAGACTGCAAGAGCGTCTGCGCGACCTCCACCAATACTCGATCCCCGATCTCATGACCGTAACTGTCATTGACCTCTTTAAACCAATCCAAATCCAATAAAATAACGCTGATATCTTGATGGTCTTCTACTGACTTCAGCACCTGCTTCATTTGCATCATCCCGTAACGGCGACTTTTGAGTTGAGTTAGCTCATCTTGATTGGCATGTTGTAGAATTTCTTTTTTACTGTCATCCAATATTAGTAACAAAGTACGAAACATATAGATAATAAAAATAGCTTTTGGTAGCGCCATATAAATATGTGTAGAACGCCAAAAAAAAGCGGAAGATCGGCGCAATTGATCAACACTGTCCCAATTTAGCGTGCCATTTTGAAAAATAGAGGCAGAGATGGCGTTTTCGATTGTCGTAATTTCACTATAATTGATATAACTATAATAGGTATCAAGAGGAATGACTGTGAGTGTCATTTGACGCAGATTGGGTAAAGTAACGCCAAGATAAGGAATAAATGTGACTGCCAGAATGACGGCTGCGTGCCCTAAAAATGCTCTCCATACGTAGCGCCGACGTATAAGCATCATCCCCAATATCGCACCGCCGACTAAAGAGACGCCTGCGACCAAGCTACTATGTCCTAGAACTAAAATAACCATTGCAATATAAGCACTATAGACCGTAATTAATATGCCTTGCCATTTATACAAATTGCTATTGGCTTTTTTGACAGGTGAAAAACGACTGGTTATCCATAATAAAAACAAAGCTACCAGTGTCACGCCGAACCATAGTGGATACAGCAGGGCTATATCGACATATGTGTCATAAATATCGCGGCGCCACCAAACAAATAAGCACCATAGCCAGTGTAAAGATACCTCCATCACCATAAATAAAGCCAGTAATGACGTTTTATCAGCAGCTTGCCACTCAAAAATTGCTTGAGATAGCTTGGTATAGCCTAGATGAGATATCGATACAGCCATAGTAGGGCTACCGCAAATAGTGAAAGTTATTAAGTTGACATTAAAACCATTAAATAAAAATCAAAAGCCTAAATCAACAATAATAAATGGTATGACTTTTTACCTTATACCATTCCCAAAAACTTAAGTAGATAAGAATGCGAGTGTCGATACTACATTTTGTAAACTAAATGGGAGTTAACCCCGAAAATTTCATTTTTAAAAAAACCCCACTCATCTAGTGTGGCAATTTCTGTCGCAGTTATCAATCTATTTACTGCCTTCATGCGTCAATATATGACGCATGTTTTTTGGATAACCTGTCAATTGATGTTTGAGCTTAGTCAACATTCAAAACTGTACTCAGCAATGAATTTTCGTTTAAGAAAACATTGCAAAAGACTGCCAAACTCCCTGCTGATCAGGGTTCATTGTCGGTACATCACCCAAACGACGCCACGGCATATTGCTACCATGAAAGTCACTGCCGATCGAGGCGACAAGATTGTGGGCAGCGATACTGCGATCGACCATTCTGCGAGTACTAACCGGTTCGCTATTCGACGGCAGCTCACAAGCATCGCCACCAAGACCAGCAAACTCTTCAATCAGTTTACGAACTCGTGTCGCTGAAAGCTGATAGCGCGTGGGATGCGCCAACACCGCCTTGCCACCACAAGCATGGATCAGCTCAATGCCGTCAGCCATACTCAGTGCATCAATCGCCACATAAGCAGGTTTATTATCTGCCAAATACTTATCAAAGGCTTTTTGTACTGTCTTGACTTCACCGCGCTCAAACAATACTTGACCAATATGCGCGCGCCCGACCGCTTGTGGGTTGCCGCCAGCTTTATCAAGTACGGCTTGCCACAGCGCATCATAGTTAATATCTAATAGCACACTGAGCTTTTCAGTGATTCGTTGACCACGCGTGGCACGGCTATCCTGTAATTGCTGCAGCGTTGCATGCATTTTTTCGCGATCGGTAAAATCTAACCCCAGCACATGGATGATTTTATTGGTTGATTTATTTTTGCCATAACCACCAATAAGTGTATGCTCACAGCTTATCTCGACCCCATTAATCAGCTGCATATCGCAGGCAATGGCAGCCGCACGCGCCTCATCAATTCCTGCCAGCGTATCGTGATCGGTCAATGCCAATACATTGACGCCGGCCGCATGGGCGCGCTGCACTACTTCCGTTGGTGCATAAGTACCATCAGAGCAAGTGCTGTGACAATGTAAATCGAATTTCATAAGAGAAGCCTTAGCATTAAAAATTAAAAGTGTAGAAAATGAGCACATTGGCAATAAGCCGTTATATTTGGCAGTTGTCATGATTATGAGTCATAATCATCAGGTATTGCTACGCAGGCCCGTGATATAGCATGATTATCGTGTTGATTGCTTTTTTTTGGCGCAGTAGACGTGTAAACTACCCCATACGTTTTTGTCGGACATCCCCTTTGCTATGAAAGCTTTATTAGACTTTATTCCCTTAATTGCCTTTTTTATTGCTGCTCGCTACAGTGGTATCCTAGCGGGGGCAGGTGCGTTACTCATCGCCACCATCATCGTTTATGCCATTCATTTTATTCGCCAAAAAGGCACGTTTGATAAACAGCAATGGGTTGTCTTACTATTAACCATTCTGTTTTGTGGTGGTACTTTATTATTGCGTGATGATATCTATCTGCGTTGGAAGTCACCCATTATCAACGGTATCTTTGCACTAACACTTTTAGTCAGTGCTGCGATTAATAAGCCACTGATGCAACTGGCGATGAAAGATGTTTTTTTGCTAACGATGAGTGGTTGGAAAAAACTCACTCTCGCTTGGGCACTATTCTTCGCCTTTATGGGCATACTGCATTATATCACAGCGTTTACGATGTCAGATGAGGCATGGATTAACTTTAAAACTTATGGCTGGATTCCGATTATGTTGGTGTTCGTCATCGCCCAGTTTGCCGTATTAAAAAAGCACCTCAACCCTGCGCTCACGGATAAAACCGTCAAATAATACTCAATTTATCATTTTATAATAGAGCCAATGCTATTTCTAAATGCCAATAGCGACAATCATTAATCGCAATTAGCTCAGGCGAATTAAGCAAAACACTTTAAATTAATCATAATTTTTATTAATCGAGGAAGTCTCATGTCCTTATTTGCCATTATTGGTCATGACGTGGCCAATAGCAGCGCACAACGTCAGATTACCCGCGCTGAACATGTCGAACGCTTGCAAGCTTTAGATCATGACAATAGACTGATTATCGCTGGTCCAACACCTATCGAGCATGGCAAAGGCGAGATGTCAGGCAGCTTAATTATTGCTGACTTTGACTCTGCAGAAGCAGCGCAATCATGGGCAAACGATGAGCCTTACTTACGTGATGGCGTGTACAGTCACGTAGATATCAAACCCTTTATCCATACATTGCCAAAAGCGGATGACAGCGCATCAGTTAAAGTAGCAAAATCGTGATTCAGTGCCTATCTTTGTTAAAAAGTCGCTCTTATCAGCGTAGCATTGTTAGTATGATTTTTATGGCTACTGTTTCAGCACAGGCTGCGCCGACGGTGACAGCTATCGATGTGGCTGATCCAACACTCACGACACCCGTGCCAGCTCAACCAATATCGACCGCTCAACCAACGAAAAACTCAGTGATGAATATCAGCGATACATTGGCGGCGCAATTACAACCATCTGATAAGGCGTTATCCGATGCCAATCAGCAGCTATTAAGCCGTAATGCACAGTTGCAGCGCGAGTTGAATGACTTGCAAACTCAAGTAAATGTTTTGGTCTACGAGAGCAAAGGTCAGCTTTTTTTATACGGTGCATTTACTGTGTTAATTAGCTTGTTGGTCGGTATTTTTATTTCTTGGTTGGTGTTTGTCCGCCGTGAACGCTGGTAACTAGTACCACGCGCTTTTTATTGATTTATCTTATGTGACTGTCTATGTCTAAATCCACGTTCGAATCAAAAGATACTGATACATCGTCGACACCCTCCAAAAACACTCAGTCACTAAGCATTCACTCATCAAATATCACCCCTGCCAAGATTGATTGGCAGATGGATGATACGGGTAATAAAGTGCCGGTATCGGGTGAGTTTGGTGATGTTTACTTCTCAAATGCTGATGGTTTAGCGGAATCGCGTCATGTGTTTTTGGCGCACAATCAATTGCCTGAACGACTGACCAATCTTGCACCAAATCAATGCTTTACGATTGCTGAATTGGGCTTTGGTACTGGACTGAATTTTCTCGCTACGTGGCAGCTATGGCGACAGCTGCGGGATATACACCCTCAATTAGCAACTGCAAAACTGCATTTTATTACCACTGAAAAGTTCCCGATACCTCGTACCGACCTTACCCAAATACTTGACTTATGGGGACAGCGCGCGCCTGAATTGACAACACTAATAGAGCTATTATTAGCGGCCTATCCGCCTCTTATCGCGGGCTGTCATCGTTTGAGCTTCTTTGATGATAATTTGACCGTTGATATATGGTTGGGTGACGCAGCTGAGAGCTTAGCCAAATTGGCAAATAACTCTTCTAGCCCGCATGCACCTTATGTTGACGCTTGGTTTTTAGATGGTTTTGCGCCCTCTTGCAATAGTACCTTGTGGGCGGATAGTATTTTTGCACAAATGCAGCGTTTATCACGACCCAATACAACTGCCGCCACCTATAGCTGTGCCGGTATCGTCAAACGTGCGCTGCAAGATTGTGGCTTTCAGATTAAAAAAGTGAAAGGCTTTGGTCGTAAGAACGAAATGCTAACGGCGATCATGCTGGATACCATAAATTTAACTGACAATAATAATGGCAACAATAGTAAAAACATAACCTCTTACAATAATGCTAGCACCGCTGCGCCCGACAACGATAGCCAATCTGCCAAACCCACTGACAACCTGCCCGCCCATAGCATTGTCATTGGCGCTGGCGTTTCAGGGCTATTAACGGCTTGGTCATTGGCCAATCGTGGTATTCAAGTGACTTTGCTAGATAAATCAGCACCTTTGGCAGGCGCATCAGGCAACCCTCGTGCTCTGCTCGCTCCCAAGATGACGCCCATTCATCATGTCGATGAACATTTGCATACCATAGGCTATCTCTATAGCAGCAGGCTATATCGATGCTTAAGTGTAGACGCTAAAAAATCAGCATTAGTGCCAATACTTGAACCAACGGGTGCTCTTGATCTGCTTATGAAAGCCAATATTGGCACAGAGCAAATCGCTGATTATCGCGATGAAATGGCCACCACACTATCCCATGAGCAGGCGCAAACTGTCAGCGGGTTAAAAACACAAGATTTATCAGAGAACTTGTATTTACCGCAGTCTGGCTTGGTCAATCCACAAGCATTAAAAGATACTATCCTAATGCATCCGCTCATCCACTTTCAGCAAGTAGACGTTAAAAGTGTTAGCGAAACAGAAGAAAGTGTTTGTATCGCAGGCAATAATCAGGATAAGCAGACGATATCCATTAGCGCTGATAATGTGGTCATTTGCGCAGCTTTTGAGAGTCATCAACTGGACAAGCGTATTTTTGATTGTCGTAAAATTCGTGGTCAGCTTTCTTGGTTTACGCCCACAACCGAGCAGCTCACCATATTGCCCAAAATACCGCTTAAATACAGCGGTTACTGTGCGTTATTTACCGCGCAAACAGGCGATGCACAATTGAACGATGTTGTAGAACAGCAATCTCAGTTTTTATTAGGCGCAAGCTTTATACGTAATGATACTGACATAGATATCCGCACAGAAGAGCATCAGATTAGCCGCGACAAACTAGTGACTGCCATTCCCGAGATGGACTCGATTATTCCAACAGATATTAGTTTGTGGCAAGGACGGGCGGGGATTCGTACGCAAACGCCTGATTATCATCCTATCGTTGGCGTACTAGCAGAAAGCAAAAGAATTTGGGTAATGAGTGCCATGGGAGCTAAGGGGTATGCCATTGCACCAATATGTGCTGAAGCGTTAACAGATATGATGTTAGGAGCATTTGCCCCCTTATCAACAGCGATGCTTACGCGCCTGTCGCCAAATCGTACGCGTTTACAAACACCGCTTACTTGAAATTTTTAGTCAAAGGTTTAATCACTGCCTTCCATTCTAGATTTAACTGCACCAAAAAGTGATTTTCCAGTGTCAGAGTCGCGGGACTCTTGATGACCAATTTTAGTACTACTTTGAGTGTCAGTCGTAATCATTGGTGCAGTTAAAGTGCGAATCTGTGCTTCGTCACGGGTGTTTTTTTGGATGGTCACTGCAGCAAATAAACTCATGGTAAATGCCATCATATAAAAGCCTTTTTCACTTAAGCTTAAACTTCCCGCATTCATCAAACCAATAGCGATTAGTGCAATGGACAACCCAAGAGCCGCCCAGCTGATTAGATAATACATATTGGTTGTTGGAATACCTTCACTACGATCACGAAGGGTTTTTTGCAAACTAATTGCTGAATAAAGACCTAGCGCCAGCACCGCTATATAATAGCCTTTTTCATTTAATAACATACTCTGTGCATTCCATAAGCCAAGTAAATACGCTAGGACACCCACCAACATCACCGCCCAAGAAGTTCCGACATAAGCAGTAGTTGGTTTATAAGCGGCTAGCTGACTCTTCGTAATCGTGTCATTATTCATCATCTTCCTTAATTAGAAATAGGCAAGCACTTAGTCGTAAAATATATAGTGGTAAGATACATAATAGCGAGATAAACAGTAGCGAGATACAACTTTTATCGACCGCTATTTTGCCTTAACATAACACAAGCATGTTATATTGTAATCTAAAAACTTTTTTTTAATAAATAGCATTGTTTATGAAAGAGCCCCGACATGTCTTTTTTTACCTTACTCATTTTGCTTAGCCTAATTGTTATTGTGCCCATATTTTTTGTGATGAAAGAAAAGTCTAAGCACACACAGATTGCTTCTATACAGCGGCATCAAGAATACTTGGCTTCTGCGAATCTTGTCGCTACCCAGTCTAAAGCAGATATGGCGGTAAACAACGAGGTAAATCATGAGCGAGCTAACGGGCTCAGCATGATTAATTTTTCAGCTCGACATCCTTTTATCAAGCTACTTTATGACGAGCAAGTACCTAAGACGTTTCGATCTGTGATGGACGATATTGGACAACAATATGAGTCTACCCATCATGAAGAAATCACTGAATCACAGCTATTTACCCTCAATAAACTCATCACCACACGTGTTCCAGAATTGATTGGCGACTACTTGAGCCTCGATCAACATTATGCCAAAACAGTCATTATTGATACCGACAAACAAAATACCAGCTATGACATGGTATTAGATCAATTAAACTCGATTTTAGATTTTTCTCGAAAGCTCAATATCCAAAGCCAAAGTGGCGTTGTAGACAAGCTACTTGCCAGCCGTCGATACTTAGATGACGTGTATAAAGAAAGCGGTATGGCAGCCGACAATCTAAAACTGAAATAAGTAATGCCTGTAGATAGTAAGCAAGAAATTGATAGTAATAGCAAATGACGGTCATATTTGACTGTGAGGGATAAATAAGTCTACGTCATTCACTATATTTAAACAAAAACCCTTCCAATGGATAGCCGTATTATCATGAAAATCGATGCTCTTACAATTGCAAAATCAAAACTCTTTTTTCAGGCAATTTCTGCTATTTTTTTAAGTCTCTCACTATTGAGTGCTTGCCAAAAAACACCAGAGCCTGAGACAGATAACGAAACAATCTCTGAAGCGGCGGTACAAACCACACCCGTGACTAGCAATATTAATGTTGATACGACCGCTAATAACGGTGATGATATCGCAAATCCTGAAGTAAGCTCAGAACAAGATGTAAGCTTAACTGAGCTAGAGAATGACCTTGGTGCAACAGACTCGGCAGTAAACAATACTGCACTAGCACCAAATCCAGAACAAGCCATTAAAGGCGCGCAAATTACTGATGTCCGTTATAAAAATGCGGCTGGTGAATCACTCTCGGTCGTTTTTGAAACCTCAGCAGCAGGCGTACTCAACGCTATCATTAGCCTACCGAACAAACCAAAAATGACACTAAGTGCACCTGAAGGTCAAGGCAATAACCCGACTTATCGATCAAGCGATGGCAGCATCGAGCTGGTCAGTCATGCTGGTGGTGGTACTATCGACCTTGTCCAAAATAACAAAATTACTAGCTTTGATGCAGTCAGTGCCGAAGCAGAAGTCATCACTGAGTAATTGATTAAAAAATACAGCTTAGAACCTTTAAAAAGTTACATAAAAGAAATCTCTTGAGCATTAAAAAGGCGGCAAATATTTATGATATTTGCCGCCTTTTTAATGCTATTAACTTTTCTCTAACCAAATCCAGTTACCTTGCCAAACAGACTGACCAGCCAACTGATTACTGCCCACAGTCCCCAACCAACCACTACAAAAACGATCAATCCCAACAGATCAGGAATGTGCAAATACAACCACGCAATGATAGGATTGTGCCAAAAAGCGCCAAAACGGCTACGCTGCTTATCTTCTAGCGATTGATGTAAAAATGGTCGATCCATATGCATCGTTTCAGTAATGCCATATTCATCGTGCAGATGCTCATGCACGATGCCTAAAGTCTTACGACTGGGGCGAATAAAAATATCGAGCAGCGTGCCAATACCCGGTACGATACCAACGACCATATCAATGAGTGCCAGTCTGACCGCAGGCGTCATTTTATGCGCTGGCACACCTAGCTGACGCCCTAATACAAAAGCATAGCTGGTTAAAGCCAGTCCTGCTAAATCTCCTGCCAGCGGAATCGTCGAAAGCGCCGCATCTGCACCCATGCCTTGTTTGGTAAAAGGCACACGTACCAGCGAATCCATCGTATTAGCAAACTTAGCCAATTTACGCTCGGTGGCGATCACTTGTTCGCGTGTTAATCCGTGCTCAGCTAACTTTGCTTGATAATCGATAACAAGTGCATTGGCATCAGAAGATTTTTTCGCTTTTGACTTTGAGAGCTTTTTGAAGTTATCCATTAAAAGTCGTCCATAGGCAAGCGATTGCGATGAGAGCAAAGACGTAACGCCCTACCCATATATTGGCTAAAAACGCCTGAAAACAGGCTCTTGCATTACGAGTAGCACAAGCGCTATTTTGCTTAGCAAACATCATCGCCACTAACGCCAAGCCAAATACTGGCGTCAGGCCTAAGCTTGTCGGTGCAAAGTAATGCCAAATGACCGCGCCCATGATAAGCAAAAACAATGTTTGTAGCAGCGAGATAATAATCACATCATAGCGACCAAATAATATCGCCGTTGATTTGACCCCAATTTTTAAATCATCCTCACGGTCAGCCATAGCATATTGGGTATCATAAGCTACGGTCCAACACATATAAGCGACAAATAACAGCCAACACCAGATATCAGGCGCGCCTTGTATCGCCACATACGCCATCGGTATCGCCCAACCAAAAGCCGCTGCTAAAAACACCTGCGGCAAATGGGTAAAACGCTTCATAAATGGATAAATGAATGCCAATAACACTGCGCCAAGCGACCAGTAAAATACGGCTATCGGCAAAAAGAACAGCAAACTGGCACTGAGTAATACCAATACTAAAAAAGCAGTGATTGCTTCTTTAGCAGACAGACGCCCATCAGCTAATGGACGTCCTTTGGTGCGGGTCACATGACCATCGACCTTACGATCGGCAAAATCATTGATCGCGCAACCTGCCGCCCGCATAAAAATCGCGCCCAGCGCAAAAATCACCAACATCTTAAGACTTGGTAGACCTGCACTTGAACCTTGCTGTTGCGCTTGACCCATCGCCGCCAGCATTACGCCCCATAGCGTTGGCCATAATAATAGCTCAATACCTACTGGTTTATCAAAGCGCGTCAGCTGTAGGTAGGCTTGTAGTTTGTCGTTAAATGTCATGGCTTTTTATTATCATTAATAGAAGGTTTTTTCGTGCGTGTTTGCCTACTTTTTCGGCAGCTCTTATATGAAGTGCTATTACATTGAATTATTAATACATTGGCGAGCTACTGAATTTGCTGCCACAATTTGTTGGCCTCGATGAGCGACAGCTCAGGATATTGTTTACGTAAAGCTTTAATAGCAGGGATTTTGTCTTTTTGTGCGGCTTGTTGACGCAAAAATGCCACATAATCTTCAGGACGACTGAACTCTTTTAAACGGGCTTCTAGCCTTAATATTCGGGTGCGCAACATGATATTTATTAATAATAATCCTGCACCCATGATCCAAATAATTAGCGTCGACATTCCCTGCTCCTAAATCCAATCACTCTAAATTTTACAAATATGAAGTTGCTAACTGCGCGCTCTAAGCTCAATAACTGAGTCAAATAACTTAGTTCAACAGCTAGGCGCATTTATTATGATGAGAAACGGCTATTAAACAAAATAACCATCAAAGCGTACGGCTTCGTTATGCCAGCTCTCACTTGGTTGTTGATGCGCAAGTAACGGCGCAAATTGCGGACGCTTAACAACCACGCGCCCCTGTGTGTTTGTGTTTTGTCCCTTTTGACAGACGACTGCTTGCGCACTTTGTAGCAACTGTTCTTCTTGTTCTAGCGTTGGGGGGCTAGCCAATTGGTGTAAGGCTTGCATGTGCTTGCCCACTTTAGCGCCTTTACCCGTTTTGCTATCTTGGTAACTGTCCTCCGGAAACATAGGGTCCAGATACACCACATCGACTGCTTTCATATCGATTTCTTTAGTGTCATCTATCGCATCCGCTGCTAGAGTTGCAAAATAGCCAAGCGCATCGGTATTGATAATATGCAGACGGTGCATCAGCTTTTGCCAATTTGCTAGCCCACTCATACGCTGCTGCTCTACTAACAATAACAATGCCATCAAGGGCTGCTGCTCGAGCATAATGACCTGTGCGCCCGTACTGGCTAATATCAAACTGTCATGACCAAAGCCTGCTGTGGCATCGATAACCTGACTGTCAGATTTGATTTTGACTGCTTGTAATAATAACTCAGACTTACGCCCCGCGCTCACCACACGGCGTTGCAGCTTATCCCATTCTGGTGCAACGCTTAACCCATCGCTCAGCCATGACAGCTTATTTTTTTCATCCAACAACAATATAGGTTGGGTAACTGTCTGGCTTAACTGCTGGCGACGTTTTTGACTAAGCTTATCGGTAAACAGCTCAAGGTGTAAAATAATGGGCAGCTGATGTGCAATGATCAGCGCTTGTATATCTGCAACCTGACTATGCTGCGACTCGCTGACATAGTATAGTTGGCAGTGCATAATGTTACTACTCTCTTTGAACCCTTGGCGTGAAGCGGTCATCTCTACTTTCCTATTCGCGGCTTATAGACTCATCCTATAATCGGCTCTAGCCTGCCATTTGATAGCCAAAACCCCAAGCCGCTATTAATACAATGATGCCAGTAATAATGCGTAACCACGCAAAGATTTTAAAATCACGACGACTGACCCATTCTACTAGCAAACGGATACAGAGTAAGGCGACGATAAATGACACAACCGTCCCTATACCTAATACCAGCCAATCCTCGCTATTGGTCAATACATCATGATGCTTCAGCAAATCCAATAATGCCGCGCCCACGATGACTGGAATACCCAAAAAGAAAGAAAATTCAGCAGAAGCTTTACGTGAGACGCCGAGCCATAGCGCGCCGATAATTGTCGCGCCTGAGCGTGATGTTCCCGGTATCAATGCCAGACATTGCAGCAGACCAATCATCAACGCGGTTTTTAGGCCGACGTCTTCTGCTTCTTGCGCAATAATCGTTTTAGGGCGATTTTCTACATAGAATATCAATAAACCACCGATAATCAGCATAATTGCCACGACGATGGGATTAAATAAATATGATTTAATCTCATCGGCGAAGGTAAAACCAACGATCATCACCGGAATAGTCGCCACAATTAAGCTAAGTCCAAGCTGTCTTGGATTACTCATGCCTTCAGCTTTGCCTGTCAGCAGACCCATAAGCGCTTGCCATAGTCTGTCCCAGTAATCATAAATGACCGCTAAGATAGCGCCAAGCTGCACCACTACCACAAATAAATCGACTTTTTCTTTGGTCCAAAAGCCCATCAAATCCGCTGATAAAATCAAGTAGCCAGTGCTAGAGATGGGTAAAAATTCAGTGATACCTTCAACGATACCCATGATAACAGCTTGAATTAATAAAATGATATCCACGATGGCTTTCCTAAATATGGATCTATTGGCTAATAGCGTTTTAGAGTGTTTTTATATTTTATATTTTATATAGCACTGATAATGGCTGGCATTAATATGATGGTTACGCCTTACCTTGTTCTTTAAGTGTTTTCCACGCTTGATTGCGCAGATACTTTGGTAACGCTTGCGAGGCTTCTGTGCCGCCTGTCTCCATAAATTGAGCAATACCAAGCTGCCCTATCACAGTAGCGTCAGGGTGAATATCTGCCTGAATGATCTGACCGTCATGTAATATTAATAACGGCGCACCATTGCCAGCAATGGGAATATTAAGCACCGTCTGGCTGTCATAATCGAGCAACTGCTCGGTATCTTCGCCATTTTCTTGATTAACCGCCTGCATAAGGTTTTCTATTAGCACATATTGCCCAAAATAAACTTGCTGCATACGCGCATCAAGGGCGCTATACACTTCGGTCACACCATATTTTTGATACGCCGCTTGCGCAATCGCTTGTAAGCTTGAGACTCCGACACAAGGAATATCATGGGCGACAGACAATGCTTGTACTACTGCCGTATTAATCCGTATGCCACTAAAGGCACCAGGACCACGGTTAAATATCAAGGCTTGTAAATCAGTAAGGTTGAGCTTAGCCTCGGACAAAGCGGCGTCAATCATCGGTAGAATTTGCTGGGTTTGCTGGCGTTTGCCCGTCTCCGTATGACTCGATAGCACTTGACCACTGGCATCTAAAATCGCGATCGAACACTGATCAAACACGGTATCCATTGCTAAAAACATCATAACCTCGGCCTATTCACTTAGCATTATAAAACAGCGCCTATCATAGCATTTAGGATAGGCAAATTTTATTAATTTCTAAATTTTCATACTTAATCCATCAATATTTATGGGAACATGACAGACATAAAAAAACCCAAAGCGACTGGCACCTTGGGGTTTTCATTAAGAATTCAATACTATAGCAATCTAAGCATCTATCAATTAAAAACGGGTTTTAAACTTTTTTGGCGCTTGATTCTGCATTTCCTGCATTTGTTTTTGCATCTCTTCGGTGCTTGGCATGTTGTTTGGATCCAGACCCATCTGCTTAGCCATTTGTTGTGGATTCACATCCTTGACGCCGCCTTGCTGACCGCCGCCACCAAATAAAGGACCGCCACCGCCGCCACCAGCACCGCCGCCACCCATTAACCCTTGCATCGATTTCATCATTTTACTGATGCCTTCAGGCTTAGAGATCATTTTCATCATTTTTGCCATTTGCTTGTGTTGTTTGAGCAAACGATTGACGTCTTGAATCTCACGTCCCGAACCTGCGGCAATACGGCGCTTACGGCTTGGGTTAATTTTATCGGGATTTTTGCGCTCAAATGGCGTCATCGAATTAATCAACGCTTCCATCTCACGTACTTTTTCTTCTGGCTTAGCATCTTCGACTGCTTTTTGCATATCCGAGCCGCCCATACCTGGCATCTTATCTAAGAAGCCTGCCATGCCGCCCATGCTTTTCATTTGTTGGAATTGGGTCAATAGATCCTCAAGGTCGAAATCGCCGCCTTTTTGCATCTTTTTCGCCATTTTTTCGGCTTTATCACGGTCGATTTTTTGTTCAACTTCTTCGACCAAACTCAGTACGTCACCCATACCAAGAATACGCTGAGCGATACGTTCAGGATGGAACAGCTCTAACGCGTCTAATTTTTCACCGCGACCTAAAAACTTAATCGGCTTGCCAGTAATCGCACGTACAGAAAGTGCCGCACCGCCGCGAGCATCACCGTCAGTCTTGGTTAAAATCACACCTGTTAATGGCAGCGCATCATTAAAGGCTTTGGCAGTGTTGGCCGCATCTTGACCAGTCATCGCATCGACGACGAATAGCGTTTCAGACGGATTTACCGCTGCAGTTAACGCCTTAATCTCAGCCATCATAGTCTCATCGATAGCCAGACGACCAGCGGTATCAATAATCAAAATATCTTGGTACTGAATCTTTGCTTCTTCGATAGCACGTAAGGCAATATCAATCGGGTTTTCGTCGCTACTTGAATTAACAAACTTGGCATTCACTTGACCTGCCACTTGCTCAAGCTGAGCAATCGCCGCTGGACGATAGACGTCAGCGGATACTAGCATGACTTTTTTCTTATGGCGCTCTTGTAAAAACTTCGCCAATTTACCAGCCGTGGTGGTTTTACCTGCACCTTGCAAACCAGCCAGTAAATAAACAACTGGCGGCTTACCCGTCATCTCAAGCTGCTGATTGGCACTGCCCATCATTTCGGTCAGTTCGTCATGGACGATTTTGACAAAGGCTTGCCCTGGCGCTAACTCTTTGAGTACTTCTGCACCAAGCGCTTGCTCTTTGACGCGCTTCACAAAGTCACGGGTGACGGGTAGCGCGACGTCGGCTTCTAGTAGCGCCATACGCACTTCACGCAGGGTATCTTTGATGTTGTCTTCGGTCAACTGCCCAGTTCCTGCGATATTACGCAGGCTCGACGATAAGCGTTCTGTTAAGGTATCAAACATAAATAACTCTCAGTTAAAATAATTCTTGGTGAAAACAATATTTACTTAAAATAATGCTTACTTAAAACAATACTTAGCTAAAACTGGCTTCAGCTTAAATGGCGGATAAATATTATTAGGGAATACTGTAAAGTATTTAATCGTATCTTCATAAAAACAATGATAAAAAACAGTCTATTATCAACACTATAGCACCAAGAAGATGCCAAAATTATATTGGTTTTGCAAATACAGCATTACCAAAGCTTGGCGCGGCGCTTTATGACTTATAGACAATCGCTTTACAAGCTAGGCATATTAGCGCTTATTCAAGCAAACTTGGCCAAGCATTTATAAGGAATAAGCAAGTTGGTGCTCAATTGGCACCCATTTTATGATAAATTGGACGATTATTCTAATCATTCCGATAATACCACTTTAGCATTAAATTGAGCGGCTATTTTACGCTCAGTATGAGATGAGGCATTCTATCTGTGCACTTTGCATTCTTACTTGCTAGCCTAGCCTATATCTTAGTCAGCGCTTACCTTAGTTGGGCACTGACTCGGGATAAGCCTATCCATAAAGGCATCAGCTTGGGATTATTGATGGTCGGCATGCTCGCGCATGCGGCGCTACTTTATCCTTATGTTGTGACGCTTTACGGGCTAAACTTCAATCTTTTTAATATCATTAGCCTAATCAGCTTGTTCTTTTTGTTCTTCTATTTTTTATTTTGTTTATATCGCCCTATTGTCAGTCTGGGCATACTGGCAGCGCCAACAGCATTGGTAGGGTTAACAATTGGCTATATTGGCCGTGCGCCTTATCAACCCATTACGAATATCAGTATTGGGCTTGAAGCTCATATATTACTATCACTTGCCGCCTATTGTGTGCTGCTGATGGCAGCGGTGCAAGCGCTATTTTTGCGCCTACAAATACGCGAACTCAAGCACCACTCTATTCATCGCTTTTGGGTCAATAAACTACCATCACTACAAAGTATGGAGAGTCTATTATTCGATATGCTATTGGTCGGTTTTGTCCTACTAAGTATCGCATTGGGCATTGGCTTTATCTATGTAGAGGATTTGATGGCGCAGCATATTGTGCATAAGACCGTGTTTAGCCTGCTGTCTTGGTTATTGTTTGGGGCGCTACTGGTCGGTAACTGGCGTGCTGGATGGCGGGGCAAACGTGCCGCCAATATGACTATCTATGCTTTTATCCTATTAGCCATTGGCTTTGTAGGCAGCAAGTTTGTGTTAGAGATGCTGATATAAAATCAGCTCTGCAATAGGTCCAGAAAAAAGCCGTGAGTATTAATGAATAATACTCACGGCTTTTTTTAACCTTATGTTAACCAGCACTTTTCAATTTGAAATAGCTCTAATTAGAGGCTAATTAAAAACCACGGTTTTATTACCCGCTACAATCACGCGGTTTTGTACATGCCAGTTCACAGCGCGTGCCAAGACATTACGCTCGATATCACGACCAATAGCGCGCAGCTCGGTCACACCTTGACGGTGAGTGACTCGGTGTACATCTTGCTCAATGATAGGGCCTTGATCAAGCTCAGCGGTGACGTAATGCGCGGTCGCGCCAATGAGTTTCACACCTTTATCATAAGCCTGACGATAAGGGTCAGCTCCCACAAATGCAGGCAAAAATGAATGGTGAATATTAATGACTTGCATCGGCCATCGCTTGACAAAATCAGACGATAATATCTGCATATAACGCGCCAACACTAGCAAATCATTGCCTTCCATCAACTCATGAATTTGCTCTTCTGCCTCTGATTTATTGTCTTTGGTCACTGGCACATGATGGAAAGTAATACCGAAGTTCTCTACCGATTGGCGCAAGTCTTCGTGATTACTAACAACAGAGGTAATCTCGCAATCGAGCAATCCACGCTGATGACGCCATAACAAATCCAACAATGCATGATCAAACTTGGAAACTAAAATCCCAACTTTCGTCTTAATCGCATTATCATGTAAACGCCAAGCCATGTTATGGCGCTTGGCTACCGTATGCGCAAAACTGGCTTCAAAATTCTCAATAATCTCGCTCAATCCTGCTAAAGCAAACTCTAAACGCATAAAATATTGACCACCCTCATGAGCAGTTGAATACTGATCGAGAGTGATGATATTAGCGCCATAGCGATGGATGAACTCAGATACCGCTTGCACGATACCGGCTTGATCACGGCATTTAATCAATAGCGTGGCAGTATCGATTGTCGTCTTGTTAGACAGGTTATTAGATAGTTTATGAGATGAGTTTTTTGCTGAAGTAATCGTTGCAGTGTCTGACATAGTGCGCCCAATCAAAAAATTAAACTTGCTACTGACTTTCAATACGGTCATTAGCATAGGAAACCGACTATTCTAATCGCTTTTACCTAACTTTGCTGATTGAGTTGGTTGTATTTCGTTATTGAGGTTATAAATACGAAAACCCCCAACGCGAGGTTGAGGGTTTTGTTCATAATTTAATATCACTTAGCTTAAAACTGACTTAGTTGCGACTTGTGCAGGCTTCAACACCAAATGGACTAACCCAATTCGGACGTATTGGCTCACTAATATCAACATCATCTATGAGAACTGGGAAGCTTATTGCACGAGACTGCTGTGACTCACTACCATCTACGCTAGTATTGACGGTAACTTTTGCTTTATACCATTCTGCATACTCTTTTGGATAACGTATTGAAAAATCAACTTTACCAGCGCCATCCGTTATAAAATTAAAATTTTGACTAGAACTAACTTCATTGCCATCTTTATCAAGTACTGCTGCGACGTTGATAGGATCTAGTTGTCCATTACCGTTAAAATCTTCACCTGGATCTAATATACCATTGTTATTAACGTCTTCATTTTGGCAAGAGAAAAGTGGATTTCGAATCCAAACTTTGTCGCCAAATATATTTCTACCAATATCAAATCCACCTTTTAGGTAACTATCAGGATTCAAGTTAATAGATACTGGCTGATTAATTGCTGGTTTACCAGTGCTATTAAGCACACTAATTGAACCTTTTTGATAATAATATACTTGACGATCACCAGCAGATATTTTATCAGCAAAAGCAAAGCTGATAAATGTTGATCTGGTCTGCACTGAAAGCTTTGTTTCTGCAAGTGTGACACTAACTGGCTTCTCTTTGCCGTCTGGCAACTCGATCAATCTTACTTCAGCTTCTATGATGACACCATCTGTCTTAGTAGGGTTCTGTCCTGCGTTATAGACAACTTTTGCTAAACCACTACTATCAGTATAAGCAATCCCTTGCCCTAAACTACCTCCAGATGCATCCTTAGTCGTCGTAAACTGTACGATAGCATTTTTCACTGGTGCATCATCATTATCTAATACACGAGCAATCACTTCAGTGGAACCGCCAATACTTAGTACTGAACGCTCAGTTTGTAGCAGCAGCTTAGTAGGGCTAATAGATACAAAGCTTAGCACGGTTTCTTTGGTGTTATCTGGTTGTCCTGTACGCTTATGTGTGGCAGTTATCGTGGCGCTATCAGGTACATTAGATTCAATGAAGAACTCAACCTTTTTATTTGCCACTTTTAGTATGCGACGAGAGCTACCTAGGCTTTCAGCTTCATTCATGCTCTCAAACACTTTACCTTTATTAGTTGAGATAACAACATCATCACCGTTGCTACCATCGGGAACATTCAAGGTTATTTTCTTTCTGACCCCAACTACGATATCAGTAGTTTGTGCAAAATTCATACTTGAGCTGACAGCAGACCCTACCGTCAGTATGTTAGAAATGCGCTGACTACTCTCAGTACCCTTAATCTCAATACTAAATACATAACTGTCATCATCTGAAGTTTTTAACGTAGCAGAGTTTAAATCAAATCTAAAATTACCATTATTGTCAGTGCTACCAGTACTTACTTCTACGTTATTATTATATAACACTACATTTGCACGATTGATAGGCTTCGCTGCACCGTCAAGAATTTGCCCAGATACTGAGAAATTCTCTCCTGTACTTACTATGTTTTTGGAAGATACCACATTACTCGCACGAGTACCTGACACTATAATAGGAAAACTTTGCTCAACGATACTATTCTTTTCATCATCAACAACGATGGTTAGTAGACTCTCATGGTTTAATTGAGCGTCGATACTTACTCTGCTCTGTACTAGCTGAACAGCGATAAGCCCCTGCTCATTAGTGACTTGCTTAGAAGGACTGCTTAGAGACAAGCCATATAATGCAGCATCAGTGATGCCTATAATCACAGGAACACCTGCAACAATACCGCCTTTTTTATCAGTAACTCTAATATTTACTGTTGCTGTATCTGCACCGGTCAATAACTCAGTTTTATCAGATGAAATAAACACATCATAAACATCATCTTTTTGAGTATTGGTATTATTTTCTTTTCCGAATAGGGTGATAGATTGCTGAATACCATCAACGCTAACTTCTACTGTTAAACCAGTTTTAATAAGGAAATCACTTTGAGCTGCAGTCAACTTATTTGTTGCTTGCAGCTCAATAACTGCCCTACCTTTTTCGTCAGTAACAACTCTAGAGCTAGAAGTGCTAAACAGCCCTGTAGCTTTAGGATCAGTGATCTTAAAGGTAACGGTCTTATTGTCTAACACACCGTTATTATCATCTAGTATAAGCGCCTCTATTTTTATAGAAGTGTCTTTTGCCATATTTACGTTAATACTAGTATAGTTAGATAATATGTATATTTCGCTTGCTTTAATCGTTGACTCTTCTTGATCGCCTGAACCTTGATCACCAGGATTTTGATTATCAGGAACTACTGGAACCAATCCAATATCAGGCGCTGGTGCAACAGAATCCACAGTATCACCGCCACCTCCACCACATCCAGCTAGAGTTAGTGATATTGTTAACGCCGTAAGCTGAAATAATTTAGAGGTAAAAGGTAATGAGCTATATGACATGTTTTGGACTCCGCGTCAGCAGTAATTTATTTGAGCAAATAAACAAAAATCATTACACAGAATCATAATAGATTGGTAATGATACATAGATTTACATTAACACTCGTTGTATTAACAGATTGTATTAAATATATAACAGCAACTTTACTGACTTTTGTTATAACTTACAACTAAAAATTAATCTTTACTATTAAATAATCAACAACATAGCCAGCGAATTTCAGGGTATAATAGCCATCCTTTAGATCGACAATAATCATAAAAATATTTGAGTATTCATCTCTTTTATGGTATAAATGTCGGCTTTAAAATTTTCTGAATTGGTACGCTTGTTATTTGCCTTTAGATAACAGCAATATCAACTCAACATTCATATAGTTTTGTTTGGTGCAAAGCTGCCGCTTGCTGTGTCCATGCCGCAAAAACGTGCAACTTGCCCAGACTGGTATGAGAAAAACTCATACCTCATAGATTAGGAGTTCGCCATGTCTCGAGTTTGCCAAGTGACTGGAAAGCGCCCTATGGTGGGTAATAATGTTTCGCACGCAAACAACAAAACCCGTCGTCGCTTTCTACCAAACCTTCATAACCATCGTTTTTGGGTAGAGTCTGAAAATCGTTTTGTACGTCTACGTGTGTCTACCAAAGGTATGCGCACTATTGACAAACTTGGTATCGATAAAGTGCTAGCAGATATGCGCGCACAAGGTCAAAAAGTATAAGTTAAGACTGGCAGCTTAATATCTCGATAATTTTCGTCATTTAAGCTGCTTTTCTGCTACATCATTACATTTGTAGCGACTCAATATTTTAGATCCGTACCTATCGTTTGAAGACCCCTCATTTACAGGAAAGCTATCATGAGAGATAAAATTAAATTAGTATCAACAGCTGGTACTGGGTATTACTACACCACTACTAAAAACAAACGCACTATGCCTGGCAAAATGGAAATGAAGAAATTCGATCCAAAAATTCGTCAGCACGTGATGTTTAAAGAAGCTAAAATCAAATAATTACTGTTATATATAGAATATACTTTCTATATATAAGTTATTTGAAAAAAAAGGGTATATCAATTGATATACCCTTTTTTATGCTTGCTACTTTTCATGATGATTATTTTAATTGACTACTGCTAGCCAGCCAGCTTAACAGCAACTCATCACTAACTATAGTGCGTCGGCTCTTTGTCATAAACATGCGCATGCCATTGGCTCATCTGCTTTTGCATAATGACCTGAATCGCGGCATGAATCATATGCTGACCTATCGCTTGGGTGTCACTACCGAGCAGCTCTTTAAGCTTTTCAGAAAAATCAATGGTCATCAGCGGCGCTTCGTCTTGTTCCGCGTCACGTAACAATAAGCGACCATCTTCTGCCTCTACCAACTCAAGGGTAGTCTCTTTAGCAAATCCTGCAAATTGATCCGTACTTTCGTTATCTACTTCTATATCATTATCGATATCGTATGGCATGAATTGGTTCCTCATTGTCCCGTCTAATACTTGCAAGAAAAATCGCGCGTCGCAACATTATTGTTTTACAGTAATACGGGTAAAACTATCTTAGTCATACAATGGACGCTTTGGTCTTGAAATTCAAGGCTTGTCACATAAGTCTTCTACATAAAGGCTTTTTAGGTGTGCTATCACTAATAGTATTAGCGCCAGTAGCGTAATTTTGCCACAGTAAATAAGAAGGCAACAAACATGCCGAGATAATACATGAGCTTTAACTCTAATGTCGGATCTCGATATTTAAACGGTAATGCTACAGTGGCGGTGGCGGTCGGAAATATCAACAGCATAAGCAGCCAGTTTTCGATGACATTGAGCCAGCCTTGTAAATCAGTACCGTTACGCAATGATGCCAGTCCTAGCAGCAAACAGGCGATAATTAAGCTGGTGAATAAGCCATTGGGTAGATCTTTTGGATAGATGATATTGGCAATCTTGGTAGGTATGATTCTCATGTAAAATTCCAGTCACGCTTGTAGCGCGTGACTTAATAATTAAAAATTGTATAAAAACAGCCTATCATAAATATTGCAGTGCACTATTTATCAAACAGCTTTATCTCTGTTCATAAGACTCTAACTGTAAGTACCCATCAACCATAGCATCGATATACAAGACGTCAAATAGCCCAAGCTAATAGCATTCCAGCTCTCTATATGCATGCCTTTAACTTTGTTAAGTATCTTCGAACCTACCCAAAAAAACAGGGGAATGCCCAGCATAAATGCAGGCACAATGACCGCAGCATGACGTAATACTTCACCAGTATCATCACCCACCATTAGCCGAAAGCCGTAACCTGCCAGACTTAGAACCAAGGCAAATACAGCCAAGCCAATAGTAATACCCTTTGGCACCAAGCTGCGTTGCTGTGTCTAATTCTGAATTGGCTGCTCAATGCTTTGCTCTGACTCAGGTGATTCTGACGAATTGATTGAGTTTTTTGTGTCCATATTTCACCTTTACGTAACTTGCCGTTATGCATCGTTATCCGTTATACAGCACATTTTGCTACTATTCTTTTATGACGAAAATGACTGATGAACGTATTTACTAATCACATAAGACCGTGGTTATTCGTTACCATTAGCCAAAGCCAGCTCAGCACGCATAGCATCAATAGCCACTTTATAGTCATCTTGGTTAAAGATCGCCGACCCTGCCACAAACATATCAGCACCCGCTTCGGCAATGGCTCGAATATTACTGGCTTTGATACCGCCATCTACTTCTAATCTGATATCACGACCACTGGTGATGATGCGCTGACGGACTTGGCGCACTTTTTCTAACGTCCCTTCAATAAATGACTGACCGCCAAAACCTGGGTTGACGCTCATCAATAAAATTTGATCTACCTTGTCCATCACATAGTCTAAATAATGTAATGGCGTTGCTGGATTCAATACTAAACCACATTCAGCACCGCCATCTTTGATCAGCTGTAAAGAGCGATCAATATGCCCACTGGCTTCTGGATGAAAAGTGATAACACTCGCACCTGCTTCCAAAAACTGCTCAATCATGCCGTCAACTGGTGATACCATCAAATGCACATCGATTGGTGCATCAATCCCATAATCACGCAGCGCCTTACAAATCATACTGCCAAAGGTGAGATTGGGTACATAATGGTTGTCCATTACATCAAAATGAATCACATCAGCACCTGATTCCAACACCCTTTCAACTTCTTCACCTAAACGTGCAAAATCAGCTGAGAGTATTGATGGGGCGATAAGATAAGGTTTAGAAGGAATAATCATAGTTGAGCTACCTGATTCTGTTGAAATAAAATACGAATAAAATAAAAAGAAATTAAGGACTGACTTAAAAAAACTGAGCCTTTAAAGCAATAATATTAAGAACTCAAACCACTAGCGCTGCTTATACTGGGTTTTGCAATAAGCACGACCGACATCGAAGCCTCGCTTAGCTTGGTGTTTGGTAGCGCGATTGCTCACGCGCTGACGCCATAAGCGAAAAGACGACGGCTTTAGCGCTTGGCGCATCAGCTTAATCACGCCTGCTTCATTAAGACCATAGCTATGCTCTATCGCCCCAAACGGTGTTCTGTCCTCCCACGCCATTTCTATCACTCGTGAGATTTGCGCGTCATCTAGCACTTTATCACCCGACTCATTGACTACAGTTGCGATAAGCTCATCTGAACGTGTCTGTCTGTCATTTGATTCAGTACTAATATCAGCATGCTGATTATTTTTTAGAGCCGCGGTCATATCGGCTTGCATGGTCGCAAGCGATGACTGAACGGTTTGCTGCTTACAAGCCAAACCATCGACTACTAATGCTGTCAGATTATTTGCCATAAAACCTTACCTTTAAAGATGCTTAACAGATACTTAGCCAATTTTTATTTTATATTAATCTATTTTATATCAATAAGTACGCTTGACTAAATAATCAGCGTAACTGTCTGTCAATTTATCGATCAGAGCATCATTCTAATACTGGGCTTAGCTCATTTGTGCCATACGCCAGTGATGTTCGATATGATCGTTAATCACCGTTTGGATAAAATAGTAGCTATGATCGTGACCCGCCTGATAACGCAAGGTTAAGGGCTGATTGGCTTTGTCACAAGCGCGTTGTAATTTGGTGGTTTGCAGTTGACCCTCTGCTAAAAAATTGTCAGCCGCGCCTTGATCCACCAAGATACTTGCATACTGCTGCCCCGATTTTTCAATCATCTGCGCAGCATCTGCCTGCGCCCATCGTGATTTATCATCGCCGAAGTATTCTGTATAAGCGGCTTGCCCCCATGCCGACTCACTGGCCGCGCACACAGGCGATAAAGCTGAGACACTCGCAAACTTGCCTGGAAACTTAAAGCCCAATAGTAATGCTCCGTGACCGCCCATCGAATGCCCTGTCACGCCGATACTGTCAATAGGAAATTCTGAGCGTAACAAGTCATATAACTCATCAACGATATAGCTTTGCATATTAAAATGCTCTGACCAAGGTGCTTGCGTCGCATCGACATAATAGCTGGCACCCTGACCGACAAAATAGCGGTCGTCGTTTGGCACATCGCTGTCATCACTACTTCGAGGTGATGTATCAGGGGCGATAAATATCATGCCAAGCTCGCTGCATTTTTGCTGAAAATGCGCTTTGTGGGTGACATTATCAGCATTGCAAGTGAGACCTGATAAATATAGAATCGCTGGACAACGGCGACCAGCAAGCGCTTCATCTGGCAGATAAATGCTAAAGGTCATCGGCGTTTTGGTCGATGATGATTGATGGCTATAGTAATGCTGCTCACCATCGAAACAGCGGTTGACGCTGATCTGCGTGATTTTTGAATTGGTAGATAAACTGTGTTTATAAGAGTTGTTCATAAGCGACATCCTTTTTATCCAAAGTAAAGTACACGATGACTTATAAAAAGCATTGGTAAAGTAATACTAGCACTTCTCCAAACTCACTTAGTACTCAATCATTATACCATTCACAAGAATTAAAGTAGTAAGGAAAGCGAGTGTCAGTATTACAGATTCTAGACTGAACGAGCTTAATACGGCTCATCGTGATTTTTGGGTTGCGGGTTTTGGATTTACTGTTAGTTGTTAATTGGCCGTGATCGCAGTATTAGCCACTGGCTGACCAGAAGCACTATCCTCTACGATATTAATGGCGATAGAATCACTGTCATTAATAATGCTGGCGACTGGTGGTCGGGTTTTATCAAACAATACTTGTTCGAATGCTGGCAAAGCAGTCTCCATCAGACTACCAATCACCATCTGCGGCTCTGAGGGTTCAAAACCCATCGCACTTTCACGCTCATTCACACGCAAACGGGCATCTTTAAAGGCAGATTCAAAACTGGTATTGCCACGCAGGCTTTCAGCAAAAAACGCTTGCCCAAAATAGGTCATCTCAGCAGTATTGGTACAGCCAAACGATGCCTTATCCGCCGCTGATGCGGTAATCACCACCGTGGTTGGGGAGGCCAATTCATCGATAAATGAGCCTGAATAGCAAGCAGATACCACAATCACCCGCCAGCGAATACCTGAAGCGTCTAGCGCCTCCCGTAACCATGCGGCATCTAGATTCTCCATTGCTAATGGTGGATTTGCTAATTGAATGATATTTTCGTTGCCGTGTGAAGACAAGGTTAGGAATAACACATCTTCATCGGCATTCATCTGCTGACCAATTTTCTTTAATCCACGCAGAATGCTGGTTTTGGTAGCGATTGGCTCATCAAGCCAACTATAAGTATTGTTGATCAACGAGAGTGAATGTCCACTAGTACCAAAACGCACATCGAACAGCTCACGCACTTTATTAATCTCAGAGCGAAAGACATCTTGACCAGAGAAGCCTGCCACACCCATAAAATACCAGTCGGTCTTGCCCGAAGTGCTAGGATCGATACTATTTAATGCTTGCTGTAACAAACGAGGCTGCTCGTATAATGCCGCTTCAGCTAAAACAGGCTCTACAGGAATCTGCTTAAATATAGGTTGATCCGCGACATTACGCTGCCAAATCGTCAACAGTGCGACTGCACCTACCAATACAATGACCCGCTCCCACCACGGTATGCGTAGACGACGAGAAAAAATCCATAATAATGCCAACGTCTGCCATAAAAACAGCACCAAAAACAGTATGGGTAAAAGTGAATAGCTCCAATCTGGCAACCAACCATAACTGCCCAAAAACTGCACCAAACTTTGTAATAGTGCAGATAAGGTATCAGCCACTAACCACAATACCACAGGCACAAACACCAACGTTTGATTGCCAGAACGCCGTGCCAAAATGATGCCGCCCAATAAAATTATCATCGGCCAAATCAAGTAGCTGACCAACCCTTGCTCATTAAAGATACTGCCATTTTCCGCGGCTAACCAAGAAAACAGTACATTACTACCGAGTGCCAATAGTGCAAATACGGCAAACTGGATAAAGGTAGGTTTTACCCAAGAAAACGCGCGCGTCGACCCTACTAGCATCCACAAGGTTGCAATAATATTGGCAGCGAAATTGAGCGAAAAACGCTGAAGCGATACGGTTTTTAACGACGCAAGTGACAAAGACTTAAACCTCTAGCCAGTCGAGAAAAGAAAGTGAGTTGATGATGATTTTTGGTGTGCAGCTACCTACAAAATGTCATTAATTCACATTTTTTATATAGCATATGGACATCAAGATTACATGCAATTCACAATGAGATGATTTTAAGAGACGAATAGCAAAGACTAAAAATATGACTAAACAGTTTAGCTCGCTAATATAACGCGATTGTAACGGATTGTCGGTCAAGAGGATAAGGCTGATTTGTAAAATTCGCTTAAATTTGGCTAAGAACATATAAAAAAGGAGATCTTGAATCCAAGACCTCCTTTTTTCTCAATAATGACTGTATCAAAGACTCACTACTATCTCATCAAAAGCTCATTCACACGTTTTAGATAAGCGGCTGGATCATCTAACTGACCGCCATCTGCTAACAATGCTTGGTCAAAAATAACTTGCGCCAATTTATCAAAATCGACGTCAGATTGCTCGCTAGTCTCTAGCTTTTTAATCAATGGATGATCAGGGTTGACCTCTAATGTCGGCTTGCTTTCTGGCACATCTTGACCCATTTGTTTAAGCATCTGAATCATTTGTGGTGATAGCTCACCTTCACCAACGACCAAGCAGGCAGGACTATCAACCAAACGCGTCGATACTTTCACATCTTTGGCACGTTCGCCTAACGCTGCTTTAAGTTTATCAACGACTGGCTTCATGGTTTCTTGCGCTTTTTCAGCTTCAGCTTTTTCGGCTTCGTCTTGCAAGTCGCCCAAATCAACGGCACCTTTGGCAACGTTTTGTAGCGGTGTCTCATCAAATGAGGTCAAGAAATTCATCGCCCACTCATCAACACGGCTGGTCATCAAAATAACTTCGATGCCTTTCTTTTTAAACAGCTCAAGTTGTGGGCTGTTTTTAGCAGCCGCTAGATTGTCAGCCGTTAAATAATAAATGGCTTTTTGACCCTCTTTCATACGCGCTTTATAGTCTTCAAAGCTGGTCGTCACACTATCCTGAGTACTGGTTGCATAACGCAGCAATTTGGCAATACGTTCTTGATTGCCCATGTCTTCGCCAACGCCTTCTTTGATAACATCACCAAATTCAGCATAGAATTGCGCGAATTTTTCTTGCTTATCACTGTCTTCACTGTTGGCAAGACTGGCGAGCAAAGTCAAAATACGACGGGCGTTACCATCACGGATTGATTTCACATCACGCGACTCTTGTAATAGCTCGCGGCTGACATTCAATGGCAAGTCTGCTGAATCAATGACCCCTTTGACGAAACGCAGGTACATTGGCAATAATTGCTCAGCTTCATCCATAATAAAGACGCGCTTCACGTATAGCTTTAGGCCATGCTGCTGGTCACGAGTATATAAATCGACAGGGGCTTTTTTCGGAATATATAGCAGCTGAGTATACTGAACGCGACCTTCGACACGGTTATGCGTCCATGCGAGTGGCGCATCCATATCATAAGTGATGTTTTTGTAGAAATCGACATACTCATCATCTTCAATCTCAGAGGCTGAACGTGTCCATAGCGCGCTGGCTTTATTGATAGTTTCCCATTCATCGGTCAATACCATCTCGCCACCAGCAGGTGCGTCGTCGTTCTCATCTTCTTTGACATCTTCTTGCCAAACTTCTTTACGCATCTGAATCGGTAAGCTGATATGGTCTGAGTATTTATTAACCAACTGCTTAATTTTGCCACGGTCTAAATAGCTGTCTTCGCCCTCACTATATTGCTCTTTTAAATGCAAAGTAATGGCGGTGCCACGAGTTTCTTTCGTGATAGGTTCAACCGTAAAGCTACCGGTACCATCAGATACCCATCGTACGCCTTTATCCGCAGGTTCGCCCGCTTTGCGTGATTCGACGCTAATCGTATCGGCAACGATAAAACCTGAATAGAAGCCAACCCCAAACTGTCCGATTAATTGACCATCTTGCTTTTGTGATTCAGACAGCTTGTCTAAAAATGCTTTAGTACCGGACTTGGCAATCGTACCCAAGTTTTCAATGGCATCTGCTTCATTCATACCAATACCATTATCGGTAAAGGTGATGGTTTTGGCATTTTCATCGACCGCAATGCGAATTTTTAGCTCACCATCGTCTTCATAAAGACTGTCATCATTGGTCGCTTCAAAGCGCAATTTATCACAAGCATCAGAGGCGTTTGAAACCAGCTCACGCACAAAGATATCAGAATTAGAATAAAGCGAATGGGTGACTAGATGTAGCAGTTGCGCTACTTCCGCCTCAAAGGTATGTTTTTTTAATTCAGGGCTGCTTTTATTAACATTGATGCTATCAACTTTTTGGTTATCAACTGGGGTCTGTTCACTCATAAAAAACTCCTTTAATTTATGTCAAAAACGTATCATAAAATAGCAAGCATTCAACTTTCTCTACTCAGCTATAAATTAAGCAGTTCAATTTCGAATATCGCTAAGCTGTTTATACTAATAGGGGCGCAGCAGAAAATTTCAAGCTAAAAAGCACAATTCGATAAAAACACCGCCCTAGTATCCTAAGGCGGTGTCGTTATATCGATAATAGGTTTAGCAAATAGATTTAGTAATACGTTCTTAGATAGACCTATCAACTATAAGCAGCTAGGCAAATGCAGCGCTGGATCTGACTCACGAGCATTCATCGCATCTTCAACCATTAAGCCTAGTGCTTTGGCAACACCTGCGCCATAAGCGGCATCACACCAGTTACAGTTGCGAATGTGGCGATACTGAATAAAGTCCGGCACACCAGCCATATTATTCGCTGTGTTTTCAAATAGCACTTGTTGTTGCTCAGCACTCATCAAATTAAACAATGCACGAGGTTGGCTAAAATAATCGCTATCGTCTTCACGGAAGTCATAATGCGCCGCATAGCCGTCAATTTTTAATGGTGGCTCAGCATAATCAGGCTGCTCTTGCCACTGGCTAAAGCTGTTTGGCTCATAATGCGGGCGACTGCCATAGTTATCATCGACACGGCCTTGACCATCACGATGATTGCTCATCACAGGGCAACGCGGCTTATTGACAGGAATCTGTTGATGATTGACACCGACACGATAACGCTGAGCATCGGCATAGTTAACCAAGCGGTTTTGTAGCATTTTATCTGGTGAAACGCTGATACCCGGTACCAAATTACTTGGGGCAAATGCGGCTTGTTCCACATCGACAAAGTAGTTGTCAGAGTTTTTATTTAATTCAAACTCACCCACTTCAATCAGTGGATAATCCCCTTTTGGCCATACTTTGGTCAAGTCAAACGGATGATAAGGAACGGTATCCGCCTCAGCTTCTGGCATGATTTGCACATACATTTTCCACTTAGGGAAATCGCCATTTTCGATGGCATCGTACAAGTCTTTTTGATGACTTTCACGATCAGAACCAACCACCTCTGCCGCTTCTGCATCGGTCAAGTTCTTGATGCCTTGTTGCGTACGGAAATGGAATTTTACCCAAAAACGTTCTTTGGCTTCGTTCCAAAAACTATAGGTGTGCGAGCCAAAACCATGCATATTTCTGTACGAGGCTGGCAGACCGCGATCACTCATAACGATGGTAACTTGATGTAAGGCTTCAGGTAATAAAGTCCAAAAGTCCCAGTTGTTGGTCGCCGAACGCATATTGGTACGTGGATCACGTTTGACGGCTTTGTTTAGGTCTGGGAATTTGCGCGGATCACGTAAGAAGAACACAGGTGTATTATTTCCCACCATGTCCCAGTTACCTTCTTCGGTGTAAAATTTCAAAGCAAAACCGCGAATGTCGCGCTCGGCATCAGCCGCGCCGCGCTCACCTGCGACGGTACTAAAGCGCGCGAACATCTCCGTCTGTTTACCCACTTCGCTAAAAATATCCGCACGGGTATATTGTGTGATGTCATTGGTCACGGTAAAAGTACCAAATGCGCCAGAACCTTTGGCATGCATACGGCGCTCTGGAATCACTTCACGGACGAAATTTCCTAACTTTTCATTGAGCCAAACATCTTGCGCCAATAATGGGCCGCGTTTGCCTGCGGTCATGCTGTTTTGATTGTCTGCCACTGGTGCGCCATTGCCCATGGTCAATTGGGTCGGTGCATAAGGACATTTTTTATCGCTCATATCATTGTTCATATCGTTGTTCATAGTCATACTCCTGTGAATAGCAAATGGGTTAAAGTACAAAATCTATTCTGAATACGCTTCTATTAATAGTTCCAGAATAGTTGTCAGCTTGTTCGAAAAACGGTTTGTTTTTTTCATAGTAATGTCTAATGACAGTCATGTTCTGTGGTTAGATACTATTACAACCCATTACCATTGATTTGTATAATTAATTAATTACATGCTTTAGTTTTGTTTTTCAGAACCACTTAACTTGTTTTTTACTCATGCAAATACTTTATTCCTTAGGATGGTTGTTATTAACAACGATAAATATTAAAAGTGCAAGCACTCTCTATCAGCCTTGCTATCACTTTTTTAAAGCGAATTGACCATATCAAATAGAGCTTGATTAAATACCACAGAGCAATTAGCGCGGCATCGGACGAATGGTCAAAATTTGCTCACTACGACCAAAAGGGCCATTGATGTCATGTAACACAGCGCTCGTTAAGCCAATACCATCATTGCCATACTGCTGCACCGCTTCGATGCCAAGCCAGCGACCTTGCGGCGTGCGGTGCATATGAATTTGCAAATCCGTATTGGGAAACATCCATTCTAATTCTGACAAGCCAAGCCCAAGCCGAGGCACAACGCCATTGGCCGTGTCGACCATGCCCAATAGATGCACCAAGTCATCAGTTGGCTTGCCCTCGATCATATCCAAATCATTAGTAATCCAGACCATACCGCGTCCTGGGCGACGCTGCGTATCATCAGCGACCAAGCGCACACTTTCAATAAACCCTCCCGGCCAGCCTTTCATGTCTTCCCAGATGGGCAATTCTTCGGGCTTATGTACCGCTTTTTGGTCTTCAATGCCTGCAATCTCGCTGGTATCTTGGGTCATTAGGCGCCATGCCCGCGCAATAATCGCATCACGACCGCGACTGCTCATGACTGCTTCAATCAGCTCAATGGTCTTGCCCGGACGAATACAACGCGTGGTAATGGTAAAGTCATCCAGTGGAATCAATCCTAAGATATCTAGGCTGATACGAGCGATACGCATGTTTTCTTGCGGCGCATAACCGTTGAGCTCAGCCGTGAGCAATCCTGTCGCTGGCGCCATATGCTGTTCATGCTCATTCCAAGCGCCTTGAGCATGCTTAGTGGGCTGATAATGTGCGACGTTGACGCCGTCTTCTCGCTGTTCGCGTTTGATAAAGTTATAATAAGCTGACATGACTGTCCTATGATTTATTTGATAAGCTCTTGTTGTTTTAATTTAAGAACCTGTCGACTCTTAATGACAAAAAATAACGCAACGACCATCGCGGCAATTAATACGCCATAAAAAACACTCTTTTCTCGCATAAAATGCAGAATATTACTACCTAACACGAATCCCACCACCACGATGACAAACAAATTCACTTTCAATTGCTTGTTAACCTCACCGAGAGTAGCTTCTGCCAATACAAATCCTTTTTTTTGCTTTTTCATTTTGCGTTACCTACTATACATTACCTATTAGATGTCTTGTACAAAGCCTTATCTACTTACCCACTTGGGTGACTGGGATACGCAAGGCTTTAGGCAGACTGAAAGTGACATTTTCTTCGATGCCTGATAGCTCACTCGGTAAATCACCACCCCAATCTTGCAGCTGCTGTAGCACTTCTTGAATCAGTACTTCGGGTGCTGATGCGCCAGCGGTGACACCGATACTCTGCACACCATCCAACCAGCTTTTATCCATCTCACTGGCATTGTCGATTAAATACGCACGGCAATTCATCCGCTCAGCCAGCTCACGCAGACGATTAGAGTTTGATGAATTGGGCGAGCCGACCACTAAGACCACCTCACAGCGACTGGCTAAGTCTTTTACCGCATCTTGGCGGTTTTGCGTGGCATAACAGATATCGTCTTTGCGCGGACCTTGGATACTAGGGAATTTTTCACGCAGTGCATCGATGACGCGCGCTGTGTCATCCATAGATAAGGTCGTTTGGGTAACAAATGCCAAACGTTCGGCATTTTGTACACTCAATGCTGCCACATCGGCTTCGTTTTCAACCAAATGAATGTGACCGCCGTGGCGACGGTTAAAGCGCCCCATCGTGCCTTCCACTTCGGGATGTCCAGCGTGCCCAATCAATACCGCATCCATACCCTCTTGCGCAAATTTAGCGACTTCGATATGTACCTTAGTGACCAGCGGACAAGTGGCATCAAATACGGTCAAATCGCGGCGTTCAGCCTCATCTTCGACAGCTTTTGATACACCATGAGCAGAAAAAATAACGATAGAGCCATCTGGCACTTCATGAAGTTCTTCCACAAAGACTGCACCGCGATTGGCCAAATCAGAGACGACAAATTTATTATGTACCACCTCGTGACGAACATAAATGGGCGGTTCAAAACGTGTCAATGCTTCGTTCACAATCGCAATCGCGCGATCCACACCAGCACAAAATCCACGTGGATTGGCAAGATAAATTTGCATAAGAGGGCCTATCATTAGATAATTTATTATTAAAGCTTAAATACACGACATTACTGTCAAAAGCTTTAACTCAAAAATTGGGATGAATTCATTACGCTACTTTAGCATAATTTACTTTTATTGCCTTTGAAAATAGCACGGTACTAGAGGCTGTTTTAACTAGAAGCACACACATATTCATACGTTCAAAGTATTTATCCATAGTGGCAGCGTTAACTGCACTTAATGCACTAAAAATGTGATTTATAATAAGTTGCCCTATGCCATCTTTAGATCGCTTCGATGATAACGACTGGTCAAAGGCGGCTTTAATTAAAATAAAAGCCACAAAAGCAGTTTATAATAGTGCATCGATGACAATGTCTATCGCCATACATGATGGCGATTTTTCTTTTTACCAGTTTTGAATTGTTTACTAAAACAGCTTTGGCTCTTTTACTCGCACAGATTTGACTAGCACACACTCCATTAGGACAAATTGTATGACAGGTTCATTATTTATTATTACCGCTGCCTCAGGTACGGGCAAAACCTCACTGGTAAAGCAGCTACTTGCCACGACTAATGACTTAACCGTCAGCGTATCACACACCACGCGCACGCCGCGTCCCGGCGAGATTGATGGTCACCATTATCATTTTACCGATGTCGAAAAATTTGTAACTGCCATCGGTGAAAACAAGTTTTTAGAACATGCTGAGGTCTTTGGTAATTACTATGGCACCTCGGAGCAAAGCGTGCGGACGCAGTTAGAAGCAGGCGTCGATGTTATTTTAGAGATTGATTGGCAGGGCGCACTACAAGTCAAAAAAATCTTTACTGACGCCATTATGATTTTTATTTTACCGCCAAGTATTGCCACTTTACGTCAGCGCTTATCGACGCGTGGGCAAGATACTATGGAGGTAATAGAGCAACGTCTGGCTGGCGCAGTGACTGAGATGGCGCAATATGTCCATTTTGATTTCGTGATTATTAATGACAATTTTGAGGTCGCTTTAACTGAGCTAAAAGCCATTATCGTGGCGGACAGGCAGACGCTTAAGCGTCAACAGCAGCGGTATCATCGCACCATCAGCAATTTACTTAGTAATAAAGTAGAAGAGTAAAGCAAGAACGAAATACTACTGTCAACTCAGTCGATGAGCGCTTATTAATAGATACGTTAATAGACACGCAAAAAGCAACTACGCGGCTGGGCAAAAAATGCTATAATGTCTCGCTATCCCCCTTTATATTTTGATATTATTTTTATTGAGTAGCGGGCAAGCTCCGTGACTAATAAAAACAACCGAGGTAGCTACATATGGCACGAGTGACGATTGAAGATTGTTTGGATAATGTTGATAATCGCTTTGAACTGATTTTAGTGGCAAGCAAACGTGCACGTCAATTGGCTAAAGGTATCGCAGAACCATTGGTTGATGTGGATAATGACAAGCCTACGGTATTGGCATTGCGTGAAATCGCTGCTGGTAAAATCACTCGCGATATCCTAAATCAGCCAGAGCACAACTTTGCCACCAGTTCATTAGATTTGGCACTGTCAGGCGATCATGGTTTTTAAGACACTGTATTATTAAGATACAGCATTGAAGATTTGTCGTATGAAGCCTATAAAGCTAACCACTGCCTTATAAGACAAATCCACACAGTGATGACATATTGACGAGAGACCACAGCATAGGCTGTGGTTTTTTGGTTGTAATGGCTGATTGCTGCGATATTGCTTTGACTGTTTTAGTCACCATTTATACCTGAAAACCTACCATTGAGTTAGAATTGCTAAATTTTTATAGCACCTGTTCGCTTAGCAGTTGACATTGAATGCGATTTACGATTAATTAGAGGATGGTCTACCTATTTTTATCTTTTTTCTCGAGATTTTTTATATTTATAGTATTCCAGCATTTATTCAGTCACCATTTACCCGATAGACAGTCAGGCAAACAGGTAATGGAAAATAGGATCGTTACTTTATGAGTCAAACCTTACCCAAACTCAGCCATCATTTAGTCGATGAGGCTCAATATAATTTACTGCGCTCAGTAGGTTACCTCACTGCTGCTGAACGCCGTGATATTATTGATGCCTGTGAGTTCGGTGATATTGCGCACATCAAAGATAAGCGTAAATCAGGAGAGCCTTATATCACCCACCCGATTGCGGTGGCCGAGATACTGGCAGGTTTTCGTTTGGATCGAGATACGATTATTGCAGCGATTTTGCATGATACGGTCGAAGACACCGAGGTGAGCGATGAGCAGATTGAGCAGCGCTATGGCAAAATAGTGGCGAGACTGGTCGACGGTGTGACTAAGCTAAAGTCGTCCTCACACAATAAACAGCAAAACAAAGCAGCCACCTTTCATAAAATTTTGACAGCCACCCTTGCCGACCCACGTGTATTGATTATTAAACTTGCTGACCGCTTACATAATATGTCGACACTGGATGCAGTACGCCCCGAAAAACAACGCACCACAGCACAAGAAACGTTGGATTTTTATGTGCCGTTTGCGCGGCTAATGGGTCTTAATGATATTGCCGATTATATCGAGGTGCTCTGTTACCGTAACCTTGATTCTGACATGTACAACAAACTGTCTGACAAGCTACTACAGCACGGGCTTGGGCGTAACTTTCAAAGAGAGGCCATCCATCGCTACTTGAGTATTGTCCTCAATAATTTGGGGTTGAATGGTCTGGTTAAAGTTTTAGACAATCGCGTGGTCATCTACCGTCAGTTTTTCCGCAATCGCGGTGAAATCAATGCTCTACTCCGTCATTATGCCTTTGAGATTGTCCTCGATAATGTCGAAGCCTGTGACAAGCTGGCCTATTACTTAATTAAAAAATACCAGATTGATGACTCTCATATCGCTGATAATATTCGTCGTCCGCTACCGGGTGGCAATCAATCACTCACGCTTATCTATGAGCGCGATAACGATGTCGTCAAAGTGACGATTTTGACCAAGCAAATGCAAAGCGCAGCGCGGCTTGGTGTCATTGGTGCAGAGCATGCCTCAGACGTTAGCCAATCGGTTATCCAAGCCTCATTACGCAATATGAAAGACTTGGTCGATGAAGACAGCTTAGATGAAAATAGCCCAGACTTTTCAGCGGCAGTCTCTACCATTAATGAGCTGATGGATTACCTACACTCCAGTAAAATCATCTGCTATAGTCCAAAGGGTCGCGCTTATGAGCTACCACAAGGCGCAACCGCACTAGACTTTGCTTACGCTGTCGGACCGATGGTCGGCAATGTAGCCGTTGGCGCCAATATCGATGGCAAAAAAGCCAAACTTGGCACAGTCGTTAAGAATGGGCAGCTGGTTGAAATAGAAGTCAATAGCCACTCAGAACCAAAAGCAGAATGGCTAGGATTTGTCGTGACCAATAAAGCGCGTGAAGAGATTTTGCGTTGGTTTAAAGACTTGTCTCCTGCTGATAAGCAACACCATGGTCAACAAGCCTTAGATCGGGCGCTAAAAACCTATCAAAAAAGTCTCGATGACTTAACCGATAGTGATTGGAAAAACCTCACTGAATGGCGTGGCTTGACCGAAAAATCCGAACTATTCGAGCAAATAAGCTCTGGTACGTTATTACCACAGCTGGTGGTAACTCGCTTGTTTAGCGATGAAGTTAATGATTTACAAGCACAAGAACACAGCGATGATATGACCCAACCACAGCAGCTGATAGTCAATGCGTCTGGGGTTGAGCTTGATTTTGCCAATTGTTGTCATCCTATTTATGGTGATCCTATCGTCGGTCACTTGTCCCGTCACGGTCTGGTGGTTCATCGACACAAGTGCTTTTCACTTGACGATATTCGTAAAGACAATCCTTATCAGGTTATACAACTGCGCTGGCGTAATGACAAGGCCGTAAAACAAGGTGACGCTGGCGAGTATGACATAAAAAATACCGGAAAAATTCGCTTTCCAGCCTATTTAAAACTATCTATTGCCCTCAGCGACGAACAGATTACTGAAGTCATCTATCATTTACGCCAACTAAATATAGGGGTAGAAAAAGTAGACGTGCGTAGTAGTGACACCATCATCCATATCATCGTTCGCAGTCGCAATCATCTAGCACAAGGCATTCGCGAGCTACGCTCCTTGCTAGGTTTTCCAAACATCATCAGGCTGTATCAGCTGTAGTGCTGGTAACAAGGTGTAGTGCGTATGGTGTAGTGCGCGTGATACATTGCCACCAACACCCACTCAATAGAACATTGAATAATGGATTTAGAAAATTTTAGAAAGACCTGAAATAATGATAAACTGTGTTTTTTGATTTTTAACAAATAAACATAGAGCGTGTCATCATTTGCACGGTGAAAACCAAAATGTAAATGATGAATAATGCGCCCTTACCTACTAAACCAGAAAAAGATAAAAAGGATATAATATGACTCGTCAAACCATTCAAACTGATAAAGCCCCTGCTGCCGTTGGTACTTATTCACAAGCCGTCAAAGTTGGTCACACCGTCTATATTTCAGGACAGTTGGGTTTTGACCCTGATACCATGGAATTAAAAGAAGGTTTTAAAGCACAGGCTGAGCAAGTGTTCGAAAACATCAAAGCCATCTGTGAAGCGGCTGGTGGCAGCTTAAATGACGTGGTTAAATTTAACGTGTCATTAACAGATTTGAGTGATTTTGCTGTTTTAAACGAAGTATTCGTTGCCAATTTGAGCGAGCCATATCCTGCTCGTGCAGCTGTCCAAGTAGCGGCGTTACCTAAAGGCGGTGTGGTCGAGATTGAGTCAATTTTATATATTGAGTAACTTAAGCCGTATCATCATGTATATGGTAAGGCTTAATACATAGACGTACTTAATTCTCAAGTCGTTACGTCAAAAAAGCCACTGCTAAAAGGTAAGGCCAGAGTAAGCCCAAATATCACTATTTGGGCTTACTGCTATTATTCTTATCAATATTACGATCTAGTTATCTAAAAGCTGGTTATCTAAAGTCCATTTACCTAAAAACTGTTTATCCAAAAACCATTTACCTGAAAACTAGGAACGCATTCTATGTTGGTACAAGTTGCTCTACCCGTGCCCCTTTATCGGGTATTTGACTATAGCGTACCAGCAGATATCAACGCCTTATCAAGCCCTTCTTTACCTCATATTGGCTGCCGTGTCGAAGTATCCTTTGGTCGTCAAACTTTAATCGGTATCGTCGTCGCTCATATTCCAGAAGCAAATAGCAGCGTGCCACTTAATAAGCTAAAACCTATCAATAAATGCTTGGATGCTGAGCCTATTTTAGAGACAAGTATGCTAAAGCTGGCACATTGGCTGGCGCGTTATTATCACTACCCGCTTGGTGACGTTTTAGCAGTCATGCTGCCAACTCTCGTTCGTCAAGGTAAGCCGCTGGATTTACTGATTACCCATTGGCGAATTTTGCCACAGGTAAGCGACACTGACTTTCGTGCCAATGCCAAAAAACAAAAACAACAATTCGATATGCTTAAGCTGCATGGCGAGCGCGGCGCGAGTGAAGATGTTTTATTGCTAGAGGGCATGGAGAGGAGTTTTTTAAAGGCGCTCGAAGACAAAGGTTTAATCGAGCGCTATATTCAGCCCAAACAATCACCTGCGCCTGTTAAATTAGCAAAAATGCCCCTTGATCTTAATGACGAGCAACAACTCGCCGTTACCGCCATTATTGCGGCTCATGAAGCCAATCGCTACACGGGATTTTTATTAAATGGCATCACTGGTAGTGGCAAGACAGAAGTCTATCTGCAAGCGATGCAAGCCGTATTGGAAGCTGGCAAGCAGGTATTGATTTTGGTACCAGAGATTGGATTGACACCGCAAACGCGTGCGCGTTTCGCCAGTCGCTTTGCCGCTCACATTGTCCTGCTGCATTCTGGCATGAACAATACCCATCGCCTGCACGGCTGGCAAGACTGCCGTACCGGTCACGCTCAAATCATCATCGGCACGCGCTCAGCGGTGCTATATCCTTTTGCAGATTTGGGCTTAATTGTCGTGGATGAAGCGCATGATGGCTCTTATAAGCAGCAAGATACCTTGCGCTATCATGCCGCCGATGTGGCACTTTATCGCGGACTTCAAGCTAACATCCCTGTCATATTGGGTACGGCGACGCCGTCTCTTGAGCATCTAAAACTGGTCGATGATGGCAAGCTGGTAGAGTGCCAATTGCAAACTCGCCCCGGTAATGCGAAGCTTGCCAGCATGCAGCTGATTGATGCGCGCCTGCAAAGTACTCATCAGCAAACAACGGACGACGGCGCGCGCTATGATACTGGGCTGACCGATGCGCTTATTGGCGCCATACGGCAAACGCTAGAAGCGGGCGATCAAGTATTAATATTTTTAAACCGCCGCGGCTATGCGCCAGTTTTGCTCTGCGAAGCTTGCGGCTGGCAGGCAGATTGTCCGCGCTGCGACGCCCATTTAACCGTTCATTATAATAGCCAATCGCCATCTAATTCCTATTCAAGCAGCTCATATTTAAAATGCCACCATTGCGATTGGCAAGCCTATATTCCAACAGTTTGCCCTGATTGTGGCAGTCAAAATTTGGATGCTAAAGGAATGGGCACGACAAGGCTCAGCGAAAACCTGCATGCGATTTTTGCCAATCCGCAAACCAGCAAAGAGTTGTACCCCATTATCCAAATCGATCGCGATACCACCAGGCGTAAAGACAGCTGGGAGCATATCTATCAGCGTATCAATGAAGGCAAGCCTGCCATCTTGGTTGGTACGCAGATGGTCGCCAAAGGTCATCATTTCCCCAATGTTACGCTTGTCTGCTTGCCCAATGCTGATCGTGGCTTTTTATCAGCCGACTTTCGCTCGCCGGAACATACTGCACAGCTCATGATTCAGGTCGCAGGACGTGCGGGTCGTGGTGATAAATCGGGGCGCGTACTCATTCAAACATTGCAACCTGACAATGAGCTGTTATTAAAACTGGTCAAAGATGGTTATTTATCATTCGCGCGTGAGCTACTGCAAGAGCGTAAAATGATGGGCTTGCCGCCGCACAGTCATGCTGCCCTGATACGCTGTGAAGGCAAAACCCTTGCTCCTACAACGCAGGCTCTTAAAGATGCGATTGCTATTTTGCCAAATGGGCATAGTCTTGCCGTCCTCGGTCCTATTGATGCACCAATGAGTAAAAAGAACAGCCGCTACCATGTGCAGTTGCTGCTGTTAGGAAAAAGTCGACAGCAATTACATCAGGTATTAAGCCAGTGGTGGCAGCCTGTACTTACTTTGCCAAGTGCCAAATATCTGAAGCTGACCTTGGATATCGACCCTATTGGTTGGTAGCCGCCAGCTCCTAACTATCACTCTCTAAGCCCAATCACTCTTCTATAGCTCGCCGTCAATAAAGAGGGTTATTCAAAATAGACAATTCATCGTTTACCGCCTAGATACAGCACGCCTTTATTAAATGTGCTAAATTCTTTGTATCTGTCTGGTTTGAGCATAGCAAGCACAGCTCCATAAGTCATCAAAGTTTATCAGCAGTCAAAATTTCTCTTCTATCATCCTGAGGGTTGTTATGAATCACAATCACCCAAAACCTGGACACAATGATCATTCTCATGAGAATGCTGCGGCTGATAACCATAAGCACGGTCAAAAGGATGCAGAAGGTCATTATACTAAAGACAGTTATACTGATGATAATCAAGACAATCACGACCACGATAAACATCTAGAACAGACTGTCACTCCGCGCGATACCAAAGGCTATCAGCGTACCTTGTTGTTTAGCTTTATTATTATCACAGGCTATATGTTTATTGAAGCCATCGGTGGCTGGCTGACTGGTAGTTTGGCGCTATTATCTGATGCAGGTCATATGCTCAGTGACGCCGTAGCACTTGGCGCGACGTTAATGGCATTTAAGATTGGTGAAAAAGCAGCCACTCACCAAAAGACCTTTGGTTACAAGCGCTTTGAGATTTTAGTTGCAACGGTCAATGGTGCAACGCTGGTTATTATTGCCATCATGATTTTTTATGAGGCGATTAAACGTTTCAATTCGCCGCCTGATATTGCGACCCAAGGTATGCTTATCGTTGCTACTATCGGTATGTTGGTCAATATTTTGGTCGCATGGCTGATGCATCGTAGCAGTCGCGGTAAAGATACCCATGGTCACAGTCATGCTGGTAGTTATAAAGATAGTCGCGAGGACACTCACGAAAACACTCAAGGAAAAAATGCCAGTAAAGAACCAGTCAACTTAAATATGCAAAGTGCTTACCTGCATGTATTAAGTGACCTAATGGGTTCAGTTGCCGCTATTGTTGCTGCACTTTTGATGATGAGCTTTGGCTGGGTTTGGGCAGATGCAGTAGCCTCTGTGATTGTGGCGATACTGATTTTATTTAGTGGTTACCGCGTCGTGCGGGATTCGGTACATATCCTAATGGAGGGCACGCCAGAGGGCATATCTTTAGTGAATGTCGAAGACAAACTGCTTGCCCATCCACAAGTGCAAAAAGTCCATGATTTGCATGTTTGGAGTATCACCAGCGGTCTCAACGCTCTATCGTGTCACGTGGTCGTCAATGGCGAAATGAGTATTTATGAATCCAGTATCCTGATTAGCAGTTTAGAGCAAAGCCTCCTTGAGCTCGGCATCCATCATGCGACCATTCAGGTAGAAAGCGCATCACATCCGCAGACTGAGGCACATAGCGATGCGCTGGTCTGCGATATCTCAGAACAACAAACAGAGGGTAATAATCATATTGGTCACAATCATTAAGCATGAGACATTGAAAAGACCATTCTTTATTCAAATATCAATTTAAACGTTGCCTATGATTGGCGACGTTTTATCAAGTGGTGGAAATCATAACGTCATATGCACCAAATTAGCCAAAGCGTTGTTATTGACCAAATACCCAACCCCAACGATAAGAATATGATTCGAATCCAAAAATCTCATGCGTCAGTCCTGATGTGCGTTACATAATCAGATGTCAAATAATCAGATGCCATATATGACGCAAGCAGCAACCAAAATCCAAATAACAGCGCCAGTCCTGCCCCGAAAACCCTTAAAATTATTTTTCTAAAAGTCTTCAATAATCCGCGCAACTTACTATCAGCGGACGAATCATCGTGCATGAATTTAACTTATTATGCGCCGACATAAACAGGCTTTATTTTAAATAAGCTGATATCACACCGATTTTTAGCATTGTAATGGCATGTTAAAAATGATGGGAAATTTAGCCTCGCCGCCATATTTTTCATATAAATTCTGTATACTTAAAGCTGAAATACCCAATTTACCACTAATGGATTATTTTCTGCCATGTCGAGACGCTCAGCTCCTTTTGTTGCTCCAAGCCACATTGATGACCCTATCTCAGCAGAGGGTAAAAAGCATGCCAAAGCATTGTTATCAACATTGCAAGAAGACATTGCTAGCTTTCGAGATGAGCAGTTTCCGCCTGATATTTTGCGTCAAATTCGTGATATGCCAATTTATGAAGGCAATATTGCCGAAGTCCAAGCCTATCAGCAGCGTTGGCATAATCTTCTTGAGCGCGCCATGGCGTTTTATCCTGCTGCCAATCTACCGCCCGATCATCTGCCGCTACCAGCCAGCCTTGAGATACCGCAATTTATCTATCATGTTCAAAGGCTACATTTGACCAAGACTCGTGCAAAAGAATCCAAAAGCTTCGGTTCGGTCGGTGCGCTTACTGATAAGTGTGGTGACTATAGTGCTGATGAAATTGCGCGTATGAGTGCAGTATTTGATAATGATGATGAGGCGCGTTTGGTGGCGCATCGTGAATTTATTGATTTGCGCGCCTATGTATTTTGCCGTGATAGCAAGGGCGAGATGCTGGAGCCTGAACGCGTACGTTTTTATCGAACGGGTCTTATCGTCCATGCGCTGCCCGATTTCAAAATCGTAGACAGTCGCCAGACCCCGCGTAAGCGCCGTAACGATGCTTATAACAATCCACTTGCCGATAATGGTGTGTGGAAGATTTATCGTAAAAAATAACGTATGCTAAGATTTTTTATTTTTGCCATGCCCATATTGTACCGCTTATTTTATCATGATTGCTAAGGATTCCAGATGTTCGCTGCCGCCACCGGCTCACCAAATTTAATGTTACAAGCTACAATCTTCTTAGGAGCAGCCCTGCTCTTTGTACCCCTTGGTAAACGTTTTGGCATTGCGACGGTTTTAGGTTATCTCATTACAGGATTGATATTGGGGCCCAGTGGTCTGGACGTCGCAGGCGATGCTGAGAGCTTGTTACACTTCTCTGAGTTTGGCGTGGTCATGCTGCTATTCATTATCGGGCTTGAGCTGCAACCCTCGCGGCTTTGGGCACTACGGCGCTCGATATTTGTCCTCGGTGGTTTGCAAGTCGGTCTGACTGGCACATTATTAATGGGGCTGTTACATCAAATTTTTGGCTTACAGCTCGATACTGCTTTTATCGTCGGTTTTGGCCTTGCCTTGTCATCCACAGCTTTTGTACTACAAATACTGACGGAAAAACAGCAGCTTTCTAGCACCCACGGTCGTGAAGCGTTCACGATTTTATTATTCCAAGATATTGCGGTTATCCCTTTGCTAGCCGTCATTCCTTTCCTATCAGGGGTGCGCGAACAAAGTTATGATTTGATTTATTTTGGCAAAGTTTTTGCGGTTTTTGCTGGACTGATTTTTGCTAGTCGTTATGTCGTTCGTCCCTTCTTTAAGTTTGTAGCCTCTAGTGGCGCATCAGAACTGCTGACCGCCGTTGCGCTATTTATCGTGATGGGTGTGTCTATTTTGATGGGCCAAATTGGTTTATCCATGGCATTAGGTGCTTTTTTGACAGGGGTACTGCTTGCAGATTCTGAGTATCGCCATGAGCTAGAAGCCAGTATTGAGCCGTTTAAAGGATTGCTACTTGGCTTGTTTTTTATGTCGGTCGGTATGCTGACTGATGTCAAACTTATCTTGGCAAAACCTATCTTTATCATCGGCTGTGCAATGGCATTGATGGCGATCAAATTTGGTGTCATTACCGCCATTGCAAAGATATCAGGCAATCGCTGGCCAACCAGCATCAGACTGGGTGTGACACTCGCTCAAGGTGGTGAATTTGCTTTTGTCTTATTCAGTGTCGCTACTGCTCAAAATGTGTTGCGCCCTGAGCTTGCTAACACCCTGAACCTTATCGTCACTATCTCTATGGCACTCACACCGCTGGCATTTTTGTTACTTGAGAAAATCGGTGAGCCTTTATTTGCCAAAAGCAAACCAAGCCGCGAATACGATGCCATCCCCGATCATGAACATCAGGTCATTATTGCTGGCTTTGGGCGCGTCGGTCAGATTATCGGTCGTGTACTACGCATGCATAATATCGAATTTACCGCCATTGAACGCTCAGCGAATCGCGTCGATTTCGTTCGTAAATTTGGTAACCAAGTCTATTACGGCGACCCAAAAAACCCTGAGATATTGCGCGCGGCTGGTATTAAAAAAGCCCGTGTGTTCATTTTAGCCATCGATGACTTAGAGCGCTCTATCACCACGGCTCAATACTTACGTAAAAACTATCCAGACTTGATTGTCTTGGCACGGGCACGTGACCGTCAGCATTATTATCGATTGCGTGAGGTCGGTGTGCGTCATATTTGGCGTGAGACTTACCTATCGTCCTTGGATATGTCGCGTGAATCGCTACAACTGCTTGGCATCTCACCAGAAAAAGCGCGCGAGACGGTGCAAACTTTCCGTGATTACGACGATGACTTGATTGAACGTCAGCAAGCGATCTATGATGATGAAGCCAGCATGATTGAATCCGCACAATCAGCGATGGCAGAGCTAGAAAGCTTGTTTGATGAAGACATTGATAAAGCCCGAAAAATGGACTTAACAGATTTTTATGACGCGCTAAAAAGTAAAGCAACACCCGTTGATAAAAAGGACGATGTTGCAACTGACTCTAACACCTAAATATTTATATATTTTAAAGCGTGTTTGATGATTCACAAATAGTCAGTGTCATGGTTAAATCATCAAACATGCCCTAATCGGGCATACAGCTTGCTGGTGCCAGTTTCTTATTTAGTGAACTTGTACAGTTCCAACTATCGCTGTCTGGCACATGGTAAAAAACCAGTGTCTGCTGATTTAGATAGCGGATAGGGAACTGAACATTTTGTATGGTCGCAATGACTGCACAATCCGTTTCTACTACGCCAGCGGCCTTTTTATCGATATCAATTCGTATCTGCTGAGTGCCTGTATCGATAGGCAAATGAATCGGACATTGCCCTGTCTGTTGATAAATCAGTGCCACACGATTTTGTGCCGTTTTGGCTGTATCATACGCATCGAACAGCACTTCATTGGCCTTTGGCTTGGCAATAATTGGTAAAAACTGTATCTTAACAACCATTAAAGCAAAAGCAAAAATACCAAACCCCAATCCTAACCCAAATAGACTGACACCACCTTCTCGGCGCAGATGCGCCTTTTGCGCTGCTTCATCACGCGGATAATCATCGATAGCATCTGCAATTTCACGTCGCGCCATGCGGTAATAATACGCATCCGTCCAACGCGCCACCATAAACGACCAAAATAACCAAATGAGCGCAGCAATACCTATGCGTGTCGCCATTTGGTAAGCATCAGGGATAAAAGACATCGCCAAAAATTCAAACGCAACCAATACCAGTGCCACATTGAGCTGAATAAACGACCAGCCTGCCACGCTATAGACAATCGCATCCATATAGCGTTTGCGATAGAGGAGCCAAGGAAAGGTTACGAAAAATGCTGCCCAATGCCATTTTGGCGACAGATAACCTTGCGCATCGAACTGCTCAAAACGTTTCAGATAATAGTGCTGGCTACGATGACCGATGAACCATTTATCGAGTTGTGTACGCTTAGCAGGAGTCAGCTGTTCTTGGTAAAAAGGGGGTGGCGAATCCGTCTCGATAAATAGCATAGTGATGACCCCTATTAACGATGAAGAAAAATTTAAATCCATTACTCACTTTATATGATAACGCCAAAACCGATGCACAAAACAGTAAAACGACAGATAAATACCGTTAATTCAATGTAAAGGATAGTCAAGGCAGCCGAATGCCAATCTATATGTGATACATCAAACAAGGTCAACACTTTCACTTTTTTATGCTGAATGAACGATAACAATATTAAAAAAGCATTGCCCGTTCACAGCTGTATAGATTTAACTTATAATAAGCATACATCACCCATTTTATGAAGCCTTGTCAATCCTATGAGTCAACATCTTGATATTAATGATAACATCGATAGTACGAGTACTACTGATGAGCAAAAAGTCCTCAGTACTAACACCGAAAGCAATACTAATACTGACATTGAAGCCAGTATTAGTATTGAGAATAAGCCTGAAGAAAGCAGACATCTACGTATCGTAAATACCTTTATGAAACGACGTACGCACATGAATAAAAATGCCGAACTGGCACTAACCGCGCCAGAATTTGCTGAGTATCTGGTCAATAACAGTTTCGGTGATGGCAATCTTGATGGTATTGACAATCTACGAACGCTATTCGCTGATAGCCCTAACGGTAGTGAAGCACCGCTTACTTTAGAGATTGGTTTTGGACTGGGTGATTCGTTCATTGAGATGGCAGCAGCAGAACCTAACCGCAATTTCGTTGGTATCGAAGTGCACGAGCCAGGTATCGGTAAATGCGCCTATATGGCAGGTACGCAAGCGCTAACCAATGTCAAAATCATCAACGGTGACGCCATCCAATTGCTCAAGCAACTACCAGAAAACCATATTGATCGTATCCAGCTTTACTTCCCTGACCCATGGCAAAAAAAGCGCCATCACAAGCGCCGCTTCGTCAGTGCTGAACGCATGGCGATTGTGACTCGTAGTCTAAAGCAAGGCGGCTGGTTCCATACCGCAACCGACTGGGAGCATTATGCCTTTTGGATGGTTGAAGTGTTAGACGGTTTTACTGGTTTAACCAATCAAGCAGGCGCAGGTCACTTCACCGACCGCCCTGACTTTCGTCCAATGACCAAATTTGAGCGCCGCGGTATAAATAGTGGACATGGCGTTTGGGATTTAATCTATATTAAAAACTAGATTCAGCTCACTTATCTTCGGTGACTTCTGCATAGCGGCTAAATTATTTAGCCGCTTTTTTGTGCTTGCAAATTATCTAATGACAATATTATTTGATTTTTTTTAGCTACAACCCTTAATAGACAAGCTATAAGTATTTTTATTAAAAATAATAAATTTTTTTAATACGTGAAACATCGTCTATTTTCATAGAATTTTTAAATTGATAATGCTACATATAGGGGTAAAAAATATATTCCAGCGCCACACTCACAGGTTACCTATCTACTCAAACATTGATAGTACAAGGGATTCATGAGTTCTCCCCATAAGCTGTGGATAACCCTGTGCATAAGTACGCACTTGACAACAATTTCCCTAGATAGCTCAAAGGATGAGGTAAAATCGTTCATTTTTTATACGATTTAAAAAACCTTTTAAATCAGTAAGTTAAATGGTATTTCATAATACTGTAATTTATTTTCAATATATTTTTAAATTAAATTAATCCTCACTGATGTTTCACAAAAGCTAAATTTATACGCTTTATTTCTTGTGGACAACTTTTAATGCTATTGACAAAGGGCAGCATTATCCTATCCAAAATTAGGATGTATTCAGCAACTAGATTACACAAGCTATAACTTATATACAATGCGACAGTTAGTGTCGTTTAGCATCATCTAACCTTCTATATGCTCCTTCGTTTTTGTTATAATCACCTTATCTAATCAACCGCACTTTAGAAAACAGTTAAGGCTCAACGAGCATAATGTTACCTACAAATTACATCTGTTGCCGCTGATTATGAACTTAATTTTACTTTTATCGTTATTTGATTTTACTGTATAGTAGAGTGATATATCCTATATTACTGTCTACACCATCGATACCCTAACCCATTCATCCTAGATAGACATTGAACGAACGCTGCCTATTATGTAGATAGCCATCAGCACTATTGAGCCGTTAACCTTCATAGCTACAAACATTTTATTTATCATACCAAATTTATAGTTTTAACCAATGATTGAAGACAAGGAATCCAGTATGGACGACAATAAAGCCAAAGCCCTTAAAGCAGCACTCGGTCAAATTGAAAAGCAGTTTGGTAAGAATACCATCATGCATTTAGGTGACGACTCAGCTATTATGGATGTCGATGTAGTATCAACAGGTTCGTTGGGTCTGGATATTGCACTTGGCATTGGTGGTCTACCAAAAGGCCGTATCGTAGAGATTTATGGTCCAGAAAGCTCTGGTAAAACCACCATGACGCTACAGGCGATTGCAGAGTGTCAAAAACAGGGCGGTGTCTGTGCCTTTATTGATGCTGAGCATGCACTAGATCCAGTTTATGCGCGTAAGCTTGGCGTGAATACTGATGAACTATTGCTTTCTCAGCCTGATAATGGTGAGCAAGCGCTTGAAATTACCGACATGCTTGTGCGTTCTGGGGCGGTTGATATGATCGTCATTGACTCAGTTGCTGCCTTGACGCCACGTGCCGAGATTGAAGGCGAGATGGGCGACTCACATATGGGTTTGCAAGCGCGTCTTATGAGCCAAGCCCTACGTAAAATCACAGGCAACGCCAAACGCTCCAATTGTATGGTGATATTTATCAACCAAATTCGTATGAAAATTGGTGTGATGTTTGGTAGCCCTGAGACTACGACTGGTGGTAACGCGCTCAAATTCTACGCCTCAGTGCGTATGGATATCCGCCGCATCGGTGCAGTCAAAAATGGTGATGAAATCATCGGTAACCAAACCCGTGTCAAAGTCATCAAAAACAAAATGGCACCGCCTTTCCGCCAAGCAGAGTTTGAAATTACTTATGGTGAAGGTACCAACCACTTAGCCGAAGTGATTGACTTGGGTGTTGAAATTGGAGCCGTTGGCAAAGCAGGCTCTTGGTATAGCTATGGCGACGAAAAGATCGGTCAAGGTAAAGCCAATTCTGTGCTGTTCTTAAAAGAAAACCCTGCGATTGCGCAAGAAATCGAAGCTAAAATCCGTGAAGAAAAGCTTGGATCAAAGAAAGAGACCAAAGCCGAAGATAAAGCCAATGAAGCGTTGGTTTCTGAACCTGTACAATAACGGCGCAATGATTAATCGTTATCAATAATCATGACTTGTTATGAAAATTAAATTGTTATGAACATTAAAACCTTAGCTGAAATACTTGCTGAATCCGATGCCGATTCAGCGAGTGGTCCTACTATCAAATCAAAAAAAACTTCTAAACCCTCTGAATCCTCCAAATTTTCTCAGCATTCCTATCAAGGCGATCCTAAAAAAACAACTAAGACGCGCAAACATTCAACTTACTATCATGAAGACCACTCGTTATCTGACGATGCTGAATTTGCAGTAGAATCCGTTGAGGCTTACTCTTCTACCAATAAAAATCCTGCTAAAACTAAGAAACGTAAAAAGCGTTTTCACCCAGCGGCTAACTTTAGCCCTGAGCCTAGTGACTTGCCTGCTTATCAGCAACCAGAAGCGCAAAGTATCAAAGAGATGCTGGCTGAAGTTAAACAAAATATTCATGGTGAACCAGACGATAGCGCGGCTACTGATGATGAATTTAACAAAGAATCACAGTATACAACCGATGCTGCCATTACCAACACTTCTGTGCATGGCACAGTCGACAGTCAGATGGATAACCTACCTGCTGCTCTTAAAGCCTATTTGCGCACGCCTGAACAACGACAAGCAGAAATAGATAAGCTCAAAGCCGAAAGTCGTTTACGTTGGTTAGCTTTTTATTATTTATCGCGCCGTGAGTACGGCAAGGCTGAGCTTAAGCAAAAGCTTATTGATAAAGAGCAAGCCCCAGATAAAATTGATGCTCTACTCGATGAGTTTGAGGAAAAAGGCTACCAAAGTGATTATCGCACGACGCTCATGCTCATTCGTGAAAATATCCGTAAAGGTCGGGGACGCGGACGTATCAAGCAGGAGTTTTATCGTAAAAAAATTACCATGCCCAGTAATATCGATGAGTTAATCGATATGGCAAATGCAGAGTCAGAAGAGTTTAGGGAGTTTGTAGATGATAGTGCAGATAATCTGGTAGATGGTGTCGATTGGCTCAAACTGGCGGTCACAGCCCGCACTAAGAAGTACGGCGATGACATACCCACTGAACAAAAAGACAAAGCAAAGCAGCTACGGTTTTTGCAATATCGAGGCTTTCAGAGCGATATCTGTTTTGCCGCGCTCAATTATACGTTAGACACATTAGATGAGCGCTTTTAAGCCACCCCCACCTTTTTTTAAAAACACCCAGCTGTTACATAAAACAATATGCCTTGAGCGATCTATTAATAATAGCCGAGCACTTTCCACCAAATCAAACCAGCACCGATCCAAATGACTAAATTGACCACACTCATTATTGCACCAATACTCCACCACTCTCTTAACGTCACATAACCAGAGTTAAAAATGACTGGCGCAGTACCAGTTGCATAATGCGTAAGCGTCATCATGATATTGCCCGCTGCGGCTAAGATAAGCGCATATAACATCGGCGGTGCGCCCAAGCTTAAACCCACCGCATAAAATGCTGCAAATAGTGCAGTAATGTGAGCCGTGGTACTAGCAAAGAAGTAATGGATATATAAGTATACTAGGGTCAAAATAGTCACAGCACCGATCCAGCCAAGCCCAGTCGTGCCAATCATCGATTCGATATTGCCAGAGAACCAGCTTATCAGTCCAAGCTTATTAAGATAAGCGGCCATCATAATAAGGGCGCCAAACCAAATAATGGTATCCCATGCTGACTTCTCTTTTAAAATATCGTCCCAAGTCAGTACCCCAGTCAATATTAAGGTCGTCAAACCAATAAATGCTGTGGTAGTAGCATCAACGCTATATTGCTCACCTAACATCAATGCGGGAATATTCGCCCACAATAACAGCATCAGAGCAAATACCCCGAGCATGATTTTTTCTTGGCTACTTATTTTTCCCATTTCTGCCAAATTTTCCTTGGCAAAACCTTTTGCATCGGGCGTGATTTTAACATCAGGTGGATAAATTATATAAATGACTAACGGCATCACAAGCAGACATAGCATGCCAGGTACAAACATCGCCACTGCCCAAGTGGTCCATGACAGCTGAATATCACCGCCCGTGGCTTTATTCACCAAATCTACAACCAGAGGGTTGGGCGCAGTAGCCGTGATAAACATTCCAGAGGTAATCGGGTTGGCATGATAGTTCACCATCGCCAAATAGCGACCAATTTTATTTTGAGTACCTTCCTCAGGTGTTGAGTGAAAGCTTTGCGCGATAGACTTCATAATAGGGTGAATAATACCGCCGCCACGTGCCGTATTAGAGGGCGTAATGGGTGCTATCATCAATTCAGCCGCAGTCAAAGAATAAGCCACGCCGATGGTTTTTTTACCAAAAATAGAAATAAAGTAATAGGCAATACGTCGACCCAAACCCGTTTTGATCAAGCCACGCGATATCATGACTGCAATACCAATTAGCCAAATCAATGGACTTGAATAGCTTGATAGTGCATCACTAATGGCTTGTGCTGGGCTATCACTAGTCACGCCTGTCAGTGCGACTAGGGTGACGGCAATGATAGCAATGGCACCAATGGGTAATACTTTGCCGATGATGGCGACAATAGTGGCGATGAATAACGCCAGCATGTGCCATGCTTCAGGCGTAACGCCAGTAGGCACTGGTATCACAAACCAAATGATCAAGCCGACCAAAATGGCAACCGCTGCTTGAATAGGCTTAAATGGCATGATTAACTATCCTTATAAATGCTTATACCATCACGCAGTCATATTATATAACGGATTATCAAAGTAACCACGGCGACAAAAGACTCAATGAATCATATGACCATCTTATAAGATTTATAGAATTATTTTTCTATTATTCACCATTTTTAACATATCTATTTAGAATAAAGAGTAAATATTCAGTAATTGAGTACCAATAGTAGGGTTAAACTAACAGCCATAAAAAAGAGCACGTTGGATAACGTACTCTTTTTTATGGTATTAACTTTTTGGCATTAACGATTGCGACTTTCTTTAAAAGATAAATTTATTTTAACGCACCTAGTCGACTAGATAGTTGATTAATGATTTGATCAATCTCTTCATTGGCTTCAGATTCATTATCCAAATTGCCACTTGGTGTCAGCTGATTCATTACTTCTGGCAGCAACTCAGCAAGACCTTGACGGACTTCTACGTCATTAGCACCAGTATGTGCTGCAACCTGCTGAATCTCATTTTCATCGAATAACTGACTGATATCATTTGGATCAAGGTTGTCATTGTCTTGCTGGTTACTCATCCAAGAACGCGCTTGGTTTTCATAACCCATGCCTGTGATTTTCGATAATGCACCACTCAAGCCACCATTGCGTTTGATCCAGCTTAGTACCATTGGCATAAGTGCAGCGATTAGCATACCTTTACCACCGAATCCGCCTTTGGTACGCTGACCACCCAATACGCTGCCTAAAATATCGCCCAGACCACCAGCATTAGAATTGACACCGCCACGTTGATTGCCACCAGTAAGTCCACCGCCTGTTAACCCACCGAGAATATCATCTAAGCCAAAACCATTGTCTGGTTGACGATCATACTGGCGTGGATTATAGCCACCAGTTTGACTACCACTGCCTAGCACGCTACCCAATATATCCCCAAGACCACCTGTACGACGTGGATCAATGCGTTGATTTACAGGATTACGCTGCGCATCTTCAGGATCCATCGCACGACGGGCCACCTGACTAACCAAATTCCCTAATAAGCTCATTCTCGATTCCTTTTTGTCATATTATTTATTATCTATAAACCGCTAAAAACTTCGCTGCTAATTTAATATAGTAAGTAACATCTCGATTTACTTATGCGATTCACAATTCTTTTGCAATATAACAAATCTCTTTCGCTATCCAGATAGGTGTTTTGTTATGACATGTAGGCGTTCGTAAATTCGTGGAAAAAACCTCTCATTGGAAACTATAAAAAAATACTTCCTTAACTCGTATTTCCGGCGTTTATGTTAGGCATATTGAACATTCAACCATGGTACTGATAAGCACCATTCATGAATATTCAATACAATCTAGCCAAAATATTCAACTCTCGCCATTGTTCAGGTCTCACTTGATCTCGAAAGATGGTCACTGATAAAGAGCGCTGATAAGGCTCTATAACATTGAATTCAAAGCTTATCGCCCATCGATATCCAGAGACATTGATTAATTGTGCCTGCCATAGCTCATCACCGCGACCCGTACGGAGCAGTAGCTGCCAATGTTGATCAACACGATGGCTAAGTGGTGGCTGGCTAAGGTGCAGCAGTATGGGTCGTGATAATGTTAAATAAATAATCACCGCGGCGGTAACGATTAAAATAAGCACATATTGCCATAACAGTAAAGAAGCAAGCCATGCCAGTACAACCATGACGGCGGTCAACCCACTATAAAGCAGCAAACGAAAATAGCTGGCAGGCCGAATAGCCGTATCAATACGTAACGAATTTGCCAAGGTCATATTTTATCACCAAAAAAAACGGCAGACCATTATGTTGCTCAGGCCTATCTATGCCAGCTCTGGACAACTATTTTTTATATCTAAATCAGTCTTTAAGTCAAATCTTTGGTATGACGCCATGTCTTAATTTTATTGACTAACGCCCATATTTCTTCATTTTCTGGACGATTTTGATTGGTGAAATAATCCAACAAATCAGGGTCTTCATGAGTCAGCATTTCTGCAAACGTCTCTTGTTCAGCAGGCTCTGCCGTTAAGTAAATCTCTTTGACATAAAGGTCAATATAAAAGTCTAACTCTTTTAATCCGCGGCGTGCTTGATAGATAATGCGGCGCTGTTCATTGGTTGGTTCTGGCTGAATCGGGGTGGTCATAAAAGTACTCTCATTATTTTAAATTGGGATTAAGGATAATTATGCGCAGATAATTGACGCCATAAGGCGACTGCTTGCTGCATCATCGCCACATTATGGGTGCGTATAATGCCAGCGCCTTGCTGTAGGGCAAAGATACCAGCTGCCGTACCTACCACATCACGATCTACCGCGTTGGTAGTAGCAACGACTTCGACGCCACTCTTGCTCAATACTTCCGCTAAAAAACGTTTGCGCGAAATGCCAAACATCATCGGTAAACCAAGCGCTTGTAGCCTGCCAAGCTGGCTTAATAGTGCACAATGATGCTCATAATTTTTAGCAAAACCAAAGCCTGGATCGATAATAATTTTCTCACGCTTAACACCGATTCCTGTTACTTCGTCAATACGCGATAATAGCTCAGCCCTTACGTCACTAATGATGTCGTCATATTGTGCCAAATTATTCATCGTTGTTGGCTCACCGCGCATGTGCATCAGCATGATGGGTATATCAAGCTCAGCCGCTAGTACTGCTGCACCCTCGCGTTTGAGTGCGCGTACATCATTCCAAATATCAGCACCAGCGTCAAAAGCCGCTTTCATAACCTCTGGATTACTGGTATCAATGGATAGCCAAATATCCTCCCCGCAATGCCGGCGGATGGCTCGAACCACTGGCGCAACACGCTGCAGCTCTTCAGACGTGCCCACAGCATTCGCATTGGGGCGAGTAGACTCACCGCCAATGTCGATAATAGTCGCGCCCTCTTCTATCATTTGCTGACAATGCGCAACAGCCTTATCTACCGCATTGAACTGTCCACCGTCTGAAAACGAATCGGGTGTGACATTAAGAATACCCATAATATGAGGCTGCGATAGATCTAGTGTTTTATCACGACTTGATATCTTATAGCTGGGTAAGGGCTGAAATAAGGACATAACCAAATTATCTCTCATTAAAACATTCTAATTATTGCAGACTGCTTGTTATGCGTTGTGCTTATGATACCAGTAAACTCTATTCTGTACTAAACCCTTCACGAAATATGGACAACAAAAAAAGCCCTTTATGATAAAGGGCTTTTTCTATTGAATATGAATCAATTAATAACTACATCGCTGGTAACGGTGGCGGTGTTGAGTTGGTTGTTTTAATATCATTCTTCGATAAGTTGACTTCGTTGTGCTGATAAACTCTAGGTGGACGAGGGTCTTCACCTGCTAAGATATCTTGCAACTGATCACGGTCAATCGTTTCCCACTTCATTAGAGCATCTACCATCGCATGCATTTTTTCTTGATTGCCTTCAATCAATTCGCGCGCGATATCATATTGCTCCTCTAACATACGGCGAACTTCTTCATCAACCTTTTGCTGCGTGGCTTCTGAAATCGTACGACTGCTAGAGCCAAAATAGCCTTGCGAGCTGTCTTCATCTTCATAAACCATAATACCAAGCGCATCAGACATACCGTACTTCGTTACCATGGCGCGAGCCATCTTGGTTGCACGTTCGAAGTCGTTAGAAGCACCCGTCGACATTTGATTGATAAAGACTTCTTCAGCGATACGACCGCCGAATAAGATAGCAATATCGCTCAGCATTTTTGATTTATACATACTGGTTTGGTCATGCTCTGGCAACTGCCAAGTAACCCCAAGCGCAAAACCACGCGGCATGATCGTTACTTTATGCACAGGATCGGTACCTGGTAGTAGCTCAGCGACTAAGGCGTGACCTGCTTCATGATAAGCGGTCGCACGGCGCTCCTCTTCACGAATGACCATTGATTTACGCTCAGGACCCATATATAGCTTGTCTTTTGCATCTTCAAAGTCATTCATATCAACACTGGTCTTGTTGCGGCGTGCTGCAAACAATGCCGCTTCGTTGACGAGGTTAGCCAGCTGCGCACCACTGAAACCTGGTGTACCGCGAGCCAGTGCATTGGCATCCACACCGATAGTATTCGGCAGCTTTCTCAAATGCACTTTAAGAATTTGCTCACGGCCTTTAATATCTGGCAAGCCCACTTGTACCTGACGGTCAAAACGACCTGGACGCAATAGCGCTTTATCAAGCACATCCGCACGGTTGGTCGCTGCAATGACGATTACGCCTTCATTGCCTTCAAAACCATCCATTTCCACCAATAATTGGTTCAGTGTCTGCTCACGCTCATCATTACCGCCGCCCATACCAGAGCCACGATGACGACCGACTGCATCAATTTCATCAATAAAGATGATGCAAGGCGCGCTCTTTTTAGCCTGTTCGAACATATCGCGTACACGTGAGGCGCCGACACCGACAAACATCTCAACAAAATCAGAACCTGAGATTGAGAAGAACGGCACTTTAGCTTCACCCGCAATGGCTCTTGCTAACAAGGTTTTACCGGTACCTGGAGGACCTACCATTAAGATACCACGTGGAATCGTTGCACCCAGTTTGGTAAATTTATCAGGATCGCGTAAAAATTCGACCACTTCAACCACTTCTTCTTTGGCCTCTTCACAACCAGCCACATCTTCAAAGTTCACCTTGATTTGGTCTTCAGTCAGCATTTTAGCTTTTGACTTACCAAAGCTCATAGGTCCGCCGCCTTTGCCGCCAGCGCCGCCTTGCATATTACGCATGAAGAATAAAAACAGACCAATAATCAATAGAATTGGGAAACTGGCTATCAGTAATTGCATCAAGACGCTTTGGCGTTTTGGGGCAGTCCCTTGGACTTCGACTTGGTTCTCACGCAGCAATGGCATGAGCTCATCATCTGACACAGCTGGTCTAATGGTCTCAAATGATGAACCATTTTTCTTTTCGCCGGTGATTTGCTCGCCATCGATTTCAACGCTGGCTACTTGGTTTTCTGACACAGCGGTCACAAACTCAGAGTAGTTAAGGCTATCCGGCTCGGATGATTGATCAAAGCCGCTAAACACCAGCACCAAAACGCCGATTACCACCAGCCACAATAAGGTATTTTTTACCATGTCGCTCACTAGTTATTCCCATCCCTTACTTATTGGTGTGTTTATTAAACACGTGACGTCTATAAACGTATCGCTCATTTTTTAGTAGATATATTCATAGCCAAAATTTATGATTCAAACTCATACAACTCAAATGCTGCATGGGGACTGTTTTCACAAGTTATAAATATCAATGACCTATATATCTATCGTAGATGAGCACATCAGGCGCTTATTGTCAGACGACTTTGCCTAAAACATATGCTTGAAACAAAGTTAATATACCATGATATGTGGTGCTAACCTGCATAATTCAAGCAGGTTTCGCTATTATTCAGTTAACGATTGTAGCGGGTTCAATGCGCTCATGAGACTATGTTATGGTGACACATTATCTCGCTTACAATGGCTGTGAAATAACGACGTTATGATTATTTAATCGCTATCCAAAACATCTCTTTTGACCGTGGTCGTGATGCACCCGGCTTGATACTACGGATTTTACTAAAATCCTGCTGCATCTGCTTGCGTAATTCTTGTGTGCCTTCACCTTGAAACACTTTCATAATAAGTGCGCCACCTTCTGGTAAGGTTGCAAGCGCGAAGTCCACTGCCAGCTCGCATAAATACATCATACGTGGCTGATCGATTGCGCTGTTTCCTGCCGTATTTGGTGCCATATCGGACAGCACTACATCGACCTGCCTATCACCAACCTCTGCCATGATCGCATCAAACACTTCTGCTTCGCGAAAGTCGCCTTGAATAAAGGTCACATCAGGCAATGTATCCATCGGCAGAATATCAGAGGCAATCAAAATGCCTTTTTCGCCTACTAGCTGACCTGCCACTTGAGACCAACTGCCTGGAGCACTGCCTAAATCTACAACCGTCATGCCTTTTTTAATAATATTGGTCTTTTCATTAATTTCTAGTAATTTATAGGCGGCACGAGCACGATAGCCATCTTTTTGCGCTTTTTGCACATAATGATCGTCAATATGCTCTTTCATCCAAGCGCTACTACTCTTTGACAGTTTTTTATTTTCGATACGCGTGGCCAAAATACCTGCTCCTATTGCTTTGCAAAACATTCATACATATTACTGAAGTAGCTAAAAGATTTATGAAGCACTTTCGATATGGGTTAAATTCATTCGAATATGCCATCAATCAAGATTTTTATACATTTACAGTCTTAGACTGACTAAATTCTATTGGTTAAAACACTGATTTATCAGACAGTAGCGTTTATAATGTGCCCAAACATTCAGTTTAACATTTTCATCACGTAAAATCGTGCAAAATCCTGCTGATCTCATGCAAGATGACCACAGATTATCTATAATGGTCGTCAACTGCTCTTAATAGCACTGTCTTTTATTTTTACCAACACCTAGGAATTCTATGCAACTCGATAACGCTACCATCAAACGCCTAAGAGGCGTTGGTCACGACCTCAAACCTATCGTCATGATTGGCAACAAAGGTATTACCCCAACCATTACTGAAGAGATTGATCGCGCGCTATCAGATCATGAGCTCATCAAAGTAAAACTGCCTGCTGGCACAAAAGAAGAGCGCGATATCATCGGTGCGGAACTTGCCAAAGCGGCTAACGCGTCTTTGGTTCATTCTATTGGTCGTATGGCATTGTTACTACGTAAAAATCCAAACGCCAACCCAAAACTGTCTAACTTAGCACGTCATGCATAATAATATGTGATGACCAGCGGGTTTGAGTGATGTGATGCACATCAACTCAAATCATAGCCAAATGGTAACGATAAATGTAAAAGCCGCGATGCATCCATCTTGCTCGCGGCTTTTATGTTGTCTGCTCGTTTTAGATTTACTTAGCGTGTAATATTAGCTCGCTTAGTCGGTACAACTTTTCTTATGGTTACTTCTATATTTTTATTGTCGGGTCTTAACTTATGAATCAATCATTCAATCTCTGTGTGGCCACCGAAACCATAGTAAACGATGCACAGCAACTGGGTGTAACAGTGGATGAGTTGCAGCGCATCTGTATAAATGTGAGTGCTCAGGTCATTCAACAGCCATCACTCCACTTACAGCTAACCTATCGACTCACCCTGCCCAACCAAATGCTAGCAAAGCAGCTAAACTGGTCAATGTGGCAGCAAGCGCAAGTAAAATTCGATGATTACTTGTGGGAAGAGACTTGCCTTGAGTGTTTTATCGCTGGTCGTCTGATAAATGATGAAAATCTAACGGATGCTCAAAAGGCAACGCCCTATATCGAGATTAATGCCAATCCAGACGGTCGTTACGCGCTATATCAATTTGCAAGCTATCGTAATCCTGCGACCTTACCACCAACACCCTTATATGCAGCTGATGGACAAGCACGCGCGTTTATTAATTGGATAAACAATGTAAAGCCAACATTAAGGTACGTGGAGAATCCTTTATTTAATGACCCATCAGTCGCAAATAAACCTCATCATTATGAGCGCAGCTTTAATGTACCACTAATCCAACGACCTAATAAGCAGTACGTCATCGCAAATACTGTGATTGAGCAGATACACCCTTGCGTTATTTTATGGTTTGGTGAGATTGCTTTATATTTTGCCTCAAACCACGCCTCCCCACCTGACTTTCACAATCGTAGCCACTGGTCGAGATTTGAGCTTTAACTCTACTTTTAACTTAAGCATTACAACTCAAAGCGCAAAAAAAACCAGCAACGCTATAAAGAGCATTACTGGATTTGGAGAAAACTTTTAACTTAGGTTACATCTAACTGGCTATTATTTGTCAGCCATCGCGAGGTAAATACCACGGTCTGATGCATCATCGACATATTGCGAATCACGCCATGTCGTATAGCTGTAAGTGCCACTGTATGGGCTAATGCTGTTTTGGCGGAAATCAGATACCCAATCGTTACCATCAAAGATCTGGATATGACCATGTGGACGGTTTGACGTACGATTATAGACAACGACGTCACCCACTTGTGGCTGCATATCATTACTGATCTTGGTAAAACCTGCTTGAGCAAGTGTGCCGCGAGAGGCATACTGATAAGCTGAAGGGTTAGGCGTAAATTCGTAACCTGCTGATTGTAGCGCTTTACGTACATAGCGAGCACAGTAGCCAGAGCTTCTAGATAACGCTACTCGCGATGCACTTGCCGCTGCGATAGCAGGAGCAGAATTGCGATCAGGAGCGCGGCTTGATTGCTGCTGACGCTGCTCATAAGACAAACGGCTGGTAAGCGAAGCAAGTTGGTATTCTTTTTGCTTGGCATGCGCACTTAAATTGTCAATGGCTTGACTGATCTCATCATTGCTATATACATGAGCACCACTGTTAGTGCTATAGATATTGCGGCTAGAACCGTAGTTCGCAGAAGCAGAAATGTTAGTGATGGTATGACTCAAGGTATTATTTGGTTGAAAGGTTGTTTCGACAGCACCACTTGTCTGTGCTATACCCATTCCCAATACTGACAAAATTAATAAAGCTTGTTTCATAAATTTACTACCTATTGTTAATACAAGACCGCTCGTCATCCGTGACAAAGCATCAATTAGTTTAGAGGAGATGATCATTACAAAACATGATAAAATCCTTATTAAAACAGCCCGCTATTTCTTCTGTAGTGACTAATGCTGGTATTATCTGTTAATACCATATTCCGCTTAGTTCACTGTCTCGCAAATCGTTCAGTATCAATTGCCTTTAGCATGTCAATTATGAATATCGATTTTGTCACCTATTAGACGAGTCATCACGATGTCAAAAAAACAGCCAAATCGGCTTGCCCAACTTATCGACCATCAAGCTTTTGCTGGTAGCGCATTACCCCGAACGCTTGCTGACAATATGCGGCTATACATAGAAGCGACCAACGAGGTAAAAGAGCTACTGGTAGATTGTCTACCTGAAGAAATTCTTAATACCTGTTGGGTCGTAGGCCTCACCTCCGAGCAATTAATACTCAGTGTGGGCTCAATGACTGCTGCCAATCATATTCGCTATTTGCAGAGCGCTTATTTGCAAGTCTTAACAGAGCAGTCAATTACATTTAAACAACTCAAGCAAATTCGCGTCGTCGTCGCTAAAAATTCAGCTGATAATCATTCATCTAAACAACTATCAGCAGCAGCATCAACTTTGTCAAAGTCTAGTAAAGCCAATGAAAATCAGGCTCTTAGCCAAAACACAAAGCGGACTATATCACAGGCCGCAGAGCATGTCACCACTGATGAAAATCTCAAAAAAGCACTTTTGCGTCTGGCAAATCATTGAAATTATTAATATTGCTATGTAAAGTTGTGTAAACAAAACCGTAAAAATCAGCTGATAACGCTGCGATTTTGTAATGACGTAAACAAAAAAAATCACCTGCTAGCTCCGTTCACATTATGAACGTCACCAACAGATGATTGAAAAACTATCCACAGCTTTGATATTCTCTACTCTAGAGCAGAATTGTTAAAATAATCTAAACAATATATTCAAAAAAACGAATATTATTAGAATGTAATTACTGCTGGATTATGTAATATTGCGTAAATGTTTCGATACTTCGTGTATATTCCTGTATTCATCCTTCAACAGTCAAACCTTCGAGAGGTAAATACTGAATTGGGCACGTTACATTGTCATCAAAAGTTACAATTTCAAAATTATTATGGTCAGATAGTATCTCACGTACCAATAAATTGTTTAACGCGTGACCAGATTTATAAGCACTAAAGCGACCCAAAATCGGATAGCCAATCAAATACAAATCACCTAAAGCATCCAAAATTTTATGGCGAACGAACTCATCATTAAAACGCAGACCTTCTTCGTTAAGAATATTTACCTCATCAATAACAATAGCATTATCCATACTGCCTCCTAACGCCAAATTATTCTGACGTAAGGCTTCTATATCTCGTAAAAACCCAAAAGTACGGGCTGAGCTCAATTGCTCAATGAAGTTTTGCGTCGAAAACTGCAACTGTGCATGCTGAAAATCTTTGTCGATAGCAGGATGATCAAAATCAATCTCAAAATTTAGCTCAAACCCTTCATAAGGACGCAGTTCTGCCCATTTATCATCCACTTTTACTCTTACAGGTCTGACGATTTTTATAAACTTCTTTAAAGCGTCTTGCTCGCAGAATCCTGCGTCAAGCAGCAACGCTACAAAAGGAGCGGCACTACCATCCATAATCGGTATCTCTGAGGCCGATACACGAATTAAAAGGTTATCCACGCCAAGTCCTGCAATGGCACTAAGCAAATGCTCGACCGTCCCCACACGTGTGCCACCAAACACTAGGTTTGACGACATCATAGTATCTTGCACCAAAAAAGCACTGGCTGGAATCGGCTGACTGCCTTCGATATCAGAACGCTCGAAAACAATACCCGTATCAATAGGTTGCGGATGAAACTCTAAGTCAACAGGCTGACCACTATGGAGACCAATACCTGTAACAGCAATCGCAGTTTTTATGGTTCTTTGGTTCATGGCTGTCTTCTCACATATTTTGTTACAATTGCCATAGTGTATCATTACCCGCCCCTAGTTCGCCATAGTTAAAACTCGCTAATTTCCTTATCTCCTTGATTGATAACACTTATCGTCAATAAATTTTGATGGTTTTCATGTCTTATTGATCGCATTGCCTCTGTTAACACAGGGAAATAACAGCCAAATGTTACAATCATAAATTGTTTTATGCGCCTATTTATTAATGATTATTTTCGCATTGAGAGGCGATTCTTATAAATAGAGCGCTCTCATAGCTGAATCAGCTTACTAATATATGGACATTTTCTATACGCACAAAAAAGCCAGCAACTTAGTACTGGCTTTTTTTATCCCAAACATCTGAAAATATTATTTATTTTGTTGACGTTTTAGATAGTCTTGAATGCTATTGGTTTTGGTTTTCGCCTGCTCTTGAGGCGCGCTTGAGCGAGTAGCACTAGCCGTTTCTTGATACATCTGAGCTTGCGATTGCTTCTGGCTGTTTAAAGCACTGGTATGCACGTTAGGGTCAACAGGCTGAGTGCTATTGACAGAAGGAACTGGTGCCTCGACTACTTCTGGCTCTTGTCCAGCGTTTTCATCTAACGTCAAACCCGTTGCAATAACAGTGACATGTAAGTCATCACCCATTTTTTCATCAATCACCGAACCATAGAAAATATGTGCATCGTCAATATCTGTAATTTCTTCGACAATAACACTGATTTTGCTCATCTCATCTAATGAGAGTGATTCAGAAGAAATTACGTTAACCAACAGACCTTTTGCATTTTCTAAACGCAAGTCATCAAGTAATGGTGATCTGATGGCTTTCTCAGTTGCTTGACGCGCACGATCATCGCCGCTAGCACGGCCGATACCCATCATCGCATGACCTTTGGCAGTCATAGCAGTACGGATATCGTTAAAGTCGATATTGATCATACCTTCACTAGCGATAGTTTCAGCAATACCTTGAACCGCATGTAATAACACATCGTCCGCTTTTTTAAAGGCATCCTGCATAGAGATATTGCCATAGACACTCATCAACTTATCATTCGGAATCGTAATGATAGAATCAACAAAGTTAGTCAATTGCTCAATACCAGCTTTAGCAGCCTTGATACGTTTGCCACCTTCAAACTTAAATGGCGTAGTTACGACGGCAACTGTCAAAACTTCCATTTCTTTAGCAATACGAGCAACCACAGGCGCTGCACCCGTACCCGTACCACCGCCCATACCAGCAGTAATGAATACCATGTCTGAATGTTCGAGTAATGCACGGATGGCTTCTTCTTCGCTCTCTGCTGCTTCACGCCCAACTTCTGGGTTCGCCCCTGCGCCCAAACCGCGATTCGTTTTTGCGCCAAGTTGCAATTTATGCGGTGCAGTTAAACGATCAAGCGCTTGTTTATCCGTATTAGCACAGACGAACGTTACACCTCTAATCCCTTGTTGTACCATATGTTCAACCGCATTACCGCCACCACCACCAACACCGAATACAGTGAAGCTTGCTTGGCCGTTATTTTGAGGCTGGTTATCATCTGGCATGGTGTATTTTGACATAAAAAGGTTTCTCCAGTTGCAGATAGCGTGATGGTCGATACTTGGTAACACACTTATATGGCGCGCTATCGACTTACTATATATAATTGTATTTAAATAAAACAGGGCAATGGCTTAGATAATTGTGCTAGCCAAAATATGCCAGTATGGTACAGGGTGTTACTTTTCGTATTCTTGCCTATTATATAGCTGCATACTCTTATGCTGCTTAATATAAGTATGTTTTGCTAACAAATTATAATATCTTTTTGAGTACACTAGCAAAACGCTGCCCTGCACTTTGAAAAACACCAGTGACTCGATTTTTTTGAATCGCTTCAGGCTCGCTTTTTTCACTACGGCGAAACTGCTCGCTTTGACTATATAATAGTGTACCAAATGCCGTTTGATAAGCACGATCATTTACTTGACTGTTTAGCTGCTTAAATGACTCATCATTATCAAAATGATTATGAGCACTAATAGCAGGATGAGTGTTGGTTAATACTACAGGCATTTTGAGCAATTTTTTGGTAAAGGGTATCATACCTTTAATCGCCGTACCGCCACCTGTGAGTACGATACCTTTGTCAATATAGCCGATGAGATCAGCCTCATGCAATTGACGAGCAACTTCCGTAAATATCTGTACATAGCGTGCTTCAATAATACGGGCTAGATTATAGATACCAATATTAATCTCATCACCTGTTCCTTGTGGTTTAAAGATAAAGAACGAGCTAGGATCGACACTATTGACATCGACAGTACCATGAGTTTTTTTCAGCTTTTCAGCCTCAATCATGGAGATACCAAAATCAGCTGAGATATCCATCGTTACTTCGTGGCTGCCTGTCGCGATACAATGGGTAAATATCAGCTTGTTTTCTTTATAAACGCAAATACTGGTCGTACTAGCACCAATATCTACCAAACAAACCCCTTGCTGGCGCTCATCACTCATCAAACTGTATTCAGCACTCGTCACTGCATCAAATACAATGTGGTCAATACCAACATCACAGCTTTGCAGTAATTTTTGGATATTCTGACGACTAGCAACGGGCATCATCATCATGTGATACATCACAGTAATATTATGCGCCATCATTTCGATTGCATCATCCACCATGAAATCTTGATCATCAACATAGATACCCTGCTGACAGCAATGCATTAGATAATAGTCTGATGATAGATCGCGTGACTTGGCATTAGACAACGCCTGCACCATATCTTTGGCACGTACCGCCTCATCTTCTACACGTACCTCGCCTGCACTATTTTTGCTCGATAATTCCGGTGTCGCTAAGGTCAACCACACACTATGCACGCGGCAATTGGCAGTATCTTCTGCTTCTTGAATGGCTTGCTTGATAGCACCTTGTAGACGTTCACGGTGTTTTATTTGACCTTGGTAAAAATCGCTATTTTTGACTTGTCCCACGCCCAGAATACGGATGTCTTTTGCAGAGACAACGTTACCAATAACGACATATACTGCCGTGGCACTTAGATGGACAACAACCAGATTTTCAGTATTTTTCATGGTACCAGACAAATTATCGCTAAACAGGAGACCAAATGACGTCTCCATTAGATCATTAAAAAAAGCGTTATCAACACGCTATGATGTTGTATATTCTGTGCTACAAACTATCAAAATAGCTCAAACTAAAATGCTAACCAGTTTTTGCTTGTGCTATCTATTGTTATTTTGCTTCATCAATTTTTGGCTGTGCCATATCCCAAGCAATGGTAAAACCATTTTTGTAGCGCAAATCTACAGACTGTATTTCGCCTCGACGATCACTTAACTGATTGCCGAGCAGCTGACTTAAACTCAGCAGCTTTTGCGCAGTATTCTCGTTATCAACAATCACACGCAGTCCATTGTCAAAACGAATCAGCCAAGTCATTCTTGGTGACAGGATAATATCTTCGACTTGCATACCAAGTGGCGCATACCAGTCGTTAACTTGCTGCATTTGCTGCATGATAACTGGGGCTTGCGTTATCTCACCTTGTAAGGTGGCAAAGCGTTCTTGCGTCAGATCTTTACTATCAGCAGGGACAAAAACCGCACCTTTTGCATCCACCAAACGCTCTGTACCAAAATTAGCGACCGCTTGCTTAGGTAATGCGGTAACGACTATGCCCCGTTGCCAATCACGAGAAATACTAACCTGATCAACCCAAGCCAGACCCGTCGTAATATCTCTTAACGCTTGCAAATCAGAGGTAAAAAAGCTGCTTACCTTTTGTTGATTCATAACCTGTTGCAATGCGCGATATTGGGTAACGGTCAAACCCTGATTATTCACATGGATAGAAGCTGGCGGTGCATCACGCAACGCTTTTCCACCCATTATCAATATCAGTACGAGCAACCCTAGTACCAATACCATAAAAAAATATTTGAGCGAAGTCGGTACTTGGAACTTAGAGTTTGGGCGACGGGTTTTATCACTCATCAAGTCAGTTACCTCGTTGACAGTTTGAGCCATAACGACCTTTGTCCCTATATTTGCATAAAACTGATCATGCTATTTATAAATGTAACTCTGCATATTTTTGCAGAAGCCTATTAAGTTGACATATTATCAAAATATTTTACTAAAACGATTTATAGGATGACATTATGCTCATTTAAACGTAACATTTTTCTTAATTTATGAATAACTTATGAGCTAAATTCATAGAAAACAGAAATATCACTAAAACAGACCTATAATTACAATATTAACGTATTTTATGGTTAAACAATAGCTTAACCCCTACTAGTGACAACGAATTTACACAAGTTTACATGACGCTGTGGTATAGCAGCTCTAGTGATACATTAACCCGTTCTCGTCTAGTAGTATTCTCAGGCTATAAGAAAAATTCAAACCTAATGATTCATAAGTTTTATCACTGGTTTATTAAGACAGCCTATCAATGACAACTGTCTCAATAAATATCAATAGCATTATGAGCAATATTAAAGAATGAGCAATGTTAAAAAGTAGCATTGCTAAATAACTATTTAAGCAATGACTACTATACCAGTCACTCTAATGTCTGCGCTAAAATATGCCAGCACAATGCATCAAAGTCCATGCCTCGAGCCTTGGCTGCCATCGGAACCAAGCTATGGCTGGTCATGCCTGGTACCGTATTGATTTCAAGCAACCAGAAGTTGCCTGCTTCATCTTGCATAGCATCGATGCGTCCCCAGCCTTTGGCATCAACGGCACGGAACGCTGCAAGGCTCAAATCTTGTAAATGCTTTTCATCAGCAGCGCTCAGACCACAGGGAATGTAGTAACTGGTATCATTACGATTGTACTTGGCTTCAAAATCGTAGAAGTTGGTAATATCCGCAGGTTCAAGACGAATGACTGGATAGGCTTCATCGTCGATAATGACGATTGTAAACTCGCGACCAGTAATCCAGCGCTCAGCCATAACTGCATCACCGCACTGTACCGCCGTTGCATAAGCCGCTGGCAACTCGTCAAGATTGTTGACCTTAGTCATACCAATACTCGAGCCTTCATGAACGGGCTTGATAATAAGTGGTAGACCTAGCATGTTGACCACTTGCTGCCAGTCAGTCTCAGCTGTTAACAATGAAAATGGCGCGGTTGCTAACCCACAACCCTGCCACAATTGCTTGGTACGAACCTTATCCATACCCAGCGCTGATGCCAGAATGCCTGAACCCGTCTGCGGAATATCAAACCATTGCAGCACACCTTGCAACAAACCATCTTCGCCGCCGCGACCATGCAACACGTTGAACACGCGGTCATACTCACGTAGCTCTGTGATGTCTTGATGCTTAGGATCGAAATGAGTGGCATCAACGCCTTGGTTTTGTAGCGCCTGCAATACAGCGGCACCACTGTCTAACGACACGCTGCGTTCATTGCTACTGCCGCCATAGACAACCGCCACTTTACCAAACTGTCTGGCATCTTTTGCATCACTGGTCGTCGTGTTTAGAGTGGCATCATTGCTATCTAAATTATCTAAATTTTGAGTGCTGGTATTTTCTTTAGTATCAGTCGTCATGAAGATCGTTCCTAGAATTTTTTAGCTTACTTAATGTAAAGGTTATTGGCAGCCAAGTCGACAGCGATCTGCCCTACATTACCTGCACCTTGAGTAATGAGCATGTCATTGGCTTTTAATAAACGCTGCATGACAGGAGCTAAATTGTCCTTGTCAATAATCGTCGGTTCAACTTCACCGCGCAACCGAATACTACGCGCCAATGATTTGGTATCAGCGCCAGTAATTGGGCTTTCACCTGCTGAATATACGTCTAATAATAATAATTCGTCAACGCTGGAGAGTACTTCAACAAAATCATCGAAGCAATCTCGGGTACGACTATAACGATGCGGCTGAAACATCATTACCAAACGACGTTCAGGGAAACTTTGACGCGCCGCTTTAATGGTGGCATCGACTTCTTTTGGGTGATGACCATAATCGTCAATCAATAAAACATTACCCTCATCAAGGCTGACAGAAGCATGCTGCTCAAAACGGCGACCAACGCCTTCAAATTTTTGCAGAGCGCGTTTGATCGCTTCGTCATCGACCCCTTCATCGGTCGCCATGGTGATAGCGGCAAGCGCATTGTAAACGTTGTGAGTACCAGGAATGTTAAGGGTCAAACGTAAAGGTTCACGGTCACGGCGCAGTACCGTGAAGTGAGTTTTCGTGCCTTCCGTCACCAAGTCGATGGCTTGAACGTCGTTAAAAGCCTCAAGTCCAAAAGTCAGTACGGGACGACCAATATCATCAATCATGGCATACAATTCCGGGTCGTCACCGCAGACCACTGCCAAACCGTAGAATGGCATGTTTTGTAAAAACTGAATATAAGCAGCTTTTAATTTATCAAAACTATTCTCATACGTTTCCATATGGTCTTGATCGATATTGGTGACAATCGCAGCCATGGGATGTAACGATAAAAACGACGCATCAGATTCATCGGCTTCTGCCACCAAGAAACGACTGCTACCTAGCGCAGCATTTTTACCAGATGCATTCAGCTTACCGCCAATCACGTAGGTAGGATCGAGTTGCCCTTCTGCCATCATGGTAGTCAACAAACTGGTCGTCGTGGTTTTGCCATGAGCACCAGCAACAGCGATACCGTGACGATAACGCATCAACTCGCCCAGCATATCGGCACGGCGAACCACTGGCAAACGCGCTTCTAGTGCCGCTTTTACTTCAGGGTTGCTGCGATCAATCGCTGACGATACAACGATGACATCAGCATTAGCGATGTTCTTAGAATCATGACCGATCGCAATATCAATACCAATCTGTGCCAAACGTTTGGTGACTAAGCTCTCAGCAATATCAGAACCACTTACTTGATATCCTTGATTATTCATCACCTCCGCGATACCGCACATCCCCGAGCCACCAATACCGACAAAATGCAAATGCTGAATACGACGCATTTCTGGTATTTCAATCAAACGCTTAGGTAGAGCTTTCGCAGGGTTAGACATAGGGCTTCTCTTTATTAAAGGCTAATAAAATTTAATGGATCAAAATAATTGGTAATAAAAACAGTCAGCTATAAGAATATAGGCTACAGCGTTTGCCAGATAATATCAGCCACTTGCTTGCTCGCACTTCGATTGGCAAGGGCATGGCCTTTTTTGGCCATCGCTAGGCACTTCTCTCGATTAAGGGCAGCAAGCTCATTGCTCAAACGCTGTGCTGTCAGTTCAGACTGCGGTAACAAAATCGCCGCATCGTGTGAGGTTAAAGTGCGGGCATTAGCAGTCTGATGGTCATCTACCGCGTGCGGCAGCGGTACAAAAATTGCGGCAATACCAACGTTTTGGATTTCCGTAACCGTCAATGCCCCTGCTCGGCAAACAATAATATCTGACCAATTATAAGCGGCGGCCATATCGTCGATAAAAGGCTGTACCACAAACTTGTGCATACTCAAGTCTTGCTCATCGTAAGCTGCTTGTGTGGCAGCCTCATTGTTACGCCCGCATTGATGACGCACTTCAAAAGGCTGGTTGAGCAATGCCAGCGCTTTTGGCACAGTGTCGTTTAAGGCTTGTGCACCAAGTGAGCCACCCACCACCAACAGTTTAAGCGGTGAGCTGTCATTAACATCATAACGCACCGTCGGTTCAGAGACACCAGTAATGGCATTGCGTACTGGGTTACCAACCGTTTCAAGCTTAGCATCCTGTGCACTATTGGCAAAGGTATCCTCAAATGCTTGCAGCACCTTGGTTGCAATCTTGGATAGGTAGCGATTACTCATGCCTGCAATGGCATTTTGTTCATGGATAATCAGAGGCGTATTGGTCAGACGTGCGGCGATACCGCCAGGCGCTGTCACATAACCACCGAAACCGACAACTATGTCAATTTGATTACTACGAATCACCTTTATAACTGCCATCGTCGCTGATAATAAGGTCACTGGCAATTTCAATAAACGCCCGATTCCTTTACCGCGTAAACCCTGCATCTCAATCGCATGAAAAGGATAACCAGTCGGTGCAACCAAGCCGTTTTCCATACCATTTGGCGTTCCTAGCCAATGAATAACCGCACCACGCTGAGTCAATTCCTCAGCCACTGCCAGCGCTGGGAACACATGCCCGCCAGTACCCGCGGCCATCATTAATATATGCGGTGCTTTCATGAACGCCTGCCTATCTTTTCTTTATTTATATGAAGGACTTATTATCTTATGATCATCTTAGTCATCAGCCAATAATGACCCTATAAAATCTCGCATAGTATAGTGTAAATCGTTGGCTGATATATAGCACTTTATGCACTGTCAATAACAAAAATCCAAGCCGCGAGCAATCACGACTTGGCTTTTATAAATACTATCGAAAAATCATAAAAGCATCGTTTATAAATGACGTTTTATCGCCTTTTTATGCGCTATGAAAAGATGCTGTTTATCAATCTATCTTAGCACAGTGTTTTTTAAGTATTGTGCGCATAGCTTAGTGATAAATCACTCTATCCTTACAGCGTTGCGCAAACTGCTACTTTATTCTCAATGGCGATGATAAAATCGGTCGCAATATCTGTACCGCATTGATCATCAATTTCACGTACACACGTTGGGCTGGTGACATTAATCTCGGTAATACGACCGCCGATTAAATCGAGCCCGACGAACATTAGACCTTTTTCTTTAACAATAGGTGCCACGACTTGGGCCACTTGACGTTCGATATCGGTGAGCGGCATCGCAACACCGCTACCACCCGCCGCAAGATTACCACGGGTTTCGCCTTTGGTGGGAATACGTGCCAAGCTATAATCGACCACTTCACCATCAACGATCAACACACGCTTATCGCCTTCTTTGATCTCTGGTAAATAACGCTGTGCCATAATCGGCAAGGTTTCAAGCTCAGTTAAAATCTCAAGCGTGACGCCGATATTTGGACTATCTGCGGTCAAGCGGAAAATCCCCGTACCGCCCATACCATCTAATGGCTTAACAATGACGTCTTGCTGCTCAGCGATAAACTTGCGAATATGCGCCTGTTTACTGGTCACAATCGTTGGGCTCATATAATCGCTAAACCACGTGGCAAATAGCTTTTCATTACAATCACGTATCGCTTGTGGGTCATTGACCACTAGCACACCAGCAGCTTTGGCATGATCAAGCATATAAGTGGCATAAATAAAACGCATGTCAAACGGCGGATCTTTACGCATCAACACCACGTCATAGTCGCTGATTGGCGCTGTCGCTTTATCCCCTAATGTATAAAAATCTTCAGGAGCACGCTTGATGGTCACTGGCTGCGTATCAACCATCAGTTGCCCACGATCCAACCATAAATCATGAATCTGACAATAGCCAAGGCTGTGCCCACGGTCTTGTGCCGACCACATCATCGCAAGGGTCGTGTCTTTTTTATAATTAACTTGCTCGATAGGATCCATAATAACGAGTATGTTTAACGATTTTTTTTGATTTTCTTGGCTCATAATAAAGCTCACTTACGTTATATTATTAATGTAGAACAGCTTCGAACTCAGTGCCCAACTATACGCCGTACTGCGCGCGATAATGTTGCATCTTGGCAAGTTGGGTCGCGTCTTTATGCTGACCGCTTTGTACGCCATGGTCATCTGCCAAATAACTGATTAAATCATCGATATCGACGAGTGCACGCACTGGTACCTCTAATGTCGACGCCAACTCTTGAATAGCAGAATGCTCAGCCTGACCTTTTTCTTTACGGTCAAGAGCAACGATAATACCAGCAACGCTAGCGCCTGCTTGTTCTAAAATCTCAACCACTTCACGCATCGCCGTACCAGCGGTAATGACATCATCGAGTACCCAGACTGCTTTACCACTAACGTCAGCGCCTACTAAGTTGCCACCTTCGCCATGAGTTTTGGCTTCTTTGCGATTATAGCCCCACTTGGCATTGATACCATGATGAATCCATAAGGCTTGCGCGGTTGCTGCCACAAAAGGAATACCTTTATACGCTGCCCCAAAGATCACCAGCTCCTGCTCATCTGTACCGTTATGACTAGCAGCCATTTGCTCAGCCAAGGCATCAGCATAACCACACGCAAGCAACGACAACATCTCACCCGATGCCAGCAAGCCTGCATTAAAAAAATACGGACTAATACGCCCAGACTTGAGGACAAACTCGCCAAATTTGAGAACTTGATTGTCTAAAGCCAGTTGGATAAATTGGTGTGAGGAGAAAGAAGGGTGTTGGGCATTAGGCATTGAGGCATTAAGCATGGAAGCGTTCCTATTGACAAAAAGAAGAGCAAAAAATTGGCGTTATTGTACGCATTATTGGTCAGCTTGACCAACCATTGATGTCGTAATCCTGCATGTTAGGATAACGAGTCAATAGGCCACTGCGCGATGAGAGATTAAAATAACACTGACCGTCATCACTTACTTGTATCTCCCAACCTAAATGATACGCGGCAACAATAACATGTCCTGTGAAAATGCGTATTTGACGGTAGGCATGGCGCTGCGATGGCTCACAAATGATTTGACTCAGCAGATAACTGCGTATGTGCTGACAGATTTGCGCGGCGCTATAGCGGTGATTGATACTTTTGCGTGTCTCGCACTGCCTCAATGCATGGACAGCGACGCTACATGCCATAATATCAGTAGCCAAACTGCCCTCGCCTGTCTCAAATTGCTGCGGCTGCAACACCACCTGCCAATCTTCGGCGTAAACACTGTTGAGCAACTCATCTGGATTATACCGTTTGGTCAATGCACGGAAAGAAGTCTGTTTGTTTTTAGCATTACTACTAACGCTCGTATCGGTACTTACAGAAGAGCCATTCAGTATAAAACCGTAACGATGCAGTTTTAGATAAGCACGAAGCGCCTGCTGAATATCAGCCATGTCGAGCAAAGTCATACCATTTAATGATGATAATAATGGTTGCGTGCTGTGATTGTGATAAAAGCTGTCTGGAAACTCGACAAGCTCTGCTGCCCGCAGTAATGACAGATGCTCGCCCAATACTTCTGAAGCAATCAGCGCCCATTTTGACAAGCTGTGTTCTTTAGGCTGATAAAAACGCGCAGAGCGACCATAAAGTCGTTGCAATTGACCATTTAGACGCCTAGCAGGCTCTGGAATATCGCTCAAGGGTCTGGCAGGATCAAGTGCCAAGCGACTCGGGTCAAAATTAGGATGTACAATCGCAGGTTGGGTACTATCTGGCAAGATAGACGACTGCTCAGCATTGCCTTCTGAAATTGTACCGCCTACTGCTTTTTTAAGATCAGCACTGGGTAAATGAGTGTCAGAAGTAGAAGGCTGGGTCATGAAATCTCCATAAGCTATAAAATATAAAAATAATTCTAATTAAATCAAACTGGCATATTACTCTTGATGTTGTTCTTGATATTGTTCTTGATGACGCAAAATATTACGGTAACCGACTTGCCAATCAGGATATGCCAACCAAGCTAATGGAATATTACTGTGCAAGCGTTTTCCCGTAACCGCTACTTTTTTATCGTCAAGAGCAGGAGGCGTTTCATTTATCTGCTGACTTAACCAGATACCCAACTCAAAAGTCGTGACTGGCGCATAATCAGTAGCAATATAAAGGGGCTTGGGCGCATCGATAGTCAGTACGTTAGCGATGATAACGACCAAATCGCGATCCATAATCCGATTGCTCCAATGCGCGGCTGCCACTGCTTCCTTTTGTGGTTCGCGGGCTTTGCGCAGACGCATGAGACGCGCGCGGCCATAAATACCACTTGGACGAATGATAATGGCTTTATCCCCAAAGCCTTGTTGCAGGACTTGTTCTGCTTGCAATATCACCTGCGATGCTTCGCGTTTTGGCGGCACAGGTGCAGTATTGTCATCAATCCATTCGCCGTTATCTTGCCCATAAACACCCGTTGATGAAATAAAAACAATGCGTGAAAGGTTGGTGAGTTTGTCCGCAAGCGTTGCCAAATGCTGGCTAATTGCTAAGTAGCTGTTGTGATAGCCACTGGTCGAATAATCATCGGGGGTAACGATAATTGATATCGCCGTAAAATCTTGCAGCTGCTCAGCCGTCAGAGTCAATGCATCGGCTTGCATAAATTCAGCGTTATCATCCAAAGAGTAATGATGGCGCTCACCACGAGCCAAACCTGTGACATTCAAGCCGTCCTGTGCTAGCTGGTTGCTGACTGGCAAACCAATATCACCTTGACCAATAATCAATAAATTTTGCGTACTCATCATTTATCCTTTATTCGAACGCCATTTCTAATGACTGCTTATACATCTTTTTAATAATCTATACATTTTTTCAGTAATAAGTGTTAAAAATAGCGTCTGTACGACAGCTGTACGTCTTCATTGGCATCAACACGATCTTGCCAATCATAATTAGCATTGATGCGTAATGCTTGTTTTTTATCGATATCATACTGCAGCCCTAATGTCGATATCGGCTGCCAATAATGACCACGGGCATTAGACTCATCGCTGCTGCCATGATACCAATATGGCAGTTGCAATTCAGCCTGCGCGCGTAACTGATTGTTAATCTGATAACGACAGCCTGCATTGACGCCAGCACCAACGCGAAAGCCTTTATTGATACCGCGCCCTGCTTGCGCTGTGCCGGACAAAAAGGTATAGCATAGCTGCGGCGGCATCTCGCCTGTACCTGTGCGAGGCGTGCCAAATGCCCATGACCAACCTGATTCATAGCCCAAGCTCCCAACTAAATGATCGCGACCGTCTTGCTGGGAGCCATCATTCACACGCGTCGCCTCGATGCTGGCGCCCCACGTTTTGCCTTTTTTGGCAGAATTGACCGGATTAAATGAGCGCCCACGAATCAATGTCACATTTTGCAAAACCACACTGTTTGGCTGATTGGCTTTGTCATTATCGGTGTCGTACAGGCGCAAAGTCGCAGATGCGCCTTCTAAGTCAAAAAACTGTGGGAATCCTGAGGGACGATCGAGAATATCATGATAGCCCGCTCGTAAGCCCAAATCGATATAGTTATTATCACCGCGCTGTCCTAGTCCCATATGAGCCAGTTGCAGCGGATGTCTGTCTATTGGATTGTTATCTGATACCACTATAGTAGGCTGCAATAACGTCTGTCCATCAGCTGACATACTCGAAACCGCATTGAGTTGGGCAGATTTAATCTCATTGATCGTCTGCTTGGCGCTGTTGTGATAGCCGAATTGCTCGCGCTGCTCTTTAACCTTGTTTAACTGCGCTTGGCGTAAAGTACTATCAGCAGGGGTATAGTTGGTGCTGGCAAGTAAGCCTTCATCATCAAGCAATTGCACGACATCTGAGGGAATAACCGCATAAGGCAGCTGACTCAATAAGTGCTGCTGCGGACGCACCACATCAATTAAGCGTAAAATCTCAGACGCACAGTTATCTGTGGTGAAGTAATATGGCAATTTTAAATCTTTGGTTTCCCAAACGTGCAACATAATCTGTTGCACTTCCGCTGGTGTCAAATCCAATTGATACGTCCATGCATCACGCTCGTCTTCTTGCAGATATTTCGCCAGCCTTGCTGGATAAGGATCAATTTCAATGAGATTGTCATAACCGCCGGTCATTGATTTGATGGCATACACCACAAAATTGTCTTTTGGGTTACCACCAACCGTATAATTCAGCGCAACCGCATGATGAATCTGGCTCGGATCAGCCACGCTCGCTTTTGAGTCGATACGCAATAAGGTATGAGCAAAGGCTGATAAAGGGTTGTCTAAATATTCTTGGGCAAACATGATAGAGAGCTGCTCGGGGGCAATCTTCTGCATCCATTCATTCAACTCCGGACAGTCAACTTGTAGCGTCGCCTTATCAATGTTCAATGTATCGGTCAACCATTGTACACGCGCTGGAAAACGACATAATACCGAACTGTTGGCAGTATTTTTTTTGACAGTACGATTATTCGTTGTCGCTACCTCATTAGCGAGGGCGACGAGTAACGCATCAAGCTCGGCATTCGAGTCTTGCCGACCATGCTCACTCAAAAAAAAGTCAGCCTCATCAACCATGCTGGTGTCTTTTTTCTTACCAATCAAGTTCCTTTGATCATCAAAAAAATACAATAAACGTCGCCATGTCGTATCTTGGGCTAAATTTTGTGTTGCTGCTTGCTCACGCCACTTGGCTAACAACTGCTCAGCGTTGCTTTTTTTTAGTACTTGAGTATCTTCTTGAGTGGCATTATCTGGCGTATTATTAGCGATTGCGGCAGCTTGCAGTGTAGGCGCCAATGCCCCTGTCGTAACTAACGATTCTGGCGTTGGAAGAATAGCCTGCGTTTGTGCAGAGAGTAGCAATCCTACAATAGCAAATGGTAAACGTGCTCGTTGGCTCATAATAGTTAGGGTACAATCTACAGAGAATAAATTAGGCTTTAGAATCATGGGGTAAACCTCGCACGTTACTATTCATACGCCAATAGCGTGATTGATGGCTAGTTGATAATGCCGATTGGATCGTCCACTAAAATAACCTCAAAAACCATATAAGAGCTAGATCATTGAAATATCTTAGTCAAAGTGGCTGTTATCAAAGTTGTTACTATCAAAACTACTGTTTTCAAGGTAGCTACTGTCAGAATGGCTATTAATTGATAAAAAATGGCTAGCAACCAGCGGTCAATACCCACTTATTAATATCATGATAAAAGAGAATATTATGTCCATAACACCAATAACGATTAACGATGGCAGATTATCTGCAGCCACATACCTTGCATCACCAAACTGCAATCTGCGACCAACAGATATGAGTATTGATACTATTGTTATTCATAATATCAGCCTACCGCCGAACGAGTTCGGAGCATCTGATACTGACGGCACCCATTACGTTAAAGCATTATTTACCAATCAGCTAGACTGGGCGGCGCATCCCTATTTTCAAACGATTAAAGGCGCGGAGGTTTCGGCTCACTTATTTATCGAGCGTGATGGCGCGATAACTCAGTTTGTTAATTTTAATGAGCGCGCGTGGCATGCTGGACGCTCTAGCTACTTGGGTCGCCCTGAATGTAATGATTATAGCATCGGTATTGAGCTTGAAGGGTCTGATTTTGTGTCCTTCACCGCCGCACAATATGAGGTACTTGCAAAAATAGTCTGTGCCATTTATGCCGCCTATCCCAAAGCTCGTCGTCATCTAGCAGGTCATAGCGATATTGCCCCTGGTCGCAAAACAGATCCCGGTGATTATTTTGAATGGGCAAAATTACGTGAGATGGTCGCCAACATTCTTGAGGGTTAAGTCATATGGATAATTATTTTGTCAGTCCTGTTAAAAGCTCTATTAACAGTTAACTGTATGCATTATATTCCACATCCAATCCATTTATCTCGATTATGAAAATGCTATAATTCGTCAGCTTTTTGATAGCAGCAACTTAGTAAACAACCATCAGTAAACAACCTTCAATAAACAAATTAGCACAATAGGTTCTCATGGCAAAAAGTCGGTTATTTCGTTCAACCATGGTGGTCAGTAGTATGACCATGCTGTCTCGTATTTTAGGTCTGGTACGCGATGTCGTATTGTTAGGCGTCTTTGGCGCTGGTGGTCTGATGGATGCCTTTTTAGTCGCCTTCAAAATCCCAAACTTTTTGCGGCGTTTATTTGCAGAAGGTGCTTTTAGTCAAGCCTTCGTCCCTGTACTGTCCGAATACAAAGAAAAATATAGTTTGCAGCAGGTACAAATCTTAGTCAGTCGTACTTCAGGCGCTCTGTTGTTAATTTTGTCGATGCTTACCGTCGTTGTTATTTTAATGGCACCTTGGGTCGTGACTTTATTCGCGCCTGGTTTTGCGGATCAACCAGGTAAGTTTGCTATTACCGCTGAATTACTGCGTCTGACCTTTCCTTATTTGCTATTTATTTCTATGACCGCCTTTGCCAGTGGCATTTTACAAAGCTACGGACGCTTTGCTGCGCCTGCCTTTGCACCCGTGTTATTGAACTTATGTATGATTGGTGGCGCGCTAATTTTTGCCCCTATGTTCGATGTTCCTATCATGGCACTAGGCTATGCGGTCGCTATCGCAGGATTGTTGCAATTCTTACTGCAGCTGCCTCAGCTATGGCAACAAAAGCTGCTGGTCGCACCCAAGGTCGACTTTCAGCATGAAGGCGTTCGCCGTATTTTAAAACTCATGCTGCCTGCTATCTTTGGGGTCTCTGTCACTCAGATTAATCTGCTACTCAATACCATTTTTGCCTCATTGATGATTGGTGGCTCGGTTTCTTGGCTGTATGCCGCAGAGCGTATGAGTGAGCTGCCGTTAGGACTGATTGGCGTGGCAATCGGTACAGTCATTTTGCCAAGCTTATCAAAAAGTGAAGCCCAAAAAGATGATGTTAGCTTTAAAAAGACCATCGATTGGGCGGCACGCTTAATCATTTTAGTCGGTGTTCCGGCATCAGCAGCGTTGTTTATACTCGCCGATGTACTGATGCAAGCACTGTTTTTGCGCGGTGAGTTTACCTTACGCGATGCGCAGATGAGTTCGCTCGCATTACGTAGTATGGCTGGTGGTATTTTAGGCTTTATGCTTATTAAAATCTTTGCCCCTGCTTTTTTTGCCCGTCAAGATACCAGAACACCCGTAAAAATCGGTATCATTTCTGTCTTTGCCAACATGATTTTTAGTGTCATTTTCATCGGTATATTTTATTTCTTAGAGATTCCGCTACATGGCGGCTTGGCATTAGCAACCACAGGCGCGGCCTTTGTGAACGCAGGCTTATTATATTACTTCTTACATAAACGTGATATTTTCCGCTTTGGCAGCCATTGGAAAAAACTATTCACCCAGTTTGCGATTGCGACCAGCGCTATGATTGGCGTACTTTATGTCATGCTGCCTTATTTCCCTAGCGATGATGCGCAGTGGCGACGTATCGCCGCTTTACTCATTATGTGTGCCGTAGGGGCACTGGTTTATGGCGTGGTATTACTAGCCACTGGTTTCCGTCCGCGCCAGCTAAAGCATGGTTAAGCAGCTTCACTTACGAAACCAAAACAAGCTTAGTAAGAGAATGGATAGTGAATGACGCGGATAGTTGCCATAATTAACCATTAACGAATAAATAAAATCTGAGGGCTAATAATGATAACCAAACGAGTAACCTTGCTACGCTTACCAACTATCCTGACCGCTGGTGTCCTTAGCACTGGACTGCTTTTAAGTGCTTGTAGCGATAACGATAAGACAGCTAATAGTGCTGAAGATACGGCAGCCATCGCTGAAGGCAGTGCTGATGAAAGCATTGATGCTGAAAATAGCGCTGCTAATCAAACGTCAGAAGTGGATGCGAATAGCACAGTTGATAGTAAGCAGGCGGCTGAGAGTGGTAAAGATGAAACGGCTATTGATAGTGATGATATCAATCCAGTCACTTCTGCGACCAAGCAAAAAAGCCTCGTAACCAATCCAACCCAAGCTGGCACACCAGAAGATACTGTAAAGCAAGCACTAGATAGCTTGTATTATGGCGAGGTAAAAGAAGCCGTTAGATATTATAAAGTAGATATGGCAAACTTCGAAGAAGAGCTGGCTAAAACCCAGTATGCCTTTCAGCAAACGGTCGATGGCGTCACTATTACCGATACTAAATACAGTGATGATAAAACCCGTGCCACCATCATTGGGAAGCTGATGCTAAAAGGACAAAGCGAACCTGCACCATTGACCTATCAGCTACAGAAAATAGAAGGTCAATGGAAGATCTTGGGTTAAGCTATTTTAGCTTACTTATCTGAAGCATCATCCGATGTCACCGCTTTACCCAACATTACAACATCAGCGATAAAGCCTTGCATATCACACACTTTTGGCATATATCCCCATTGCTCAAAACCAAGCTTACGGAACAATCCTAAGCTTGGCTGATTGTGCGCAAAAATAAGCGCGATTACATTATGAATGCCAAGGCTTGGCGCTTGTGTCAACATCCAGCATGTCAATAAACTGCCCAATCCTTGACCGTGAAAATCCTGATGCAGGTAGATACTAATCTCAGTGCTGATATGATAAGCCGGTCGTGCATATAAATCGCTAAAGCTGCCCCATGCAACGATTGTTGTTGTCTCTGTTTTCGCTGCATTCTGCGTGGTCTTATGCATCACTTTTACCACATAAATAGGACGCGTCGGACTGTTTATATGCTCATCAAACCAATCTGCACGCTCTTCACAAGTCACTGGAGTAAGATTGGCAGTGGCTTGCTTACCTGCAATAGTCTGATTGTAAATCGCCAAAATCTCTGACAAGTCGTCTCTACTTGCAGGCTGCACGACAAACTCATCCGTAAGATAATGTTCCGACAAAACAGCTGGCATAGCATTTAAGGCAGCAACGGGCATAAGGTCTCCGTAATTATTAATTAATAGTCTATGAGTGATAATTGTTGCTAGATGATCCATCTATACAGAGGGTCATTACAAAAGCATGTGGACAAACATCACAGTATTTTAAGATGACAGAGCGGATAGCGCCATACTTTTATTGTCGGTAGACTATAGGATGTTAGTGTGCTCATTTTACTTTATAATGGCTGATTTTAAACACATTGATTTTGGTACGAGTGTGTTTTTTCTTTTTTATCCGGTCTTATCTATCATAGCTGAAAATTTATGAACACCTATTTTCTTGAGCAACTGATTGCCTCGCCAAGTAATTTGACTACAAATACTAGCCCAGTAGATTTAGCGCCCTGTGTGCTCACTATCGGTAACTTCGATGGTGTCCATCTTGGTCATCAAGCAATGCTTGAACAAGTCCGTGATATTGCCCATGCACAAAATCTTGGTTCTGCTGTCATGATATTTGAGCCACAGCCTCGTGAATTTTTTGCGCCAGCCACCGCGCCTGCTCGCCTCACCAATCTCGCTGAAAAACAAGCTTTGTTAGCAGAATATGGCGTTGAGACCTTGATTGTGGCAGGATTTGATGCAGAGTTTCGCTCGCTATCCGCCCAAGCATTTGCCGATCTTTTAGCCCTGCGCTTAAATGTCAAAGCGTTAGTGTTGGGTGATGACTTCAAATTTGGTCATGACCGTACTGGCGACAGTCAGTTTTTGCGGAATTATGGCTTAGATGTGACCAATCTACATACCGTCATCGATGATAGTGGTAAAGCGGCACGTATCAGCTCTACTCGCGTTCGGGACTTACTATTGGCTGGTGATATTGACGCTGCTAATGCGCTACTTGGTCGCGATTATGCGATTACAGGAATGGTCGTTGGTGGTGATAAAATAGGTCGCACCATGGACTTTCCTACTGCGAATATTGACCTACAGCGTTTAAAACCTGCCCTGCATGGTATCTTTGCTGTTGATGTCCTCAGCCTCGACGAGGATGGGCAAGTGATTGCTGATGGCTTATCGGCACTTGCTATAGATGGCAAATCAGGTATCTCAGGATTACGTTCCAACAGCCTCTTTGGGACAGCCAATATCGGCACCAGACCCTCTGTCGATAAACAACATGATTGGCGTTTGGAAGTGCATTTCCCAGAATTAAATGCCGATTTATATGGATTAACTTTACAGGTTCGATTTTTGCATTATTTACATGGTGAACGACATTATGATGGCTTAGAAGCATTAAAAACAGGCATCCATAATGATGTCAAAGCATTAATTGAGTGGCGAGAGCAGCAGCCCAGTTAGATAGCTAGTAGGCTTAAATGCGGGCGTCGATATTTATAATTTATAAAAAACCCACAGCGTTTATAACGTTTGTGGGTTTTTACTTAATAGGGGTTTTTCTAAGCATCTGGATGCATACGTACGTTTAAGTCATCGATGACCTCTACCCATTCCGCATCTTTTTCCCATTCTTCTTGTAGAAAAGTACGTTGATTGTCTGTCCAAATGCTCGCTTCTATCAACTTCTCTTCTTTATCCAACTGATTATTTTCAATAAAACTATCAATCGCTGCATCTGAGCTATCAAGTCCCAACTGTGCAAATAATTCATTCATATTGTATTCTGGTTCACCCAACATACTTTTCTCCTTAAATGGTACGAGTGTCTTTGTGTTTATTATCTAAATTGACACATTTATTGTAGCAAGCTTTATTTTAATAGCTGTTAATCAACGTGTATCTAACGTTATCAATTGTATTTTGATAGGCAGACAAAACACAAAAAAGCCCTCTAATGTAGAGGGCTTTTTTAGATCAATTTCTATAAAACAGCTTTATGACATGATGACATGATAATATCGTGACATTGGCCGCTTATGGAAGCAGGTGTGCTACTGCATCACGTTCTTCGCTAAGCTCTTGCTCAGTCGCTGCCATTTTCTCTTTAGAGAAATCTGATGACACATCAACGCCATCTACGATAGACCAGTCACCGTTAGTGCATGTGCATGGGAATGAGTAGATTAAGCCTTTCGCGATACCGTATTCGCCATTTGAATAAACGCCCATTGATACCCAATCGTTCTCATCAGTACCCAATGCCCATGTACGTACGTGTGCAATGGCCGCGTTGGCAGCAGAAGCGGCAGATGATGCACCGCGTGCTTTAATGATTGCGGCACCGCGTTGTTGTACTTCTGGGATATAAGTCGCTTCGTACCATTCGCGATCAACCAAATCTAATGCAGGCTTACCGTTGACAGTAGCAGCAGTCAGATCAGGATACTGCGTTGATGAATGGTTGCCCCAGATGATCATTTTTTTCACGTCATTGACGGTTCTGTCAGTTTTGCCAGCCAACTGTGCCATGGCACGGTTGTGATCTAAACGAGTCATCGCAGTGAAGTTACGTGGATCAAGATCTGGTGCATTGCGCTGAGCGATAAGGGCGTTGGTGTTGGCAGGGTTACCGACAACCAACACTTTTACGTCACGGCTTGCAACGTCATTCAATGCTTTACCTTGTGCTGAGAAAATCGCAGCGTTGGCTTCTAGCAAATCTTTACGTTCCATACCTGGACCACGCGGACGTGAACCGACTAGCAGAGCATAGTCAACATCTTTGAATGCAACGGTCGCATCATCAGTCTGCACAATACCTGCTAATAAAGGGAATGCACAATCTTCTAATTCCATGACCACACCCTTTAGGGCGTCAAGTGCTGGAGCGATTTCAAGCAATTGCAAAATAACTGGCTGATCTTTACCTAGCATCTCACCAGATGCAATACGAAATAACATAGCATAGCTGATATTACCAGCGGCACCAGTGACGGCAACACGTAAAGGCTGTTTCATTGACATTGAATACTCCCTAATTATAGATTAGATAATTCATGATTCTGATTGATGGTTCTAATGGATGACTATCGTTGTAAATAGCGACTTGCCTACTGAATATAGCAGTCATAAACCGAGAGCTAGTGTAGCACTTCGTTCAGCAAATCGTCTAGAGACAATAAGACGCCGACCACCGATTATATTGTTACATTTTATACGGGAGGATTTTTATACCTACTGTAAACCTATACGGATACAGTGCGAGAAAGCAATCAAAGGCAGCTGATAACAGCATTGAGAAGCGTTGTATACAGTGATATAACGCTTAAAATAAGCGAGTATTATTAGGGCGTGTCCTCAATTCAATCAATAAACATTTAAATGGGCTAAAAAACTATTTTCCACCCGAAATGACGAACTTGCTGCCACAATTATTCACAACATTATGACATGTGCCAAATTCGCTCCCTTCATAACAAATATGGATATCCGTCAATGTTGATTGACGACGACTGCCCGCTTGGCAAATCAAATCAATACTGTTTGAGGACATACCGCTGTTAAGCTGGGTCATTTGACTGATAAATCGAGATTTAGAAACCGTATAGCTATTACCCGTATTAAGCTCGTTAGGCAGCTTTAATGCGCCAGCGTAATTGGTAATCTGGCGGAAATAACTACTGGCACTGAGTGGACTACACGCCCCATAACGCTGCCAAGCTTGGCTACGTACTGTCGTATCAGGCATGATACGGTTGACGACTTTTAATTGTAACGGTGTCAGACGTGGCTCACTACCGCGTCCGCAGCGCTCACCATATCCCATATCCAGACCTGATACTGTCAACGAATAACCCTCCAAGCATTGACGCATGCGGGCACGCGTCGGCTGTATGCTACACAATGCTGGTGTCATCTCAATCATCAACACCCGCTGTCCGCTCTTAACAGCGCTCGCGGCATGTACCGGCATCATCATAATGCCTTGCAACATCACTAATACACCGATACTTAGCGTCGTATTTAGTTTATCCATAGATGTATTAGTTATCGAGCTTGATTGGTTTAAATCTGGCGTCAGATTAGATAGCGAGCGCATCTGCATCTGCATCTGCTGAATAGATGACTGATGCTGAACTTTGGATAACAGGGACAGATTGAAATATTTTTTGATCATAGGGGCTGAAGGCATCTAGCAATGATAAAAACATGGGCTATCGTTTAGCTCATAGTGTTCGACGTATAAACACTGATAAAACTAAGAATAGAGCTAACAAAAATGTGTGCGTTGATTGATAAGCACTTATTATAAGCACGTATAAAAGACACTAATTGATGCAATGGTAGCAAAACGTTTTTTTTAATCTATAGCAGAAACGTAAACATAATCTAATGATAGCATCAATAGTACAAAAATATCGCAACGTTAGCATGTCATCATCAGCGATGTTGGGCGTCGAATTAGGCATCGCGTCAAGACAAAGCTAGCTTTGATTGCACGATAAAAAGTGACATAAAAAAACCATTAATGATTGCTCACGAATGGTTTTTTTAATTTATACATTAGCATTTTAGAACGCGGCAGGTATCGTGCCCATGCGCTGGCTAATAGGCTGACTACGACCTAATAGACTGCTATAAATGGTGGCATTTTCCATCACGTGTTTAACGTAATTACGGGTTTCAGGAAAGGCAATCGACTCGACGTACTGGTCGGCTGCGAGCGAACCATATACTGGTTGCCAACGCTTGGCATTGTTCGGACCCGCATTATAGCCAGCCGTTGCCAACACAGGTTGACGGTTTAGCTTACCGAAAATATCACCCATATACCATGTGCCGTAACGAATATTGGTATCGCCACTATTGGCACGGCTGGCGCTATAGGTCTCACCTAAGTTACGAGCAATGTATTTTGCCGTGTCAGGCATCACCTGCATCAAACCACTGGCACCAACGTTTGAGCGTGCTGATGCAACAAAACGACTTTCTTGACGCATGATGCCATAAGCCCAAGCAGGATCGATACCAGCAGACTGACTATAACGTACGACTGCATCTTGATGCGGCATCGGATGTGATAACGCTAAGCTGTCTACTCTATCAGTATTATCAACGGCATAAATTGCTCGGTCGAGCCAGCCCATATCATAGGCTTGACGAGCAGCGGCAATAATCAAGTTATCATCACGCTTGTCGCGCGCCTGCTTTACCGCCCAGTTCCATTCACGATTGGCATAGGCACGGCTGGCGTCAGCATTATATAGAGCAAAAGCACGCGCAAAGTTGGCATCTTGCATAACCCGTGCGCGATCAGCGGTACTGACATTTGGTAAGTTATTACCACCCAAACGACTGGCATCAAAACGCTGACCCACTTTATCCTTTGCCATTAAGCCATAATAGTCATTATTTTTTGCCAAGTTTTGATACATTTTTTTAGCAGTATTACGCTTGTTAGCATGGCTTGATTGCTCATAAGCGCGAGCCAGCCAATATTGCCACTGGTCACTTTTTTGGGTTTCAGCCTCCATTTTTGAGATGGCTTCGACCACATCGTCCCAGCGGCTAAAACGAATCGCTGCCATGGCATAATCTTCGGCTTCTTCAAAATTAAAATCTTCGTCTAGGCTATTGCGGAACCAGTCAACCGCCTCAGCATTAAAACCATCATCCGTATTATGATTCATACGTTGCACCCCAAGGATACGATACGCATAGCGACGAGTCTCCGCATTCAACAATTTAACTGAACGCTGATTGTCTTGCTTAACATCAAAATCTAACTGTAATGCAGCTTCACGGTAAGACTTGTCAGCAACGCGTCCTATGGCATATAGGTATAGGTATTGATTGTTTTGACTGGCAGGTTCTCGACTAAAACGGCTAAAAAAAGCAGACGGATTCAGTTGAATCTCACTCAATGCTGAATAAGCAATGGGCGTTCCTAAACGTGATGACAATGCCATAATATCACCCGTTTTGCCTTTGCGTAGCATACGCTTGAGGCGCGCCGCGCGATCCTGATTGCTAATCAGCGCGTTATTATTCATCTCCATCGCGAGCTGGTCACACAAGGCTGGCTGCTTTTTGGTCGTCAACCAAACTTCAGACTTGGCTGCCATAGCCCGCATAGTATCGCCGCCATTATTGAACCCAAGCGCAACCGCACAGCGCTCACTGGCATCCGCATTGGTAATCAAATTCGCAACTTGGCGTACTGAGGCGTAATCATTGGAGCCTGCTTTAGTCTCGGCAAAATCCGCCACCAGCTTTTCTGCCATCACCGTATTTGGATATTGACGCACAAACTGTGACACTGCCGCCGAACTTTGCGAATTAAGATCCAAATTCATCCGCCAATAAGTGGGATACATGGCAAACAAACCCCCACTCATCGCTTGCTCATAATTGTATAAAGCACTGACATCACCGCGTTCTGCCGCAATTGCCGCTGCTGTAAATGAGCTCACACCATTGTCTGACTGATAGCCACTGTTTTGTTGATAGCTGCCTTCTTGCTGATAACTGTCCTCTTCACCCCACGTCAGCTCAGCACAAGCCACCTGTGACAATCCTAGCGCACTCATTGCTGTCGCCAAACTTAACGCACTGACTCGTAGCGTCCTTGCTTTCAATCGTTTTGCATCTTCATTTTGCTTAATAGATTCTCTATCCTTGATGCTATGAGCAACCTGCGGCTTTGTCATACTGACTCTCTTTGTAATGTGTCCAAATGATTTGGCTAAATAATATGTTTAGAATAACAATGCCAAAACGGCGTAAATCGCGATTTAATCAATCGCGCTAATATGGTCGCATTCATCATACTATACTCGTTGCACTTTCAACCATCACCTTTACCTTTTGTTAATAAATACGATAGCACGGTGTAACATAGAAGTGATAGCAAGCCATAATTTTTGCCAAACGCGTTACTAGTAGCAGTAAACAATTGATACTGTTATAAATAATTTATCATAACGACCAACAATTGACCCTGCTAATTTTTCACATTGTCATAGGGTTGTGATAAAATACGCCACCTGTTAATCACCTATCACGCTATATTTTTAGTCAATCATGGACTTATCCTTATGAGTGTTACTGTATTTAATCCCCGCATCGATGACACTGCTGTCGCTGAAACAACCGCTACTGCGCCTGCTGTCACTGCACTCAAAGAATCAAGTTCAGCCCAAGCACCTGTCAAAACAGCGACTAAGAAAGTCTTTGTCACCACACAGGGCTGTCAGATGAACGTCTATGATTCTGGCAAAATGCTGGATGTGCTCGGTGATTCCCACGGTATGGAAGTCACGCATGATATCGATGAAGCCGATGTGCTGCTGATGAATACCTGCTCTATCCGCGAAAAAGCGCAAGAGAAAGTATTTTCAGAATTGGGCCGCTGGCGCAAACTAAAAGAAAAACGCCCTGACCTCGTCATCGGCGTCGGTGGTTGCGTGGCCTCACAAGAAGGCGATAATATCCAAAAACGTGCGCCTTACGTCGACATGGTGTTTGGCCCGCAAACCTTGCACCGTCTGCCAGAGCTGTATGATCAATCACATGAACAACGTGAAATCGCGCCTAAAAACCGTATCGGTACGATTGATGTGTCATTCCCGAGTATCGAAAAGTTTGACTTTTTGCCTGAGCCAAGAGTGGAAGGGTTTAAAGCCTTTGTCTCCATCATGGAAGGTTGCTCAAAATATTGCTCATTTTGCGTCGTTCCTTATACCCGCGGTGAAGAGTTATCACGTCCACTCGATGACGTATTGGCTGAGATTGATAGCTTAGCAGCGCAAGGTGTGCGTGAAATCAACCTATTGGGTCAAAACGTCAACGGCTATCGCGGTGAAAAAGACGATGGCAGCATTTGCCGTTTCGCCGAGCTATTGCATTATGTCTCGCATGTCGATGGTGTCGAGCGTATTCGCTATACGACCAGCCATCCGCTAGAGTTCACTGATGACATCATTGATGCCTATGCACAATTGCCAGAGCTGGTTTCTCACTTGCATCTACCTGTGCAAAGTGGCTCAAACGCTATCTTGGCAGCGATGAAGCGCAATCACACGATTGATGTCTATATCAATCAGATTAATAAGCTCAAAGCCATTCGTCCTGATATTCACTTATCGAGCGACTTTATCATTGGCTTCCCTGGTGAGACAGATCAAGATTTCCAAGATACTTTGAACTTGGCCAAAGAATTGAACTTCGATCATTCTTATAGTTTTATCTACTCGAAGCGTCCGGGCACGCCAGCCGCTGAGTTGCCAGATGATGTGAGTTTCAAAACTAAAAAAGAACGCTTGGCAGAATTCCAAAAGGTCATCATTGATTCAACGCTAGCGAAAACGCATGAGATGGTCGGCACCACGACACGTGTGTTGGTGGAACAAATTGCCAACCGTCATCCTGACTGCTTAATCGGCACAGCGGATAACACCCGTACGGTTATGTTCCCTCATGATGTCGAAAAAATGGATGAGATGTTGGGTAAACTCGTGAGCGTACGTATTACTGATTTCGTCAGTCCGCACATGGTAAAAGGTGAGCTAATCGAAGTGTTGGCGTAACTGTTAGAAAGCGGCTACTCAAAAATAGCTATGAGTCAATAAGAAAAAGCCGTTCGCTATGATAGTGAACGGCTTTTTTGTTGTTTAAATTTAAGATTAAGATGAGCGATTGCTACTCCGACAACCAATCCGTCTGCCGTAGCTGCTGCTTGGTCTCACGGCGACGTTTTTTTCGGACGATATCGATATCCTCCTTTTCGTGAATACCACCTTTTCTTAACAGTGGATCCAATGCCAAATAGTTGCGCGGCTTGACTGTACCTAGTGAGTGCTGGGCACCTGTTTCAGCTTGCTGTTCTAACTGCCGTTCAATCTGCTTGGCCTTTTTTAGAGTTTGTTTTAAGCTCATATTGTTACCTATACTTTAATGTTTCTGAGATACCAAAGCCGAAACTTGTACACTGAGTACATTTAGTTCGGTTGACATCGTCGTGGCTCGCTATGGTTTAACTCGTTAGCCTTTAATACACATCACCTGCTTCAGCGTATGCACCACTTCTACTAAGTCAGATTGATTCGCCATTACTTCATCAATGTCTTTATAAGCACCGGGTATTTCATCGATGACGCCTTTGTCTTTGCGACATTCAACACCATCCGTCTGTGCTTTTAGCTCATCAATAGTAAACGCTCGCATGGCTTTACCTCGGCTCATCTGTCGTCCTGCCCCATGTGAACATGAGCAAAACGACTCTTCTGCGCCTAGACCGCGTACGATAAAGGATTTTGCGCCCATAGAGCCTGGGATAATGCCAAGCTCACCGGCATAAGCACTGATCGCGCCTTTACGAGTGACATAGACTTGCTCACCGAAATGCACCTCTTCATTGACATAATTATGATGGCAATTGATGGCTTCTTTCGTCAACTGAAATCGTGGTAACCCCGCTTGTGGCGACTGCAATGACTTGATGACTAATCGCATCATCTCACGGCGATTTTCTAGCGCGTAGTCCTGCGCCCAACCCACCGTTTCAACGTAATCAGCAAAGCCATCAGACCCTTCGGCAAAGTAAGACAAATCTCGATCTGGCACATGACCAAAGCGCGATTGACGCTCTTTTTTTGCTAAATTAATAAAGTACTGGCCGATACAATTACCAATACCACGGCTGCCAGAATGCAGCATTACCCAGACATCTTTGTTTTCATCTAAGCAAAGCTCAATGAAATGATTGCCACCGCCGAGTGTTCCCAACTGCTTTGCCCACGTGCGCTCAAAGCCTTTGAGCATTTTGAGTAAACCTGGATGCTTATAAGTAATCGGTTTTAGGCGTTTGCCTAGTGGATCAAGCGTTGAGTTCTTGGCTTGGATTTGTTTGTGCATGTTGAAGCCAACAGGCACTTGCTGCTCAACGATCGACCGCAATGACTTTAAGCTGTCAGGCAGATCACTCGCTGTCAGTGACAAACGCACCGCGTTCATACCGCAGCCGATATCCACACCAACGGCGGCAGGGATAATGGCTGATTTGGTCGGGATCACACTACCGACTGTAGCACCTTTGCCAACGTGCACATCGGGCATCACCGCGATATGCGAGTGTACAAACTCCAACTGAGCCAAATTGCGTAGTTGCTGCATCGCACCTTGCTCAACATCCGAGGTATAAATTTTGACTGGTACGCCGTGTTTACGATTTTCGTTTAATATTAATTGAATGCTCATAATTTATATTTTCTATTTTATTATTTTGGAACCATGTAACGTATTTTCTTATTTATCTATTTTTACAATTTTTAGACATTACTTATCCATCTCTATTAAACAAAATATTTAACAAGAAAATAATTTAATAAACCATAAATTACAGACAATAAAATACCATATATCTATTAAATTAAAAAATTAATAGAAATGCATGGTTAATTTATTATAGGACGTTTTTAAGAAAGGTTTTACCATACCCATTTTGAAAGCATAAACATTATGCATACTGAAAAACATACGCTAAACGATAGCAATCTTATTGGTAATAACGGTAAAGCAAAATGTGAGGTAAACAGATATAGTTAGTTCAATATAATTTCGATACAAGGAAACCGAGTGCAAGTTATACATTAGTATGCTTAGCGAGGATGACGGTGTAGCAGATTTATATATACTTGACTATAGCAACAGGTACAGTGCTGAGCACGGACGCATAGCTATTTTGACACAGTAGACTTAGAGGCAGGATAAAGCGATTAGATACAGAACGCTATTCTGTTGATATCAATAAATAGGATATCAACAGAATAGCTTGTATATAGATTCAGCCAAACCTGTTCGAAGTCGTCATTGCTGTCAGGTAGTTTACACATTCAATCTTTAAAAACGTCTTGATAGTTAAATAGGACACGATGATTCCTCCATAGGTTGTGGCTAATTATTGTAGACAATAGTAGCAGATTTATTGGGGTAACTTATCGCTTACATAGAAGCTAATAAATCGATGTGGTAATAATAACGATTTAAAAAACAAAGTCAATAATTAATTTTAATTAAATACAAAATACTATGTTTTATTAAACCTGTTATTTTAATATCGTTAATTTAATAGTGTTATTTTAAATATAGAATTCAGAAACATTTAAACCGTAAAGCTATTTATTACTTCAGCCAATAAAGCGGCTGCAATGATGATAAATATGACGCCGCAACCACGATTGAGCCACGCTAAACGATTGCCAACATCGAGCCAACTTGCCAGCTTTGTACCACCCAAGGTATAAACGATTTGCCAAATTGTTTCACTTAAGAACAACCCTATCGTTAATAAAACATATTGCGGCCATAACGGCGCATTAAAATTGATAAATTTGGGGAAGAAAGCGGCAAAAAATAAGATGGCTTTGGGGTTAGATAGCGATACCCAAATACCTGTACGAAATAGGGTCGTATTACTTGGCGAGATTCTAACCGCTGCGCTTGAGAGCGAACGCGGCTGCGGTGTACCAGCTGTATCTTCACTACCAGAAACAGTATATTCTGCCGCGACTTCTTCGCTCATTTCACGAGCATCACTCATCAAGCTGCCATCGCCTGCATCGCGCCAAGAGCTAATACCCAGATAGATTAAATACGCCGCACCCACTGCCTTAATGACTGTCAACAACCAAGGCGACTGGCGACTGATCACATCGAGTCCAAGTAGTGTCGATAGCAGCAAAATAAACAACCCAAGGCTCAGTCCTGCCAGCGTCCACAATGTGCGCTTTACGCCATAGTTCATGCCATACTGAAACGCGAGCAGCATATTGGGACCTGGGGTCGCTGAGATAAAAAACGTACTTGCAAAGAATACTGCAAACAGATGCCAAGACATCGACCAACCCCTACTTTGTTATTTATAAAAATTTATCGTAATAATGCCAAACTGCTAAAAAATAAACACCGCCATAACGACGGTGTCTCTTCTGCTAACTCGTCACTTGCTGATAACAGAAAGGAAGACTTGCTGATTTAATCCATCAATTGATCGTACAGCTGTCTAATAACTTCTGTAAAAAACCATCACAGCGCTCAATTTCACTCAGCTTAACGTATTCATCAGCTTTATGCGCCTGCTCAATACTACCGGGACCGCAGATAATCGTTGGGATGCCAGCATTGGTAAATTGCCCGCCCTCAGTTGCATAAGCCACTTTATGACGCTCTTTATCTCCAGTCAGAGCGGCTATTAACGATTGCAATTCAGCACTGTCGTTATCAGTCATTGCCGGTACGCTTTCTTCTTGCATCAGCTCAATGCCAGTATCGGCAGCACGTGCTTGCATCTGGGCATTTAATTCTGCCACTTTCGCTTGAATCGGTGCAAGAATATCCTCTTGCGTCATATGCGGCAGGTTACGATAGTCAAAGGTAAACTCGCATAGATTAGGCACAATATTGGTCGCGGTACCACCTCGAATCGTGCCTACAGACAATGTGGAATAAGGCACATCGAATAGCGCGTTCCCATCTTCAAGAGCACCATCACGATGGCTCAATTCTTCTGCCAACTCATCAACATAACCAATCAAACGACTGGCATAGCTGATAGCATTGACACCTTGGGCGGTCAATGACGAATGCGCAGACTTACCATGGACGCGGCAACGATAAACGGCAATGCCTTTATGTGCCACAACCATCGTCATATTGGTTGGCTCACCGACGATACAATAATCAGGTGTGATACCACGAGCTTTCAAATCTGCCAGTATCAATGGCGCACCCAAACAGCCCACTTCTTCATCGAATGACAATGCCAAATGCAGTGGACGACGTAACTGACCGCTATTTGATAATTGCACAGCGCGTGGTAATAACGTCAATGCACAAGCGATAAAACCTTTCATATCACACGCACCGCGTCCGTATAGCTTATCGCCACGTATCGTCGCAGTGAATGGATCTGACGCCCAGTCTTGACCATCAACTGGCACCACATCGGTATGACCAGACAGCACCAGACCATGATTTACTTCATCAAAGTTTTTGCCTGCTGGCACAGTGACGAATAGATTGGCTTTGTTTTTGGCTTCATTAAAAGTCAAATCTACTATCAAACCTAATTGTTCACAGTACGCTTGCACATCTTCAATCAAGGCTAAATTTGAATGGCGACTGACCGTATCAAAAGCAATCAAACGCGTTAGCCAATCGATACTATGCGCAGGGTAAGACGTATTTTTGAGCTGATTATTATTGTTCGAAGTCATGAAATATCCTTATCACGATATAATACCGATTTTAGAAAGACGGTTAGCGATGTTAAATTTTCCAAGCCTACTAGATGTAGTACTCGCACTCATTTTTCGCTACTGTAATTTCTGGAATGGTAAAAATAGAAAGCGTTAGCGCCTTTGAAATGCGCGCTGTTGCAGCACCTTTATTTCTGCATCTAATCCAACAATCGGACCTTGTACTGATACATTTGGTGCTACTTCTTGAATACTTAATGAATTAATTGGTGATGTTGATGTCACGCCCATCTCCTCCATCCATTCATCCAACTGTTTTGATGAGCTGACATAAACGATACGACCAAGCCCTGCCCACGCATGCGCGGCCGAACACATGGCACAATGCTCGCCTGAGGTATAAACCACAGCGTTAGCGCGCGCCTCCGCTGTCATATTTGCTGCTGCCCATTTTGCAACAGCAATTTCAGGATGATAGGTTGCATCGACAGAATTGGCTCGGTTACGATCTTCATGCAGCACATGACCGTCGCCGTCGACCAATACGCTACCAAATGGCTCATCGCCCGCCTCTAAAGCTTCAGTAGCAAGCTCTACGCAGCGGCGCAAATACATCATATCATTAGCGGTAATCATCATAATCTCTCTTCTATTACCTAAGCGCCAGTAATGACCCTTAAAATCTCTCATATCTTTTTAGAAAATACTCGGGCGTGTCCTCATTTTGAAAATGGTGATAAAAATGAGATAAATGATAGCCAAATCAGAAAAATAGCGCAGATAATATCGGGACATTAACCAGCTATTTGACGTAGTTTTGCAAGATTTGACTATTTTTAGCCCATTTAGTCGCTTTCTCTTAGATTGAGGACACGCCCTAGCATGGATGATAAGTTGGCTTTTATGACAGATTGCTTCTTACGATGGCGTCTTTATTATGAAGGACGGTTTTGATTCATCGCATCAACGACTGGCGGCATTGGCTTTGGTAACTTGCCTTCTGCCTGCAGCTCTTTGGTGGTTTTGGCATCGATAGCCAGTCCAGCAATCAGGGCAATATCTTTAACAGGTTTACGCTTGCGGGTGGCAAAGCTCACTGGTACCATGCGCGCAAACTCATAAATATGCAGATAAGACTCTTCGCCACCTTCAAAGTTTTCATCATCCTCTAGTCGAATACCACCGATTTTAGCCAAATCAGACAGCATCTCATTTTCGTCACCACTGAGACCACAGTCGGTAATCCCAAAACCCGTCATAAAACCATTTGCCCACTGTTTCAATGCCATCACGCGCTCGTACAAATCATGTTCATCATCTGGTACTAATGGCGTATAAGAATAAGCATCGTCTTTGTCTTTAAGCTGAAAAACAGTGTCTTCCGCTTCTTCTGTTAACAGTGTCAATGCTTCATCAGGTAACGGCGCAAAACTGAGCTCCTCAAATACCTTAGCCCATACTTGCTCATCAGGCGCATTACAGGCAGTCATCAGCCCTGTCATCAAGCCATGCACTTCGCTGATAGATACGTCAGTCCAGTCATCAAAAGCAGTCAGCCATGTATTCCAGCCAGATATATTGTCATTCATAATAGAGGTCCTAGTGATTGATTATTGCTTAAAAAATAAAAACAGACGGATAAAATAGGTGTGAGACATCGCTTGATATTATCAATCAAACCATGGCTAATAAAAATAAACAAACAACGCCTAATATAGGTAATTACTTTGTTGATATAGATATTATGCGGTCACCTATGGCATTATTAAACGCAGAGAACAAAATTCATTCACGCTTACTTGTTAAGGATAAAAACTGACTATGTATGATCAACTTAGAATATTAGAAAAAATGATACTCGACATAAAAAAACAGTATCAGCTTGTCAGTGCTGAACTTAGCAGCCTCAAACAGCATCCTGTTAGCGACCCTCAAGAGCTTGCAGCATTAACGACCAAGCTCAATACTAGTCATAGCGAACGCGATAGTGCCAAAAAACAATTGAACGATCTCGACAAGCGCTACCAAAGCTTGGCTGAAGCGCATCATATGATAGGCGAAGAACAAGATAAATTGCAAAAACAGGTCAGCCAATTGCAACAACAAAACAGCCAGTTACAGCAACAAAATAATGAATTAAAGCAGCAATATAGCGATATTAAACAGCAAAACAGTGAGCTGCAGAAAAAGAATCAATTGGCAGCTGAGCGTACACAAGTTGTATTAAAACGCTTAACTCACATCGATCAAGTAGAAGGCTGATCAGGGATGGCAATAAACGATGACCGATCATCACTACTTGCTAAGGAACTGACAAAATCAAAACGGTAATATCTTATATTACTCATTTTACTGACCAGACATTGTAGGATTTATCATGACAGATGACCACAAAAACTCTATAGAAAAACAGCCACAAAATGGCCAACAGCAGAATATTTCTTCTAAACCACAACCAGTCGCTGCAACTGGTTCAAATACGTCGAGTGCTACTGTGAAAACCACTATCCTTGAACCACAAATCAAAAAGGTTGATATTGCAATTGCGGGTGTCACCTATCCTATTTATTGCCCAGTACACGAACAAGAAGAGCTGCTCTCAGCTGTCTCGTATATTAATAACCATGCGCTAGATCTCAAACGAGATGCGCCAAGCCTCAGTCAAGAAAGTATCTTGGTACTGTGCTGCTTGAATTTGTATGAAAAAATACACACCAATCAAAGAAGCGATGAAGATCGACTACAGCAAGACAAACAATCTGAAGCGCTATTAAATAAAATTATGAAAGACGCACAGTCTGTTTTATAAGCCTGTATTAAGCGACGAAACAATGAGCGCTTCGCTCTGATGAGCCAAGCGCTTTTTTATGCTTAAGTCATAACCCAATTATTTATACCTCAGGGTTATAAACCTTACCTGCATGAAAGTCTGCTTGATGCTCATAATTGCAAAAAAACAATGCTTGGTTTTCGCCAATAGTACTTTCACTATTTGCAGCCAAATTGGGCTTGGTTTCAAGGACGCCACGGTATTCAGCCAAGCTGTTGCCACAAAAATTGCACTGACGCGGTGTGATCACATCCCCTTTTTTTGGCATCATGCTTTTGGGCGCACGCGGGTACATAAATTTATAAAACCCCCACATTACTATCCAAATAACGATGATGATAATGATAACAGCAAACACGGCAGTGCTCCTTTGAATATGAGTAAGCGCTATGAATGATAAAAGCCGCTTGGCGGATTATTCAATACGTCTGAACAGTATAACTTAACCAGCAATACTGACGATAGTGCTATGCTTTAGCGAGTTAATTGTCCATCCATTTATCAATAAATGCCATGATACGTTGTAAAAAACTGGCCATAGCGGGCCAGTTTTTGTATTAAATAGAAAACAATAAAGTGAGCGATCTATATTAGTGAAACTATAGCTGCAACTCACTGATATCAGCGACGGTTAAAAACAATGCGCGTACTTGCTTAAGCAGCGCTAAGCGGTTGTTTTTAAGGGCAGCGTCTTCACTGTTGACCATCACATTATCAAAGAATTGCGTCAACGGCTCATCTAAGCTGGCAAGCGTTTGCAATACTTGTGTGTAATCAGCTTGTTCTAGCAGCGGTTTAACCGCCGTCTGCGCTTGCAGCACACTTGCATATAAGCTTTGCTCCGCAGGCTCAGACAATAGCGCTTCATCGACAGTATCAGCGACACTCACTTCTGATTTGGCCAATATATTGGCGACACGCTTGTTTGAATCAGCAAGCATTGAAGCTTGTGACAATTCGCTAAAGGCTTGTACCGCGCGAATACGCTGATCAAAATCGAGCGGCATATGCGGGTTAATCGCTTGCACTGCCTGAATGGTATCGACGCTCACTCCCTGCTCGGTATACATCGCCCGATAGCGCGAGTTTAAGAATGCCATGACCTGAGTAAACGTATCGCCCATTTTTTCAATCTTGCTGCCTTCAGCGTCACTATAGCCTTTGACCGCTTGTTCAACGAGCACTACCAAATTAATTGGCAATTGCTTTTCGATCAAAATACGCAAGATACCGATGGCTGAACGACGTAGACTGAACGGATCTTTTGAACCCGTCGGTGCTTGGTCAATGGCAAAAATACCAACAAGCGTATCTAAACGGTCGGCTAATGCTAAGCAAATGCCAATTGGCGTCTGTGGTAATACGTCGCCACTGAACTTGGGCAAATATTGCTCTTCTAAACTTGCCGCGACTGCTTCAGGCTCATTATTCAAACGCGCATAGTAAGTGCCTGCAATACCTTGTAATTCAGGATATTCACCTACGAGCGAGCTTGCCAAATCGGCTTTGGACAAAATACCCGCACGCACCGTTTCATCGATATCAATCTGCTGACCTTGCTGTTGCATCAAGGCGGCAACAAAGGCGGCAAGCTTGGCAATACGCTCAGATTTTTCCCAAATCGTACCCAGCTTGTCTTGGAAGACACGAGTTTTGAGGCTTTCTGTCAACGCAAATAATGGCTGCTTCTGGTCTTGTAAGAAGAAAAACTCGGCATCAGCCAAACGTGGACGCACGACTTTCTCATTACCTTCGATAATTTGATTGGGATCTTTTGACTCAATGTTGGTGATGAAAATAAAGTACGGCTGTAATTTGCCCGCTTTATCGGTTAAGCAAAAATACTTTTGATCCGCTTGCATGGTAGAGATAAGCGCTTCTTGTGGCACTTGTAAAAAGCGCGGTTCAAAACTTGCACGTAAAGCAATAGGGAAATCAACCAATGCGGTTACTTCATCCAACAAATCTTGCGGCACGATAGCATCTGAATTAACTTCATCAGCCAAGGCTTTGACTTGGTTTTTAATCAGCATTTGACGCTTATCAAAATCAGCAACCACTTTTAAACCACCTAGTAACTCTTCGTAGTCATTGGCATGCGCAATCTCATGATAATTAGGACTATGGAAGCGATGACCATGAGTTTGCGTGCCTGTCTGATGCCCCTGAATGATCGCATCAATGACGGTGCTATCTTGCATCAATACCGCCCACTGTACTGGACGCACAAATTCATTGCGGCTGGCACCTGAACGCATACGCTTAGCAATCGGTAGATTGTCTAGTGCAGTCTGGAAAATGGCAGCTAACAGTTCAGTAGTTGCTTGACCATGAATGACTTGCTCATAACCGACATAATCACCTTTGTCGGTGTTAATCGTTATCAACTCGCTGGCTTCAATACCTAAACCCTTGGCAAAACCCATCGCTGCACGTGTTGGATTACCTTCCGCATCAAACGCGGCTTTAATCGCAGGGCCGCGTTTTTGCTCACTGCGATCCGGCTGCTTATCGCTAATACCCTGAATCTGAAGTGCCAAACGACGCGGGGCAGCAAAGGCTTTGATACTATCGAAGCTGATTTCTGCTTCATTTAATTGTTCGGTGACACTCGCTTGTAGCGCATCACGTAGTGGCTTTAGGCTTTTTGGAGGTAGCTCTTCACACCCCAGTTCAAATAGAATGGTACTCATGGGATGCTCCTATTTATTGTTATTAGTAGATTGATTGTTATCAATAGCTTGATTGATTTCTGTATTCTCAGCGGCTTCTTCTTTTGGCAAATACTTATCGAGCGCCGCTTGACGATGTACCTCATCTGCCAATGGAAAGCCTAACTTAGCGCGTGCTTCGACGTAACCAATGGCAACCTTACGGGCAAGCGTACGCACACGTAGGATAAAACGCTGACGTTCGGTCACTGAAATCGCACCACGAGCATCGAGTAAATTAAAAGCATGTGAGGCTTTTAGTACCATCTCATAGGCAGGTAATGGCAAACCTTCGGCAACCAACTTATCTGCTTGCTGCTCATAAAAGTCAAACATCTGACCCATCATCGGCACATCTGCGTGCTCAAAGTTATAGGTCGATTGCTCAACTTCGTTTTGATGGAAAACATCGCCATAAGTGACGCGACCAAACTCACCATCTGCCCAGACCAAATCATAAACGCTATCGACGCCTTGTACATACATCGCCAAGCGCTCAAGACCGTAGGTAATCTCGCCGGTCACTGGGAAGCACTCAAGACCGCCTACTTGCTGGAAGTACGTAAATTGCGTCACTTCCATACCGTTGAGCCAAATCTCCCAGCCTAGTCCCCACGCACCCAGCGTTGGCGACTCCCAGTTATCTTCAACAAAACGCACATCGTGCACCAATGGATCAATACCAATGGCTCTTAGCGAGTCCAAATACAGCTCTTGGATATTGGGTGGATTTGGCTTTAGCACCACTTGAAACTGATAGTAATGCTGCAAGCGGTTGGGGTTGTCACCGTAGCGACCATCGGTTGGACGACGCGATGGCTGCACATAGGCAGCATTCCAACGCTCAGGACCTAACGAGCGTAAAAATGTCGCGGTGTGAAAAGTACCCGCGCCGACTTCCATATCATAAGGCTGCAAGATAACGCAGCCCTTATCTGCCCAATAATTCTGTAGGGTTAGGATTAAATCCTGAAACGTCATCGGTTGAGGGTCTGTATTTTCTATCATCGGAGTTGTCGCTTGGGATGTCATAGTTTGGGTTTTCATAGTAAAGCCACTGTGGAATGGATATTTATAAATAAAGTTTTGATAGCACTCGTATAGCCTATTCGGCAACGACTCTATTTGCCTGCTCACCTTACTAAAAATTGACTATTTTATCTATATTTACATCAATTAAATTTATGCTGCAGACCTAAATGAGTCGTTATAAGGCTCATTTATAATCAAACTGCTGCAATATAGGAGACACAAAAGTAGCAGATAAAAAAATACCCAAATGCGCGAGCATCTGGGCAGGAGGAAAGGTATGTCTTTGGTATCCTGATGAGTCAGGCTTTTTGTTTTTTAGTCGAACTACTATTCTCTTTTTTTGGTAAAAATCTATCTGAGCTAATCTCGATAGTGATGCTATCAAAACGATAATATTAAAATGGTACTGCTACTAAGCTGTTAAAAAAATACGAGCAAATATAAAATAACTTTACTGGTAAGACGCACTAGTCGCTTTTGGCATGATTATCCATAAAATTATATAAATTAAGATGCCAGGTACTGCTGCACTCAAAGATGAGATAATCACGAATAAGACTCTCACCCAAGTCGGTGACCAGCCAACGTATTCGGCAATGCCGCCCATCACACCTGCTATCATGCGATTGTTCTGTGAGCGATGTAGTTTTGCTAGTTTAGCCAAATCAAATACCTCTCTATCATTTCTATTGTTATTTGAAATTCTGCTTCTTTTCTTCTGTTTTTATGCTTTTTTCCGATTCTAGTTAGGAAGCTGCTTAGCCTTCTTAACTTATGAATAAGTATAGCAACTATTTAATATTTATCTGTTGAACGTATAGACGTACTTTGTGAGTTTATGCTAACCAAGCTTGCCCTAATCTGTCATAAAACCTCATAAACTGCTGATTTTAAATAGTTATTTCAAAATGTTTCACAATTAGCTTTATTGCTGCCATATTACACATGTTGTTACAAATCCAATATTTAGCCATTTTCAGCACATAGATATTGTGTAGATGGAACTTCAGAAATGGTGAGATAGTCAAACAATCACAGTTAAATTAATAACTTGGTCATATTTTTATCAGAAAAAAGTCGTATAAAAAAACACCCCTTTACAATAACCTACCTGTAAATCGCCTTAAACCTTTATAACATGCTGGTAAATAACAGATATTCTAGAAGTCTATCTATAAAATTAGTGCAATTAAGAATAAATAAAAATTAAGGAAAGCTATGTACGAGTCAGGATTGATGATTGGACATTTTGAGCCACTACATTTAGGTCAAATGCGCAGTATATTGGCTGCGGCAGGACAAGCGAAAACCTTGCATATTATCATTATGGCGCATCCAGCACCGCATCCAGACTTTGACATTACTTTGCAAGACAAAGCACGTTGGCTACAGATGGCGTGTGCTGATTTGCCATTTATCCAGATTCATACCACTCATGAGATTGAGCTGCCGCTACATGATAGCTTCGTCGATGTGACAATCGACATTCCCGCCAGCAATGCCAAACTACAACGATTAACGACAGCGCTCGACTTACCAACAGATACAGTATTGTTTGTCGCAGAAAACCACCCATTGGCGCAGAGTGATGTCTATGAGCGATTATCGATACCAGTCGTCACGACCCCGCTACAGCCTGAGTTTGACTCTTATTCCATCGCTCGTAATCCAGTCGCGCATTGGTCAGCTATTCATCCCCAAGCGCGCGGCGACTATACCAAAACGGTGGCAATTGTTGGCGGTGAAAGCTCAGGTAAGACCACATTGGTGCATAAACTGGCCAATTATTATGGCGCCAGCTTTGCTTTAGAGATGGGACGCTTATATGTCGGCACTGATTTGGGCGGTAGTGAAGTCGGTCTACAATACAATGACTATGGTCCGATTGCCCTTCAGCATGCTCAAGCTATAAGAGACGCGGCGGCTAATGCGACCGCTCCTGTCACCATCGTTGATACCGATTTTGTGACCACTCAAGCATTTTGTGAAGAATATGAAGGTCGCAGCCATCCTTTTGTGGCGGCTTGTATCGATGAGTTTCGCTTAGATCATACCATTATGCTGGATAACAATACGCCGTGGATTGATGATGGCATGCGCTCATTGGGCACGCCTGAGGCACGTGGACGCTTTGAGCGACGTCTCGTCGATATTTTTGCTCGTCATGATATCAAACCACACATGGTTGATCAGCCAGATTACGATGCGCGCTATCAGCAAGCGCTGCTGCTTATCGATCAGTATGTTTATGGCAGATAGACGACATGGTAAAAATAGCGATGGCAAGAATACAAAAATAATAGGATATTAAAAAATAAGATAAGCACCCATTGTAGTTTTAATACTTTAAGGAAAAAGGCTTTATGCGTATTCAGCTATTAGATAATATTACTGGAAAGTGGGCGATGCAATGGATTGTCACTTGGTTCATTTGCGGGGTAATAGCCTTATCCGCAGGTTTTTGGCTCACGACAGAACACACCACACTTGATATGTTTTATTTGGGCGTGTCTTTCGTTGGTTTGGTCTGTGTGGTTTCGCTATCATTTCGCAAAAACGTCATGGGCAACGGGCTGGGAATGGCAGCGACTGCGGGAGAAGTCGTCGTGCAGGCGACGTCTGGTGCAGTCGGTTTGATGCTCGCGCCACTTTTCAACTTTTTCACCCATGTCTACGGTATTTTTTATTGGTCAAAACATACCGATCCTGATGGCGACATGATACCAAAGGCGGCGAGCAAAGCAGTTTGGTTAATTACCGCCGCCTTTATTATTATTGGTCTCGCACTTTTCCCCACGGTAAATAATTTACTCGCCAGCTATGGCTATGCAGTGGTTGAAAATGATAATAGTAAATTCCTAGGATTTATCTCCTTCTTTTGGATCAACGTCATTGCTTTTGTCCTCTCCATCACTGCACAAGCCGCAATGATTTTGCGCTATTCATTTAACTGGTGGTTATGGATTATCGTTAACTTTGTCTGGCTCATCGTCAATCTAATGTCGGGCAATTACATTTTTGCCATTCAAACCATGATATATCAAATAAACGCTTTTATTGGTTTGTATGAATGGCAGCGCAGTGAACAAGGTTAACGGTTATCTTGTATGGTCATAAGCGCTGATATCTCAAAAGAATAAAATCGAAGAGCTCGCAGATATTGACAAATATATTGATAGCGCTATAGGTTTTGACTGTGCCGTCTATCAGATAATGTGGTGGACTGGCTCAATTAGTGCTACAACTGATAGGAGAGATTTTTCAATTCATCTACTAACACGGAGGTTAGTATGTCTCGTACTCAGCAAAAACGCCTGTCTAAACGCACACTTGAGCAATGGCTTAGTGAATATTCTGTCAGTCATCAAAACCTAGTCAATAAAAAAATCCATTGGCTATGCGTTCCTACTATATTTGTCAGCCTGTTAGGCATGGGCATGTCGCTATCAGTCTGGTTTACCTTGGTACTTAGCGCGTTGGTATTGTTGTTTTATATGCGTCTATCCACGCCGTTATTCTTGGCGATGGGAATATTTATTCTTATTTGTTTGTCAGTGATGGCATTATTACCATGGGGCTTTAAGGTTTGGGCGGCTATTTTTGTGGTTGCTTGGATTGGACAGTTCATCGGTCATAAAATTGAAGGCAAAAAACCCTCATTTTTTGAAGACTTACAATTCTTATTAATTGGTCCAGCATGGGTAGCTAATAGCTTGATGGGTCGTAAAAAAAGGCCAAGCCTAACTATTTATCCTTGATAGTATCTTTAAGCTCAGTACCGTTAGAATTAGTACCTAAAAAACCACTATCTAAAACTGATATCTTGACTCAAAAAAGCACCGCTCAACAATCCGTTAAGTGGTGCTTTGTATATTACGCTATCAAAGAACAAGTTATAAAAAATAAGCTCTCAAAAAAAATTATTGACTGTAATTAATTACTCTAACTTTCAGAACAATAATACTGTAAATATAGCGTCAAATAGCCACAGCAGAACCGTTTACTTCAAAATCGAACCATTCATTTTAGAATAGAGCCAACAGCATAAATTCAGCCTATTCGCCCGATAGTTAATACGTGACAAGCCTCTACGTAACGTACTGTAGAAGTTCTTCATTACGCGCCATCACCGATAGATACAGCACTGCTGTCCCGTCCTAAACGTTGAGTTGGGTTTTTCTGATCGACATTGATTTAATCGAAAAAGGGTATGAGCTCGCCGTTCGCCTTAAGAGCTGCAAGATTCCAGCGACCAAACAAAACGGCTGGCGCTGACTCGTTATTCGCTCTGTGCCAGTCCCGGTTATCTGAGCAGGATGGGATTACTTGAGACGCTAGCAGATTTGAGAAATCATGAGTTTTTACAATATGGTCTGGGCAAAAGAAGCAACCTATAGCTGACCGACGCAGAAGGCACAACCACACGACTCATGCCAAAATTAATGCCACTAATGGTGCGTTTTTGGTAGATATGGTCGTCAAAGGTCAGGGCATTACCTTTATACAAGGTCGATACCTGAATACAGTGTCGATATTTGATCACGCAAATAATATCACATGTCTATCACGTTGAATTATCGCTTATAGCCTACCGAATCCAGCAATCTTAGTTACTTATGCGCCTTACTCAGTGATAGCAGAAATGACACCAATCAATTTTTTGGTCTTATATCTTGCTTCTGCTAGTGCCATCTTATTCTGCGCTACCACGGTCAATACACAAGGTTTACCAATATAGTCAGTTTTGACAAATAGCATATTCCCAGCAGTGGCTTCGACGATAGTGATGTCGCACTTGCCCTGCTTCATTTGACTCGCGGATGAATCGCTCAGCGCTGATAGCGTGCTACTCATCGCCGCAAACTTGTCCGTTTGATTGCTCAATTCACTGATCGAAAAGCAACTAATGGGAAAGCCATCTGTGGTGCATAAGCTAACCAATATGACTTCTCTATTGGCGTCACACAATGCTTTCATATGGCTTAATAACGCTATTTTTGCTGGTGATTTTTCGTCTAATTTTTCTTTTAACATAGTCATATCTGGCATTAGTCTTGATTATTAAGGGTATTAAATAATGACAACAGAGACACAGCGGACTCTCTATTTCTAGGATCTGTATGGAGCACGGGTGCCACCACATTATGCTGCATCAACATCACTCTTATTTCTTGTCCCAGTGCTGAAAGGCTATCTTTGTCAGCATCCTCGCAATGAGTGATACCAATGATACACGTGGTCTGATTTTTTTCTGGCGCAAAAAAGTGTAACAGCTTATCTAAATTGGCATAATCGGGTGTCTCGCCATATCTAATCAAAATGAGCAATCCCCATAGCGACTGATTGACGAACTCCCATAAAAAAGAAAAACGCTCTTGACCTGGCACACCGTAAATACCTAGTGCCATATCGTCAAACAGAGTGATGCGCCCATAATCGATGCCGACTGTCGTGTACTCTTTACCGATATCAATACTAGATTTTGCTTCTGTTTCGATGGGGCTTATCTCGCTTAGAGTTTTGACCAACCGAGTTTTTCCAGCACCTACTTCACCAATGATTGCTAGCTTCTGATAATTCAATTTTTTACCTCATTCCTAAGAATTTTTTGATCGCACCATAGAATTTGTTAGGCTTTTTCTCATTTACGGTTTGCTCATGTATCGGTGCTGCCTCTGTGACACTCAATAAACCTAAACGATCAAACTCTCTGATAATCTGTGTGACTTGATGATGGCTGCCAAAATCACCACTGTCCGCTAGTGCATTAAACGAATAAGGCTTTTTAGTCAATTTGATACACAGGTTCATCATCTGCGGCTGGCTTTCATTGTTGAGATCAGGCCATGCCAGCAATCTTAAATCCTTACCTTCATAATACTTTTCAGGCACCGTATCAGATTTTTTTATATCAATAAACGGTTGAATACGTCTTTGTTGAGACTCATCAAAGCTGTTTAACACAGCGCTATTGTTCTCAATGAACGCATTAAAAAAGTTGCCTTGATCCACAAAATCAAACACGCTCACAGCCCAATTATTAAAGCTGCGTTTGATCACGCGCACATCCAAAAACACCCAAAGATCTTCATGTCTAGGATCGGAAGCTATCTTACTCATTAACTTGTCTACTTCCAAATAAGGGCCTTCTAGCACTTGCAGATACTGACCTTCACGGTAAGAGATGATACCCGTAATTTGCGATTTTGGATTATGCTTACGAGAGACGCTAACGATGTCTGATAACCCAGTAGGCATTCGAATAGTACGATCACTGATAGGCACTCTACTGACGTACGCAATACACTTCATTTTGCCACCACTTGATAAAACGGCTCACGCTCGTTAAGTTGTTACCACTGCCTATAAAATAATAATTCGCTATGTACAGTACGTACATAACGAATTTGACCTTGTTGCCACTCTTGTCTTATTTAAGGCGCGATAAGCAACAAGGAGAGTTTGATAAATCACTCATTTTTTGAACACGACCAACCGAATTATACCTCTAGTTTATTTTCTACCGCTTGTACCTTACGGCGGGCTAATGCAAGATTGGCTTTTGATTTATCAAGCACCAAATAAATAAACAAGTCTTCATGCTTGGCTGTAGGACGAATGATATGCAATTGAGACTCCAAGGTGATCAACATATCTTCGATTTCACCTTTGATATCTAATGACTTCATCGTTGCTACTTTCGCCTTTACCACTTGCGAGTTACCTGCTGCTGCAAGTTCTAAGTCAACGCCGCCGCCAGCCATACCAAGTACCATGCCTGACATATAGTCGACGATACAGCCACCCATTGCACCATCAAGATTCATTAATTCTTGTAACGACTCATCGATATTTGACATACTTTTTCCTATTTATCTGATTGTATTTACATGAAGTCATTCCATCGCAGAAATGCCTTCGTAGTTTCAAGCTATGAAGCTAAATTTAGCTTATTATTTACTCTTTTTTATTATTAGTATATCTTAACTCACACTCAAAACTTATAAGATAATTATAACAATAAAATATCAATAACTAAGTATGTTTTTTGGTAAAAACGATATAGTCTATTTATAAACAAAGTATACATACCGTAGCGGTGGTCATTATATTCCATATATTAGACTCGATGACGCTTGCCCCTAACCACTCATGAACAAAAAACGACCGTTGGGTAGGAAAAAATAAAAACATCGAATAGTCATGCGGATTTAAAGTTTAAAACCCCCACTCTTGACACTAAAATGCCATTAACCGTTGAGTCATTCCAAGCAAACAAATAAGGAAAAATGATGCCCGATTTACTTATAAAAAATGCCCAATTACCCAATCATAAAAACTTGGTCAATATCAGTATAAACGGCTCTTATATTGAGAGTATTGACGACATTTCGGAAAAAACTGAACATGATGATGCGCCAAAAGCAATTTACGATGCTAAAGGTTACTTTGTCTGTGCAGGATTCTATGAGAGCCACATTCACCTTGATAAAGCCTGCATCCTTGATCGCTGTACTATAGAGCAAGGTGATTTAAACGAGGCTGTTGAAGAAACAGGTAAGGCTAAAAAGGATTTTACGGAAGTAGATGTGTTTAATCGTGCTTCACGAGTGATTGAGATGGCGATTAAAAAAGGCACCGTTGGTCTGCGCACCTTTGTTGAAACAGATTCAAAAACAGAGATGCGTGCCTTTAATGCCATCAAAAAAGCCCGCGATACCTATGCATTTGCCATCGATATAGAGATTTGCGCCTTTGCGCAATCAGGATTGAGCAATGACCTGCATACTTATGAGCTACTAAAACTGGCATTGTCACAAGGAGCTGATTTGGTTGGCGGATGTCCATACAAAGATGAACATCCTCACAAGCATATTGAAATGGTGTTTGACTTGGCTGAGCAGTTTGACGTCGATGTTGATTTTCATTTAGATTTTGATCTGGATCCACAAGGCTCGAGCATTCCAAAATTGGTTGAAGAAACCATCAAGCGCCATTATCAAGGTCGCGTGTCTATTGGTCATGTGACTAAACTGTCAGCGATGGACAAAGACAAACGTATAGAAATGGCTGCGTTACTGAAATTCGCTGACATTACCTTGACGGTGTTACCAGCCACCGACATATTTTTGAATGGACGTGATTACGAGGCGCTCATTCCTAGAGGCATGGTCAACGCCAATGAGCTATTAGCAATGGGCATCAATACGACTATTTCTAGTAATAATATTTTAAATGCTTTCACGCCTTACGGTGATGCCTCACTGATTAGAATGGCAAATATGTATGCCAATATCACTCAATTAGCAAAAGATGAGCAGATAGCGGAGGTATTCGATATGATTAGCAAAAATGCAGCGAAGCTTTTGTCACGGCAAACGGAGATTAAAGTACGAGCACCGGCTACCCTAGTCATATTAGAAGCGAAAGACGCGGTAGAAGCGATTAGAATTAATTCACAAGCCATCGCAGGCTTTAAGAATGGCAAGCAAACTTTTTGCAATGAGGTCGCTCATATTTGCTTTGAATAACTTGAGTTACTTGAATACTCATTAATTGAGCACATTCAGTCAATTGAAAGATACAGCCTATCAATGCGCCATTATCTTTATCATAAAACATAGGCTTAAAACGATAAAAGCGTCACCCAACTATACGTTGAATGACGCTTTTCATAACGGTTTTTTTACTATTTACTATAGCTTTAACATCATGGTTTAAATACTTTCATATGCAGATAAGCTTAGTCCAAGGTTTGCACACCGCCGCCATTCACAAATATAGTTTGACCACTGACCCACTCAGACAGTGGTGCGGCAAAATACAGCATAGCACCAGCGATATCATCGGCTTCACCCAAACGTTGAATCGGCGTATGCTCTAGCATTTTCTTTTCGATTTCTGGTGTTAGTACAGTTTTTAACGCATCAGTACGCGTGGCACCAGGGCCAACCGCATTGACGCGTACCTCAGGGCCAAAATCATGTGCCAAGTTCGCCACCATATGATTGACAGCCGCTTTTGATCCTGCATAACCACTCATGTTCGGGCTTTTATTGATACTCGACATCGAAGTGGTAAATACAATCGAGCCATAACCCGACGCTTTCATGTGTGGCACGCATAATTGAGACAAGCGCCAGCCACTAAAAACATTCAACTCAAAATCACGACGAATATCATCGACCGATGCTGTGGCTGGGTTTTCACGACCACCGCCGCCACCACCAGCATTATTGATTAAAATATTGACCGTGCCAAATTCAGCGACGACCTTGTCTACCATAGCGACCAAATCTTCATCTTTTAAGATATTACATTCGACTGCCAAGCCTTTTACACCATACACTTCGATATCCTTGACCGCAGCCTTTGCATCTTCTAGTTTTAAATCAGCAATAGCGATATTTGCCCCAGCTTGTGCTAGACGTAGCGCCGTTGCTTTACCAATGCCATTTGCACCGCCCGTCACAATTGCGGTTTTTCCTGACAGATCAAATAATTCATTAAATGCTCTATGTTTGAATTCTTGCATAATTATTCCTTATTATCATCATTGTTTATAGATGGATTATTTGTTGTTATATTCGTTTAAACGATCTATATAATTATGCATGATTGAACTGAGCCTAATGTGTCAAATTGACCACCTTTTGTAACTTAGTTTCGGCGCTGCAACTTTTAGTAATCTATGTCGTTAATTCCGTCGATAGTAACTTGGAATGTCATCGAAATATTCTTAAGAAACAATGACAACCCTTAAAATCAGGACAAAAAAAAGCCTCACAATGAAGTGAGGCTTTGATGCTTTTTCAAGCCATATTTGGAGCGGGAAAAGAGATTCGAACTCTCGACCCCAACCTTGGCAAGGTTATGCTCTACCACTGAGCTATTCCCGCTGATTATCGAATTGTAGTGTTGTTAACAACAACTCCGTCTCGATAGGCTGGCTATTCTATCAGATATTCCAATCCTGTCAACCTCATTTTTAACGTTTATTTCCAATATTATGTCTTTAACTCGCTATTTATTAATGTAGTCATCATAAATAATTGATTTAGCGATAATTATTTATTTAAAATAATATCAGTTATTTTTCAGAATAATGTTAGAAATCTAAAGCTCTGTCCTTGTAGGTAGTATCTCATCGCCTATGAGACTATTTTTTGACTGATATTTATGCCGCCTATCAAGTTTATAGACGTTAGTCGCGAAAAATAGATTTGTTGGTGTCAACGTCCCTCTCACTTACAATCCTACGCTGTATTGTTACTTTTCCTGCATTGGTTTTGCCTTAGTAACATTATTATACTTATGCCTAATGACAGTTCGGGTAAAATTTTACTGTTGAGGTGAAGTAGCAAGCATAGGTAGAACATTAATAAAAAATTGCCTTACTTGCTGCTTTAACTCTTTATTCCACAAAAAATTTAATACGAGTCATTTGAACGATAATCACTTTCACGACAACCGCTTTATTATTAATAGCCGCTTTGTTTTATTTTATTTTTTATCATTTACAGCGAGGATGTTTATTATGAAAAAATTACTGACCAGCACCGTGATGGCCGCTTCATTGTCGGCACTAGCACTGACAGGTTGTACCAGCACCACCAGTACTGGTGCCGTTGGCGTTGACCGTCAGCAGCTATTACTGGTTTCTAGTGAGCAAGTTTTGCAGCTGTCTGCACAGAGTTATGCCAAAACGTTGCAAGAAGCAAAAGCGCGCGGCGTACTAGATACCAATAAGGCTCAGCTTAATCGCTTAAAGAACATCGCTAATCGTTTGGTCGGTCAGGTCGGCGTCTACCGTCCAGATGCGGCGAAATGGCAATGGGAAGTTCATACGATCAAATCTAATGAGCTGAATGCCTTTGTGGTGCCGGGTGGCAAAATCATGTTTTACTCGGGTATCATTGACCGCCTGAATCTCACCGATGACGAGATTGCGGCTATTATGGGTCATGAGATGTCACATGCGCTGCGTGAGCACTCACGTGAACGCCTATCGCGCCAATATGCCACACAGACTGGTATCGGCGTGGCTGCTAGCATCTTTGGACTGTCACAAGGTCAGGCTGAGCTAGCCAACGTTGCTGGTGATTTGGGTCTTAGCCGTCCGCACAGTCGCACACAAGAAGCTGAAGCCGATCAAATTGGTCTAGAGTTAATGGCACGTGCTGGCTATAATCCGCAAGCAGCAGTTACCTTATGGCAAAAAATGCAAAGCGCGAGTCAAGGTGAGCCACCGCAGTTCTTAAGCACTCACCCGACCAGCAGCAACCGTATTGCTCAATTGCAGTCTTTAATGCCTAAAGTGATGCCGCTTTATCAAAAAGCGCGTCGCTAATGAAGTGGTTTGATTTCATGCTTTGAGTAAATGGTTGTTACTTATAAAAGCAGAGTACAGGTTATCAATTGTGCTCTGCTTTTTTATGCTGATAGCTAACAGGTACCGCTACTTGCCATGACTGGCTATTATTTATCGTCATTAAAGACAGTATGTTAAAAAGAATATCTTTCATTGCTATATTTTTTAGAAACAGGATTGCTCAAAAGTGTAATCGCTTACAGGCACACGCAGCTTAATAGCAGGTTTTACCGCTAATAGCGTCTGCTATAATGGGCATTATTTGCAATTCACAAATTGCTAAGTATGATACCGCCAAGTACTATTAGGCAAAATATATGGAAAGATTATTATGAGTAAAACACCGACCGCTGATGCGCTCAATGCTGAGCTACAAGCGTTGCAGCCGCAACATATAGAATTGTTGAATGAGTCAATGAATCATTCTGGTTATTTTGATGGTAAAGAAAGCCATTTTAAGCTTACGATTGTTAGTGATGCTTTTAAAGGCAAAAGATTGGTCGCACGCCATCAGCTTGTATATGGACTGGCAAACTCCTTATTAACCTCGCAAGGCGGTCAAATCCATGCTTTAGCGATTCATGCTTACACCCCAATAGAATGGCAAGGTCAAAGCCCTGATAGTCCGTTATGTGCCGGACAAAACAAGGGCTAATAACGAACTATTGCGAAGATAGTGTTTTCCATACCATAATTATATGTAACCAGTAAGCGCTGAAACTGCACCTTTAAAGGAAATAATATCTCATGAAACATCTACACATGCTCATGGCTGTATTGCTCATTGCCCTGTTTTTATATCAGAGCTATTTGGTATTAAGCTCAAACAAGCAAGCGCCACGCGTGGTTAAAATCTCTTCGCACATTCTCTATGCCCTCATTATTGTGTCAGGGGCAGTCATGCTAATGCAGCTGATGAGTGCCAATGCACCCATACAATGGGTATTTGCAAAAGTAATCTTACTCGTTGCGGCTATCAGTGCCAGTATTAAAGCGTTTAATAACAACGCCACATCTAGTCAAAGAAAGACCGGTATTCTTATTGCTGGAGCGGCATATGTGGGCATTGTGGTACTAGCCTTTGCTAAACCTGGTAACTTATTTTAATAAACATATAACATTTTGATTGCACAAATACTTATATTACCAGCATTGAAAATATTTAATAATTGCTATATTTTCAATATCTTAATCCCATTATTTTTGCTATCTTACATAAATACAATCGCCTTAACCTAGCCTAATGGAGCCACTATGAAAACTCTTACTGCAGCGACACTACTGGCGACAGCTGGCATTTTTGGTCTCTCAGGCTGTGCCTCGACGGGTAATGTCACGCCACAATATGTGCCGCCAAGCACGTATCAAAGTTACGATTGCCAAGCCCTTAGTCAAGAATATACCCGCGTCAATCGCTATGTCGATGCGGCGCGCAACGAGCAATCAACTTTATCCGCCTCAGGTGTCGGGGTTGGGGTTTCTGCGGGACGTTGGGGCATCTCCCCTAATATTAGTTTTGGCGTTGGCAAAAGCAACAATACCAAGGCACGCGATGCAAAATTATCACGACTCTATGGCGAGCGTGATGCCATCATTCAATCCGCCCGCATTCAGCGTTGTAGCTTTGCCAATGGTGTCAAGATTTATGGCGAGTAATGTATGATAGGTTATATTTAGGGCGTGTTGAACATTCATAATTTCAGCCAGATATAGGCACAAGCGAGAGCCACTGTGTTCTCATAACTTTGTTTGAGCTTATCAAATCTAGTTGCAACCGCCCTGTAGTTTTTTAACTTAGCAAAAGCATTTTCTACTAAGTGCCGAGCCTTGTACAAGTGCCAGTCCATATGGTTATTGGTGAACTTAGTATTCTGTTTTCTAGGAATATTATTGAAGCAACCCGCTTGTTCAATATGGTCTCGCAGCGGATCAGAATCATAGCCCTTATCGGCACATAGCATGTCTGTACCACTTAAATTAATCTTATCCACTAAATCTGGTGCTACCTTTACATCGTGAGTCGTGCCATCTGATAAGATAAAAGTAATAGGATTACCGTGAGCATCAACCGCTAAATGAATCTTGGTGGCGCGTCCTGCCACACTTTTACTAATGGCTTGTTCCACCTCATTGCTACCATTACTGTGCTGATGCGCTTTAATGTGTGTGCCATCGATAAATACCCATTCACAGTCTGAGTCTTTAATTAATAAAGCGAACAGTGCAATCAGTTTATTGCTACGAAACCAGCGCTGATAAGCCTTGTAGACGGTATTAGGCTTACCAAAGTAAGGTGGCAGATCACGCCAAGGACAGCCAACACGCATACGATATAATACGCCTTCGACTGTTTGTCTAAGATTTCCTTTGTCATAGATATTAAGTTCTAGTAATATAGGTCTTAGTCTTGTCCAGTGTTGATCTTTGAGCATTGTACGAGGCATAGCAAACGAGGTCTTTTTTGTGTGAGAACTTAAAGACTAACCGTTTGCTATTTTTTTGCCATCGTTTTATTCCCAATGTTCAACACGCCCTAATAGATTATATTTAATAAGTTAAGTTTGATAAGTAATATTTAACTGTTCAATCCTTTGATGACTTTAGATAGTATTTGTTATAAAAAAGCCAGCATGCAATAAGCATACTGGCTTTTTTATAATCATAATCCGTTAAAACTCAAGAATGTAAGCTTTGTACCCACTGGACAATTTGGTCGCTAGGTAACGCACCTGACTGCCGTGCTATCTCTCTACCATTTTTAAAAGCCACCATGGTTGGCAAACTGCGAATATTATAAGGTGCCGCCGCTTGCTCATATTTATCGGTTTGTATTTTGGCAAACACTACTTGTGGCAGTCGCGCCGCTGCGGCTTTAAACTGCGGTGCCATCATGAGACACGGCTGACACCAACTCGCCCAAAAATCAACGATGGTCAAGACCTCATTTTTTTGAATGACTTTACGAACCGTTTGGGCGTTTAGTTCATGAGGGCTACCCGTTAATAACGGCTGACCACATTTGCCACAATTTGGCGCAGCACTAAGTTTGGCTGCTGGTATGCGGTTGGTTGCCTGACAATGTGGGCAGACCAGATGAGAGTTTTGCTCACTCATTATAAGACTCCTATGCAAGTAGCATGGGTATTGGTCAATCAAAGTATCCAATACCCATGCCTGATTATGTATTTATGACAATAAATCTAGCGACTGTTTAACGCTTGCAGGTATTCATCCCAAGCATTTTATACAAAGGACAAAAGCGGAAGAGTCCTGTGAGTAAAGGCACTAAGCCAATCACGCCCCACCAGCTTTGAAAATACAAACCCAAGCCGATAATCACGACACCCGCGATAATACGTAGTAAACGCTCAGTACTGCCGATATTAATTTCCATGGTTCAATCCTTAAGTGTGAAGGCTCAATGGTAGAGGAGTAATATAGCCATGTGTTTACGGTAAAGACTAGCATTATGATGGCTTATACTCGTATTGTGCTTACGTAACGTGATACATGTTTATAATATTTGCTTATTCTGATGTCTACTTATCCTGATATCTGTCTTATTGCCCAAGTACATTAATCGGTACTTTGAGATAACGGGTACCATTGTCTTCTGGCTCTGGGAAATGACCTGCATCGATGTTTACTTGTACCGATGGAATAATGAGACGCGGCATGTCAAGAGTGGCATCGCGGCGCTCACGCATTTGCACAAACTCTGCTTCATTGATGCCATCTTTGACATGGATATTGCCCAGTTTCTGTGCAGCGACAGTCGTGGTTGGACAGTGCTGGCGACCCTTGCTTGGGTAATCATGGCACAGATATATTATCGTATCTTCAGGGAGCGCAAGGAGCTTCTTGATTGAGTGGTACAGCGTCTTGGCATCCCCACCTGGAAAGTCACAGCGAGCCGTCCCGACATCAGGAGCAAATAAAGTATCACCAACAAAGACCACGGTCTTTTCATCATCAGTAGCAATATAGGCCATATCTGCCGGCGTATGACCCGGTACATACATGACCGTAATAGTAATATTGCCAAGCGCCAAAGTATCGCCCTCATCCGTTAGAATATCGAACTGGCTGGCATCGGTGCGAAAGCTGGTATCAAAGTTGAATATTTGCTTAAATATTTTTTGCACTTCGGTGATATGTTGACCGATTACCAACTGCCCGCCAAGTACGTCTTTGACATGTATCGCGGCGGATATATGGTCAGCATGCGCATGAGTCTCTATGATGTAAACCAGCTCCCAACCATGCTCGCGGACGAACTTAACCACCTCATCGACGCTAGTAGTACTCGTGCGCCCTGACTTAGCATCAAAATCCAATACAGGATCGATGATGGCACAGACTTGTTGCTGAACGTCTGCGAGTACGTGAGTATAAGTTTCTGTGTCGCTATGTAAGAATGAATGAACTTGCATGGCTACCTCTTGGCTTTTAGATGAATATTTTATTTTTTGATAAATTGTTCAGTATAATATGCGCCAGCTTCTGCTTATCGTATTGACCGCCACATATTTATCAACGATGCATACCAATATAGCAACGATTTAACATTTTATCAATTTATATAATGTAAATAATGATAACTTGCTATCCGTGGCAATATCATTGATAATTAATCTTATCTTAGCTATTAATCCTAAATTTTTTATTATGTCTTATATAAGGAGCTTGCTCTGACTACTTCTACTTCAGCATTGAGCACCTCGACTACCAGCATTGATGATGCGTCATCTAGCGTAGCAGACTTTGCCCCTAAAGACCTTGCTGAGCAAATGCAGCAAGCGTCCATGCAAGCCAGCCAATTATTAAAGTCGCTTTCACATCCGGATCGCTTATTACTCTTATGTCAGCTGACTCAAGGAGAATATTGCGTCAGCGAGCTCGAAAGCTTAGTCGGTGTTGGTCAGCCAAGCTTGTCACAGCAGCTTGGTATTCTACGCAAAGATGCGCTGGTGACGACCCGCCGCGAAGGCAAGCAAATCTATTATAGTATTGCCAGTGACGATGCCTTGGCGGTGTTACATTTATTGTATGAACGCTTTTGTGCCAAAACTGATAGCTAGTTTGTTGGCTTGCGTTTTTAGCATCACTTGTTAGCGTCATTTTTCAGCATAACTTTATGAATTTAGCGCTTGGCTGTATTTAACCTTTTCTTTTATTCAATTTTTTCTACTATAGTCGGTTCAATATAGTTTAGATACAAGGGAAGCAAGCGAAAGTACTACCAATAGTAGACTAAGCGAGGCTGACACCGTATCTGATTTATATAGGATAGACTATATATTGTGATGACATATTGCTATGCCTTCTATCACCGCTCGTCTGATTCCTGCTTGGTTGCGTCAATACCAGCTATCTGCCCTGCCAACTGATGTTATTGCTGGGTTGGTGGTTGGGGTGCTCGTCATTCCGCAAAGCTTAGGTTATGCGGTATTGGCAGGATTACCACCCGTCTATGGACTCTACGCGGCCATCGTTCCCGTGCTGGTCTATGCATGGATAGGCTCGAGTAATGTGCAAGCAGTAGGGCCTGTCGCTATTACAGCGATTATGACCGCCAGCAGTCTGCACCCTTATGCTACAGAGGGCTCTCAGCAGTATATATTGATGGCAAGTTTGCTGTCATTGATGGTTGGTACGATGTTATGGCTAGCAGGACGGCTCAAGCTTGGCTGGATTATGCAGTTTATTAGTCGCGGCGTTTCAGCAGGCTTTATCAGTGGTGCAGCCGTATTGATTTTTGTCAGTCAGCTTAAGTATCTGACTGCGATTCCGATTGCGGGAAATAACTTAATCGGTTATCTATCAAGCATGCAAATGTATGCGCGCCAGCTACATCCACTAACCTTAGTTATTGGCGTCATTGCTTTTGCACTGTTGGCGACCAATCGCTACGGTAGCAAATGGCTATGGAAATCTTGGTTATCAGTGTCTTATGCCAAATGGGCTGAGCGACTATTTCCGCTTATTTTGCTCGGTATTGCGATTGTTTTGAGCATCAGCTTACACTGGACCACGAACGGCGTGGCTACGATTGGTAGTATTCCACAAGGCTTACCATCCTTTACCCTGCCCTATGTACCAGACTTCGATGAAGCACTGAATCTATTACCTAGCGCAGGTTTGATGGCATTGATTATCTTTGTCTCTAGCAGCTCCGTCGCCAGCAACTATGCACGCCTGCGCGGTGAGACTTTTAACGCCAATAGTGAGCTGACTGGACTGGGGCTTGCCAATATGGCAGGTGGCTTTTTTCAAGGCTTTACCGTCGCTGGCGGCTTTTCGCGCACCGCTATCAATGCCGACTCAGGGGCCAAAACACCAGTTGCAAGTTTAGTAACTGTGCTGGTCATGATTGCTGCTTTAATCGCTTTTGGCAATGTACTCGCACCACTGCCCTACGCTTTATTGGGTGCAACCATCATGGCATCGATCATCGGTCTCATTGATATGGCAACCTTGAAGTCGGCATGGCAACGCGACCGCCTAGATGCGGCCAGCTTTTTGGCGGCATTCATCGGCGTATTGATATTTGGATTAAATACTGGCTTGGTGATTGGTTTGATGGTGTCATTTGCTAGCCTCATTTGGCAATCGAGTAAACCGCACGTCGCTGTGGTTGGTCAGCTAGCTGGCACAGGGCATTTTCGTAATATAAACCGTCACGATGTGGTGACTTTTAGAAATTTATTGATGCTGCGTATCGATGAGAGCTTATTTTTTGGCAATAGTGAATCCGTCCATCGTAGGGTCATAAAAGCCACTCAGCAATATCCAGAAGCGCATGAGATTATTCTTATTATGTCAGCGGTCAATCACATTGACCTGACCGGACAAGAGATGCTTATCAGTCTTAATCAAGAGCTGTTGAACCAAAATAAACATTTAAACTTTAGCTTTATTAAAGGGCCAGTAATGGACATCATCGAGCATACTCCGGTCATTACTAACCTCTCAGGTCAAGTTTATTTAAGCACGATGGATGCGGTAAATGCGCTAAAGGATGTCTAATCGGTCTGTGAGACATATGTTGCTCAATCAAGCATACTTATTATTATGCTGTGACAAAATATAGATATGATAAAAGCTGTGTTATGCTAAATTGGTATAAGCCCTTAAAAAATACAGCCTTTAGAAGAGATACCTAAAGTACAGCCTTTATAAAATGGCGCTTAGCTACAATACTATACCTCCAAACGTCTTTTAATATACGCGATCGAAGCTACTTATGACCGATAATTTAACCATTTATAAGCAAATTTATCCAAGCCAATGCACCAAGATTGCTGAGCTTGGCTACCGCTCCGTGCTCAATATTCGTCCTGATGCCGAGACAGAAACGCAGCCCAATAGCGGCGACTTTACCAGTGCGACGGCAAAAGCCAACCTTACTTATCATCATTTACCGTTTGATGATGAGCGTTTGAGCATGGCGACTGTCGAGCAGTTTGCGGCGTTTTATCGCTCGATGCCTAAACCGATATTGATGTTTTGCGGGACAGGTGCACGTGCTAAATTGTTATATCAAAGCGCATTGATGCAAGGTTTGTTGTAAAAACCGCTATACCTTATTGAAATATTTTAATCCAAGCGCAAAAGTTTCGTTTTTACGCTAAAAAATAAAAAGGAGCTCTTATGAGCCATCAAATTAGTATTACCGGACAAATCACCCCTGATCAAGTACCTATGATTGCTGAAAATGGTTTTAAAACCATTATTAACAACCGTCCAGATGGTGAAGAGCCGAACCAACCGACCAGCGCTGAGATTGAAGCTGCTGCTAAAAAAGCAGGGCTTGCTTATAAAGAAGTGTCTTTCGCTGGTAGTGAGCTTAATCAAAACCATGTCGAAGAATTTGCTGGTTTCTTTAATCAAGCTGAACAGCCAATGCTAATTTTTTGCCGTACTGGCAACCGCTCAACAGGTATTTATGAAGCGGCAAAGCGTATGGATTTATTAGACGACTGATAGTGGTTTAAATATAATTACTACTTCTGAAAAAACGCCCGTCCAAATTTTGGAGGGGCGTTTTTTATTGGAATTACTAAACTATAGACTGGTTAATTTTTAATATTGAGCACATAATAAAATACTACTTATACAGCTCAATAGGATTTTATGATGCAAAAACCGCTACTCATCATCGGCAATAAAAACTATTCGTCATGGTCATTACGAGCTTGGCTATTACTCAAAGCTTTCAATATTGACTTTGACGAGCAACTGATTGAGCTGTTTCATCCATCCGCGACAGCCATTCTCGATGAGCATGCGCCAACAGGCAAAGTGCCAGTTTTAGTCTATGGTCAAGATGATGAAAAAGTCACGGTCTGGGATACTTTAGCGATTGCCATTCATGCCAATGATTATTTGGCAGAATTAGATCTTTGGACAGGATTGAAGAAGTCTGATACTGATGCTAAGAGTGATACTAGCACCAGAATAAATAGCGCCTATTGCCAAAGTATCGTCGCTGAGATGCACTCAGGTTTAACAGGCATTCGTAGTGAGATGCCGATGAATATTCGAGCGACGGCGAAGATACAACCAAGTAACGCATGCTTAAATGATATCGCTCGGATAGAAGATATTTTTGCGGATTGTTTAAAAAATCGCGCAACAGACAGCTACTTGTTTGGCTCATTTACAGCTGCCGATGCTTTTTTCGCACCAGTTATTCTACGTTTGCAAACGTATGCCGATGCCTCTGGCATAGTATTGAAATCAACGACCAAACAGTATTGTGAGACGATATTAAACGATCCTTATCTACAGGCTTGGCGAGAGGCAGCACTTGAAGAAACTCGCGTAATTAAAGAAGATGAAGCAGGTGAGATACTGTCGGTGGTTGGGGTGTTGGCTGATTAAAAGTGAATCATTGGAAACGAGCTTAGTAGTTATCTTTTAAAGGATAATCATTAGGCTCTATATAACCTTTGTCTTTTTGATAATGAATACGATAAACAAAATCAGCATATACCTTACCTTTTGTCCGCCCATTGATGGTTAGTTCCAAAGGATAAAACCCATTGACTACCCTACTGCTATCAACAGTAAAAGTAGCTTTGACATCATCACACTCTGACATATCGTCTTCGCATTTCCCCGCATTTTCGTTATTAAAATTAATACCTATCCAACTCTGTGTAATACCGCTGCCACTAGGTGTCAATATGACAAGACTATCACTGTAATAACCTTGATGCGTATCACCATGCTCATTTATAAAGCCCCACGTATTTGTCGCAAACTGTTCTAAATCCCAATCACCTAAACCAAGACCATTACTGCCTGCATTCATATAAGGATTGGCCGACTCAACTTGCCAGCCTTCACCCTTAGGCTTTAAAACAAACATACCGACTAAACCACTATCGGCATGACCACGTAAAACTTCTTCACCATCTTCATCAAAGCCAACATCACCTGTAATTAATATATATAAGCGTTTACCTTTATCCGTCTCTATGACCTTTTGCCTATCAATATCTATGCAATAGCCCGTCATATAAGGCCCTTTAGTTAAACCATTCACAGAACCAGAAGGTGCAATGACACCATGACACTGTAATGCTTCGTTATAAAGCGGATAGTACTGCTTGAGGATATCTATCACGCTATCAACAGCAGAGGCTGTACCGCATATTAATGTGACTGTAATAAGGAACGTTAGTTTTCTTAAGCTGAGTAATCCTAAATTAGATTTGAACATCTTAAATACTTCCTTTGAAGCTCTCAAAATTTTTATCGTTCATTTTTATGAAACACGAATATAGTTATGAATATGAATCAAAAGCTTACATCTTTCATTGGATAATCATTAGGTACTTGATACCCTAATCGGGGCTGATACTTAATAAGATAGACTTGATTTTTATATACCTTATCATCTTCAAAACCGTTTAGAGTAATCTCTAATGGATAAAAACCATTAATTATCGTCTTTTTATCAACGCCTAGCTTAGCCTTTAAAAGTGTACAAGTACTGGCATCAGGGTTGCTACAGCCTCCTGCTGACCCAGATCCTCCATTAGAATGTTCATACTTGGCTTCTACCCAGCTTCTTCTAATATTACTCTTGTCTGGCGTAAGTAACACAAAAGCCGAGCCTGAATGAACCCAATGCGAATCACTATGAATGTTAATAAATCCCCATTTATCAGGGGCAACTTGTATCAGCTTCCAGTCTTTTAGACCTTTACCAGAAGCACCTGCATTCATCGCTGGATTGGCAGATTCTACTTCCCAGCCTGAACCTTGTGGCTTTAGAACAAACATGCCTACTAGACCAGAAAATACGTGTGCTCCATACGCTTCGCTACCGTCTTCATTAAAACCGATATCGCCAATGACCGATATATATAGCCTTGTACCCTGCTTGGCTTGTACCTTTAATTGTCTATCAATTTTAATACAGTAACCGTTTTGATAAAGTGTGCCTTCGCCATCTGATGAACCGTTATTAGCCATAATACCTCGACACTGCTTAGCCTCATTATAGATAGGATAGTATTCATTCAGAATCTCATTGACCGTTTGCCCTGCATAAGCATTGGTTACACTAAATATAAACGATATAAAAACCAGACATTTAACCCAATGATTATTTTTGCGAACTGCATATTTATTTTTCACTATTAAGGCTCTCATAAAATATTAACGAACATAAGTTAATTGATAAATTTTTACAAGTAGTATATCAGCACCCATAAAAAAACCACCTCAAAAGAGGTGGCTTGTTAGACTAAATTTAGCGTGAAATAACTTACTGCATAACCAAGTATTCAAACGCTGATAATGCCGCTTTGCTACCTTCACCCATCGCAATATTAATTTGCTTAAATGGCACAGTGGTCACGTCACCACAAGCAAAGATACCTTTACGATCAGTACGGCAGCGCTCATCAATCTCAATCTCGCCAAAACGGTTCAAATCAACAAAGCCTTTAACAAACGCAGAGTTCGGTACTAGACCAATCTGTACAAACACCCCTGCCAAGTCACGCTCATGAGTATCACCTGTACTGCGATCTTGATAAACGATCGAAGTCACTTTACCATCAGTCGCTTTAATTTCTTGCGTCGCTGCGCCAGTGATAAATTCGATATTATCTTTCTCTTTGGCTTTGTTAATCAATACCTGATCCGCTTTTAAATCATCCGCGAACTCAAGCACGGTCACATGCTTCACGATACCAGCAAGATCTAATGCCGCTTCGATACCAGAGTTACCACCACCGACGACAGCAATGTCTTTACCCTTAAAGAATGGGCCATCACAGTGAGCACAGAAAGCCACGCCTTTACCGATGTTTTCTTCTTCACCTGGAACACCAAGCTTACGCCACTGAGCACCCGTCGCTAAGATAATACTGCGTGTCTCAAACGTCTCACCCGTATTTAGATGAATGCGATAGTTTTCATCTTCTGTCTCACTAATTTCTTTGACGCTGACGTGCTCTTTTAAAGTAATATCGTATTCGCGTAAATGTTTTTCAAAGTTCGCTGATAGCTCAGTACCCGTGGTTAAAGGCACAGAAATCAAGTTTTCGATATCCTGCGTGTCTTTCACCTGTCCGCCGATACGATCAGCAACCATCGTCACTTTTAAGCCTTTACGCGCGGTATAAATCGCAGCGGCAACGCCAGCTGGACCTGCACCAATAATCGTCACATCTTGCTGCTCTAACTGCTCAGCATCGTCATCAGCTTCTGCTAACAAGTCAGGAAATTGCTCTTGCAACTTTCCAATCAATTTGGCCGTGTCAATGAGACCATTGGCAAACGGTTTACCATTTAAGAATACCGCTGGTACACCTTGGATGTTATTAGCATCAACCTGCTCTTGGAATAGAGCACCATCAATCATCTCGTTGCTAATACCATCGTTCAATAGTGCAAACTGGTTGAGCGCTTGTACCACTTCTGGGCAACTGTGGCAAGATAGCGACACGTAAGTTTGAAACTGTAGTGGCTTATTAAAACGCTTAATCAGCTTTTGAATACTTTCATCCAATTTTAGCGTATGACCACCGGCTTGCAAAATAGCCAAAATCAGCGAGGTAAATTCATGACCACCGGGGATACCACTAAAAACAATACCCGTATCGGTCAATGCACCATCGACATGACTGACTACTTTAAAGCTAATTGGACTTGGTAAGCTATCATCAGTTGCTGTTGCATCAAAATTGATTTTATCTGTGGTGCCAGCGATTTTAGTCAAAAAATCAATCAACTCAGCACGTTTACTATGTTCGCCACTACCCAATACAAAGGTAATTGGACGAGTCATTTTTTCGCTGTAACCTTTGATGGCATCTAATAAACTTTTATCTATCATGTTTGTTCCTCATCATTACTGGATATGTAACGGCAACTGTCATGTTGCTCGTTCAAATATAGACTATTTGGTATTAATAATTTTATCTAAAATATTATAGGCCATAAGTTTATGCCCTTTGATGTCTCTATTATCATAGGTTCTGAGGGTTTCGGCAAGCTGAGAAACTCAAACCTTATGTTTTACAAAACCAATCATTAATTATTATTTTAAATTAAATTTCAATACATATCTAAATTATTCTCGTGGTAACAAGGCTGTTTTTTCGCTACAATCAAATGAGGTTAATAGGAAAAACTCTTATTTCCCTCGTTGCAGATTGTCTTTTATGCAAGTTTATCAAAGAAGCTTTCTGCTACTATTAGGTCTTATCCATATTGAGCTAAATAGTGTTTTGGCTTAATAAAATCAAGTCTCAAAATCATAGCAATTCATCAAAACAATCTTACGACCATGCGCGGATGCTTACTACAAGCTTGCGCTTCATAACAAGGATGACAACATGAGAAAGACTGATACATGGCAAGATAACAAAGACATTATTGCTGAGCTTAAGCTAAAAGACAGTCATTTTGCGACGATCTTTGATGAGCATACCCAGCTAGATCAGCAGATTAATCAGTTGGATAAAAACTTGGTGACACACACCAGTCGCGATGAAGAAATTGAACTGATGAAACGACGAAAACTGCATTTAAAAGATGAGATTTATAAGATAATTGATAAAAATAAACTACAATCTCATGCTTAGCGCTTCACTTATTATCACGATGCATGAATAAAAACACTTATTGATAAATGACATAAAAAGACCCCATCAACTTATGCTGATGGGGTCTTCATTTATAATGCTGATTTAACTCAAAGTAGGATATACAGCACTACAAATATCTAAAGTATTGAGCCAGTTCGTTAAATCAAGAGTTAGATTTTACCAACAAGATCAAGACTTGGTTTTAATGTTTCTTGACCAGCTTCCCAAGCGGCAGGGCAAACTTCGCCATCGTTTTCACGAACATATTGAGCTGCTTTCACTTTACGTAGCATGTCTTTTGCACTACGGCCAATACCACCAGCATGAATCTCAGCAACTTGAATCAAGCCGTCTGGATCAACTAGGAATGTACCGCGTTCAGCCAAACCTGCTTCTTCGATCATGACGTTAAAGCCACGAGTGATACGGCCAGTAGGATCGCCGATCATTGGGTATTGTACTTTACCGATAGCTTCTGAAGAATCATGCCATGCTTTATGCGTGAAATGAGTATCAGTAGATACTGAGTATACTTCTACGCCCAAACCTTTAAGCTCGTCGTAATGAGCCGCCATGTCTTCAAGTTCAGTTGGGCAAACAAAGGTAAAGTCAGCTGGGTAGAATAAAAAGATTGCCCAGTTACCTTTTACATCTTCTGAAGTGATGGTTTTGAATTCACCATTAACGTACGCATCAGCTGAAAATTCTGGGATTTCTTGATTGATAATAGACGCCATGATTGGCTCCTTTATAGTTAATTAATAGTTAAGTTGATTGAAATTTCTTGGTATGATTGTTTCTATTAAGCCTTTACTGCTTTGGGCCACCTGACAAACTATACGCGAATTCTATCGTTAATCCAGTTAAAAGTTTTTAATGTGATGTTTTGTTTTATTAAACTTGTTAAACTATTCTCTCTACTTTTTATCATCAGTGCATTATCCATCAGCCACTATAGAGCATGCGTCAGTCACTATACAGCCGTTAGGTTACGTTAAGATGACATCGAGTTTGGATATCGAATTGTTACACCAAATGAATCAGCATAATATATCACGTTAAAAACCCATTAATAGAGAGGTTTTATGATTACTTTACGTCAACTTGAGTTTGCTTTAGCAGTGGCCAAGCACCGTCACTTCAAACGTGCAGCAGAAGACTGTAATATCTCGCAATCAGCGCTGAGCTTGGGGATTGCCGAGTTAGAAAAGCAACTGGATACGCAGATTTTTGAGCGTAATAATAAGCAAGTATTGATTACCCCTATTGGTGAAGACATTTTAACACGGGCGCAACGAGTTTTTTCTGAAGTCAATGATTTGACCACACGCGCCCATAGCCATCAATCGCCGCTGGCGTATCCGATGACTGTCGGTATCATTCCAACGATTGCGCCTTATCTACTGCCAAAAGTCTTACCTGCCCTGCGAGCAAATTATCCAGAATTTCGTATGACCATCGTTGAGCAACAAACGGAGCGTTTGCTAGAGCAAGTGCGTTACGGTCATATTGATACCGCTATTATTGCGCTGCCTTATGCGGTCGATGGTTTGCACAGCTTTGAGTTTTGGAGCGAAGATTTCTTTGCCGTATTCCCAAAAGATGATGTGCATGCCAAGCTTGAAACCATCAACGCTGATGAGCTGGCTACCGCCAATCTTATGCTGCTCGGCGAAGGGCATTGCTTGACCGATCAAACCCTGTCTGTCTGTCATTTTGACCGTGCACAGATGAAATCAAGCTTTTCAGATGCCAGTCTGAATACCCTTATACAGATGGCACTTGCCAATATGGGGACGACATTGGTGCCAGAAATGGCATTGGATCAGCTGCATCTGCAGAACCAAAATGCCGTCGCGATACCACTCGCTGAGAAAGGGCCGCATCGTCATATTGCCTTTGTCACCCGTTTGAACTACGCCCGCGTCGATGATGTCAATTTATTGGGTAAAGTGTTTAAGCAAGCCTTTGAAGATGCTGCTAATAAAGAATAATGTGTTGGTTGTAAATTGCCAGCAGTTATCAAACGAATATTAACGATGGACGACTTGTCGCAACTAAATACTGAGCTTGGTACGATTTTTACGCAGCATTTATCCGCTATGAGTAGCCATATCACGCCAGAGCAAGTGAGCATACTTTGGCAGGATATCGCCATGCGTTATAACGAGCCGCAGCGTGCTTATCATAGCTTGCAGCATATTCAGCAGTTATTCGGGCATTTCGATCAGGTTAAAGATAATTTGCATGAGCCGCATATTATTGCGTTAGCACTGTTGTATCATGATGTGATATATGAGCCGACGCACTCAGATAACGAGCTTAAAAGTGCAGAATATGCAGTAGAGTCATTAACTGGTTATTTAAGTGCGGAGCAATGCCAACATATCTATGCGCTGATTATGATGACGGCTAGTCATCAAATTGAGAAATGGTCAGATGAGGCTAAAGAGAGAGGAAAATACAGCGATGCCGCTTATTTACTAGATATGGACTTAAGTATTTTAGGGGTATCTTGGTCGGTGTATGAACACTATGCTCACGCTGTACGCCAAGAGTATGCGCATGTCTCAGATGGTGATTATCGCGTCGGACGCATGGCAGTGTTAAAAGAATTACTGGCGCATCCAACGCTTTATCTGACGGATTATTACTATGCACGTTTAGAGAAGCAGGCTCGAAAAAATATTGAGCACGAAATTACGCTTTTACACGCATCTTAATAAACAGCTCACTGCCCTGCCGTGCAGGATGTGAATTATAGCTTGGCTCCATGATTTCAATATCAAAACACTGCTCAAAACGCCGCTGATATTCAGCTTTTGTACCGCCAAACGGTGGTTCTTCTCGTCCAAAGTCTTTATCAAAGAGCAAACCAATCAGCTTACCATTCGGTTTCAGTAACGCTGCCATCTGCTGCACATACTCGTCACGGCGTGATGGATTTATCGCACAAAAAAACGTCTGCTCAAGCACCCAATCAAACTGATACTGCTCAGGCGATAACTCAAAAAAGTCGGCACAGATTAAATGCTTAGCTGGAAAGCTAGGATAACGCTCAGCAAACGCTGCAATCGGTGCTGGGGCAAAATCAACCAAGGTGACATTGGTAAACCCTTGCTCATGTAAATAACCTACCTCGTAAGCATTACCCGCACCCGGCACTAGAATCGCTTGCTCTTTGGCAGATTCGGGCAGTTGGTCAATATAGGCTTTGAGCGGTGGCGATACCTGTCCCATGTCCCAACCGATACTGTCTTGCTCATAACGCTGCTGCCAAAATTCCGCTTGATTGACGTTTTCCATATGACATCCCTGTAGACAAACTTATTATTTAAACGACACGATTTATATCGTTATGTCTTATCATATCAGGCTTATTAGAGCGTGTCTCATTTTAAAGATGGTGATGAAAATGAGGACATGCCTTACGATTATGGATATTATTTAGATAAATCATTTAATCTAATTTTCCCGTCTTCCCTGCCAGCATATTATGCCAGTTCTGATAATCTGGCATCGCATTCGCTACCGTCTGCCAAAACTCCGCACTATGATTGGCATGGTGTAAATGACACAGCTCATGGACGATGACGTATTCTGTGCATTCAATAGGATAAGCAGGCAGATACACAGACAACCAAATTCGGCGCGCACGCGTGTTACAACTGCCCCAGCGCGTATGCATTTTTTTTAGGCGTATCTCATTGGCTGTCGCACCGACAATCGGTTGCCACTTTGCAAATAATGCAGGTATCGCTTCGGCGAGATGTTGCCGATAATAGGCAGGTTTTTCATCATGGTTTAGGGTGAATGATTGCTCTACACCCCACAATGGCAAGGTACTATCAGCAGTTAAAGCTTGCGCTAAAGGACGTTGTTGCCGTTTATACTGCTCTAATACTTGCGGATGGTTTGCTATCGCCCATGACACGCGTTTCATCACAGCCTGCGCAGCTTGGGCTGGGCTAATAAATAGTGGTACAGATACCAGTAATTGATGTGGCTTTAAGCGGAAATTGATATTTTTAACCCGCTTTTTGCTGATATGTAGCTCAATACCTGCTTGCGCCAAACAATGTTTAGCGCTGTCTAATAAAATAGACTGATATGCTGGCGGTACATTCATGCTCAGAGCGCTTGCAAGTGATTATCAAACGACATCATATGGTATTGACTGTCTTTAACGATAGCTTCATTTGTAGTGACGATGTCTGAGTTTGCTATAGATAAATCATTGACCGTTAATCTGGTCAATTGACCTTGCCCATCACTAACGATGAAAGCGGATTGATCATCATGATTGGCTGTATTATTAGTGCTTTGCAGTAAAAGCACTGCTGCACCTGCACAATCTGGCAGGCTAACGTCATTTATCAAGGTGCGAGTGTTTAAATCATAAATCGCTGCACAACCGCCAATCGGTGTTGTCACGCATAGTAGGTTACGCGCACTATCGACCGCTACACTGGCGATATACTGATGGAAGCGCTGCCATTGATTGTTGGGCATAATAAGAGGTTTAAAATCTGTATCACCGCGTTTATGGGTCAATACTAACGGCACATTGATATGTTTTTCACCTTGGAATTGAATACCTATCATCACCGTCCCATCGTCATGCATGGCTAGGTGACGCACGCTCATTTGATTGTGCTCAGGCATAATCTGCTCAAGTAAAGCGCCAGTATGACGATTAACGTAAACCAATGAAGGACGCATGCTGTCTAAATTGAGCTCTTCACGCGACGCTTGCTCGGTTTTGATACCGCCGTTAGCGATCACTAACGTCTCGCCATCAGGATGCATAATCAGCTCGTGCGGACCGATACCATGCGAGTCATACTCTGCTATTTTCTTATAAATATCATAAGCATCGTAGATACCGATTTTACCATCCAAACTTATGGTGTCATTCTCGGTCACATACAGCAACTTACCATCTAGGCTATAACAAGCGTGTCCATAAAAATGACGGTTGTTTGCAGCGTTAATGGCGAATTTTACTTCTCCAGTTGCTGTGTCTAATACCCAAAAATTTTCGCTCGGACGACGACCCATCACCACAACGTCACGACTGCTATGATTCTTCATCGTACTATCTTGATCACTAAGCACAGGCTGAACGACAATATCATGGACACGTTCAGGCATGGTCGTTTGCCAAACGATTTGTCTATCAGCGTCAATACCGACCACACCAAAATCATTGTCAGCACGCTGCTCATCATTTGCTAATGCGTTATTTTTTGGCATAGACGCCACGCCGCTAACCCAACAAATGGGTCGCGTCAGTACGGTGGTGGTATGTACCGCGCTAAAGTCAGCGATGCTATGATGGTTGGTATTATTCCTATCATCTAGCGATAAATAGTAAGCGTGTTGCCATGCAGTAGCGGCTTGCTGACAAGCGTAACTAAACCGTGCTAGCTGGGGTGTTGGTGTAGAGGTTAACGACTGCAACTGCGAACGTATGCCTACGACATAATCCTGCAAGCGGGCATCAGGCTGACGCTGCTTGCGATAACGATGATGAATACCGACAAGCGCTACGGTACCCATTATAGTAGAAAGCATCGTCAATGCTGATGTTGCCAGCAGCTCATTATTAGACTGCTTATCTTCTGGCTGCGGCTGTGATTTATTTGCTGTCTTAGTATCGATAGAGTGCATTTTTTAATCGCCATCAGTACTGTTAAAGCCCACACGGATACCCAGCGTCGGAATCAATTGGCGCTTAATAATACGTGTAATAGTCGTGAGGTGATCATACAGCTCTTGTTGAGTGGCTTTATCGGCAGTCCCTAAGTCTTCTGGCATTTGCGCTAATAGTGTGGTGGCATCAGCAAGCGCGGTCGATAAGTTATCCGCGACTTCATTTTCATTATTGCTGCCTAAGATAGCTGTCAAAACGGGATCTGTCAGTGCTTCATTCAATGTTGCCAATTTGGCATTGATAATGGCACGGCTTTGCTCTGCGGTAGCGGCTGGCAAATGACCTTTTGCCTTTCCTGTTAAGCCTAACGGTTGATCGATGGCATTAGACTTCATGGTCTCAACCAACGAGAGTAAAGAATTAAACCATTGATTCAATCCTTGATCGCTGTCAGCCGTTTTATCAATGGCTAATAGATTAGTGGCATTTTGCTGCCAGTTTTTCTCAATATCTTTTAGGCGCGTGCTCAAAGCACTGCTTGCACTCATCACATAAGCACATTGAGCAGCATCCAGACTGTCATTGGCATATAACGCTTCTTCTAATCCTGGCACCCCTTGCACGATGGCGCTCTCGTTAGCCAATTGCTCGGCGGTGAGCTTAGGATTGGCAGCGATTAGATCGGCAACGCCACTGTGTACCAGACCGCGCTCATCAGGATAGTAATTGATATATAAATTACTCATGCTGGCGGTCGCTGGACCAAAGTTAATCATCTCAGCGCCTGCCCATGCTTGTGCGAGCACTAGCCATTGATCGCGCAGTGCTTGCAGCTCATCACCGCTGACTGGTGCTTGCTGACAATGCTTTTGTGCCAAATCATGCAATAAATCACTCTGTTTTGCGGCATCCGCATAGGCTGGAATGACAATGTCATTTGCCACATGGGTCAAATAGGTCTTTTCAGTCTCGGCACTAATATCGACAGCGGTAATTTTATCTCCACTACTATCTTTTTCTGCTGCGCTTGTAGATGCCGCACTGTCTTGCGCAACTTTTTGGCTATCTACTTCTGGCGCTTTATTGTCATCAGCCGGTTTAACACAGCTGATCAGCAAGCCTGCGCTTAAGGCCGATAAGGCCATCGCTAAAGCATGGTTTATTTTCATAAATTTCTCAATATTATTATCAATAATGGTTTAAATTCTAATCTTTACAAGCTCTAGTCTCTAGTGTTTGATTGGGCGGATAACCTTATCAACACTTACTTATTTTCTCAGTTATTGCTCAGTCATTTAGCATAGATAAATGACCTTATCTCTATAATGACTGTAAGAACGCATTCAATTCAGAACGACCTTGTTTGTCGAGTTTGAGTACTTTTTGCTGTTGCTTCTGGGCTTCACCGCCGTGCCATAACACCGCTTCCATCAACGTACGGGCGCGACCATCATGCAAAAACGTTGCTTGTGGATCGACCGTTTGCGCCAGACCAATGCCCCATAAAGCAGGCGTACGCCATTCATAAGAATTCGCTAAAAACTCAACTTGGATATTTTTTGCGGGTAATTTCCCAGCAATCGTGCGATCGGCAAGATCATCACCCATGTCATGTAATAGTAAATCTGTATAAGGATAAATCACTTGTCCATGCTGCTCAAGATGGTCATCGTCGGTTTTTGGCAACTGATATCTTGGTGTATGGCAACTTTGGCAACCCATATCATAAAAGCGTTTTTTGCCCGCTAGCACTAGCGTATCGTCAGCATCACGCCGATGCGGTACTGCCAAATTGCGTGTATAAAACTCCACAAACTTAGCCACTTCATCATTGACTTCAACAGGCGGCTTGCCATCGCCTTGCTCATCAGCCCCAGTCGTCGCATTCATACAAGCCGTCTGTGTCGGCATACAGGATTCATGAGGACGTATATTTGAGGTCAAGCCCATGTCTTCATTAAAAGCACTTTGGTTTTGAGTAATCAGCTTGGTTTGCCCAGCTTTCCAGCCAAAGCGTCCAAGGGCATGCTTGCCAGTCTGTGGATCCATGACCCAATTGAACTTGCCACTGATATCGACATTCGTACTGTTTTTATTATCAACCGCTTGTTTTTTAATCGCTTCATCCGGTATTTGCTCAAGTAATCCAAGCCCAATCATCGGTAAAGCCACTCGCGGCGACACCATCAAATCATCATCAAATGCACCATAACCCGGTTTGGTTAAATTAAAGGTGGGCGCACGTAACGTCTCAACATGACCATCTGCAAAAGTAACGGGCTTGTCTGTCCACTGCACCGCAATTCTGGCTTCAGCAGGCACACCTTGGATACCTCGATCTTGTAACTGACCACCATACATAGGATGAACGACTTTTTCGATAAGTGAGTTTTGTAGTTGCTGACGCTGCTCATCGGTGGTTGCTGGCATCGCAAGGCGAATAAGCAAGCTATCGGCATCGTCATCACTGGTCATAGGCGCATGACCGCGACCGTCCTTGACATGGCACGATTGACAGGCAGCAACATTGAACAATGCGCCCAAACCATCACGGCTGTCAGTGCTGGCAGGGGCAATCACCCACGGTTGCCGAAAGAACGCATTACCAATAAAAAAATGCCCTTTCCGTGATGCCGTCAAGTTTGATGAAGGTTTAGAGTAACTCTCAGCGCTGCTAATACTAATACCAGTATCACCACCTTGCTTGACCTCTTGCGGATCAAAGCTTGCCAATTGCTGCATTGGTACGCCAGCGAGCGTTTCGATGGTTTGGAGGCGTTCAGGTGTTAGCGTTGGGTTGTCAGCATTATTAATGGCAGATTTTTCGTTTTCAGAAATATCATCAGACACACTGTCCGTCGGCTGACAAGCACTAAGGGATAGCACACATAGAATACCAAGCGTTGGCTTTAACAGGGTGGTTTTGCTGACAAAAGACGCATAAAAAGAGGCAGGGATTTTGGCTTTGAAAATATTTTTGGTGTTCATCGTGGTGTTCATAAAGAGTACCTTAGTTCTAATCTAGAACCATTAAAATCGCATGCTATAAAGTGTTTCACTTCTAGTCGATAAGGTACAGCAATGTAATGACGTACTGACCTATCAGGCTATTTTAATATGGTAAAAAAAACACGCCGCCAACGGTAGTCGACAACGTGTGTATTATACCTAAATTACTTTTCCATGAAAATAATTCTCATTAGCTTATAACGACTTGTCAGGCATTATCGATCAATACTATGTCAATTACTGCTATGTCAATCACTGCTATGCTTGCTGTTAAGCCAGTAGATTAATGAGCAATTAAAACTGCGAACCTGCGTCAGCATCTAAATTGTCAATACCGACCGCTTTTGCCGCATTTTCGATACCAGCTGTCAGCTCTTGTAAGCTAGTGATACTATTTTCAATCCAGCTACGACGGGTATTTTGCTCTTCAGCTGAAATCCCTTGTTTACTTACTTGACCAGCGGTGGCAATCATTTGATCAACTTTGATGCCTTCTTTTTCACCTTTTTCAACAATCACATTAAAGGCGGCTTCTACCTTAGCAAAGTCAGTCGCCAATTTATCAGCCGCTTCTTTGTTGTTCGTATCGACTAGATAGTTTTTAACACCATAGCCACCAACGCTCTTACCAGCGACTGTCTTATAGTTGCCGTTAAAGACATTTTGGATACCACGGGCATTGTTGGCATAGCTTAGATGGGTCAAATCACTGAAGCATTCGTGCTCATCTTCGGTAGAGCCCGTTACAAACGCAACCTGTATACGCTCAGAAGCAAGCTCACCCAATGCTAGGCTGCCCATCTGATACATGATTTGGCGTAGACCATTATCGTATTTGCGAGCCATCAGGTCGCTACGTAAGGTATTCTCACTCTCAGGCTGCCACTCAGCTTCCATTGCAGTCAAATCATCAACCAGTAATTGAGTCGCTGCTTTCAAGAACGCGCCACGACGCTCACATATACCAGCATCTTCATTGACCGTCTCACCGCTGGTACATTGACCTGCTTCAGTCACATAATCTGTCACTGGACGATTGCCTGCACCCTCGCCAACGCCGTTGTTATCTTGTCCCCACAGCATAAACTCAATCGCATGGTAGCCGGTCGTCACATTGGCTTCACTACCACCAATCTCATTCATTTCTGCTAATAGCTCAGGAGTGATAGTACTGGTATCTTGTTTGATACTACCGACCGTAATGCTATCGCTATTGATGATATTGTCTTGGCTATTGTATTCACCTTCATAGCCATCACTAACGTAATCAATCAACGCTTCATCAAGTGGCCAAGCATTTACCTGTCCTTCCCAACCATCGATACTGCCGAGTGCTCGTTTATCATTGGCTGTCACAAAACCTTCATCAAAACGGAAGATCTCAGTTTGCGAATACGGCTGGCGCGCGGCTTTATACGCCGCTTTTGCCGCATCAAGGTTTGCTTGGGTTGGTGTTGTCACATAGGTCTCTACTGCCGTTTGCAGGGCTTTAGCAGTATCTAGCGAATCTTTATAAGCCGCATGCGCCATGTTGGCATAGCTGATCATAAGTCTATCGGTATAAGCTTGATCAACCGCTGATAGTTTCGTCGTATCTGCAGCGGTTGTGTCTTGCACCGCTGTTTGCGTATCGGCGGTAGAGTCTGTGTCTTCCTTGGCTTGCTTGGTACAACCCGACACCATTAACAACCCTGCAAGCGCAGCAGCTAAAGTAGTTGGTAAAATCTTACGGCTCGTTACTGTGGTAATCGTCATACATATCCTCAAAAAGTATCTCAAAAGAAAAATGGGCTTTGAATAAAGAGCATTAGGGCGTATCCTCATTTTAAATAATGCTGATAAAAATGAGATAAATGACAGTCAAATGAGAAAAACAGCACACATAATATCAAGATATTGACCAGAATTTGATACTATTAGACAAAATTTAGCTATTTTTGGTCCATTTAGAAAAGCCTCAAATGAACTGACAACCTACCCTAGTATCGCCACAATAACAAAGCTTTGTAAATTATAGTGTTATTGATAATCATTATCAATATTTAATTAATATTAATATAACCATTTAGCTAACGATTGTTTTATAAATGAAAGCATCAGAAATATTCTATATTGATTCGAAGCTAACGGAATCCTGATACCTAAAATCATTTTTAATTTGAAATCTAAATATCAGGCATAAAAAAAGGCCAGTTTATCACTGACCTTTTTTAACACTATAATGACAGCTAAACCATCGTATGAATTAACGTACGTTGTTTGGCGCATTGATGGTTAATTCAACACGGCGGTTTTGCTGACGACCATACTCGGTGCTGTTATCAGCAACTGGACGAGACTCACCATAAGCGACGACATTGATACGGCTAGAAGCCACACCGCGTGCGCTTAAATAGTTCGCTACTGCGTAAGCACGATCGCGTGACAGTTTCATGTTATAAGCATCAGAACCTTTGCTATCAGTATGACCAGCAACCGTTATCGTGTTTTGGTTATATTCATTTAGCGTTGATGCAAGCTTATCAAGCGTTGGTCTAAATGATGGGTTTAAAGACGCATCATCAAATGAGAACGTGATGTTGCCTGGCATTACTAGGTCAATATTACCATTCGCATTTGGCGTAACGGTTACACCCGTACCGGCCATTTGCTGCTCAAGCTGCTTGGCTTGACGCTCCATGTAGTAACCAACACCAGCACCCAAAGCTGCGCCAATCGCGGCATCACGACCTGTGTTATCACCACCTGTTGCTTTTGAAATTGCGCCGCCGCCTAAAGCACCTGCCAATGTACCAATGGCAGTTTTGTTCAAGCGTTGTTGTCCAGTGTTTGGATCAGTAGCACAACCGCTAAGAGCTAGACCTGACGCTACTGCTGCAATCATTAATGTATTACGCATAATATTTCCTCTTAAGTTTAAAAAATTATAGACAAACAAAGTGTGCTTTTTATAAATATTTTCTGTTAATTCCATCTACATGCTTAATATACACTCGTCATTATTATGGCAATTACAATCTAATCATGTGTAATATTTTGTCACACCTGTGTATGAGAAGTGCAGAATGATTTAATGAGACTTTCACAGTGATTGGATACGTTGTGTTCTCACTTTTAACTATCCATTAGCGCAAGGTGTTATCACAAGTCACGTTTACACTCGTACACTCTGAACCGTTTCTGCTAAAATTGTGCAATAAAACTGGCAATGAATCATTTATATACTAATAAGACTGACCGAAAAGGATTTAGCATGCGATTGACATCTACTATTCGAAAAATACACGAACGCAACCCTAAATTAGGCAAAGCCATTTCACTTGCGACAGCGACTGGGGTTATTGCAGCCAACAGCTTCGGTGGTAGTATTCCCTTATGGTTAATGGGTGTCGGCAAAGTCATCACTGGTGCTCCTATCGCAGACAAAGCGGTCATCAAAATCGCGACTTATTGGATCAGTAGCAACAGTGCCTTGATCGATGACATGTTGCCACGTAAAGATTGGCGCATCAGCTTACCCGATGACGTTCACATCAATGGCAAATATTTGCTGGTCAGCAATCATCAGTCTTGGGTCGATACCAGTATCGTGCAGTACATTAGTGAAAAACGCTTGCCATTGACACGGTTTTTCACCAAATTTGAACTGATTTATATTCCGATTGTGGGCCAAGCCTTTTACTTTTTAGACTTCCCAATGATGCGTCGGCATTCTAAAGAAGCCGTCGCTAAAAACCCTGCTCTACAAGGCAAAGACATCGAAGAAGCCAAACGCGCCTGTGCCCTGTTAAAAGACAAACCTTTTACTTTGTTAAATTACTTAGAAGGCACGCGTTTCACCAAAGCCAAACATGCAAAGCAACAGTCTCCTTATACGCATTTATTGAAGCCACGGGCAGGCGGCCTATCTTTAGCCATTAACGCGCTAGGCGAAGACATCGATGGCATGCTAGATATGACAATCGTTTATCCTGATGGTGTGCCGAGTTATAGTGATTTGTGGAAAGGCAACATCAAGCGTTTGGGCGTCGATGTGCGTTATATTGAGATGCCTGATGCATTATTTAACGGTATTAAAAATGGTGGTTACGAAAATGATGACGCGGTAAAATCTCAAATGTTTGATTGGGTAGAGCAAATTTGGCAGCAAAAAGATCAGCGTATTACCGATATGTTGGCTGAGTTTGAAACAAACCCTAAAGCTCCGAGCGCTTAGAGACATCGTTAACAGAGCAACGGCATACAACAGTGAATTAATTTAAGTCGTTTTAAAACTACGATTGAGCGCTGTTGTTTAAAATGCTAATGCTAGATGTCAATTCGTAAATGCTAACTGTAAATCCCAACTCGTAAATGATAATGCGTAATTATAATGAAAGATGGGTTGTTTTTTGGCTCTATTCATTGATAATGTGAATAGTCATGAGCCCATGACTTTTTGACCGTTAGTGACTTGATAGCTCTGTAGTATTTGAGCCGCTTGTTTTTCGTGCTATTTATCATTTATAAGGTTTGACTGTGCCCGCTTCCTCTTCTACTAGCATGCCTCTAGACTCAGCGCCTGTATCCAATCAGCCGCCTGATAATACGCTGCCACCGCCAAACCGACCAACGCCAAATCGCTTAAAACTCACTTACGATATCGTGATGATTATTGCCATCAGTATCGATCTATTATTGATTAGTATTGATGCTATCTTAATGAGTAGCTTTAGTAGCAATGCCGCAGGATGGCTCAGTATTAGCGATGCTCTCAATTGGTATCAAAATACCTTACATGAGCCTTTGCGTACCGCTGGTGGATTTTTTACCCTATTTTTGATTTTTGAGCTACTGCTACGTTGGGCGATTGCGATAAAACAAAACGTCTATTATCGCTGGTTTTTTTTTCCTTTTGTACATTGGTATGAAGTATTGGGGTGCTTTCCGCAGCTGCGTGCCTTACGTTTATTCCGAGCGGTCATCATTGGGCGACGCTTATACCAGCTTGGTTACCAAGTACTGCCGCAACCATGGATTAATCGAATTAGGTTCTACATCGATTTACTATTAGAAGAGCTGTCCGACCGCGTCATACTGACAACTATCCAAAACTTTCGGCAGCAACTGACCGATCCTAAAACGCATAAATCTTTTATTGAATCAACGATAACTCGTAATCGTAACGAGATTGAGGCAGCAGTGCTGTCGATACTGCGCACAGAGTTAGCACCAAAACTGCAGGAGTTGACAGCATCATCAGGTGGCGGCAGTATATTAGCCAGCGAGATGGGCAATGCTATTGAAGAGGGTTTGGCCAATACGCCTGAGCTGCGTCGCTACCTACGCATGATACCGATTGCCGGTAGCTTGATTGAATCACAGTTGCAACATATCGGTCACAATATAGGCGAAAACGTCGTTTACGCACTGAATAAACGCCTTCTAGACCCTGAACGCCTCGATTCATTGATGGTAGCGATTGCCAACGGCATTGCCAGTATCGATACGGATAATACTGCGTTAGATACCTTGATTTCGAGTATCATTGATGACAGTTTGACAGAATTTGAAGCGCAGGTAAAAGTGCAGCAGTGGAAGCATCAAGAGATGCTTCATCTATAATCCATACTGCTAATAGCACGCCCTGCCTACAAAAAACTAGACTTGGCAAGCAAATGAATGGTATGACTCGATAATAAAAACAACACCGTGAATACAGTGACAGTATTATCTCTTGAGGATTTATATATGACAGTTTCAGACAACGACAGCCAAGGCTCGAGCGCCGCGCCAGCATTACCAGCATTGGCATTTTATGGCAAGATGCTGACTTTTTCACGTTTGCAATTTAGCACAGATGATTTAAGTGCGATAGACGCCCAGCTTGCCGCTACGCTTAGTAATAAATCTAGCAATATCCCTATCCTTATCGATAGCGAGGTTGAACAAGATCTCTCAGCATTGGTAGAGCTTTTATGGTCGTGGGGCTTACAGCCTATTGGCGTCGTGACTGGTACACTAGATGCGCAAGCCCGTGAGCAGCGATTGGCCATCTTCCCTGCTGATGGCAAACGTATTGAGCGTATTTTACCTAGCAAGAAAGCTGCACCTCAAGTGAGTAAAGCTCCCGATGATAAACATACAGAATCAGCCAGCACCAATTCAACCAGCACCAATTCAACCAGTACCAATTCAACCAGTACCAATTCAACCAGTACCAATGATACTGCAGCCATCAGCGAGTCAAACACAGAAACAACGATAGCAACCACCACAGCAGAGACACTGGTGAGCGCTGAGCATATTACCAGCCTAATTTACGATCAAATGCTACGCTCAGGACAGAGCCTGAATCACGTGGGCGGTGATTTGATTTTGACCAATAGTGTCAATAGCGGGGCGGAAGCGATTACCGATAATAGCTTGCACGTTTACGGTCGTGCCCAAGGTCGCTTGGTTGCTGGCGCTACCGGTGACAAAGATGCCCGTATTTTTTGTCAAGTTTTTAACCCTTCTTTGGTGTCAGTGGCGGGAACTTATTGCTTACGAGACAACTTACCTGAGCACGTGATTGACAAATCTGTACAAGTAAGATTTGTAGAAGGTGAAGGCTTAGTATTTACGGTAATGGATGACGCTTAAATCTTTTACCGTTAAGAGCAATAGATGCGTCCGTGATTTTTATAAATGTAGACAGGCTAAGCCGATTTTCATCATACATGATGCTTAGCAAAAAACGTTTATTAGAAAATCTCAATAGTAGACGTTTAGACAGCGCATTTAATATTATAGTAAGTTTATTTAACAAAACTGTTCTATGATGAATCGCTAGCTCTGCCACTATCTACACTACTCGTCAGCGTCTATTTTATTATTCACAATAGGCAATATTGACCAGAAAATTCTAGGTAGCACCGCTTTGTGATCCATATATAAGCTGTTTTTCTGCTTTACTATGGACGTGCTATAAATTTTTGTTTATTTATGCTAGGCTACCTTCGCAGGTAGTGTATATATAGCATGTGAATAATGTGCAATTGCGCTATTTTTTTATATAAAAGATATCCCATTGATTCATAGGAGTGTGCCATTGTGGCGAAGATAGTTGTAATCACTTCAGGTAAAGGCGGTGTGGGCAAAACCACGACAAGTGCCTCTTTTGCCGCAGGTTTAGCATTGCGTGGCTATAAGACAGTCGTTATCGATTTTGATGTGGGTCTACGTAATCTAGACTTAATCATGGGTTGTGAAAACCGAATTGTTTATGATTTTGTTGATGTCATCACTGGTAGCGCACGCTTGTCGCAAGCACTGGTCAAAGACAAACAGCTTGAAAACTTGTATATCCTACCCGCCAGTCAAACGCGTGATAAAGACGCCCTGACAGACGAAGGGGTGGCAGAGGTTATGTCTGAGCTGTCTAAGCAGTTCGACTATATTATCTGTGATTCACCAGCTGGTATTGAGCGCGGTGCACAACTCGCCATGTATCATGCTGATGAAGCGATCATCGTCACCAACCCTGAGATTTCTTCAGTGCGTGACTCAGACCGTATTATCGGTATCTTGCAAAGCCAGACCAAAAAGGTTGAAGAAAACCAAGGCTCTGTACGTGAGCATTTGATTATTACTCGTTATAATGCGGAGCGCGCAGCCGCTAACGAGATGATGGACATTGATACCATTTCAAATGATATCCTAAAAGTTCCGTTACTTGGGGTTGTTCCTGAAAGTCACTCAGTGCTTGAAGCATCTAACCACGGTGAGCCTGTCATTCATTATACCGATTCAGTTGCTGGTCAATGTTATGATGACATCGTCGCCCGCTTCTTAGGTGAAGAACGCCCACTACGTCATATTGACGTGAAGAAAAAGAGTCTATTACAGCGCTGGTTTGGAGGTCAATGATGACGAAGAAAAAAGGATTTTGGAGTAGCCTATTTGGTACTGACGACAGTGGTAGCGCAGGTAGCGCTAATATGGCTACTGAGCGTCTTAAGGTTATCGTTGCGAGCGAAAATCGCTTAAACAACCGCTTAACAGCTGATCGTATCGAAAAAATGAAACGTGAGATTTTAGAAGTGGTCAACAAATACGTCAATGGCGTACAGATTGATGATGTGAATATCAATCATCGTTCTGAGGACAGCCTAGACGTATTAGAGATGAATATCAGTCTACCTGAACACAAAAAATAAGCGCTGTCTTAGAAAAACAAAAAAGCCCTAAGTATCATAACTTAGGGCTTTTTTATATGGCATGAAATAGTAAGTTTACCTATAGCAGCCTACGATTATTTTGATACTATTATTTTATACGCGCTATTAAATTGTCTTTTTTGACAAACTGATGATATAGAGCAGCAACGATATGAATAAGTGTGAAGGCAATAATGGTCGGCCAAATAATATCAGTATGCAGGTCATTATAAAAGCGTGCCAACCCTCTATCTGGTGTGACAAATACAGGGATTTGAAACAAGCCAAAAATATCGACGGGGCGTCCACCATAAACGGACATCAGCAAACCAGCTATTGGCATTGCAATTAATAAGGCATATAAGCCAAAATGCGACAGTTTAGAGGCTAATAACTGCCACTTTGGCATCGGTACAGGTGGCGGCGCCTTAATAAATACACGATTAAGCACCCGTGCTATCATCCAACATAACAAACTAATACCAAACGCTTTATGCAACCCAATATAAAGATTGTTATCCAGATTATCGTACAACAAAATCATTATCCAAGTAACCAACAGTAAAACTGCACTGATCCAGTGAAATATCCGGCTGCTGACTGGCCACTTTGACACATTTGAATTGCTACTATTCATGAGCTGTCCTATTACCCTCATCACTAATTATCTATCATCAATGTTATTGACAAAACAACCACTCATTCAACGATTAGCAATCATCAAAGTAATTGGGTAACCCTATTTCTCTGATAGTAGAAATAAACCCTGATATAAGCGAGAAGCTAACTGTCTAAATCGACCAATTGATGCGCAATTTTGTCTAAGTCGGGCACCAAATAAGCTTTATCATCGATCATAACCATTTGGAAAAGATAGGATAGCATAACGTTTTCATCAAAAGGTAGGGCTGTTTTGTCGCTGTCTATATTATCGGCATGCTTAGAGCTATTAAATTGCTCAGGAACGTCAATATCTTTAACCTCAGAAATACGCACTTGTCGCTGGTGCAGCTCGCCTGCCGTTTGTAAAGCTAAGCGATGATCGGTAGTATTACCCTCTAATACAATCATGGTATCTGGCATTTGATCCTGTGGTAGCAGGTGACATACCACTACCTTTTGCTGCTGCCATTCATAGGTTGCCGTGCGCTCATTATAATCATCCACACTCAAAATCAGGCTGCTTGGAATAAGCCAGTCAGGTTGGTCAAATGCTGGCACAATAGTGACATCAAGCATACCGTTATTTGTGGTCAGTAAACTCACTGCCTCAAACGAATGTTTTAAAATTTGTTTCATACATCGCTCACAATCAGTTAATGCAAAGAGGCTACTACTAATCTTTCATCAATATAATCTGTTAGTTTTTGTGCTAAATCCGCTGGACTGCCAATAAAACCACAATACCCTGAATCAATAATCGCCTGAGGTTGACTTGGGCAAGCGCTTAAGCTGGGATCTTGTACCCACAATTGACTGTTATTTTCTTGAATGAGATCCAGATACTGCGAACCATCATTACCCATGCCAGAAAATATAATATTGATAAGCTCGCTACCATAAACGTCGCTGGTGTTTTTGAGAATCTGACCAATCGCGGGCTTATACTCACCCTCCCAAGCTTGCTCTAGCAATATGACTCGACCGGTAGAGTCACAAACAATTTGCTTATCAATAGGAGCTATAAGACACTGACCTGCTCTTAAACGCTGCGAAGAAGTAATCACCTGACAATGCCAGTCATTATGGCGATTCAGGATGCGTGGCAGTGTGCCAATCATCGTTTTATTAAAATGGTGCGCCAGCAAAATACACACCGGTAGCGTCGCCGATAAGTTATCCAAAAATTCTTTTATAGCACTCGGCCCGCCCATAGAAGCACCCAAAAATACCACATAGCGCCAGTCTGCATCAGCATTATCAGGTTTGTGCACGGGTGCATCCATTAAAACGGGTAATGCCAGCATATGTGCCAGCTTACGCTTTAATTTGCGCTGCCATTTGGCATATTGCGGCGCTTCATTTAGATAAGGTGCTTGACTAAAACCCACCAACACCGCAGCAGGTTTAGACGCCGTGGTCGCGGCTACCACACTGTCGTCGTAATCACTATCTATTAGCCAGATGTCAATCGAGGTATCAGAGCGCCCCTGTTTTTCTTGCAGTTGCGCCCGTGACATACAGCCAACAAGGCTAAAACCACAGCTGCGTACAGTATCTGAAAAGGCCATACGCTGATGATGGTCTTCTGCCACTACCATCACCTTAATATCATCCTTGTTTTTTCCTCTTAGCGCCAAAACACGTGCATTATCCTTCATAAGTTAAGCTGACCTTTTGACCCAGTATGTGCTGGATTTTATTAAGTAGCTCTTGTTCTTGGAATGGCTTACCCATGTAATCGTTCACACCAATCTCCAGTGCACGCTCACGATGCTTTTCACCTGTACGTGATGTGATCATGATGATTGGGATATGTTGTAAGCGCTTGCTGTGTCTCACTTGAGTAGCCACCTCGAAACCATCCATGCGTGGCATCTCAATGTCGAGCAATATCATGTCTGGTATCATGTCTTGTAATATCTCAATTGCATCGACACCATCTTTTGCCACCGCCACAGTAAACCCTTGGCGCTCTAAGAAACGTGACGTCACTTTACGTACGGTAACAGAGTCATCAACCACTAAAATAGTAGACTTAAACTCTAAACGACTCCGTTTAGAATCAGCAGATTGCGAGATATTTTTGACCAACTGCGCATTACGCATCAAAGCAATCAGGTCTAAGATAAGCATTACTGAACCATCGCCCATGATAGTCGCTGCTGAAATACCTGGTAGATTCGATAACTGTTGTCCTAGAGGTTTGACCACGACTTCAATACGTGACCCTGCAATCTGATCAACCTGCAATGCAATATTTTGTCCGCTACGATTCTTAATGATAATGAGTGGCAAACTGGTATTGGTATTAACGACCAGCTCATTCAGCTCATTGCCTGACAAAATTTCATTTAAATAACGCACTCGATAATCAACATCTTCAAAGTTCAACGTTGCATCGCCTGACTGGTAATAGTCATAAAGCTTCTCTGGATTAATCCGTACCACACGCTCAATCTGTACCAAAGGTATCGCATAATAGCGATCCGCGGCACGCACAACCAATGCATCAGATACCGCAACCGTCAGTGGTAAGCGCATCGTAAAGCGTGAGCCTTTACCCAGCTCTGAAACAACTGATACAGCGCCACCTAATTGACGAATCTCGCTGATGACCACGTCCATGCCCACACCACGTCCAGAAATCTGTGTCACTTGTTTACTGGTACTCAGTCCAGCATGGAAAATATACTGCATGATATCAAGATCAGTTAGGCTGTTATCATTTGCATCAATCAAGCCTTGAGAAATGGCTTTATTACGAACGGCTTCTACATCGATGCCGCGACCGTCATCTATTAACTGAATGACAATCTCACTACCTTCTCGATTTACCTCAAGAGTAATACGCCCACTACGCTCTTTACCTGCTTTTAAACGCGTTGAGGTATTTTCGATGCCATGATCGACGGCGTTACGGAGCATATGTTCAAGCGGTGAAGTGATGCGCTCTAGAATGGTTCTATCCATCTCATCATCGGCATTGATGATCGTTAATTCAACAGATTTATTCAGCTCATTGGCAGTTTGTCGTACGATACGCTCAAGACGTGGCGTTAAGCGCGTAAACGGCACCATACGTGAATTCATAAGCCCATCTTGTAACTCGGTCTGTGTACGAGACAGCTGTAATAAAAGGCTTTCACTGTCTCGTGTTTTTTCTAATAAAGTATGATTAATATCAATCAAATCTGAGGCTGACTCTGTCAAAGATTTGGATAACTGATTTAAAGAAGAATATTGATCCATCTCTAGAGGGTCAAACCCTTCATGATTAATCAGCTCATCGTCTATCTGCGACAAGATCTGCGCCTCAAGCTCGATTTCCATTCGGCGTAACTGATCAGCCAAGCGCTGTACCGTAATACCCATATCTTCGATACTATTGGTCAAGCTACTCATGCCCATATCGATACGAGCACGGTTGATGGCTGACTCACCAGACAGGTTAATCATATGCTCGATCAAACCACCTGAGATACGAATCATCTCGTTATTATTGGCACTCTGATCTTCCTCACCCGTACTGCTGAGCATAGAAGGCATCTCACTAATATCTTTTGCCAGATACTGTGAGTCTTGCTGTTCTCTAGCAATAAAGAGCGCTTCATGCTGCGATTGTAGGGATTCTTTAGGGATTTGCTTTAAGCTGTCAGGATTTTTACTAAATTGCTGCAATGCCTCAATCAATAGTGCAGGCGTCGGTGGATTGACATGTTGTCTAAGGATAGAGATCGCATCAGCAAGCCAGTCATGACTGGCAACCAGCAACTCCAATACTTTTTTGGTAGCAGGACGACGATTATCTACAAAATCTGTGTAAACCGATTCCATTTCATGTGCCAGATCAGCGATACCAGCTGCGGTGACCATTCGTGCGCCACCTTTGATGGTATGCAAATCACGCTGCAATGCCTGTAATGCTGTCGTATTATTGGTATCTTTTAAGAACAGTTGCAGATACTTATTACGATTGGTGAGCTCTTCAGCTTCTTCTAAAAACACCGACAATATATCAGGATCTGGCAAACCATTCGCCCATGACTGTTTAATCATCATGTCTAGGCTCAAGGTATCCGATACGTCAGCGCTGAGGTGAGTGTTGTTAGTCACCCCGCTTTGTGCTTCAGGTTCGAAGTGGGTTTTCGGTATAGGTATGATTAGCTCTACCATTTCTGGCAAGGCTTGGGCTTTTACAAACTGTTGTAGTTGCTCAATCAGCGCTGAGGCAAAAAATGATTTTTTATGATTTACGATATGCAGTACTTGCAACGACATTGTGTCTTGCACTATTTGCATTATTTCAAGCCATTGTGCTGTCGGTATTCTTCTATTTTCTACGAATGCTTCATAGACACTTTCAGCTTCATGGGTCAGATCACCAATACTACGAATACCTGCCATTCGCGCACCACCTTTGATAGTGTGCAGATGGCGCTGTAAAACTTTTAGCGCATTTATATTGCTGATATCAGTACGCCACTTATTAAAACTCTCATCCAGCGCGGCATCAAGCTCTTGAGCTTCTTCTAAAAATATCTCTAATAGCTCAGCATCAGTATCAATAGATTCAAGCTGTAGCTCAGGTGCTGCAACGGCTCTCACGACAAAGACACTCTCATCACCATTGCTATCATCGTCTTGGTAAATACGTTGTAGATCTTCAATAACTTGTTGGTCAATCTTCAATGACGTGCTACCAGCCAATGCGTCGAACAAACCAACCAATTGAGCATGACCAGCGTGTAAAACCGCTTGGGTATCGATATTTCTTGCTGTATCAATATTATCTTTCAAATAGGCATAAGCGTGACCCAACTCATTAAGAATATAGGTGAATTTTGGAAACGCTTCTGCTTTATTGGCTAAGTAAGCTATTTGCGATATTTGCTGCGATATATAGCCCTGAACATGTGCTGTCTCAGAGTGATTAAGTGCGTCATCTAATTCCCACTCAGCATCCAATAGTTCATCAATATTATTATCTAACAACTGCTCTATCGTTGGTTTGTTATCAGCCGTGACCTTATCATCGCTAATGACGTATTGATCACCAAGCATGGCTTGCAATGAGGCTATGTCTTGCTGACTTTGCGCATCTTCGATCGATATATTTTGTGGCTGAACGTTTTGCTTGTAGTTGTTTAAATAACCGTCCATTAGCGTAGCAGACTTCGCCAATGCTTCTAGATGTTGAGCATTCATGGCAGTATCTTGCTGCTGCAGTAGCTCTAAGCTATGCTCTATCGTTGCGCTAACCTCGCTGATCGCTGCTAAAGCGCTAGAACCTGAAGCCCCTCGCAAGGTATGAAACGCGCGTACAATCTCATCCGTCACTTCAATATAAGACTGATCTTGATGCTCATCAACGAATTGGTCAATATCTTGCAACAGTCCTTCTGCTTCGTCGATAAAAATCTCACAAAACATTTTTTCTTCTTCGCTTTGCGGTGCTAAATAAATAGGCGCTTCTGCTATCATTTCATTGACAGAATTAATCGTCTGCAGCGTGGTATCTATCGCTGTATTAAGATTATCTTGGGTCGGGCTATGCTCATCAATAGCAGACGATAGTACTGACGCTTGGATGGTCTCATCCTCAGAACTATTTGATGCTTGCTCATACAAGGCAGAATAGCTAAATTCGTCCCCTTGCTGTTTGCTGTAGGCATTGGCGCATGCGATCCATAAAGGCACCATCACCGGATAGTTTTGGCTGTCATTTTCAAATACTGTTAGCATCGCAGGATAGGCAGCTAGCACATCAGCAATAAGCTGACGCATATCTGCTGAGACAGTCACACTATGATCCAAAATGCGATTAAGCATATTTTCTATAGCCCAAGCCAGCTCAGCCGTATAATTTGCACCGACCATACGACCGGAACCTTTTAAGGTATGGAACCCTCGACGAATATCCACCAATCCGCTTAAGTCAGCTGGCAATAATCGCCAATCTTCATATAAAGGTACAATCTCAGCCAATACTTCATCAGCTTCTTCTAAAAATATCTCTTTAATATCAGGATCGGCATCATGAGCATCTGCCGCTAGCTGCTCGGTTTCTTGCATAAAGGGTTCGAGTATCGCTGGAATATCAATAGCAGATAAGGAAGCAACAGCAGTGCTCTTTGTACTATCAGCAGTTGTCTCGTTTGACTCATTGCTCATGTCGAGAGCAGTTAGCAGTTCAGCATCATCATCGAATGGAGGCGATAGTTCTAATGCTGAGTCTGAATCAGCAGTGACAGCATCTAATATGGTCAGCCCAGCATTGATAGGTTGCTGTGTCATGAGATTATGGCTTTGTAGAATAGTAATAGCAGGATCAAAGCTTGGAGATTGCTGCGCTTCAAAATCTACCACTAATGCTGGTAGCCGTTTTGCCGTATCCATTACCAGATTTACGACGTCATCTGTGACAGGCAGCGTCTTATCTAAAAGACGATTGAGCAGATTTTCGATCGACCATGCCATCTCGCTGATGCTAAAAGCCCCAACCATACGTCCTGAGCCTTTTAAGGTATGGAACCCTCTACGCACTTCAGTGAGTGGGGTTAAATCCTTTGAATCTTGCTGCCAAATAGGTAAAAAGTCTTCTAAATCAGCAATTACTTCCGTCACCTCTTCGATAAAGATGTCACGAATCTCTGCATCCATCTCAAAATTATCAGGCTTAACTTGCTCACGAGCAAGCGTTAATGTTTCACTCTCGGTACTATCATCATCAGCCGTATCTTGCCCTACCACACGCTCATTATCTACATCAGTCAAAGCTTGGTTAGCAAAATCATTTTGACTATTAGCAGGAGTAATCTCGCCACTATCATCGTAACGCAATACGTTGGTCGCTACGGATTTTTGGGTAAGGAAAGTGTCTTTAATGGTCTCTGGCGATGCAATATAATGAGTAAGAAGTTGGGCGGCAGTCGCAGTATACTCATTTGCCCGCATTAATAGCTGCTGGTCAAAAACCTGCTGCGCAAGGTAGTCAAGCAACAATTCAATAGACGTTAGCCCTTCAGCCAATGCCTGAGTCACATCCCAACTGAGTACGTCAATCTCATGAATGGTCAATTGTGTAAATATGCTTGCCATATCATTCATGGTTTGACGAATTGATGGCAATCCCATGTCGGCAAAAGCATCACCAATATAGGTAAAATCAGCAGCAATGGGCAGTAAGTCAATGTCTTGACGCTGTACATATTCATGAAAGCTTTGTTTGACATCTTCTACCGCGATGCGCAGCTCACGTAAACTTCCACCAACAGAAGCCGTCGCAGGACTTTCTTCTGACTGCGTTTCAATAGCTTCAAACGTTGCAGACAATGTCGTAAAAGAAGCGGCATCCCCTATCTTGAGAGATATCGTCTGTTCAGTATGATAGATAGCGTTATATAGCTCTTGAAGCTGACGCTCAATCTGCCATTGTTCTTGTGTAAATCCTGTTTCTGATGATAGAGCCTGCTCTATGTCTGTAACAATTGCATGTATTTGCGACACATAATAAGTCCAACCTCGACCTTCGAGTTGACTTTGTATTTTCTGTAAAGGAACGAGAAGCGTGTCTGGCTTATCCAAAGTAAAGATAAGTGTCTCAAGTTCGCTGAGTATACGTGGTAAAAAGCGTGATCCCGTTGACGACGTTTGCGACAAATCATTTAGAAGTGACTGAGTGCGCTTGCTACTTTGAGCAAGGCTATTTAGTTCGATATACACCCTTATGATTAAGCTTCGAATAACGCTTGATGACAACTCAGCTTGCTGAGTGCGAGACTCTATTACTTGATCCAGCTGACTTAGCAATGACGCATAATGCTCAGGTAATGGGGTATCATTATGAGCAAGGTCATTTAGCCACAGTTCCGTTAAGTACCAAAGGCGTTGTAAGTCATCATGTTGAGTGGTCTGCCATAAGTATTGGCTGACTCTTTCTAGTGTAGTCAATAAGGACGGTTGATTGGTATTGGCACTCAATAACGCTTGTACTTGCTGTCGCCAAACCAGTAATAATTGTTGATAGTGATAATCAGCTAAATGCGTCGCCGTTCTATTCGCCGGCATCATCACTTCGATGCTATTGATACCATCGATAATATGATCATCGATAGCATGATTATTTAGATTCTTATGCTGAGTATTCGCCAAGCTGACCGAGATATCTGGCGCTACCCCCAGTTTCGATAGTGCTTGAGTAAGCTCCTCAGCAGCATTATCAATTAAAACGGTGTTGTGATTACCCATACCTGCGTATTGATTCAACTCACGCTGTAGTAAGCGATGAGAAAACTGGCCAATGCGGCGGTCGTTAGCAGAAATACGCTCGCGACTGCTCACATCTGCCAGCAAGCTCAGTTTATTGGCAAGATCTGCTAACAAATTAAGGCGAATCATCGTTAGCGCGCCGCCAACCTGATGATAATGTTGCACCATCTGCTCATAATCAGCGCTATCAGCGTCTAACTGCCAGCCATCAGATATCTGTGATAATTGCTGATTAAACAGTGGTAATAACCATTCAAGCGTCACTATGTCATTGGGCTGGTTTTTCATAGGGTTATCCTAACTTGTCTAGGCACTAATCTAGGCATTAATTTTTTGCCACACATTAACCTGTGGGTGCGCAATACGGCGCATATTTGAAGGACGCCAAAACAACGCCTCACCTGGAGCCAATATAATATATCCACCTAACGCACACTGCTCTGATAGCCTTGCCAAAATATCACGCTGATCAAACTTGCGAAAATATAGCAGCATATTTTGACAGATAATGACATGCTGAAGGTGCGAAGTAGGTGGTTTTTGCTCAATAATATTGTGTAAAGCGAAGCTAACATAGCGTCGTAACATTGGCGCAATCTGCCAGTCGGTCTGAGTGCCAGTCATCGCCTTTTTTGCGGTAGATACCTTATAAAAGTGCGATTGGCTGATATCACACTTAGCTCGCAATGGCTGAACGAACTGCTGGCACAGGTCTGGAATTAACGACTGCTGCCGCTTATCATACTGCCCTAGTCGTGCTTTTGTAATGGCTTGTTGGCTAACATCTGTACCCAATATCGTATAAGTAATTAATTGTTCAGAAGCCAAGCTCATCGCCAATGACCATGTTTCTTGCCCACTGGCACAACCAACACTCCAAATGCGAAATAAATCATTAGCATCATTGTTGTGACCACGATCAGTACTAGTGGCAGTAAGCTGCTGGCGCTGATGCTGTAATGCACACTTTGTGACAAAATCGATAGAAGGCATATGGCGAAAAAAACGACTTTCGTGAATCAGTACTTTATCCAATAACTGTTGGCGTATTTCATCATTATTTGGTAGTTGACACCACAGCTTTTCAACTGTCAATCCATGTGATAATGCCGTGTGTTCAATCGCATTTATCAACCATTGCAGCTGGACATTGGGTAGAACAAAACCTATCTCTTGTTCTATATATCGCTGCCACTGCTGCACATCAAAACTGTCTGCCTGCAGCAAACCCTTAATCAACGAGGGTTTGGCTGCTTTGATAGAATTGCTGTCTGGTTGAGTAAAATTATTCACGTCACCTGCTATAGTCACTGCTGCAAATCATCGTATCTGCACAGTATATTATTAACACATTAATTTAAAGACGGTCAGTGGTCTAACACCTACTTGACGTTAACACTTGTCATTACACACTTGCTGATAACGCTTCTTCGGTGTCCAACATCTCGTTTTCTAGTAGCTCATCATCGTTCGATACTTTAAAACCAGTGACTGACTCTTGCAATGCTGCAGCCATTTCGCTCAGCTCACCAATAGAGCGCGCGGTTGCCATTGTGCCAGAAGAGGTCTGTGAGGTAATATCTTGAATAATATTCATCGTATGAGAGATGTGACCAGCAGATTCTGCCTGCTGCAAAGCAGCGTTTGAGATGTTTTGAATCAAGTCAGCCAAGGTATTAGAAACGCTCTGCACTTCTTCTAGGGCTTCACCAGCATCTTTTGCCAAGCGTGCACCGCGCACAACTTCAGAGGTCGTCGATTCCATTGACATAACTGCTTCGTTGGTATCTGCCTGAATGGTTTTCACCAAGGTTTCAATCTGCTTGGTAGCGTTAGCTGAACGCTCAGCAAGACGTTGGACTTCATCAGCAACGACCGCAAAGCCTCGACCAGCCTCACCTGCCATCGATGCCTGAATAGCAGCATTCAATGCCAAAACGTTGGTCTGATCAGCAATATCATTAATCAAACCAACGATATCACCAATTTCTTGCGAAGACTCACCAAGACGCTTGATACGTTTTGAGGTCTCTTGAATCTGATCACGAATCACGTTCATACCTTCAATAGAGCGCTGTACAACTTCCGCTCCATTATGAGAGATGGCTACTGAGCGCTGAGCAACAGTCGCCGATTCTGAAGCGTTGTTCGAAACTTGGTCAATCGATACTGTCATCTCATTAATAGCCGCCGATACACCAGCAATTTCTTGTGCTTGGTGCTCAGATGCTTCAGCAAGTTCGACTGCATTCATCTGTGTTTGGTCTGAAGACTGCGAAACGCGGTCAGCCGTGTTGTTAATAACTAAAACCAATTGACGTAATTGGTCAATCGCAAAGTTCACTGAGTCAGCAATTGCTCCAGTAAAATCTTCTGATACGGTGGCATTAACCGTCAAATCGCCTTCTGCTAAATCACCCAATTCATCAAGTAGGCGTAGAATAGCAATCTGGTTACGTTCATTTTCTTCTTGAATTTGACGCGCTCGCTCAGATTCCGCTTCTGCTTCCTGACGACGACGCAAGGTTTCTTTTTCAATGAGTAGGCGCTCTGATCCCCCACGCTGCTTCAGTAACTGATACAGGGCAAAAAGGATGCCTAATACCCCTACGAAAAATATAATCGCTGGTAAAGTAACGGATTGGTTAAAATCAGCCAAGTACTGACTTACTGACGATAACGAATTGACCAGCCAAATCAGGCAGGCCACACTGATTAGCACAAAAAACCCTAACAATAACTTCCACTTGCTATTAGCGTCCTTGCCATCTGTTGTATTGGTCGTACCAGCTACAGGTTTCTTTATAACATCACTCATCGTACGTATTCCTTTCAAACAATCATCAAAGTCTCATCGTGACTGACTTTGACAATCTTATTGTTATAAAAACAACAGTGATTAGCAAAGCCTGTATGAATACTGACACCCAACCGTATCATGTCATTCGCTATTATTTCGTCATCGTTATAGCAGCCAGATAGCTGTTATCGACTGCTATATTGCAGCATCGGTATACTGCAAGTCTTGTGCGAGCAGGCTTGGCATAAAAACATACCAATCTTGCTCATTTTTAAAGAACTTACCGTGATTATAAGGAGCAAAGGGCGAATTAGGCTCTATAGCTTCGGCACGGTATTGATCATGCGTAAATTGTTCAATCCCAATAACTTGATCTACTAACAGTCCTGAAAAGAGATTGTCATGTTCAATGACAATGACTTTTCGTTGGCTCATTTGCGTTAAACGACTAGGAACCTGTAGAAACTGAGACAAATCGGTGATTGGCAATAGGCGTCCGCGAATATTGGCGATGCCTAGCATCCAAGGCTTCACTAGAGGCAAGCTGGTATACTCTGGCATGGCCAATACTTCTGATACTTGACCCATCGGTGCAACTAACCGCTGTCCGCCAATCTCGAATACCACACCTTGCCAGTCATACTCTTGTCCACCGCGGCGACCACTTTTGCGCGCGCGTGCCAAGTCTGCTAAACGCAGAAGCTCAATAAACCCTCTGGAAGCCACAATCTACTCCATTACTTTACGAATGATATTAACCAATCCATTTTCGTCAACAGGCTTTGCCATATACTCTTTAGCGCCTTGGCGTTTTCCCCAAACTCGATCGGTTTCCTGATTTTTGGTACTGATCATAATCACTGGAATATGCGCGGTGGTTTTACCTCGAGTAATTTTGCGAGTGGCCTGAAAACCGTTCATCTCAGGCATAACCACGTCCATTAAAATGACATCTGGCAAGTGATCAATGGCCATCTGGCAACCTTGCTCACCATTTATCGCTTCTAATACTTTAAAATTATGTCTGGCAAGCATGTCGCGAAATTTCGCCATCTCAGATGGTGAGTCGTCAATGACTAAAACTGTAGTCATAGGAATTTCCTTTATTTTCGAAAGTATCCATAAGGATATGTTGTTATATTATTGAGACAATCCGACTGAAAGTAGCACGCCAACCATGAATGGCAGGGCAATTCTCTTAACAGTTTCGATTAAATATTGAGCCGTTATTAGTAATATTTTATCAATACTAAATCTCTTAACCGTAATGCCTAGCCTAATTTATCTGATTCTATATAAAGCATAGCAATGCATAAATCATACCAACTTGTAAGACGATATTTAACGATATATCTACAAGCGGACTTATTTATATTAGCGGTACTGATTAATTGCCTCGAACAGCTCATCTTTACTAAATGGCTTGGTCAGATACTCATCTGAACCCACAATACGACCACGCGCTTTGTCAAATAAGCCATCTTTAGACGACAACATAATCACAGGTTTGCTGGCATAATCAGGGTTGTTTTTTATTAGCGCACAAGTCTGATAGCCATCCAAACGCGGCATCATGATGTCGACAAAAATAATATCTGGATTGTTATCGACAATTTTTGCTAAAGCATCAAAACCATCAATGGCGGTCACAACTTCGCAACCCGCTTTTTGCAATAAAGTCTCTGCGGTACGGCGAATGGTTTTTGAATCATCAATCACCATTACTTTTAAACCATCAAAATTATTTTCCATTATCAGTGTCCTATAAACGACTATTTATTCTTAATACCATCCATCAATGCAAAAATTTAACGGTTATTTCAACTTGTCATATCATCCATTATTGGACTGATATGAGACGCTAAATTTGCATTACCATATGTTATGACAGTCGACATATCATCTGCCAGTATCTGCCTGTCAAACAGAGCGTCAACATGGGCTACTATACGCACTTTCTAGTTAATAAGCTTACTAAATTGCGCCAAACCTATGGCTTTTTAGACGACTTATTTTGCTTTTATTATCGTCCACTGCAACCGTATTTGGTCTAAAACAAGGTAAAGTACCTTTTATTACTGATGACCTTGACGATAAAAGAGGTAAGCCCGAAGCAGAAGAACCATCAACCTTATGATATTTCTGCATTATATAGAAACGCTTGGCACATTGCTGAATAATTTTCTTTTGTGATAAAAATGTATCATTGTATTTTGTTATGTTTGTTTTAGCACAGTTAACGACTAATTTCCAGTTATGAGTAGGCCAATATTCGAACTGATCAGTAATATAAAAATTTGTTCAGACTTGCTGTCACTCCTACCTTAGCTAATGACTGGATTTAGCCGCCTTAATGTCAGCTGTTTATTAAGTTTTCTGCACTTATTTCACCCAGTTGCAATTCACTATATAATAAAACGATGACTACTATGGTGACTGCTATGACGGCTTCTAAATTTTTAAAAAATAGCACCTATCTACTGAGTGCTTTTCTTCTTGCTGCCTGTCAGCCATCACCGCCTACCAATGAGCCTGTGACTGCAGAAAACAGTGAGACTGTAGATACCCCTATCGTCATTACCGACGATAGTGTGACCATGACGCCAGATCATATATTGAGCATAAAACCTTCACGTTATCAGCCCAGTCTTGGTTTACAAGGTAAGATCGAACCTATCAAACAGACTAAGCTTATCGCTGCATACCCCATTAACGTCGAAGAAATACTGGTTACTGAGGGTCAATGGGTAGAAAAAGATATGCCGCTGCTTATTGTTCGACGCGTGCAATCAGAAAGCAAAACAGCAGATGCATCCAACCCAGCCAAGAAACAACCTTCAGAATCGAACAGCGTTGTCCCAGATTCTGAGATGACGAACGATGCGGTTGATGTAAAGCAGACACACTCACAAAAAACAGACGCTAGCTCAAAACCCAATCAGCCTACAGTAGAAAATGGTGCAACAACCACTAAAAACGACCCAATTGCTAACAAAGAAGAGGCAGCAGCAAACGCCACAGTGGGCGCTCCTAAAAACGCAGTCGGCAACCTTAAAAACAATTACCAAACCAGCGCTAATAGCACGGCGAGCTCAAAACCGCAGCAGAATCAGTATAATTTGATCACTGTGCGTGCCAGTTTTTCTGGCCGTGTAAAAAACTTATATGCCAAAGCAGGTCAAAAACTAGAGGCGCGCACGCCTTTATTACAGATTAGCGATGAAACTAAATTACACTTTATCGCGACCCTACCTATTCAAGCAGAACCGCAACTTTCGGTTGGTCAGACTGTCAATTTTACAGTTGAAGGTATGTCGGAACAGTTCACAGGACAAGTCAGTAAACTGACCGCGACCAGCCAGCCGAAAAAGCTGTTGGTCTATGTTAACGTCATTGACAATGAAGCAAGTCGAGACAAGTTATTGCCAGATATGAAAGTCACGGGGCGGGTTAATTACGGTCAAATAGATGTGGGCACTATCGTACCTAAGCGCGCGTTGCACGATGTTGACTTGACAGAATTACAAACGTCACCATATAAGCCTCTGTCACCGTTGACTGCTAACGTGTGGATTATTGGACAGGATCAGCGCCTGACACGCCAGCCTATTGAAGTAGTCGAATATGACCCTATCACAAAGCAGTATTTAATTGCGGGTATTAGCAACGATAGTTTGATTTGTTTGGCTGATTTACCGGCTGATGCTAAAGGTAAAAAAGTCAATGTCTCATAGCTATGCATGCCGACAGTTACATTGTGTAGAAACATTAACAAAGCCTCTCTTGTTTTGTAACTGCGTTATTAGGCAATATGACCGTATAATATATAGCATTAACCGAGTATTCTGAATCATTGGTATTAAATGATTCAATATCTTGAGAGTTTGAGAAATCTTAGAAAGTTTGAGAACCTAGAGGCTTAATCGTTTAACTGTTTAAGATCCTAAAATCAGCGATGTATTTATCGTGATACAAAATATCAAAACAGATGAAACGTTTGGCCAACCATAACAACAACTAGAGGATAACCCATGAGCAAGCAGATTTTATTAATCGAAGATGATCCTGATCTAGCTGAGTTAATCAGCGATTACCTGACCATGAATTATTATGACGTCCATCATGCAGGGCTTGGTCAAGAAGGGCTTGATTTATTGGATGCCAAAGAGCGTGATATTGATTTGGTCGTGCTTGACTTAATGCTACCTGATATGGATGGTATGCAAGTGTGTCAAAAAATTCGCGGCAATAAAAACAACATGACCAATAAAGTACCAATTATTATGTTGACAGCGAAAGGCGATACCACCGATCGCGTGCTAGGTCTTGAGATGGGTGCTGACGATTATATATCTAAGCCTTTTGAGCCACGCGAGCTTCTCGCTCGAATCCGTGCTGTTATTCGCCGTCATGAGCAGCCCAATCAAGCAGATAGCCAGTCTGACAGCTTGACCTTTGGTCGTTTGAGTGTCTTTCCTGACAGCCATGAAGTGACCATCGACGATGAGCCTGTTCGTTTAACGACGCATCAGTTTCAATTATTGCATTACTTTGCCACCCATTCTGGTAAAGTATTGAATCGCGAGCAACTGTGGCAAGCCATGCCCAATGATGACAGCTCAGATAATATCGATCGCGCGATTGATGTTCATATCTCGCGCTTGCGTGCTTTAATTGAAGATAACCCACGCCAGCCAAAACGTATTATTACGGTACGCGGTGTTGGTTATCAATTTGCCACTGATCAGGTTTGATCACAAAAGCGGCAAACCAATCGATAAAAACCATACTTCTGATTTTTTTATGCAAATTAGAAGTATGAGTCGATATAAACGGCTGATAGTAGAGATGGTTTAATGCAGCAGTTGGGATTTCGTTCGGTATTTGCCAAATTATTTGCCAGTGTCATGCTGGCACTTATTTTATTTGCAGTGGCGATGGTGCTGTTGACGCAACTTGTGCACGATAAAGATGCAAGTATTCGATCAGAAGTATTGGCCACTCAGATTTTAGGACAAATAGACCCTTTCTTACATGAGCTGAATATCTCTGTTAGCGAGGACAATCGCTTGCAAGCGCGCTTTATGCTAGCAGTGGTCAAAAAGAGCTTTGATATCTTTGATGAGTCATTGCAGGCAAAGATGGGCTTGTATGACAGCGAAGGTCGATTGCTAATGCAAACGGATAACAGCGATTTGCCGTTGGAGTTGCCCGCACCGCCCTCTTTATTTTCACGCGTTTTTCCCTCTCTCGCAGACACCTCCCCTACCAAGCAAGCTCAGGTTTATAGCAGCACCGGCTATACGCTTTTGTATGAATCACGCTTACCGCCTAAAAAACCAGTACTCTCTTCTGCGCTGAATTTATTTACTGGCACACTACTGCTGTTACTTATTATGGCAGGTGTCCTATGGTGGATTGCTCGTACCATCACTTGGCGCATCAATCAAATGAGCCAGCAGATGGCGCAACTGGGTGATGGTGATTTTACCGTACGGGTGAATGCTCGTGGTAACGATGAGATCGCCTCACTAGCGCGTGGATTTAACCAAGCAGCACAAAAAATCGAACACCTTATCGATGCCAATAACCTGCTCTTAGCACATGCTTCTCATGAGCTACGTACCCCCATTACTCGTATTCGCTTACAGATTGAGATGATGGATATGCTCGCAGGGGCGCTACCAGCTGATACCAAAGCAAAGTTTGATAAACGTGCGCAAGCGATTAACCGCGATTTGTCAGGGCTCAATGATTTGGTAGAGAGTATCCTACTGGTGAGTCGTTTAGACGCCGGTCATGCCTTGCAGCAAGTTGAAAGCTTAGACTTATACGATCTGGTGAATCAAGAGCGGCAACATTATCCTGAAGCGACGCTCATTGGTGAACATATTGTGATCGATGGTCAATCATCAATGTTGACCCATTTGATTCGTAACTTGTTAACTAATGCCATGCTACACGGCAAGCCACCCGTGACGGTACTATTGTATGGTGTGCAAACTATTGATGAAGCAGATACCATACCTGATTACCTGCTACAAACGATACTCTGCAGTAGCTTTGCCGATTATAATAGCTCTGATTTTGACTCCTATCACGAACCAATCGATGTCAATGAAAACGATACTCATATTCATACGCAGTTAAATGATTCTTCTCATATTACTGATAAAGTTAAATCTGAAGCCCCAAATACTATGACTGTGTTGCCAGCACCACCGATATATAGAAACGGAGAAAATATTGCGGTTGAGCATGATCTCAATTCCGATACCGATGCCGATGTGAATATAGAGACTAAAATCGATAAGGCTGATATTAATAATACCAACAGCGACATTGACTCTATTGAAGCCCACGCGACCTTAACAGAATCTACTTATGCGGATAGTATTCAAACTGACTCAAGCACTGCAACAGACTTAGTCCACCGTAACGATACAGCTGGAAGCACCAGTGCGTCCTCATTGATTGCTAATTATCATAACTTTACCAATGATTTGACTGACAAAATTAAAAAGATGGTTTGGAAAGCAGTTCCTGACACTGAAGAGTTGTCTGCAGTTATCAATGACGCTAAGAGTACTGCCTTGAATGATGCAATTCCTAAATCCAAAGGTGCCATAATAAATAAAGGTGGCAATACACGCGACAAGGGTGATGCTCAAAACAACACTCAAAATCCTACGGAAGTACTCAGTACACCGCGCAAAGAAGGCTTGTTTGCCAAGCATCTAAAAAAAGCCAAGACCGATCCTGTACGCCCATTACCGAAATATGCAGTATTGGCAGTGATTGATGAAGGCACGGGTATTCCAGAAGACAAACGTGAAGAAGTATTTAGCCCATTTGTGCGGTTGCAACAAAAAAATAAAGGCTCTGGACTAGGCTTATCGCTAGTATCACAAATCGTTACCGCCCATCAAGGGCGCATCATTACTGATACGTTGAATGGACATACCAGGTTTTTAGTTGTTATACCAGTCAAGCACGACCCACATTATCACCAGCATGACTAGGACGTGCCTTCAGTCCAATCTATTAACCCTTAAATGGCTAAAAATGGCTAAAAATGGCTAAATTTTGCCAGACATCGTCAAATAGCGTATCAATATCTCGATATTATTTGTGCTACTTTCCTTGTTTGACGGCGATTTATCTCATTTTTATCACCATTTTTAAAATAAGGACACGACCTAGTCAGCGATGCTATAGTAGATTCAATTTAAAAGTAGTACAAGGCAACCGAGTGTAGATGTATATTTAATACTTCAAGCGAGGTTAACGCAGTACTACTTTTAAATTGAATCTACTATATAAGGTGCTATGAACAAACACTTCATTCTACTCGATCATCGTGACTCACATTCTACAAAACCCCTCTTACTAATAGCTATTAATCATAAGCCTGTCACGGATGTTCATATCCAAAGTGCTCGATAATATGCTATATTAGCGCCCCTTATTATACGGTTATTAACGGTTGTTTCTTAATTGGCTTCTTACATTGTTAAAGAGGCCCGACAGCGCGTTTGTGACTATTAAAAAAATTATTGAATTTTGAGCCCTCCATGAATGACATGATTGTCTTAAACAATGTGACCAAGAGTTTTTTAAGCGACCGATCAATCAAAGACAAAGATGGCAAACCACATTGGTTTACTGCCGTTGAACCGACCTCGTTATCTGTCCAGCAAGGCGAAATCTTCGGCCTAATGGGATACTCGGGTGCCGGTAAGTCTACTTTGCTACGCCTAATTAATATGCTTGAGCGTCCAGATGCCGGTCAAGTCATCGTCGATGGCACTGACTTGACCACATTGTCTGCCAGTGAATTGCGTATCGCCCGGCATAATATTGGTATGATTTTTCAGCAATTTAATCTGATGTCCAATCGTACTGTTTTTGACAACGTGGCCTTTAATTTAACCGTTTCAGGATATCCGAGCCGCGACATTCATAAACGAGTCATGGATTGCCTAGAGATTGTTGATCTAACAGACCGCGCTGGTCACTACCCTGCGCAGCTGTCAGGCGGACAAAAACAGCGTGTCGGTATTGCCCGAGCGATTGCCCCCAGTCCTAAAGTATTATTGGCTGATGAGCCAACCAGTGCGCTTGATCCTGCGACGACTCGCAGCTTGTTGACTTGTCTACGCGATATCAACGAACAACTTGGCGTCACCATTGTGATTGTGACTCATGAGATGAGTGTCATCCGTAGGCTGTGTGATCGCGCCGCATTACTGCATCAAGGTCAACTCTTGGAAGTTGCAGATGTGAGAGACGGTCTGATTCAGGCGACCACCCCGATTGGCAAAGGCTTAGTGCACGAAGACTAATGAGGCAGGAGAAATAAATATGTTAACTGGTAGTGAATTGTCCGCCTCGATAGACAAGCTGTTTGCCCTGCGCAAAGAGATTGTGAATGCGTTTATTGATACATTTATTATGCTTGGCATCTCAACGACGGTGGCGATTGTCATCGGTGGGTTGTTTGGCGTATTTTTGTTTTTATCCAGTGATCGACAGTTTTTGCAAAACAAAACATTGTATGGTCTGCTTGGTGGTATCACCAACTTCATGCGTGCTTTCCCATTTGTCATTTTGATGATTGCCATGAGCCCATTTACGAAGGCTATCGTTGGCACGGGTATTGGACCGATTGCGGCCTCATTGGTACTCGCCATTGCAGGTTCGTTTTATTTTGCCCGTTTGGTCGAGCAAAACTTACGTGAAGTGCCACGCGGTATCATTGAGGCGACCGAGTCTATGGGTGCACGTCCTTTGACCATTATTAAAGTCCTACTCAATGAAGCACGCTCAGGACTGGTATTGTCCGTGACGATTCTCTGTATCAGCCTGCTCTCTTATTCAGCAGCGGCGGGTATGATTGGCGGCGGTGGTCTGGGGGATTTGGCCATTCGTTATGGCTACTATCGCTATCAAACGGAGGTGATGATTTTTATCGTTATTGTCCTATCAATAATGGTCGTCTCCATTCAAGCATCGGGTAATTGGTTGGCTAACCGGTTGGATAAACGATAGACAAAAGACTCAGACAAAGCCTGTTAACGCTAATATGAATAATACTCAGGGTTTAATGCCGATTCATCCTAAGCAAAATGCTTGACTTTGTTACTGAGACCCTTTAATTTTGATACTAACTTAACAGTCGTTAACTTAGCAGCATTACTATCCCTAATGTTGCTTTTTTAATGGCCAGCGTTTGCCCTCCATCCCATCCCTCTTATTAAGGAAGCTCCATGAAATTAACAGATATCAGCCGTCAGTTAGCGACTGCATTTGCTGCCGTTGGCATATCAAGCCTAGTCTTAGTTGGTTGCAACAACTCATCAGCACCAGAAGCAACTAAAGAGCCTGTTACTGAAGGCTCAACAGCAGAGACTGCCGCTAGCGATATCGATCCTGAGCATACCAAAATCGTCATCGGTACCACCGAAGGTGACTTCGCTGATATGGTGCGTAACCAAGTGAAAAGCTCACTGGAAGCGCAAGGTTACGAAGTTGAGCTGATTGCTTTTACTGACTATGTACGCCCAAACCTTGCCTTGGCTGAAGGTGATTTGGACATCAACATCTTCCAGCATAAGCCTTATCTTGATACCTTCAAAAAAGAAAACAATCTTGATCTGGTAGAAGTTTTCCAAGTACCTACTGCCCCACTTGGCATTTACTCAGGTAAAAAGACCACGCTTGATGATGTTTATAAAGGCATGAGAGTCTCTGCACCAAATGATCCAAGTAACTTTGCTCGTGCGCTGGTGATGATGGATGATCTTGGCTGGATCACGCTAAAAGACAATATTGATCCGCTAACGGCATCAAAAACTGACATCGCTGATAACAGCAAATACGACATTGAAATCATTGAGTTAGAAGCCGCTCAATTGCCACGTGCTCGTGATGAAGTCGACTTTGCCGTCATCAATGGCAACTATGCCACGGATGCTGGTATCAAGCTGACTGAAGCGCTATTTCAAGAGCCTAGCTTTGCTTATGTCAACTGGTCAGCCATCAAATCAGCAGATGCTGGCAAAAAATGGGTCGAAGATGTGACCAATGCATATAACTCAGAAGCCTTTAAAAAGTATGCTCATGAAACTTTCCCAGGCTATAAGTACCCAAAAATCTGGGGCTCTGATCACAGTGCGCACACGGATACCGCAACAAAACCTGCCCCTGTAGAAGCTGCTGCTCAATAAGCTCTTAAGCCAAAAACACTTAAATCCAAAACACTTAAATATCGTCTTCGTCCCGATTGTAAACGCCCATTGCTAGATAGTGATGGGCGTTTTTTATGGACTCGATTTTACGATTTTTATTTTTTAACCGCTCGCTGCTGTCTATCTATCAGTTACTAAAAATGACGTTACAGCCTGTTTGTCCTTTGTAGGAAAGCGTCACGTGCCCTTTTACTTGCTGCCAATTTTTTCTATAGTGGGTAGGTCAAATAGAGAAGGTGATCAGAATATTGATGATTCGATGCTCTATCAATAAATACATAAATAACAAGGATAATAAGATGCGTGCTAAAACTTATAATATTCGTACCGCTGGACAAGCAAATATTCCTGTACTAGGGCTTGGTACATGGCAATCGACCGGTCAAGATTGTGTTGATGTCGTCAGCCAAGCGTTGAAAATGGGTTACGAGCACATCGATACCGCTCAAGCTTATGGCAATGAAAAAGAAGTTGGTCAAGGTATCAAACAATCAGGTGTATCTCGGGATAAATTCTTTTTGACCACAAAGATTTTTCCTGATGATATGAAGTTTGAGCCTGAGAAATTGATTGCAGCCGCTAAACGCTCTTTAGCAGATTTAGATACTGATTATGTTGATTTGCTACTATTGCACTGGCCGGATGACCGTGTTCCTTTATCTGAAACCATTCCTGCCTTGTGCGAACTACAAAAACAAAGTTTGACGCGCCATATCGGGGTCTCTAACTTTAATATTGCCAATATCATTGAAGCTGAGAAATATGCTGATGTGCCGATTGTGGTCAATCAGGTTGAGTTTCATCCGTTCATCAAGCAAAAAACCTTGCAGACTTTTTTGAACAATCACCATATTCTACTCGAAGCTTATTCACCTCTTGCTCGCGGTGATGTATTTGATAATGAGATTATTAAAGAAATCGCTGACAAACATAATGTCACGCCAGCACAGATATCATTGGCTTGGATTCTGGCAGACAAGCATCGTATTGCTATCCCAAAGACTGCTAACCCTGATCATTTACAAGGCAACTTAGACGCTATAAAAGTACAATTAAGTGCGGATGATATTGAGAAAATCAGCAGCTTAGCGCGTGCTGATGGGCGCAAAATTAAGCATCCAGATTACTCGCCTGAATGGGACGACTAAGTTCTTGTAAGAAACTATCGAAACTTATTAGCACTAAAATTCATGTAAAAAAAGAGCCGCTAATAATATATTAGCGGCTCTTTTACTATGGTATGGACTATATAACTACTGCTGTAGAGTATCCGTCTCATGCACCTTTTCAGCAGGATTATATTGCTCAGAAGGAGGCACTACACCGCTTCGGTTGTTTTCTTTCATTGATTTGGCCACTTCTGGCGGCATGTAGTTTTCATCATGCTTCGCCAAGACTTCTCCAGCGACAAAAGTGTCACCCTGCATCTTACCTGTCGCGACGACGCCTGAGTTTTCAGCAAATAAATCTGGCAAAATACCTTGGTAAGTCACTGGTACTGTCGATTGAAAGTCCGTAATGGCAAACTCAACGTTTAGTGGATTATCTTCTGCGCGCTGGACACTACCCGCAACGACCATACCGCCTGCTCGAATACGCTTATCTTGTGGTGCTTCACCTTGTGCAATCGCGGTAGCATCAAAGTAGTAATCGGTCTGTTGCCCAATGGCATAAAGAACCAATACCACGGCTATCGCCGCTCCTGCAAGCGTAAACATAACCCACATCAGTTTTTTGCGACGAACTGCGTTCATACCACTACCTCATTGATGAGTCACTGTTTTATAAACTATAGTCAATGCCATACAAATATATAAAACAGAAAAATTTGAAGAAACTACCATTAGAAAAACGTTCTAAAAATGTCTTTCTAATCGTACTCTTCTAATGGCTATATGGTAGCATTTTTCGGACAAATCAATAAGCCCAATAACCTCTGTGGCAGTCACCTCTTTATCAAGTGCTAAGTTACAGATTGAGTGGCTAAAAATTAACGGCTAACGCTAGATAGGACGAACCTACTAGCTAATTAGGCTGCTTGGTGACAGGCATAGTTGTTTTAGCAGTACGCTGTGCTTGCCGCGCTTGCTGAATGGTCAACTGCTTGATTAAAGCCTGTCGTTGTCTACGACTATAAATAACAAAAGCTAGCATCATACCGACAGTAATTGCCCAGCATGACCAAACAAAAACACCATGCTTACCCATGGCAAGAAATTCAGATACGCTATAAAAGTAAGGCTGCATAATATTTTCCTAGCCGTGATTTTTTTTGGCGACAGTCATTAACGTCACTTAGCTTGCCCGCGAATGTATTCTTTGACCCACGCTTTGCCTTGATCACGATACAAGATAAGGGTATTGGTACGATAAATCGCTAATGTTGCCACTAATAAATAACTACCAATAATCATCAGTAATAATGGCATCCACATATCTGCTGACATCTTAGGCGCGGCGGTCAAAGTAAAAGTCGAGCCTTGATGCAAGGTGTTCCACCACTGTACCGAGTACTTGATAATGGGCAAATTTACTGCGCCAACAATAGACAAAATGGCGGCGGCTTTACCACGATTGGCAGTATGCTCAAACGCGGCAAATAACGCCATCACCCCCGCATACAGAAACGCCAAAATGAGCATAGAGGTCAAACGTGCATCCCAAACCCAGTAAGTACCCCAAGTGGGTTTCGCCCAAATAGAGCCCGTGATTAAGCTAATCACACAGAGCAAGAATCCTAGCGGAGCAAGCGCCTGTGCCACCAGACTGGCGGTCTTAATTTTCCAAACTAAAAAAATGACCCCGAGCACTGCTAAGGCAAAATAGATGGAAATAGCGATACTGGCAGCGGGTACGTGAATAAAGATAATACGGTAGCTATTACCTTGTAGGTAATCAGGCGGCGCAAAAGCGAGACCCCAGATACTACCGATCAACAGGCAAATACTGGCTAATATCGCCAGCCACTTGACCCAAGGCGAAAAAATTCGAAAAAACTGCTTGGTACCCACAGTGGTCAAAAAGCCTTGCCAGATGCGCTGCCACAGGCTAGGAGATGAGACGTTATTCAGGTTGGGCATGGGAATAAACCTATTGGCACAGCGTATTGGTTGTAACCGATATAGCGCATCATAGGCGCGACTACCTGCTAACCTGCTGGCGTTAAACACTGGATAGAATCTACAAGTGATTGTTTGCTTAGTTAACTGACTATTATAGCAAAATTGCCAGTTTTCAACATGCTGTTAATACAAAGGTTTTTTATAGGGGTTTTTATAGGGGTTTTTATTACAAACTCTCAATACAGAGAGTTGTACACAACTTATGTCGTTTTTAATTCAACCACGCCATTTTTAACGTCATGGCAATCACCCATGGCATCACCAAAACCGAGATAATACTGCCTGCTAATAATAAAGCCAGTATAGGTAAACCATTGAGACCAGTGGCAAATAAATCAACCGCTCCTGTGGCAAAAATCAACACTGGTAACTGCATCGGTAAGGCAATCAAAGGTACCAGCACCGCACCATTCTTTAATGATAGCGTTAAGCTACTCGCGACCGCTGACAGCATCAACAACATCGGACTGCCCGTCACAATAGAAGCCATCAATATCCACGCCTCAAACCAACTAAGCTGAAACAAAGGCACGGCAAGTAAACTAAGCGCTGCCACAATACCACTACTAAAAATCCAATGGATAACCAAACGAATCAATACCCATAAGGGCAATGATGCTTTGGCAACGACCAATTGCGCCAGCGTGCCATTATCAAGGGCAGGCTTAAACAAACCATCGACACCCATGACCAGTGACAATAGAGCGGCAATCCAAACCGCCGATACGCCAAGGCGTTGCAATAGCGCAGGCTCGCTACCCACTGCTAGCGGAAATAAGGTGATAATAACCAAAAACAGCACTAGCGGATAAAGCCACTGCACGGCGCCTTGCTGTTTGACTTGCCACTCGCGCCGCCATAGCTGCATAAAGCTGATACCACGCACCGCAGCTAAGTCAGCATTTGAGCTTTTATTCACTGTTTGTACTGGACCGTCTGTTTCTATCATTTATTTGCTCTTCTACGGATGCTTGGGACACTTATACTGAGAGTATGCAAACTAGTATTCAAACCATATAATCGGACAAATCGAGCACTTGATTGGCAACACCAACTGCCTGATGACTGGTCATTAATATAGCGCCGCCAGCATTGGCAAAATCGCACAATCTGTCTTCCATCCGCGCTACCATATCGACATCAAGGGCAGTAAAAGGCTCATCAAGTAGCCATAATGGTGTCACTTCAGGGGTCAATAAATATAATCGCGCAAGGGTGATACGGCGGGTTTGCCCAGCAGATAAATGACTTGAGCTAATCGTCTCAAAGCCTTGTAATCCGACCCAAGCTAAGGCGTCATCAATATCAGCAACACTTGGGCTGATGCCGTATAAATTCAGCAAAAAGGTCAGGTTTTGCGCGACCGTCAGATTTGGATGTATACCCAACTGGTGTGACACATACAAAGGCTGAACCGGTAAACTTGCTGTTCCTTGATAATAAACCTCACCGCTTAACACTGGCAATAACCCAGCCAGCTGCATCAGTAAAGTGGTCTTACCAGTACCATTGGCACCAATTAAATGGCAAATGCTACCAGCTGCCAGATTGAGTACAACCCCTTCACATAGAGGGGTTTCGCCGCGCTGAACGGTCAGCTCATCAAGCGCAAGTAAGGCGATATTCAGAGCTGTCATCAAAACCTCTCATTATTTATTAAGCGGCAGTCAATATTCATCAAAAACACAGATGACGTTCATGGCATAATACTTTATGCTTACCCCACCCACACAGTATAACAAATTGTCGATTATTATGACCTCAAAACCTATGCAGACTTCAAAAGATAACCAAAATTTAGATATGCCAGCGCTAACCATAGATGGCTTAATCGAGGCACAAGTTGCCTTTATGCAGCAATGGTTACGCACACAAGCTGAACCGCTGTCGATGGAAGCGTGGCAATGGTTTGCTGCACAGCCATTGAATAAATATGTCAGCGCCGATGATTTGCAACAGCTGATTAATGACTGGCTACTAAACCAGCCGATGACGGATGTGATACGTAAAGATATTCGAGATATCTTGCATACGATTATTTATCATCCAGTCAATGACAATGTGCCGTTGTCTGAGCTGGTGGATGACACTCAAGTGCAGACCCTAGCCAACTATGTCGGTAGCCACGATCAGCAGCGTAATATCTTGATTCATACGCTGGTCGGCAACGAGACTTTTGCCGATTTGCTAACCCAAACACTATATCATGCCATTAACGACTTTATGGAAACCACGCTGGATAAAGCAGGCGCTGCTGGTAAACTCATGAAATTTGGGCGCAGCTCTTTTGAAAAAGCGACCAATAGAAATCTTGATGAAAAACTGCAGGCGTACTTGCATCGTAATATTAAAGATTTAGCACGCCGCGCAGAAGCCAATGCGCAAGAGCATTTATCAAATGACGAAGTCGCGCGATTACTAATCACTGGTTGGGCGCGAATCAAAGACCAGCCTGTCAGTCATCTACAGACTTATCTGCGTGATGAACCTGACAACAGCAGTATCGGTCATATCGAAGCCAGCATTCAGCAAAGCTATAACCGCCTGCGCCAGTCACCTTACTTACACAGCCTTGTGGCAGCGAGCATCGATACTTGGTATGGCAATCATCAGTCAGATACTATTGCGACGGTAGTTTCGAGTCTTCGTATTGATGAGCAAGCCATGACTCAATTGAGTACAGCGCTATTACCTGTGGTGCACGATGCCATTGAAAGCGAGTGGTTGACAGCACATACTCGTGAAATGTTACAAGCGTTTTATGAGCAACCGAATATCAAAAAAGGCTTAGCATTTAATGCCTAGTCATTTACTGTCTTGATGTATTTGTCTCAATTTTCCATATCATTCATTTATTTGACAGCACCATACTTATGAGTCAACGTAATACACTCAGCTTGTGGCAAAAACTCAAACAGTTACTGACTGGTTCAGCAGCGCAGGCTGATGAAATTGATATGATACAAACAGAGCCTCACGACATGTATAGTAGTGATACATATAGTAGTGATACAGATGATGAGGATACTAGTGACGCTCATGATGATACCGAAATCGATTCTCAATCTGATGTCAAAAACACAGGCGAATATTCAGAAACTGACGCCTTTAACTCGAGTGCCAGTCAACACGAAGCTAGCGACACGCCCATTATCGATTTTCTGAAACAGTACTTTAATGATAAGCAATGGCACTATACTCACTATCGACCCAAAAGCAGTGGCAACAAAAACAATGACCGTCAGCAATCGCATCACTTATCGCTTAGAATGCGCAATAAAAGTCTCGATTGCGGCTATTTGTTTCGCGTGCAAGAAAACAACAAGCTGCTGGCCGTCTATGGAATTTTGCCATTTTTGATACCAGAGAGTCATCAAAGCGCGGCGATGCTACTGATTACTCAAATAAATTATGACTTGCTAATCGGCAATCTAGAAATGGATGTCAATGATGGCGAAATACGCTACAAACACGCTATCGATGTCGAAGCGGTAGGCATCGGTAATGATGTTATCGAGCATTTATTACAAAGTGTCATCGCGATGACCACGGTCGCGAATGAGATATTTAGTGATTTGATCGATAATCAAAACCCTGCGGAAGACTTACCGACATTGCTGACCGAGCTACGTCAACAATCAGATTCTAGAACCTTCTTTTTGCCAACGCAATTTGTGCAGTAATGAACTGACTATCATAGCTATCCGTAGCTTTTACAATGTCTCATCAGTACCTTACTTTCAAAGCGCTTAAACCTATTTATCCTTAAAATACTTTTCAAAAAAGACATCCTCTAACACTATGCTAAAAATTGCTTACTCTGATATTTTTCGATATTCCGTGCCGGAAAAACACCGCTTTCCTATGCAAAAATACACCATGATTCCCGAGCGGCTATTGGCTGAAGGCACTATCAGTACCGACAACTTTTTTGCCCCTGCCCGTTTGAGCGAAGATGAGATTTTGACCACGCATACTGCGGACTACTGGTATCAGCTGAAAACTCAGACATTACCACGAAAGGAAGCGCGTGCCATTGGCTTTGAAATGACACCAGAGCTGGTAGAACGTGGGCGTTATATTGCTCATGCCACTTATGAATGTGCATTATATGCGCAGCAATATGGCGCGGCGATGAATGTCGCAGGTGGCACGCATCATGCGTTTGCTGATCATGGCGAAGGGTTTTGCGTGTTTAATGATGTTTGTATCGCGAGTAATTTATTATTAAATCGTGGACAGGCGCAAAAGATTTTGGTGGTTGATTTAGACGTCCATCAGGGCAATGGCAATGCCAGTATTATGATGGATGAGCCACGCGTTTTTGTGTTTAGCATGCATGGCGCAAAGAACTATCCATTTCGAAAGCAAGTATCAGATTTGGATATTGAGCTAGACAATGATACTGGCGATGCGGAGTATTTGCAGTTACTAGAGGCGACATTGCCACGTTTGATTAGCGACGTTGCGCCAGATATGATATTTTATCAATCCGCTGTCGATGTCCTTGCCACTGATAAATTAGGAAAGTTAGGGCTGACGATAGAGGGTTGTAAAGCGCGTGATGAATATGTGTTACGCCAAGCAAAAGCCGCTAAAATTCCTATCGCTATCGTGATGGGTGGTGGCTATTCAGAAGATATCGACGATGTGGTTGAGGCGCACTGTAATACCTTTCGTTTGGCGCAACAGATATTTTTTAATGAAATAACAAAATAATGCGCGCATAAAATAGCATCTAAACAGCCAAATGCCTCGCGAGCTATTTTACAAAAATGCTATAACTCCCTGCCAGCCGACACGAATACCAAGCACGGTAAGTATCAATAAAATAAGCTGACGAAAGCGCGCTTGGGGCAAATAGCGACGCAAGCGGATGCCAACTAAAAGCGCAGCAATCGATAGTACACTAAGCAGAGTAATCAGCTGCCATTCACCACTGCTGAGCGCCATAATAGGCTCACGTAATACGATAATTTGGGCAATTTTACCCAAAAAATAGCACATGTTGCCGACTTTGGCGATGGTATTTTTATCATCGCTGGCAGACAGTAGATACATCATCAATATGGTCGACATAGCATTGGTCGAGCCACCAATCACCCCTGCACTAAAACCAACGATGATTAACACAGGCTTGGTAGCAGGTAGACGGAGTTGCTTACCAAGCAAGCTGCTTATGACGTAAAAACCAATAACCGCTGCCAATAACAATAAAATATAGGCGCTATCGACCCATAGTAAGAGCTTCGCACCTAGAATACTACCGAGTAAGCTGGTCAACGCCAGTAACCAATAGCGCCTGCCGTAATAGATGAAATTTTGCCAGATTGTGCGCCCGCCACCCGCGAGCCAAGTCATGGCATTAAGCAATAATGACGGAAAAATGACCAATACAATAGCATGTGGTAACGGATAGATACTAGCAAGCGCAGTGGTCGTCACCAACGTCACACCTAGCCCACTAATACCGTGTAGCAGCGATGCCAGCGCAAAGATTACCATCAATAACAACGTCTGGGTGCTATCACTATCCATCATATTAGCCATAAACATTAAGACCTAATACCTGGATTAATAGTGACATAACTAGGCATTGTGACCATTGTGGCGTTGCCATATTGTCTCGCCAATGATGCCAGCCAACTGCTCGGCAATCTTATCTTTGCTCGCCTTCTCAAGTGTGACGCTATCGTGCTCATAACGCTCTGAGAAAAATACCTGCATGGCATTATCATCGCTCGCAAAACCAATATCTACTCGGGAAACATCATTACAAGCGATCAAATCTAGATCTTTAGACACCAGTTTGCCACGAGCATAGCGCTCTATATCTTGCGTTTCTGCCGCAAAACCAACGACAAACAGCGCTGGATGCGCAAGCGAAATCGTCGCTAAAATATCAGGGTTTTTGACCAAACTCAGCGTCATCGCATCTTGGGTTTTTTTAATTTTTTGCGGGGCAGCTTCTTCAGTACGATAATCAGCGACAGCAGCCGTGGCGATAAAGATATCCGCCATTACATTTTGATTATCGCTATGAGCATGCTCCTTATCATCAATCTCATGGCTGTGATTATGACTATGGCTATGATCATCGCCGCAATCACACTCGCCATGATGTTCATGTTGATGGCTATGATCGTGATCGTGTTCGTGATCGTGAGAATGGTCGTGCTCATCTTCAGGCACATACTGTAGCGCACTGTGCGTACCATCCACGCACTGCTGGGCTGCTATCAGCATCTCTTTAGCCGACAACACATCAATACGTGTGACATTCAGCGGTGTCGGCAGTGCCACTTTGCCGCCCGCAATCAAGATAACGTCTGCACCAGCAGCCACGCACGCACGTGCTAATGCAAAGCCCATCTTGCCAGTAGAGTGATTGGACAAGTAACGCACCGGATCGATAGCTTCTACCGTCGGTCCTGCAGTAATTACCACTCGTTTACCTGCCAATAATTGCGGCGTGGTTTGCATGGCGTTAAATAATAACACCTCTGCCAATAGCTGCTCAGGTTCAGGCAAACGCCCTGCTCCCACATCACCGCAGGCTTGCTCACCGCTAGCAGGTTGAATAATCTGATAATTCATATCGCGCAGGGTTTGGACATTGAGATTGACCGCAGGATGCGCCCACATCTGCTGATTCATGGCTGGCGCAATGATGACTGGTGCCGCCGTTGCAAGGCATACAGTTGTCAATAAATCATCAGCCATGCCCATCGCGAGACGCGCAAGCGTATTGGCAGAGGCTGGCGCAATGATGATTAAATCTGCCCATTTGGCCAATTCGATATGCCCCATCCCCGCTTCTGCTTTTTCATCGAGTAATGAGATATGTACCTCATTACCAGTCAAAGCTTGCAGAGTCAGTGGCGTAATAAAAGCTTGTGCCCCTGTGGTCATAATGACACGCACCTCAAAGCCTGCCTTGATTAATAGGCGGGCAAAGATAGCAGATTTATAAGCGGCGATACCGCCAGTGATAGCAAGCACAATATTGGACATAAGCATGGCATCAATAAAAAGTTGAAAGATAAAATTGCGCTTATAGTAACAATTATGAGATAAGTTGGGTAAGAATTTCCGTATTTACGCAATATATCTGACAGCAATCCATTCTCAAGGAGTGACAATGGCGATTAAAGACTGGCATGAAGATGATAGACCACGTGAAAAACTACTAAAATTTGGGGCAGCTCATTTATCTGATGCCGAGATACTAGCGATATTTCTGCGCACAGGTACGCAGTCACAGTCAGCTATCGAATTGGCGCGTCATTTGATCGAGCAATTTGGTAGCTTGGCAGAATTATTGGCAGCGCCGCAAGAGACTGTACTGGCTTGTCATGGTATTGGTCCTGCCAAATACGCGCAGATATTGGCCTCACTTGAGATGGGCACGCGTTATTTGGACAGTCAGCTTAAAACTGGTCACGCACTTGGGCGCTCGCAAATGGTCAAAGACTATATCAGCACTCAGCTGCGCGGGGAGCATCGCGAAGTCTTTGCGGTACTTTGCTTAGACAATGCGTTAAATCTCATTAATTTTGAGATACTGTTTACTGGCGGCATCTCCTCTTGCTCCGTCTGTATCAAACACGTTCTGCGTCATGCCTTGAGTCACGCCGCCAGCCAACTCATCGTCGCACACAATCATCCGCATACCGATGCGACCCCTTCAACGGCAGACAACTTATTAACTTACGAGCTAAAGAAAGCCTGCGATTTAATCGATTTATCCTTGGTAGACCACATCATTGTTGGACGCAATGAGACATTATCTTATGCCGAAAGCTGCTTAGCGCCTTTTGGATAACTGATTACCACTGTTATTTTTGCCTATATGAGAAAATCTTGATACATATAATCGACACAGCGTAGCATTTTAGCTATTGATAGTTATCGGCAACTGTTTCATATTGATGGCTAAATTTGTCTTTTATTTGTCTGTCACTGGTTAGGTAGTTATCAAAGCCACTTTTGTAAAATGCTCAACAAATTAAAATTGATCATAAAATATGCTACAAAATCCATAACGGCTCATTGGTTTAATTTGGTCACCAGACCCTTAAACATCAGCAAAAACAACAACAAGATTTATTCAAATATTTTAATACACACATTTTTCGCGCTTTTGGTTTAGCGTTATAAAAGGAGACAGTCATGGCAATTGGCTTATTTATTTTGGCAATCATTATTCAATTAGCCATGGTTTTGGCCATCTTTTTATTGTCCCTATCACGAGTCACAGGCAGTATCGTTGCCCTAGTTACCGTCCTTGTCACCGCCTTTATCAGTTCTTGGTCGCTCATTTTGGGTATACCAATCGCTTTACTTTGCATCGTTTTGCTCGTCGCCCCTATTCGTCAGTCACTGATTACCAGACCTGTTTACAAGACTTTGGGCGGGGCAATGCCGAGCATGAGCGATACCGAGCGCGAAGCACTAGATGCGGGTACCAGCTGGTGGGAAAAAGAGCTGTTTATGGGCAATCCCGACTGGGGTACTTTTGCTCAATATCCCTATCCAGAGCTGTCAGCAGAAGAGCAAAGCTTTATTGATAATGAAGTAGAAGTGCTATGCGCCATGCTTGATGAATGGAAAATTCAGCATGAAGACAAAGAGCTGTCGCCTGAAGCGTGGCAATTTATCAAAGCCAATGGATTTTTAGGCTTAATCATTCCAAAAGAGTTTGGCGGTTTAGATTTTAGCTCTTATGCACAAAGCCGTATCATGAGTAAAATCGCTTCGCGCTCGCCGACCGCTGCGGTTACCTGTATGGTGCCAAACTCGCTCGGCCCTGGTGAGCTGTTGATGCATTATGGTACGGACGAACAAAAACAGCGTTGGCTACCCGGTCTTGCCAAAGGTGACGAGGTGCCTTGCTTTGGTTTGACGGGCCCAGAAGCGGGTTCCGATGCTGGTGCGATTCCAGATACAGGGGTGGTTTGTTATGGTGCGCATGAGGGCGAGCAAGTACTCGGTTTGCGTATGAACTTTTCTAAGCGCTGGATTACCCTCGCACCTATCGCCACGGTCGTGGGGTTAGCATTCAAGATGCACGATCCTGAAGGTTTGCTTGGCAATCCTGATAAGACCGATTACGGTATCACTTGTGCGCTTGTGCCTGCCAGCCATGAAGGTGTCATCATAGGACCACGCCATAATCCAATTGGCTCGCCATTTATGAATGGTACAGTCGATGGTAAAGACGTCTTTATTCCACTAGATTACATCATCGGCGGCGTCGAAAATGCGGGTCGCGGTTGGCGTATGCTGATGGAGTGCTTGGGCGTTGGTCGCGGCATCTCTTTACCAGCTTTATCAACCTCAGCCAGTGAAATGACGTATCTGTCTGTCGGTGCTTTTGCCAAAGTACGCGAACAGTTTAAAATCTCTGTGGGTAAATTTGAAGGGGTGCAGGACGCGACCAGCCGTATGGCCAGCAACACTTATATGTTAGAGGCGTTCCGTCATCTGGTTACTTGTGGCCTAAATCAAGGCGGCACACCCTCGGTTATGGCGGCAATGGCAAAATATTATGCGACTGAGACCATGCGCAGTGTGGTCAACGATGGTATGGATGTCGTTGGTGGTCGTGCAGTACAAATGGGTCCACGTAACTTTTTGGCCACCCCTTATCAGGCAATTCCAGTATCTATCACGGTTGAAGGCGCAAATATCTTGACGCGCTCACTCATGATATTTGGTCAAGGTGCGATGCGTTGCCATCCTTATCTCTTTGATGAGCTGCAATTGCTGCAAAGCGAAGATAAAGAAGGCGCACTCAAACAGTTCGACACGCTATTTTTTAAACATTTGGGTTATACCTTTAATCGCGGCGCAAAGGCATTTGTCGCAGGTTATGTCGGTGGCAGTAATCATGTACCCAGCTTCGCGGACAGCTTTACTCATCCCTACTACAAACACATCAACCGCCTGAGCGCAAGTTTTGCCTTAACGGCTGATATGGCGTTAGGGTTGCTCGCTGGTGACTTAAAACGCAAAGAGATGCTGTCTGGACGCTTAGCTGATATTCATAGCCATTTATTCATTAGCACTGCTATTTTGCAGTTTTATGAGCATGGTACTAAATCAGCTTCCGAACGCTTGCATGCTGAGGTTGCCTTACAAAATAGCTTATATACCATTCAAGAAGCTTTTGAAGCCTTTTTTGCAAACTTCCCTAATCGTATGGCGGCCAGTTTGGTCAGTTTTGTGACTTTTCCCAGCGGCTCTATCTTTACGCCGCCAAGCGATGAGCTCAAACGCAAGTTGGGCGATGCTTTTATGGATGACTTTGAAGCCAACCCGTTCCGTGATTATCTCAAAACCATGGTCTATTATAATACTGAAGCCGATGATGTCACTGGACGTATGGAACACGCTTATCAAACGTTACTTAGCATCGAACCATTATGGCAGAGGTTTAAAAAGGCTGAACACAAAGACAGTTTTGAAGGGCTTACTTTTGAGGATCATGTGGTATATGCCAGCCAAAACGGCGATATTACCGAAGAAGAAGCTGAAGTGCTTATTCAGTACAACGCCATACGCTTTGACTCATTATTGACTGACGTGTTCGATAAACATTTATTGCATGCTCAGGAGCGCACCAATCCACACAGCCTTGATAATGCCGTACAGCAACTGACGGACTATGCACAATTAAAAAATGACGCGCAAGCCAGAAATGGTATTGCGACAAACATCACAGCTGAAAATGATGTCGACTCTAATGATTTGGGTACGCCCGTCAGTACAGACAAACCAACTGGCGATGCCAACCCCAATCATGGTTATGAGAGTGACGGTGATGTAGAAATGGTCAAAGAGCAAGATACTATTGAGGAGGTACGTGCACAGACCAACTTTGATGAGTCTGAGCCTAAGATCGAAGCACTAGATCATCGCCACCGTGATGCAGAGTCACACTTAAGTGAACGTATGAGTAACAACCATCGTCTGAATCAGCATAATGCTGACGACCTAGAGCCTTCTGAAATATCTGAAGATGCAGAGAATGTGAAGGATAATATAGACAAACCTGCCGCTACTGATCCTAAATGGCAGGATGGTCTACGCCGTGATGAAAGTGACAAAGTCTAAAATAAAAAGCTTTGATAATTCTTAAAATGACAAGCTTTGAAACAATAGGCTTTGAAATAACAAGGCACAAAAGAATCAGGCTTAAAATATTTAAAAAACAATAGGTGTTAAGGCTGCTAGAAGCCTTGCACGATACATTCTGATCATTCACTTAGAAAAGACTGCCCTATTTGAGCAGTCTTTTTTTAGTTATGAATCGCCATTTTTAACCGTTAAGGCGTGTTTGATGATTCAACCATGACACTGACAGAGACTGTTTTTTAGGCAGTTTGACGTTAAAAATAGTCAGTTTAGTCATTCTAAGCGTCTACTTTTAACAATGAAATGGCAAAAAACAGCCCTGTCTCCCTCTATTAATATTGGAAATAATAATAAATTCTCCCAGCTCCATATAAAAAATATGTTATAAAACTAATTAAGGCATGAACATTACCGTCATTTTACGCTTTGTCTGGAACAGTTTTAGCGATCAGTAGTGATTATTTTTGAATGTTCAACACACCCTAATATTGGTCAATATGCCTTATCATTTACCTATTTTAATCGCGAAAAATTCGGCGCAGATAACTTAACTATTGATTTATATTACCTTAGTCATAAAAAAACGTTGCAGTATCCTTAACAATTATTTTATATTGTGCCCCGAAAACGTGACACTAAGTGGAAGTTGAAAGAATTTAATAGACGTAGCAAGAGCGGTGATAATAATGGCAACAATCACATTGATGTGAGCAGCCTATCTATTCGCTACTGGGGCACGTACACAAAGGATATAAGTTATGTGGAAAAATATGGGACTGACCGGCAAGATTATTGTCGCTATGGTACTCGGTATCATACTGGGATTGTTTATAAACTATTCAGGACTGAACGCTGAAGGCGGTTTCATTCATACGTACATTACCAATGGCTTCCTCGCCATTGTCGGCAAGCTATTTGTCAACTCACTCAAAATGCTAGTCGTGCCTTTGGTGCTGATCTCACTGATTTGCGGTGTTTGCGGTATTGGGGATATTCGTTTGCTTGGTCGCATCGGCACCAAGACATTTCTTATTTATATGATGACAACAGCTCTGGCTATCGCAACAGCGATTGGGCTTGGCGTGCTATTTGGTATCGGTAAAGGCATGAATATCGAAACTGAAGCGGCATTTGAAGCAGCTTCAGCACCGCCGCTGCTTGATGTTTTCTCTAATATTATCCCATCAAACCCCATCAGCGCGATGGCAAATGGTGATATGTTATCGATTATTTTCTTTGCTATTTTGATCGGTGTTAGTATCTTGATGGTGGGTAAACCTGCCAAAGGCTTAGTGCAGAGCTTAGAATTAATCAATGAAGTCATCTTAAAAATGGTGACCATCATTATGAATCTTGCACCTTATGGTGTATTTGCGCTATTGACCAAAGCAATGGCAGAGCTGGGTCTAGACTTGATTTGGTCACTGCTCGGTTATGTGGCGGTATTGGTCGGCTCATTGGCATTCCATTTCTTTGTCACCATGATGATTGTACTCAAAGTCTCTTCGGGCTTATCCATCAAAACCTTTTTGGCAAAAATGCGTGAAGTTCAGATTTTTGCTTTTAGTACGTCAAGCTCGAACGCGACGATTCCTATTACCTTGCGTACGGTCACTAAGCGTATGGGTGTTAATAACTCAGTTGCTTCATTTACTGTTCCGTTTGGTGCGACCATCAACATGGATGGTACCGCCATCATGCAAGGTACGGCGACCATTTTCATTGCCAATATTTATGGCATTGACTTGGGCGTGACTGAGTATCTGACTGTCATTCTAATGTCCGTTTTGGCTTCCGTCGGTACCGCTGGTGTACCGGGTGTTGGTCTGATTATGCTATCAATGGTATTTGCCCAAGTCGGTCTACCTATCGAAGGCATCGGTCTTATCTTAGGTGTGGATCGTATCCTTGATATGTTACGTACCGCAGTGAACGTCGGTGGCGATGCCGCTGTGACGGCTATTGTGGCAAAATCAGAAGGCAAAATGGATTTGGCTATTTATAACGATCCTAACGCTGGCGCAAAAGACGTGTTTGATGGTCACATTGATGAAGACAATGAGCGTGAATTCTCTGAAGTCTTTAGTGATGGGATCATGGGCAGTGAGTACGATGATATCGATCGTCGCCGCTAGGCACTTATATTGAATAGATTTTGATAATTTATTCACGATACATAAAAAACCTCAGTCATATTGGCTGAGGTTTTTTTGCTTTACTAAATACATTTAGGGCGTGTTGAACAACAATCAACCAAAAACGTATTTGGTTATCATCGCCAAGCATACCACTACAATCATCGGACGAATCAGCTTACTACCGCCCTTGACCACCATATGAGAGCCAAAATACGCGCCTATCGTTTGTCCCACCATCATGGCAAGCCCTACTTTCCACAACACATTACCGCCCAAAATAAAGAATATTAACGAGCCAATATTGGTCGATAGATTCAATACCTTTGCTGCACCTGTTGCTTCGATGATTTGCCGACCGCGCAACGCCACGTTGCCGAGCGCAAAAAACATCCCTGTACCTGGTCCAATATAACCATCATAAAAACCAATTAATGGTGCAACCACTTTTTGCCATTTGCCTTCTGAGATACGCGGCGCAGCTTCTACTTCGCCAAGTCGAGGCGCAAACAGGGTATAAATCCCGATAGCCGCAATCAAAAACGGAATCAGTGTCTCAAGCAGGTCCGGCGGCGACATCTGTACAGCAATAGTGCCGAGAACAGAACCGATGAAAGCGCCAACAATAGCTACTTTGATACGTTGCGGTTTGACCACCCCTTTTCTAATCATCGTAATAGAGGCTGCTAGCGCACCTGAAGCAGCTTGTAGCTTATTGGTACCGAGCGTTAGCACTGGTGGGATATTGGCGAGTAACATGGCGGGGATGGTCAATAAACCACCACCACCAGCGATGGCATCAATAAAGCCTGCCAACGCTGCCACAGCGGTAAGCATTAATATAACCTCTAACGAAAGCGATAAGTCCATGACGCTGACCTGTAAATTTTATGATGGAAAATGAGGAAGTCCTAAAACTGGCTTTAAGAACTGGCTTTAAGAACAGGAAATAAAATATTAGTAACAATGTTGCTATCAAATTTGCTATTCAGTAGCTGATAGTACTGCTGATATGTATTAAAGCTGTGACAGAACATCACAAAATGCCAATCATTATAAAGATAAAACGCTAAAAAAAGCCAAAAACGTAAAAAAGTCTGCTAGATTTGTCTAACGGCTTAATAAGTATCTAAAATAAACAGCGATTGATTAAAAGTATGTAACGACTGAGCACGCTTTTGTCTGCTCTATCGACTTTATAATATCGCTATTATTAATGTGGCAAGCGGCACTTATAACTTTTGGTTGACGTATTTTGTTGTCTATATCAATAAGAGTATGAGAAACTGTTGCTGTCTATCATGTCTTTATGAGTCGTGTCATAGATATTTGAGGTTATTGGATTAATTTGTAATTCGTGTTTAGCAAATGAGGATGATATGGCAATACGCAGGATTAAAGCATTTTTTGAATTTGAGGCAGCGGGCGGTATCGTCCTAGCATTGGCTGCCATCGCTGCAATGATTATTGCCAACTCTCCTCTCAATGTGTGGTACGAGGGCTTTATTCACGCACCCGTTGCCATTCAAATCGGTGATTTCGCTATCGCTAAAGACGCTCATCACTGGATTAATGACGGTTTGATGGCGATTTTCTTTTTCTTAGTGGGACTTGAGCTAAAGCGTGAAGTGTTGATCGGTGAGCTGTCTAACGTTAAGCAAATCATCCTGCCAGCTGGTGCGGCGCTCGGTGGCATGATTATGCCAGCAATTGTCTATCTGCTCTTTAACTATAACGAGCCTGAGTTTTGGAAAGGATGGGCGATTCCAGCCGCAACTGATATTGCTTTTGCCCTAGGTATTTTGAGTTTGTTAGGCAACCGCGTCCCCAACTCTTTAAAAGTATTTTTAGTATCGATTGCTATTTTTGATGATATTGGCGCCATTTTAATCATCGCTTTATTTTATACCAGTGATTTGTCATTAGAGTCATTGGCAGTGGCAGGTCTATGTCTACCCTTCTTATACCTTCTCAATCGTCGCAACGTCACCAGCATCACGCCTTATCTGCTGATCGGTGTGATCATGTGGATTGCGGTACTCAAGTCCGGCATCCATGCCACCTTGGCTGGCGTGGTCTTAGCACTATTTATTCCTATGTTTGACCGTACGGATCCTGAGCACTCACCACTAGAAGAGCTAGAGCACGATTTACATAACACCGTTGCCTTCGGTATCTTGCCATTATTCGCATTTGCCAACTCAGGCATATCCCTCAAAGGTGCAGGCTTCGCTGAGTTGTTCCATTCGGTACCGCTTGGTATTGCGGCCGGTCTATTCATCGGTAAGCAATTGGGCGTGATGATCATGTGCTGGTTAATCTTTAAGCTTGGTATCTCAACCATGCCAAGAGGCATGAATTATAAGCAGATTTACGGTGCAGCCTTACTCTGTGGTGTTGGTTTTACCATGAGTCTGTTCATTGGCGGTCTGGCATTTGCTGGTGAAACAGCCTTATTTGATGAGCGCTTAGGTATTATTATGGGCTCAATCGTCTCTGGTATCGCAGGTTACCTCATGCTCAAAGTCAGCTTGAAAGACAATGTAAGCGGCACCTCAGTCGATCTGACTCGCCCTCATTAATAAGAAGATAAGCCACTTAAAGTCGATTTAGCTTATCGGTGGCTTATTATTTTATAGTTCACGTACTTTAGCAGCCGAGCATGGTTCATTAAAAGTATTTTGCATTAACTATATCAGCACTTGCATCTATAGCCATAGAAGAGATAATCATGCGACAGTTTGTACTGCAGCCTTCGTTAAGCTTGGCGCTCCTTGGTAGCATTGTTTTACTATCAAGCTGTGCCACGCTCTCTAAGCAGGAGTGCCTTGTTGGTGACTGGCAGGCTATTGGCTACAACGATGGCGTGGCAGGTTACCAATCAGATCGCCTTGCATCGCATGCCAAAGCCTGTGCCAAGGCCGGTGTTGCCCCCAACTATCTGGCATGGGAGCGCGGTCGCCAGCTGGGGCTTAAGCAATACTGCACGACCAGTAATGCTTACAATGTCGGTCGGCGCGGACGTCAGCTCAATAATGTCTGCCCCTTAACCTTGGCGAATACACTACAAACTGCTAATCAAAAAGGCTTAGACTATTACGCATTAGAAAGTCAGTTAGACAAAGACAAGCGCCTCATAGAAACCTACCAAGAAGAATTTGATAAGCTAGAAAGTGGGGCGATGTTAAACTTTGCTAATGAAAAAGAAGCACGCGCGCGTCTACTATCATTAGCCGACGAGCTGCGTAAAGCCAAGCACCGTATGAACACCACGCAAAGACAATTAGAAGCTCTAAACCAGTCAAATAGCTATTAATACTATTGGCCTTGTGAAATAATCTAATAGGAAAATATTTGGTAAGAAAGCATTTGGTAAGAAGGCATTTGATAAATATGGATTCAATCAACATAACTGATAAACAGACGGCTGCTACTTTGAATCAACAACGACCCTCAATAAAACCTTATCAGCGTCACGGACGGACGACCGCGATTGATGACCATAGCGACTTGCAAGTCTTAAAGCGCATCAAGTGTTATTTATTGCCAAAAGACTTCGTTATCTCACAAGATTTATTAAATGAAATAGTCGCGGGCTACGATATTGGTGATTCACTGGCAGATACGTTAGCCGCTGACGGCATTCGTTTTGCAAAGCCCTTACAGCAATTTATTATCAGCGATAGCAGCAATAACTTCGACGCGGATCTCGCAAACAACTCTGCATTTAACGCCTTGATTAAACAATTTAGCCATCATCCCGATTGGTTCGATCCCAAGCTTGCCCAAATCGGTGCAGTTGCCTATCGCCGCTATCCGCTGATGCTGATTTGGCTATTACGTAATGTCGCCCTGATGGCAGGCTACAGCATTCCTGCCCTCTCCCTGCCGCTCATTCAGACAGGCGCATTGATGCACGATGCCTTGCCCCGCCTGATGCGTACTTACGCTTATATCCTAGCCGTCTCTGAACACCCCCCATTACATAAGTCGAATACAAACGCCCATAATCAACGTCAGTCTACCGAGCAAGTATTGGCGATTGCTTCTGAAGGTTGGCGGCAATCAATCAAGGTGCGGCAAATTCATACCCTAGTACGGCAAAACTTGCTCAAAGGTAAAGGCAATGCTGCTAAAGGCGTCATACCAAATGCCAACCAACATCACAACCCAGATGGCAGCTGGAATACTGATTATTGGGGTCTTCCTATCAATCAAACTGATATGATTGCTACTCATTTGCAGTTTTCATTATTGATTATGCGCGGGTTACGGCTGCTTGGCGCACGCATCAGCACTGAAGAAGCGGCAGGTATTCTGCATCTATGGAATCTTGCCAGTTATTGGATGGGGGTTGACTTAGAGCGCCTGCCAAAAGATGAAACCGCCTGTTGGGAGTGGCTTTATACCTATTTATCAATTCAGCAACTTGATTTTAAAATGGGGCAACCATTAGCCAAGGCTCTGCATGATTTGCCACGTCAGCTGATGGGCGAAGACAATCGGCGGGGGCGTTTCGTTGAGATGGTTAATGCTAGCGTGACCCGTACCTTGGTCGGCGATGATATTGGCGATGGGCTGGATTTGCCAAAATCAAAAATCCGCTTTGGTGTCTTATCGTCAGTGCCGATTCTCTTTGCGCTCGATACGGCACGTCAGCACAATCAAAGTGTGGCTGAAAAATTAGAAGCCTTCCGCGCCAAACGCCAAGATAATATGAACTGGTGGCTTAAAAAAAACGACGATTATTATAAGTAAGCAATTATAAATAAAGCAAAGTAGATAAAAAAAATGAATAATGATTAGACGTCAGTCGCCTTACGGATTAATTTCGCGTATTTTGGATACGATAATACCACTCAAGCTGGCGATCAAAGCCTGTTTCTAACAAGCTGGCAATGACTCGTCCTGTCAGACCCCAAACCGTTTCACCATCCACTTGCCAGCTAGGCGTGAGAATGGTCGCGATCTTATCTTGCATTGCATATTCTACCGCATACTCGACAGTAGGCTGAGTCAGCAAGGTTTCAAAATCTGCCCAAAAAATACGCGAGATTTCACCAAGCTCAGGTACTAACAATAAATCGGGTGCTATCAGCGCCACAATAGGACGCACACTCATACCGCTTTTAGAGGTTTGAATGGGCAATTGACCAATTAGCTGAACTTTACTAGATGGTAGTGCGGTCTCTTCACAGGCTTCACGCAAAGCGGTGACGACATTATTACCGTCGCCTGCGTCATGTTTACCACCAACGCAAGAGACCTCGCCAGCATGGCTATTCATGTGCGCAGCGCGGCGTGTCAGTAGCAGTTTTGGATGGCGTTCATGGGTAATGGCAACCAATACCGAGGCATCGGCAATGGGTGTTTGATACAAGCTATCTAGAATGCGAGTGCTACGAGAAGTGCTAGCCTCATACAGCGCAGGACTGGTAACGGCATTTAAGGTCTCATGCTGCACCCGTTCCGCCAGCGTTCTAATAGTGGGATAACGAATAAAGTCCGGCACAGCGACTGAAAACTCATCAAAACGTAGCGACTGCGGGGGAAGTAACATGATTATTGCCCTATATTTTTATTAGAATTAAGCATCGAATGGTGGAGCTTATCTCTCGCAATATGTACAACGCTTGCGCCAGTATTATTGCTACGCGTATCGCATCTACATGCTGGCCTCCATTCATTTATCGTTATGCTTGGCGACGTAAAGTGGCATTTTTTAATACCCCCTACTCTGACAAATGCGTACGCTTTGCTGGTTGCCCTTATTTACAACAACACCAGTCGCGGCAGCCATTACTCTCGTTATAGGTAAAGCTATCATTTAATAGTTAGCGTGAGTCTAGCCTAGCGCAATCTTATCGTGACTGCATATACTTTATGTGACTGTCCTGCTCTGCCTGCTAATACATTCATTAATAGCAACCGTAGCCGTAAGCAGTTGCGCAAACCTGTGTGCTTGTTATTATCACTGCCAGTGTGATGAGAATTTGTGTTATCTTAGGATTAACAGCTATGATCACATAACTCCTGATAAGCTAAAGTCATACTATTTTATAAAATAAGAATCATAATTCTTCAAAGAACGACAACCCTTTTTATCATTTCTATTTATCATTAAATAAGGCAGTTGATATGCGCTATTGTTTACAATGCGGTCATGAAGCGGAACGCAAAATACCAGCCACGGATAATATCCCACGCTTGGTATGCCCCAATTGCCACTATATTCACTATGAAAATCCAAAAGTGATTTGTGGCTCACTCGTTGTGCATAAGCATCGGGTATTGCTATGTCGCCGCGCGATCGAGCCACAGTATGGCTTATGGACACTGCCAGCTGGCTTTATGGAAAATGGCGAAACCATGGCAGAAGGGGCCGCTCGTGAAAGCTTTGAAGAAGCAGAAGCGGTCGTCATCAATCCGCATTTATATTGCCTATATGATATTCCTGATATCGGGCAAATTTATAGTATCTATATCACTGAGCTAAAAGACGGCGCTTATGGCATCGGCTCTGAAAGTCTCGATTGTGCGTTATTTACCGAAGAAGACATTCCATGGGACAAACTTGCCTTTGAAGCGGTACGTCGCACCCTAAAAAGTTACTTTGCTGACCGCAAGCAATACGATAATCATGAAAATTTCCCTATTCATCAGGATATCATCGGTAAAGACCAAGCAATCAAGCGCTACTAGCTCTAAGCATATAAAAAATAACCTTATAAAAAATCGACTGCTTTACAAAAGTGGTTGGTAAAAACCATTGATAAGTCTTATGCTAAGTTTTGAATATAGCCACTTATCAATGGTTTTTTATTGTCTGAAGTTAATCGTTTAAGCCGACTTGCGAGAATATTATGCTGACTTTATTGCAACGCTCTTTACCGCTACTACCACTGACCATCGCCATGGCCCTAACCAGTATAAGTATCACCAGCCATGCGGATGACACACGGTTAACCGCCAAACAATCCGACCCACAAACGCTTGGCTGGATGCAAGGTTTTCCACCGCCTGCCGATAAACTGATTACTCAACCTTCCTCTAATTTTTTTAGTTTTCCCAAGCTGCGTTGGACGGTCTGTCATATCCGTGAATTGATGCCCACCACTGACGTCAGTCGCGGTATCGGCGCGCCTTCCAAGCTCAGCTATGCGTTAGATAAAAACATCGATGCCATCACCTTTATGCCTACTAACAGTAAGCGCCCGATGACTTGGAAGCAATCACTGGATGCCAATTATACTGACGGCATTATGGTCATGCATCATGGCAAGGTGGTATACGAGCGCCAAAACGGCTGCCTCAATGAGCTGGGCAATCATGCGGCAATGTCGATGACTAAATCAATGACTGGGCTGTTAGCAGAAATCCTCGTGACCGAAGGTAAGCTTGACGATAAAGCTTTGGTGGCGTCTATCATTCCAGAGCTCAAAAACAGTGGCTTTGGTGATGCAACCGTACGCCAAGTCATGGACATGACCACAGCGCTCGATTATAGCGAAGACTATGCTGATCCTAATGCCGATATCTGGAAGTATTCAGAAGCGGCAAGCCCATTACCAAAACCAAAAGATTATAAAGGACCCAATGGTTACTTTGAGTACCTGCAAACAGTTAAGAAGAACGGCGAACATGGGGAAGCTTTCAACTATCGCACCATTAATAGCGACGCGCTAGGTTGGATTATTTCGCGTACGACTGGTAAAGCGGTGAATGAATTACTCTCGGAACGCATCTGGCAAAAAATCGGTGCTGAACAAAGCGCCTATATGACGGTCGATGCTAAAGGTACGCCGTTTGCTGGCGGCGGTCTTAGTGCAGGTTTGCATGATATGGCACGCATTGGTAGCTTGATGCTCAATAAAGGCGAGATTAATGGTAAGCGCTTATTCCCAGCTGCGGTCGTTGATAATATCGAAGCGGGTGGCGATAAAGAGGCTTTTGCGAAAGCCGATTATAAGCAGCTGACTAACGGCAGCTACACAAGCATGTGGTGGTTATTTAATAACCCCACGCCCATCTATGCAGCACGCGGCGTCCACGGTCAAACTGTCTATGTAGATCCAGCAGCTGATATGGTCATTGTGCGTTTTGCGTCATACCCAGACGCCAGTAACGGTAAAATCGACCCTACTTCTTTACCTGCCTATAAAGCAGTCGCCAATTACTTAATCAAAAAGTAAGCCTTTAAAAAACGCTATCAAGCAATAAAAACCGCCGCTTCCATTTTTAGTGAAAGCGGCGGTTTGTTTATAACAATTAAATCAGCAAACTTGAAGAAGATTAACTTTTAATTTTACAAACGCTAAAGCCTATCTCTTGCACTACCGCTTCCTTATCATAAGGCGCGAGTACTGCACGTACATGCTTTTGACCTTGGAGGTATTGCTTAGCAACACGCTGCAAGTCTGCAACTGTCACCGCTAAAATGGCGGCGCGCATTTTACGCTGCCACTCTACACCGCGATGATGTAAGTCAGCAAAGCAGGCTTTAACCGCCTCCCCTGCTGGAGAGCCTGGCTTATCCATTCCTGAGATAATACCTAAGATGGCTTCTTCTAATTGCTCATCGGTTTGTGGCTCATTCAATAGCCACTCGATACTGGCATCAAAATGGGCAAAAGTTTCAGCACACTGCGGGTCACGGTAGCTAAAGAACTTAAAGGCACAGGCATTGGCATCGTAGCCCGCACCGCCGCCATAAGCACCGCCGCGCTCACGAATAGCGCTATGCAGATAACCATTGCGTAGATAAGGCGCGAGTACCATCAGGGCAGCCGTATCAGGATGGTCAGCGGCTGGCACGGTATAAGCACTGGCATTATGATAGACGTTGGTTGGCACTAGCCACGCCAAGTCTTCAACATCGAGCGTCACATCACTTTCTAGCGCTTTGACCGCGTCTTTCTCACCATTTAACGCCGCATCAAGTTGCAATTCGGCAAACTCGCTTGGGATATTGGCGTCGATACTCGCATCGGTATTTTTTAACTGCGCTGCAATTTTTGGCGCTTGACTGTCTTTCCAGCTATCAACGATTAAATTGCTTAAGCGTTCGGTTTGCTCCGCTTCACAGATGATAACCGCGTGCTTAGGCAAACTAATTAGACGTTGATGTAAGTCCATCAAACTGGTTGCAAGTTTATCCCACTGTGCATCATCGCTACTGGCATGGGTTAAGAAGTCTTTTAGCGCGTTCAATGCTGGCAAACCACTGCGTACATATTCTAATTGCGCTTGGCGACTCATACCACGGCTGGCGGTTTGCATCGCATAGGAATGCCCTGAACCAGCAAGGTTTGATTGCCAGCCTGCTTGACGCTGCTGCAAGATTTCTTTGATACGATCATGCTCACTAAAAATACTGTGTTCCATGACTTCTTTGAGCAAATCAATCGCTTCGGGTTTACGATTCAGCGCGCGCGTTGCCACGACGAAATAGCTGCTAATCGCTTGGCTGTCATCGACATTGGTACGTTGGCTGATACGCGCCGTCACCCCTGATGAATGCGCCGCTTGTTTGGCCTGCATTTCATGGGCACTTAGAGAATCTGTACCTAGCTCTGATAATAAGCTTAAATAGATAGGCAACAGCGGATGATTAATGACTTCATTAACGGGTAGCTCGCTTGTATCCTCATTACCAATCGCATCAGTCAACGGTACAATTATTTGATAATAATATAAGCCGTTGGTGCCCGCTTCATATTCAAATAGCGTACTTTCTTTGCCGCTCAAATTAATCTGCTTTTGCGTGCCTTGTTTAAAGCTGATATCGGTCGGTACGTCTTCTAAACCCACTTTTGGTAATAAGCTTAAATCATCAGGCGCGGCTTGGCGTGCTGCCAAATCAAGCGCTTGTTGTTTTAAGACGGCTTTATCATCAGCGGTCAAATCCATCTCGATGGTATCAAGACGGGTCTGCTCAGCTGCCGCCAAACGGGCAGTTTTTTCGCTGTCAGGCGTCATTGTGACGCGGACACGATGCTGATTATCAAGCAAATGCTGCTTGATTAAATTCGGTAACCATTGCGCATCTTTTACTTGCTCACGTAGCCATTTTAGGTGCTCATCAACTTCCCAGACATCGATAGGATTACCGTCATGAATAGCAGTACTAAAGCCTTCTAGCATGAGATTTAGACCATAGGGCATGCTATCGCCGCCGATATGGCGCTGATCAATCTCGATTTGATGCAAGATGGTTTCGATCGTTTCATCATCAATCGGCTTGCTCGCCACTTGTGTAAGCAAATCAATAATGCCTTGCTCTACCGCTTCGGCATGTTCAGGGTTTGAACCGCGCAGACCGGTATAAAAGACCATTTCATAATGACTGTCATCCAGCCCTAGTAGTGGACTTGGCGCTTTACCGAGTGGATGGCTATCTAGATACGCACGCAGCGGCGAACCAGCATGCTCAACCAACACGCCTTCTAATAAACGCAATGCCAAACGCTGCTTGGGATCAGTAATCGATGGTAATAACCACGCAATCACGTGATGGGTTTGGTCAGGACCTACTTCGTCAGCCGTATAAGTATCAATTGCGCTAATCGGTGCAGACAGGCGTTTTTCAGGACGCGAGACATGTTTTTTACCCGCTTCAAACTGAATCAAGGCATCTTCATGGATTTTAGCTTGGGTTTCAGCGACTGGAATATTACCAAAGCTCATAATCACGCTATTTGACGGATGATAATGGCTCTGATGAAACTCAACCAGCTCAGTATGCGTCAAGTCTGGGATATCGGCAGGATCGCCGCCCGAATTATAGTGATACGTCGTCGTTGGGAATAAATGATGGGCGACCGTATGATACAACTGGTCAATCTCACCACTCATTGCGCCTTTCATTTCATTAAAAACGATACCTTTAAATTGCGGCTTGTCATTTTCGTCTAACTCTACACGAATGCCTTCTTGGGCAAAATCCAGCGGATGAATATTTGGAAAAAACGAGGCATCCAAATAAACGGCTAGCAAATTAAAGTAGTCATTTTTATTTTGCGTCGCATACGGATACGCCGTCCAATCGGCAGCGGTCATCGCATTCATAAAAGTATTGAGCGAACGCTTAATCATAGAGAAAAACGGGTCACGAACAGGGAACTTCTCAGAGCCACATAAAGCCACGTGCTCTAAAATATGCGCCTCGCCTTTTGAATCCATTGGCTGAGTGCGAAAGCCAATCAAAAAGGCATTTTCGTCACTCGGATGTGCCAAATGGTAATGCATCGCTCCTGTTTTGACGTGCTGGCTTATTAATACGTCCATCGACAATGCATCGATATGGCGATGCTCAATCAGCTCAAAGGCAGGATGCAAAGTTAGATCAGTAGTAGATAACGTGTCGGTCATAATTTTCCTTATGGATTGCTCTAATTTTATTTAGAATAATATGCGATTAGTGACTAAATATAGTCAGTGGCGATAAAATAAAATCGGAGTAAACAATAGATAAATAGTGTATGTAATACTTATCGTAGGGTCTTTTTTATATGATAATTATATAAAAATATTGTGAGTATTATTGTGATTAACCTATGAGTAATATTCAAATTTAATGGCATGTACCCGTGCATCATTTTAAATGACAGCAATGCGCTGGTATAAATTAAAAAGAATTTGCCTAACGGAATTAGATGGGGTTCGGACCTTCATAAGTCAAGATACTATAGTGATAAAGATGACCAATATGGCAGAATGTCAGATTTTCACAAAGCGAACTCAAAGCTTACTTAACAGCAGCCATCAGTAGTGCTATAGTTAAAATCATCTGTCACAAGGAGCCGCTCATGAGTTACGAACATATTTTATTGGTCACCGACTTAATGTCCGATGCTGATGTGGTCGCCCAAAAGGCCAAACGTATCGTCGAGAATCGTCCTAACGCCAAGTTATCGGTATTACATATCGTCAAAGATACTATGGTTGGTTTTGGCTATGAGCTGGTGCCAGCCTCCAGCTTATACGATGAGATTGACGATGAACGCTGTCAAGAAGCGCGTGCCAAACTGGCACAGTTTTTGGAGCGTAATGATCTACATGCGGTGAATTCTGAAGTGACCACTGCCATCTCTAACAGTGAAGGCATCGTCAACTATTGTCACAAGCATGACGTTGATTTGTTGGTCATCGGTCGTCATGAACGCCATGGTATCGCCGCTTGGCTCAGTGGCGCGACGGCAGATAATATTTTGCCTAACGTCCCATGCGATAGCTTGGTCGTGAGACTGGATAAGCCTGTGAATAAGTAGTTTAAGAAAAGACTTAACGTTGTTTTCAAGTTAGTTAAAACTATTAAAAAAGCACATTAAAAAAAGCGCATTGTCTGACATTGCGCTTTTTTATTATTCATTAAAATAGTAGATATTCTCGCTAACACCTCTATATTTCTAATACCTCTATATTTATCACTAAAATTAATCTTCCGTCAAAATATCAATAAAGCTTTGCCAAATCGGGCTTTGATGGCGGGCTTTATGCCACACTAGCCACCAAGTCCGTGACAAATCGATGCCCGCGACTTTCACCTGTGCCAGCGCTCCTGCTGTCAGCTCTGCCTGAATGACATGCTGTGATAAACAACCAAGACCAATATCTGCACTCACCATATGCTTAATAGCTTCCGATTGCTGAATCGCCATCACAATTTCCGCATCAGGCAAATGCTTGAGCAGCTGCTCGTCGATAATTTGCCGTGTACCTGACCCTGCCTCTCGTACCAATAGCGGCAGTTTTGCCAGTTGTGCAATGCTAAGCTCGTAGCAATTATCCGCATCATTATACGCTGCCATGCCTGTCAACCATTTGCTATCGCGCTTGGTAAAGATCATCAAGGTATCTGTCCGCCACGCACGCTGCTCAATGACTTTCATATCTGTCGGGCGCGGCATACCCTCTACGAGCGCAATATCAATATTTAATTGTTCAACTTCGCTGACCACTTCTTGAGTATTGGCGATATACATATCGATATGGGCGTCGGGTAGCGTTGCATATAGCTTGGCAAGCAGCGGCGGCAGCACATAATTGCCTATCGTGGTACTGGCACCGATATGAATCTGCCCTGCTTGATGCTTATGATAATGCTCTAGAGTTAATGCCTGCCCCAAGATAGCTTGCGCCTGTATATAAATAGGATGGGCATTGGGGTGCTGATTGAGCCTACGCCCGACGCGCTCAAACAGTGGCATTTGCAGCCTTGCTTCTAATTCTGTCAGCGCACTACTGACGGCCGACTGTGATAAATGCAGCGCTTCACTGGCACGGCTGGTACTACCTGTTTGATAAATACTGACAAACACCGATAATTGCTTGAGGGTAATCTTTGGTAATACCTGCATGGCTTTTTTCATAATTTCTCTGACACCCCATCTTATTGATACAATCTAAAAACCACCTGTTATTTTTAAAATCTTCCATGATCTAAAAAACCATCTTTTTAGCCCAAAGACTTTTATTAACCTAAAAAATCTATAGTTTTTATCTAATTAATCTGTTTTTATTATAGATTGGTCTGCCTTATAATGTCTATTCATAAGCTTATGCTTATTTCGATTATAGATAATACATAATAGGACAGTCAGTCATGTACGCCTTGACTCAATCAGTAAATAACTATTTCCCGCGCAGCCGCCATCTAGCAGGGCTCATCGTCGTGCTGATTGGCAGCTTATTTTGTTTGTGGCTCAATACTAGTGTCAACACATGGACCAATGGACGTATCGTTGGCTTGTCTTCTCTCACTTTAGCCATTCTCATTGGTATGGTATTGGGCAATACGGTCTATCCTAACCTTGCTGAGCGCTTAAGTGTCGGCGTGGCATTTGCCAAAGGTCAAATATTGCGCCTCGCCATCATGTTTTATGGCTTTAAGCTGACCCTAACACAAGTATCAAGTGTCGGACTGTCTGCGGTGATGAGCGATGCGTTGGTATTGACATCGACCTTTTTACTCACCTATTGGATAGGTACCCGATGGTTAAAAGTCGATAAACAAACGACGCTATTGATTGGGTCAGGCGCGAGTATTTGCGGTGCCGCCGCAGTGATTGCCGCCGAGCCAGTGGTCAAAGCGGAAGCCCACAAAGTCACTATTGCCGTGGCGACAGTGGTGGTCTTTGGTACGGTTGCGATGCTGCTCTATCCGTTTTTATACCATCTTGGTTGGTTGCAACCTTGGCTAAATGCTCAGCAGTACGGGATTTATACGGGTTCCACCATTCATGAAGTGGCGCAAGTCGTCGTCGCTGGTAACGCAGTCAGTCCCGAAGTGGGTGACACAGCGGTTGTCACCAAGATGATACGCGTCATGATGCTTGCCCCTTTTTTACTTATTTTATCGTTTGCCTTAACCAAAGGTAGCAGCGACAATGGCAAAAAACCATCGTTTATGAATCGCGTCCAACAAGTCAAAGTTCCTTGGTTTGCCTTTATATTCATTGCCATCGTCTTACTACACACTTGGGTGCCGATGACCGCAAGCTTTGAGCGTAGTATGGTGATGCTAGACGATGTGCTGCTCACCATGGCGATGTTTGCACTTGGTCTAACCACGCATTTGGGCGCTATTAAACAAGCTGGCGTTAAACCCCTTATCTTGGGGGCGATTATGTTTGCTTGGCTGATCGTTGGCGGTGGATTGATTAATATAGGTATCAGTTTTTTATAAAACGCTCATTTCTATGATGGCTTGCCTACTATAAACTTATGCAGAATCAACAAAGCCTAAGACTATTAACATAGTAAGTAGGCTTTGTTATGAGTAATCTACACCAAATTTTAGACGAAAAAAAACGAACCCGAAGGTTCGCTTTTTTTTCATCTTGCTCTAAGTGTCTATAAAGACAAATTAGATAGCAACGATGTTATGGGCTTGTGGGCCTTTTTGACCTTGAGTTACAGTGAACTCAACTTCTTGGCCTTCAGCTAAAGTTTTGAAGCCTGAACCAGTGATTTCGCTGTAATGAGCAAAAACGTCTGCGCCAGTTTCTGGAGCGATAAAACCAAAGCCTTTAGCTTCGTTGAACCACTTAACTGTACCTTTTTGAACGTCTGACATAATATAATCCTACTTTTAAATTTATTAATGGCCTAGTGACCGATAACGCTTGCAAATAGCTACTGAACGATAAATATTAAAACGAAGGATTATAACTAATACTACGAGGTAATGATTTGGTGCAGAACTGCTCTTAAGCTTGGACGTATTATAGGGGGAACATCCTGATTTCGCAAGTCTTATCTTAGCTTTCATGTAACTAAAGCCCATTTCTTACGATTTTTGATCTGAAAATCAACGTATTTTAGGCATTTGGCAAACGGAACAAATAGACCGCTACCCCAGTACAGACCACGGCTACCAGCCATGCCATCCATATCATATTGGCGGGAATATTAAAAAATAACATCGTTGTTGAAATAGTCATCATTATTGTCGCTAACCACTTAGCATAGAGTGGCACCGCATGATTATTTTCCCAATCGCGGACAAATTTCCCAAAGTATTTATGATTAATCAACCAAAAATGAAAGCGCCGCGAACTACGCGCCCAGCAACCTGCCGCCAGTAATATAAAAGGCGCAGTCGGCATGACTGGCAGCAACACACCGATAATCCCTAATACAAAAAATAGCCAGCCCAGTATGACAAACGTCCAACGCACCGTTGGGCTGTTATGCTGATTGGTTTTGGGTCGATAATAAAAGGCTTTTTTGTGTTGGCTCATAAAAATACTGTCATTGAATGATATGGAGTGGCTAATATTTAATGAATGTTAGACAGCTAAATTGTTAAACCAGATAATCATTGATAGAACTGCCTACCTATATAGGTAGCTAAGCATGCAATATCACTCAAAATGGTACAAGGCTATTTTTACGAGGTTTTTGCTATCAATAGGTATGTTTGGTTAGTGGTTAGGTAAGTGAGCTCACAACCTTTGACTGAATTTTTAGCAATAAAAAACCGCTCATAGTTAGACTATGAACGGTTTTATCGTTGAAGATAATATCCTAATTTATTTATTTCGCTATCAACCCTATCTCGCGTGCTTCTTTTAGCCAGCTTGGAAACTCTTCTAGCATGTTTTCATATAACGCTTCTTCGCTGATATCGTCCAAGTCATCTAATTCAAAAAAGTCGCAATTATCGATCACGCGCCCTGTCATATCATCTAGTTTTTTTAGGATGCCATAACCACGACCACCCAAGCCCACAAACTGCCAAAATATCGGTAATTTCGCAGCTTCCGTCATGACTTTAGTGATACCGCGATTATCATTCACCCCGCCATCACTGATAAATAGTACGTATACAGGCACATCCAAGCCGTCCTTTTGATAAAACTCCGTCACGGCTTTCATGACTTCTGCTTCGTTATTTACACGCGGGCCAAGTGCCCATTTGCGCCAGCCGCCGTGAGCGTTGTCAATAAAGCCTTCATAGTTACTCAGCCCAATCTCACCCAAATACTGCGGATCTCGGGCAAAAGCCCAACAGTCGAGCGCTTGGTCATCATCGAAGCTCACTGCCAATGGCAATAGACGATTGACCACTTCTTGCACGCGGCCTTGTTTATACTGTCTGTTCATTGAGCCTGAGGCATCTAATACCAGTGCCACCTTTGCGGTTAATTGCTGCAATTGGCGCTTCTCAAGCGATATCGTGGCTTTTTTGGCCAGATTGACCAGTTTTGGGGCTTTGTCTAGCATGACCTTCTCTAACGATGGTTTTGCTTGAACTGGCGTTGCGGTTACCTCTATTGTTTGCGGGCTACCCTCTTCTACGTCACCACCGAAATGCTGCACGATGGCGGCAAGTCCACCATTAAAGCCTTGCGCAACATTAGATACTCGCCAAACACCACTCTTACGATAAAGCTGCATTAGCATACTGGCTTGCTGCTGGGCAAAGTCTGCTGCTTGATATTCTGCCTGCGCCTTTTGTGATTGCTGCCAAATGCCAATCTCTAACGATTGAATTTGATTCAGCGGCGTGTCGGCTGATAATACAAAAAACAAGCTGTCTATATTAGTCGTCAGTTTGGATAAGTTAACCTCAAACTCGGCCTGGATGCCTTTATTCGCCGTTGGCTGCGACTCGTAATGGCTGAGCTTGATTTGTCCGCATGGTGAGGTTGGCTGATTATAAAACACCATGTAATCATCATTAATCAGCTTACCCGCTGCGTCTAAGGCAAAGCAGCTGATGTCCATCTCTATCGGACTTTGGCGGGTGAACTTAAGCGTGATGGGTGCGGTGTCGTCAATAGCAAGGTTGCTTAAAGGCGCGCGTTGTCCAACGGTGAGAGAAAGCATTAAAATTCCTTTTAAAGAAGTTTAGTTACCAATCATAACTAAATTTTAACATTTCAGAATGGATAAAGCTTTCGTTTCTCAATAATCTAAATATAACGAGAGAGAGATATCTTCTAAGTTAAGCTGGCTCTTGTAAAACTTCAATCAGATCTTTACTTTTTGTTAGTGAGTAATCAGGTAACTTAGGTTTTAGTCTTTCTAAAATGTAGTTTGCTGAAAGTTCATGTTCGTCTAGTAGTGATAGCCAATCCTTAACATAACTTTTAATTCGTCTGTTATCGGATAGTCCCACTAAACCTTTTTCATGATAAGGCTTCATACCTTCTAAGCTACCTTGAATCGAAGTATCTTGATTAGAGACTTTTCTACCAACTAAAATCAAATCAAATCTTAAATTTTCACTTATACCAAACGCTGAGCTTTTTTGAATAATCTCTGCATAATCTTCTAGTTGCCTTAAATGTTTTTTACTTAATGAAATACTAGGACGTTTAATCTCAATGATAACGCATTTAAATATCTTGTTATTGTTTTCATCAAAAATCATTCGTTTACTTGCTAAAAACAAGTCTACTTGACGTTTCGAACCTTCAACTGTCACGTCTTCAACGTCTTCAACAGTTATTTCTTTGATACCTCTAATTGAGTCTCTTAGATTTTTTGCAGTCCTATTAAAATCATCTTCTTCTGCACCTAAAATCGAGTATTGCTCTCCAAACAACCAGCTATTTGACTCAATCACTTGTTGTAAATCAGGAGTTTCTAATACGTTTTTATAGTCATTTACCATAATGCTTCGAAGCATTTTTATAACTTGTAATCTCCTAGAAATAATTTCAACTGTACTAATTATATTTTCTAGTTTGGTATTTTGAATTAAATCTGCTAATCGTTCTACATGTTCAGAGTCCAAATCTAATACGCCTTCGAGCACTTCAAACAAAGCACCGTTTTCATTTGATACCAGAATTCTATCCAATAAACGTACTAAAATTTTAGCAGGCTTCTCACTTAAATTATTAAAAATTCTAGGATCTGCAATATAGAGCTCTTTAACTACTCTTTTTGTATTTTCTAAATTCCATTTTTGAAGATCATTACCATTACTATAAATATGGTCAAAAAAACCCTTATTTTCATAATTCTCTATTAGAAATTCAGCTCGTGCTCTTAGAAAACTGTTATATAGATCAGTTTGCATATCATAAACAACTTTTGAAACGGCACTTATTACTTTTCGTGAACCGTCCATTTCATATAGATCATTGTCAAATTTACTATTAAATTTTGAGCTTATAACTGCTGATGTATAAAATCCTAGCTTTTTATTGAATCTACTGAGATCTTTATAAACAACTTTATTATTTTTATCAGTAAAGTATATGTATGATTTCTCTGAAGTTGGCTTGTCATGCCAGCGAAATACAGAGATATTAAATTCATAACCTTCAAGCTCAGCACTTTCGTGTTTTACGTCGTTTTTAGGAACGTGAACTCTAACTCCATCAAATAGTATCTTAGCAGTTTGATGGTAAGCTAGAAACCATCCAAACTCGCATGAAAGTAAATTTAAAATCTTCTCATCACTGGGTAGAGAGCCATTTGAAGCATTAAACCCTGTTAATTGAACTGTAGTACCCGACTTCTCTTTCATTAAAAATGGATACTCAGTATCTTTAGTAGATTTAAGTATGATCTTGTGTAAATTAGACTCATGGATAGTTGCTTTATAACTATTACCATTATTCTTCGTATGCCATTCTGCATTATTACTTAATTTATGGAATGAGAAACGACCTATTCCATCTTTACCATGTGTATTTATGTCAGCCTTTTTGTTTGAATCATCAAATTTCAAAAAGCCACATTCTTCTCCTTGATCAAAATTGATTCCATTACCATTATCACTAACAGTAATGGATACAAGTCCATCTAATTCATTGCGTTCAATGTTTATAACAACTCTATCAGCACACGCATCTAAACCATTCCAGATTAATTCAAAAATGGCTTTGATTGGCTCTAATGTTTTAAATTTTTTCTTAATTGAGTCAGAAGTAACTTGAACGGAAAGCTCTATATCTTCATTTTGCATATTTAAATCCTCTTTTATTGAATCAAGCTACCATCGTACAACTCAATCGACCATAAAAAACTACAACGCTTTCAACTGCTCCATCATCGCCGTGAGCTGCCCTTCTAACTCAGCCAGTTTCTCTTTCTCAGCATCGACCACTTCTACAGGGGCTTTACTGACGATAGTTTTTGCAACTTATAAAGATATATTCGAGCTAATCTCAATAGGATATAGATAATAGCACACAAATATTCAGTTATTTCTTAGAATCAAAAGTTGATTAGAGAACCAACCAGTAACCAAGTAAAAGAACGCCATCACAATTGTGACAGCGTTCTTTATTACTATAGATATTTACGCTTTATTTACAACGCTTTCAACTGCTCCATCTGCGCCGTCATCGCCGTCAACTGCCCTTCTAGCTCAGCCAGTTTAGCCTTTTCAGCATCGACCACTTCCGCAGGCGCTTTACTCACAAAGCCTTCATTACCGAGCTTGCGGGCGATGCCTTCGGCTTGACCTTTCAGCTTATCATATGACTTACCTAAACGAGCCAGCTCAGCTGTTGGATCAATCAGCCCTTTCATCGGGACAAGCACGCGTAGCTGACCGACCATACTTGATGATGATAGCGGCACTTCATCGCCTTCTTTGACGATCTCTAAGCTCTCGACTTTGGCAAGCGCTTTGAACTGGTTTTTGATACGTGACAGACGCGCATCTTCATCGCTAGAGATATTTTGTAGTAGCACTGGCAGACGTACGGCATTACCCAATTTCATCTCACCACGGATGTTACGGACGCTAGCGATGAGCTCTTGTAGCCATGCCATATCCGCCTCAACCTGCTCACTGATTTGTGCCTCATCCGTTTTTGGATAGTCAGCGACCACGATGCTGTCCGTGTTTTTGCGACCCAGTAGCGGTGCCACCGTCTGCCAGATTTGCTCGGTCAGATACGGCATGATTGGATGGCTAAAGCGTAGCGCCGTCTCTAACACGTGCAGTAGCACATAACGGATTTGCGCTTTACGCTCATCAGACACCGAGTCATCATTTAGACTGGCTTTGGCAAGCTCAACATACCAATCACAGTACTCATTCCAGATAAACTCATAGATATCTTGGCTGACCATATCGAGACGATACTGAGCAAAATGCTGATGAATATCGGCAACGGTAGAGTTCAGGCGGCTCATGATCCATTTTTCTGGTAATTCCCAAACGTCAGGGTTGGCCGCTTGATCGATAGGCTTGGCATTGCCTTCGCTATCGACGCAGTTCATGAGTACAAAACGGCTGGCGTTCCAGATTTTATTACAGAAGTTACGATAGCCTTCGACGCGCTTTAGATCAAAGTTGATATCGCGACCGGTACTGGCTAAGGATGTAAAGGTAAAGCGCAGCGCATCCGTACCAAAGGCTGGGATGCCTTCTGGGAACTCTTTACGCGTTTGCTTCTCAATCTTGGCCGCGTCTTTTGGATTCATCATATTGCTGGTGCGTTTTTCGACCAGTGCTTCTAGATCAATACCATCGATCAGATCAATCGGATCTAAGACGTTACCTTTCGATTTTGACATTTTTTGACCATTGCCATCACGCACCAGACCATGCACATAGACAGTCTTAAATGGTACTTGCGGCGTGCCATCTTCGTTTTTCACGAAGTGCATGGTCATCATGATCATGCGAGCAACCCAAAAGAAGATAATGTCAAAACCTGTCACCAACACGCTGGTTGGGTGGAAGGTGTCCATCACGCGTGGATCGGCGTTGACGTCTGCCCAGTCAAGCGTACTAAACGTCCACAGACCTGAGCTGAACCACGTATCGAGTACGTCATCATCTTGGCGCAAGATCACGTCATCGCTGAGACTGTATTTACTACGGACTTCGGCTTCGTCACGGGCGACATAGATTTCACCCGTCGCATCGTCATACCATGCAGGGATACGATGTCCCCACCACAGCTGACGACTGATACACCAGTCTTGCAGATCCGTCATCCACGACATATACATGTTTTTGTACTGTGCAGGGACGAACTCGATGCTGCCGTCTTCTACCGCGTCAATCGCAGGCTTGGCAAGCTCTTTAACTGCGACATACCACTGATCGGTCAACCATGGCTCAACGATCGTACCGCCACGCTCAGCACGCGGGGCTTTGAGTGCATAGTCTTCGATATCTTCTAGCCAGCCTTGCTCGCCTGCTTGCGCTACAAGGAACTTACGAGCGGCAAAACGCTCAAGTCCTGCATACTCGCTAGGTGTGGTTTCTAATTCTGGCTCACGCGTTTGCAAGTCAGGATATACTTCCATCGATGCTAAGATATTGGCGCGCTCATCGAGGATATTAATCAATGGCAAGCTATGACGACGACCCAACTCATAATCGTTGAAATCGTGCGCTGGGGTGATTTTTACGCAGCCCGTACCGAAGTCTTTTTCGACATAATCATCAGCGACGATAGGCACGACACGACCCGTAATTGGCAAGGTAATGGTTTTGCCGACTAAATGTGCATAACGCTCATCGCTAGGATTGACCGCGACAGCCGTATCACCAAGCAATGTCTCAGGACGCGTGGTGGCTACCACAAGATAATTTTTACCATCTTGGGTGGTTAGGTCTTTATCCGTGAAATGATAGCGGAAATGCCACAAACTGCCTTTTTCGTCGTGGTTTTCAACTTCTAAATCAGACAGCGCGGTTTGGAACTTAGGATCCCAGTTCACCAAACGCTTACCACGATAGATAAGGCCATCGTCGAATAGGCGTACGAACACTTCTTTTACCGCGTTAGACAGACCATCATCCATGGTAAAACGCTCACGTGACCAATCAACCGAGCTGCCCAAACGGCGAATTTGGCTGGTGATATTGCCGCCCGACTCTTCTTTCCATTCCCACACTTTATCGACGAAGTCTTCACGCGTCATATCACGGCGTTTGAGTCCTTGTGCTTCGAGGCGACGTTCAACGACCATTTGGGTCGCGATACCAGCATGATCTGTACCCGGTTGCCAAAGCGTATTGTCACCATCCATGCGATGATAACGCGTGAGCGCATCCATAATCGCGTTGTTAAATCCATGACCCATATGCAGAGAGCCGGTGACGTTCGGCGGTGGTAGTGCGATAGAAAATGACTCTTCTTTGTCAAACGTCGGCTTAAAATAGCCGCTTTCTTCCCAGCCTTGATACATGCCTGCTTCGACTTCCGCAGGATTGTACGCATTCTCTAACTGGCTTAAGGCCGCTTGAATAGATGTAGTGAGGTTGTGGTTACTCATAATGGCATTATCTTTTATTGATTGAATGTGATTAAAGCGAATATAAAAATTAGGAAAATCATGAATAGAGTGATTTTAACGCAGATGGCCAGATTTTGTTAGATGCTAAGGCAATTTATCAGACTTGCAGAGTGGCATTGCCCCATTAATAAGCGCAAAAGCCCATAAAGGCCCTCAATCGAATGAGAATCCCACAAAATAAGTGCTAGTGATGTTATAAAATATGGGTCATGCTATGAGATATATTTTATAACATCACTAGCATATAAATGGCGTCTTTATCCTAAAATCATGATCTTATAAACAGCGAGCCGACCGTGTCCAAAGATACCGAGCACACCTATAACAATAGCAGCCACTCTCAAGCTGATGAATCTGACGCTAATGAAATAGACGATAAGCGCTTGATTGATGATAGCGTTTATCAATCATCTACTGCTGAAGATAAAGACGTTAGCAAAACTGAGATGTCAGATGATACCGAGGCGACAGAAAGTTTAGAAGACGGAGATTTCTCTGAAGATATGAGCGAAGAAGATAAAGAAACCATCAAAAAAGTCGCCAATGATGATAACTTGAGTCAAGCAAAAAGCTATGCCAGTATCTTGGTTGAGCAAGTGATGGATGCCAAAGAAACCTTTGAGCGCTCGCTTGGCTCGCTATTTACCAGTGCTTTTACCGCTGGGCTTGAGATTGGCATTAGCTTCTTTATGATTTTATCAGCTTTTGCGCTGTTGAGTGGCGTACTACCAAGCCAATACGCAATCGTGCTCGCCTCCCTACTTTACCCAATTGGCTTTATCATCGTCGTCATTGGTCAGTCGCTATTATTCACCGAACAAACCTCATTATTAAGCCTGCCTGTCTTAAATAAAATTGAGCCGCTACGTAAACTGCTGCGGCTATGGGGCATCGTCATCGCTGGTAATATCGTTGGCGGCTGTATCTTTGCAGCGTTAATGATTGGTTTAGGGCTGCATATGCATCTGTTTACAGACCATGCTATCGATGTTTATGCCGAGCATATCTTAGGTTTTGAGTGGTGGGTGATATTTGGTAGCGCAGTACTGGCTGGCTGGATGATGGGGGTGGCTGCATGGCTCGTCACCTCGGCACGCGATACCCTTAGCCGTATCGTTCTGGTCACTCTCATTACTGGCAGTATCGGATTTTTGGGTTTGCATCACAGTATCGTGGGCAACATCGAGGTGTTTTCAGCATTGCTATATGGCAATACTGTCAGCTTGTGGCGCTACTTGGTATTTTTGGTGGTGGTGATATTGGGCAATACCGTCGGCGGCGTGGTATTTGTCGCGGTTCTCAAAAACCGTACTTTCTTATTTCAAATCGAAAAAGTAAAAGAACAAACGGCTAGTGAACAAGCGGAAGCTAGAAGCAGTATAAATACCCGCCGACCTTGACTTGATTGGTATTGGTTAATGCTAAATGCTATAAATAGATAATTCACCTATTACCCATAACAAGGTTCAATATTTAAACCTGTTATGGGTTTTCAGCATCTACAGCATACGCGCTGCCAACACGCTATTTTCTATTTCAGATTTTCTTAGCTTATCGTGTTGAGCGCTAAATATGCGCACCAAAATCCCCGCGCTTAAGAACATCACCAAGGTATAAATGGCTGGCATCATCGACATGTCGTAGTTAGACAATAGTGTCAATGCCATAAATATCGACAAGGTGCTATTCTGCAAACCGACTTCTAGCGTCACCGAGGTTCTTTGCGCCCAGTTGAGACCGAACCATTTACTACTATAATAACCGAGCGCCATGGTTGAAAGGTTTAATAATACCGATACGGGACCCGTAGCGATAAAGGCGTCGACAATGATATCGCGTTGCACATAGCCCAAAAATAGCACTAAAAACGTTAAAAATATCACCCCAAATCGAGACACATAGACTTGTGAGCGATCGGCAACGGTTGGTGCATAGCGTTTAATCAGCATGCCGACACTAATAGGCACTATCGTCAGCACCACCAAAGTCAGCATCGTTTTTACTACTGGTAACTCAAACTCACTACCGCTGCCCATAAAATAAATCAATGAAAAGCTCAGCACAATGGGAATGGTAAAGACGGTAATCACGCTCGCGATCGCGGTCATCGTCACCGACAGCGCCACATCGCCTTTGGCTAAATAGGTAAATAAGTTTGAGGTAGTGCCACCCGGACACAATACGAGGAGCATAACCCCGACGGCATACTCTGGGCGTAATGGCATGATATTGGCCAAGGCAAAGCCAATGATAGGTAACAGTATCAACTGATTGGTCAAGCCAATGCCGACTGCTTTTGGGTATTTTAAAACCCGTTTAAAATCGTTGGTGACGAGAGTCAGACCCATGCCCATCATGATTAAAAACAGACAAATAGGAATGATAACTGAATTGACTAACGTGACTATTGCAAGACCTTCCATAACTACATCCTTGTAGATAAAAGCTGTTTATAGGTTCATTTTATAGACCGAGTATGCTGATTAAATGACGCCTGATTAGCAATCCTTGCTAAGGCGTGTCCTCATAATCAATAGCCGTTAAACACCGACAATCAACTAAAAAACAGCAAAAAATAAGACAGGGTAAAAGCAAGTATATAGGGGTAAAGTCGCCCTTATTTGCTTTATTCAACGACTCATCAGTCAAATATGGTGTTTGGGTTTACAGAACGATGAAATATCATTGAACAGCAACCTTCAATCACCACCACCTGAATCACCGCTACTTGAGTCGCTGCTGCCTGAATCACTACTGCTTGAATCACTACCATCGCTATCGTCAAGATTATCCTGATCCCAAGGAGAGTCCAAAGAAATTGGTGAATTGTCGCGGCTTCCAAACCAACTGGCGACTTTTATGACGATATAAAAGATCATAAATCCAGCGATAATCTGTAGAACAAGCATGGTTTATTCTTTATAAATAACAGGTGAGGTAAGTAAGAAACGGTATAGATGAGAGACAATCAAAACGCATGACTAGCATTCAATCGTAGATATTGATTACATTAATTCTGAGTGATTCATTGCGCTTTAGAGTTGCTCACGGCTGTTCACTGCAGTGCCATAAGCGATGGCTTCAACCATACTGCCCAATTGATTGATATTGCTGACTTCTAGACGTAAGCCGTAGATATGGTTATAGCCTTTGGCTTGTGCTTCGGTACGCATACGTACAAGAGCCTCGCGGCGGGCACGGTCGAGTAAGGTCTCGTACGTGGTCAAGTTTTTGCCAAAGATGCTCAATAGCCGAGCGATAATCATTTTGAAATAATCTTGGGCAATAACCACGCTACCAAGTACCAGCTCGCCCTCAGTATTGGCAACAAGTTTCGGCACATAAAAGCGCTCACTTGAGACCATAATATGGCTTAATTGTTGCTCTGCAATGCTTAATTGCGCGAGATGTTGGCGCTCATGACGCGACCCAAAGAACCAACCAGCAGCGAATAGTAAAATAAACGGTGCGTAATTGATAAGCATTTGGGTAAGGGAATTATTCATGGCACGTCTCTTGTCATAAACTTATCAGAAAAAAGCGTCGATGCTTTAAGATTTGGTTAGCTAACCAAAAGGGTTGAAACGTGGCAAGTCATCGGTCGCTGTCGGTGCAGAATTTTGTAGATTTGGCTGTTGACCAGACTGATGATGAGAGTCGCTTGGTGGGGTTTGGTAGACTTGCTGCGGCATCGGTATGGCTTTGACAGCCGTGCCATAGACAAACAATTCAGAAGCTCCCTGCGCGATGCTAGAGGTCGAAAAACGTAACCCCACCACCGCATCTGCACCCAAAGCTTCTGCTTTGACAATCATCCGATCGATCGCCTCTTGGCGTGACTCTTCTAACAGCTCGGTATAAGCCGTTAACTCACCACCGACGATATTTTTTAGTCCAGCAAACAAGTCTTTGCCGACATGTTTTGAGCGCACGGTACTACCGTACACCACATCTAAACGCTCGGTGATTTGGTAGTTGGGCAAATGCTCAAGATTGGAGAGTTGCACAGTCATAATACGACCTTATCGGTGACGTTATATAGACAGCGTCAACTTGGATATAGACCAAACCACGCTGTCCCTATATTGATAAAAAAGGCTAATCGTTGGTATGGAACAATAAAAATAACTCGGTCAAATTGCCTTCGATGCTATTGGCCATTTGTGCCAGCTTGTCTTCATCTTTACGCATCTCTGCAAGCTCTGGATCTTCATCATCGATACCACTTAGCAAAATCATTGGTAAGGTCAAGACAGCCACATCTTCAGCCGTTTCTTCATCTTCAAACCAATCGCTGGCTTCGTCGCCATACATCGCATCGACAAAGCCAATGGACCAAGCAACGATATCTGATTCATCTGAAAAATCGACAGCCACTTCTTCATCACCCGCATCTTCGCCAAACGGTAGCTCAATAGGCGTCTCGTTTTTTAGCTCAGCGATAATGGAATCGCGCCAGCGCTGGATACCGTCGATGACGTTTTCTGGGATTTCACTAACATGACCTTCAAACAGTGCATCCAGCCAATTCGGTAATGGGCGCCCAATGACTGTCGCTGTCAAAAAACCATGCGCGGCGACACTATCAAGCACAAACGGGCTCTCTTGATTGTCCAAATAGTCTAATAATTCATCGAAGCTTAATTGGTTACTCATGATGTAATTGTCCTTGAAAGATAGAGTGCGGCAGTCGCCATAAACGATCGGTTAAGTGCAGAATAGTGGATAATTTGAAGGTAAAAATGGTTTCGGTAAAGCACCCAAACCATCTTTATAAAATAAGAATCATTGCATAGAGCGGGTGGCGAGCAACCGTCAAAAAGTAACGATCGCGATATCATTAGCATTACACTGTCAGCTAATATGCCGTTATTAAAAGGCTTTAGTCGGCTGAAATGACTGAGCACTTTCACATTAGGCTATGACTTAAGTTTAAAAACTAAAGATCGTCATCATCCCAATCATCGCCATCTTCATCGAAATTGTCTATATCATCTAGATCATCCTTTAGCTCTTTGGCCAAACGCTTCTCTTCTAGCAGATTATCGATCAGTCGACGCTTCTCAAGACTACTTAAGCGCGTACGCACGCTCGTCTCGGCCTCTTCCACCATCTTTGCATCATCATCGTCGACAAAATCATCATCAAAATCGTCGTCAATATCAGCGTCACTCATGACAAGCTCCTATCATTTTTAGCAAGGGTATTAAGAATACATTAATATATATATGCCTTATAAAGTCTCTACTTCACGTTGTCAATGCTTTTTATTATTACTGCCTTATTTTTAGGCTGTTTAAAGATAACGACAGAGACAATATCTCAGACAATTGTATAGTAATAAGCGAATATAAGCAGCATTAAATAGCCAACTCATCTGCGCTTTCAATCATCAATACCGCATTGCGCACATCCGCTAAGCGTTGGATCATCGAATCATTACCACCATCGAACACGGCACATTCACGCTCATAAACCGTGGTTGGGCGCATGATACTCTGTACCTGTACATGGTGGCTGATTTGCTTAAGACCTGCATTGGGTAACAAAATCAGCATTTGCTCTTTTTTGCCGACGCTGTGTAATAATTGTGTCATTGCTTGCGCCTGTGCATCATCGCTGACACCTGCTTTAGCAGGAAGGGCAAAGCGGCTTAGCTCAATGTGCTTGTCATGGATGATTTTGTTGAGCATCAAATACAGCTTGCCCAGCATCACGCCTGCTAACGCCACTTTGGCATGGCTATTGTCCGCCTTTAACAACACACTAGCACCCGTGTCATCGAAACGCGGCTCGTTCATCGCGCTGACACCCAACAACAATGGCTGCTTAAGTAACTCGGTCACCGCTTGGTTTAATAGCTGCGTACATAATGCCAAATAAGGTAAACGCTGAGCCGGTGCCAGACGCTCAAGCATATTGAACTCGTCATGGAACACAATCTGCACTCTCACACTGTCAAATGAGCGGGTGGCAGACAACCGAGAGGCGCTACCAGATTTAGGAGCACGGCTTATCTCATCTTGGGCAGCACCATTTGCTGCATCATGCTCCGCTCGCTCTTCAGTCGTACTATCGATAGGCTGACTATCAGAGCCAGTGGTATCAGTCGCCGCTTGATTCTGTTGCGTTCTTAAGTACTGGTTTACTTCACTATGTACATCCAATTTATGTGCATTGGCTGGCTGACCGTCCGTCGCACTCTCTACAGAATGCTCCGATGTTTCTTTATCCATATCCGTGGCACGGCGTTCAAACTCCCGATCATAACTGCGCTGATCGATTTGCATATACTGCTCACGATGCAAATCTTGAATATCGCGGCTAAGCGCGTTAATTTGCTCTTTGGTTGGACGGGCAAGGTAACCATAAACCAGCCAAAGCAACAAATGCAGCAGCATCGTACCGATGACGAACGGCCATTGCATAGCGATAATCTCGCCTTTGCTAATATCTTTTAACGTCAACGACACACTGCCAATCACCGAATCGCCATTGGTAGCAATCTGCCGAATGGTATCACCTTGCTGCATGGGCGCATTGCCAACAGGCACCAAGATGTCGTCGTTATTGTCTTTAATCAATATGCGCGTCACGTCTTGCTCGCTGGTATAGCGATTGGCAATGACACTTAAGCTGACACGGTCTTTATTTTCTAAAGACAACCTTGCTTCATCAATCAGCTGGGCGACCATCTGCTCGCCTTTTAACGCACGACTTTTGCTCAGCTGTTGATCGGTGCTGATGACCAATAACAACGTCTGCAAACAAAAACTAACCAGAAGAATAATGGCAAACAACCCTTGCCGCGGCGCTAAATACGTCATGATATGGTAAACTTTTTTGGATAAGATAAATTAAAAAAACAAGGCTATCCCTCATTTTTTGGCGAATTTAAAAAAACTATAATAGTACGCATCTTAATAAGTATGTATTGAACTTAAGTACCATAACCCGACACCTCTGTTGTTGCCTAAAATAACATTTACAACAAGGTTTGGTTACTTAAAAACTGCTGTCTCAAATACTAATACTCAGGATAATCTACGGCACATTTGGTAAGCGGCGACTGCGAGCATTATTGTGGATATCATCATGAATACAGTCCGCTTATCTTATCTACTATATCACCATAATAAGTCTTATAGCGTTAGTAGATTTATAAATTTATCATAATAATCACATTCAATTTCAAATGATTTTTCAATGATTGCTGCCATCTTTAATCGACGGTGATACTTTGCGCGTCATCTATAGGCGCTGCCGAGTAAAGCTGCTATTATTCCCAATCTTATATGAGCATACAAGGGACCATTGAGCCATGCCACACAATACATCTTACTCGTTACCAAAAGACAGCAAAGCATGGCAACAAGCCGTTGACTCTATTGCGTCACTGTTACCAGATAACACGAACTTACAAGATTTTGATGCGCTACAGTCCCTGCCAGTTTTTGCTCTTATTGTTGTGCTACCGACCAAAGTATCGACGCTTGATATCCACCAGTATGTGCAATCATGGGTCGATGAACAGCCAAGCTGGCATTTGGTCACCGTCGCTGAAGATACTGACGCCAGTTTTGTCAATATTACCGTTTCTGATACAGAGCCAACGGCAGCAAACGCACAGCGCTTGCCTTTTACTCAAGCACAAGTGTTCCGCTATTTGTTGGTACCAGTCACTGATACGCTCATGCATCCTGGCAAAAAGACCGCAGCAGCTCACATCATTGATGATCAGTTGACTACGCGCTTGCGTCATGACTTGACCGAAGCTTATAACGATAGTCATCAAGCGAGTAGTGCTGAACGCTTAGATATTGTCGATTGCCATATTTTATCAGTCGGTCATATGCTACGTACCCACAAGCTTGCCTGCTTTGATATGGATTCCACCTTAATCGAGCAAGAAGTCATCGTTGAGTTGGCAAAAACAGCGGGTATCGGCGAAGAAGTCGAAGCCATTACGGAAGCGGCAATGCGCGGTGAAATGGATTTTGATGAATCTTTTGCCCAGCGTGTGGCGTTACTAAAAGGCATCTCGACCGATGTATTAGATGATATCTGCAATCGTTTGACGCTATCAATGGGCGCTCGCACTACCATCAGTGCACTAAAGGCTTTGGGCTACCATACCGTACTGGTATCAGGCGGCTTTACCTACTTTGCGCGCTACATCGCTGAGCAATTGGGCATTGACGAAGTTCACGCCAACGCCCTAGATATCGACGAAGGGGAAGTCACTGGTCACGTACAGCTGCCCATCGTCAATGGTACCAAAAAAGCGGCTATCGTTGAGCATACTGCTGAACGTTTAGGCATCGAGATGTCACAAGTGGTCTGTATCGGTGACGGTGCCAATGATTTACCGATGATGGGCATTGCAGACCTAGGCGTCGCCTATCATGCTAAGCCTATTGTGCAAGCACGTGCTGATGCCGCCATCAATGTCACAGGGCTTGAAGGCATATTTTATGCCCTTGGTTATCCAGCACTTGCGCCTACAGAGTAACGACTACACTCGCAATACCATACCATGGAGCTAGGTTAGTGTTTTTAACATTAATCTGGCTTTTACGTCTTATCGCATTGCGACATTGCAACATTGCAACAGTCAATTTTCGCATCACTGTCCTAGCATACTTAGCGGCATCGCATTAACTTTCACTGTGCTTTCAAATAAAAAAGGATTGTCCATGACGGCATCACCATCACCGCGGCAAAATGAGCCGTCAGCGCCACAACCACTGGATAAGAGCAGCACTGCTGTATCCTCCGATAGTCCAAAGCAACTATTTGGGGTTTATATCAGAGGAATGGCCATGGGGGCAGCGGATATCGTACCGGGTGTCTCTGGCGGCACCATTGCGCTGATTGCTGGTATTTATGAGCGCTTGATTAACGCCCTGAGTAGCATCGGCCCCAATCTCTGGCAGATATTTCGACAGGAAGGCGGAATCAAAGGTTTGGTTGCGGTGTGGCGACAAGTTGATGCCACTTTTTTGTTGTTTTTGTTATTGGGAATCGCCACCAGTTTTGCTACTTTAGCCGGTATTATCAAACACCTATTAGATAATCAACCGTTATTTATTTGGTCGTTATTTTTTGGACTGGTTGTCGCAACGGTATTTATATTATTGAGTGAGATTCAACGTTGGAATATAGGGCGGGCTGCACTATTCGTGACTGGTCTTGTTGCCGCTGTGGTCATTAGCAGCTTACCATTACTCACGACCACACCAAGCTTGCCTTATTTGTTTTTTGCAGGAGCAGTCGCTATTTGTGCCATGATACTGCCCGGCATATCTGGGTCTTTTATCTTATTACTATTAGGTGCTTATGACGCAGTATTAGAAGCCGTACATAGCCTTAACTTTACGATAATCTTCACGGTCATTGCGGGTATGGCAACGGGATTGTTATTATTTACTCGCGCACTTAAATGGCTATTGTCTCGCTACTATCAGGCAACTTTAGCCTTGCTCACAGGTTTTATCGCAGGCTCGCTTGTGAAAGTATGGCCATGGAAAGTAGATGCTTTAGGCGCGCTTAATAGTGACGCGATAAACAACGTGATGCCATGGCAATATCCTACCGGACCACATTGGCTAACCACTGTAGGACTGATGCTGCTAGGCGCGATTTTAGTCTCACTATTGTCTTGGTGGGGCACTCGTAGCAATCGCGTTTAATCCTACCTTAAACCTGCATCATTCTCTTTTTAAAACCCAAAAATCTTTCTCTCTACTCTTAATAATAAGCGCCCATCCTTGCGGCGCTTATGCTTAAACCTTGCCATACAAAACCATCAAAATGTGCTAAAAAACCAAACGTCAACGGTTGTCGCAAAGTCGCCTATCCCCTCTTTAGCTTTGTTCCCCAAACTTTCATAATGACTCTATTGGAATTCACCTTATGAATAGCGAGATGAATGATGTTACTGACTATATTTTCAGTTATTGGTATAGAAACGTGGAGCACGGCGGCACTGCTTGGTTATAGCTTGCTGGCAGGCTTGATTTTAGCGCTTGCCTTATCCTCACAGCGCTGGCTGCTCTGGTATCTATTTGGTGGTATGGCATATTGGCTAGCGGTTGAGGCGATTCAAAGCATTGTGGCGGGTCGTCCTATGCTATCAGAGCTGTCAGAATGGCACAGCTATATCATCGCCATGGGTATCAGTTGGTTGCCTTTAGCGGGCTGGGTGCTGTATCGGGCACTACGTTACGAGGATGTCAGTCAATCCGTTCAGCAGCAGCGTCAATTGCAAGCGGCACGCTATATCGAGCACACGCCTGTTTATGATGACGACTACCAACCGCGCTTCCACTGATAGAGTCGCGCTTATATCAACGAGCGACGCTGTTAGGTTGCCTCATTCTCTACTTACGGTACTTTCACTTGCCTTTTATATAGCCTGTATTACATTATCTTTATCCGACTGTATCTCGTCCAAAAAGTACGATTAACCTGCCGTCAAATTCGCTCAATCTAGCATAGGTAGTGCGAGCATTCATTTTCGTTGCTATTCTCTTTTCTACTGTCATTTTTATAAATATTAACAACTTATTTTAATCAAGATGACGTCCTTGGATGTTACAAGATACTTAACGCTCTCTACGTAACTCCTAAAGAATAGCAACCTCTCTATCGTTTATAATCTAGTTATATATTTGTCACAAAAATTGTTATAAAGTACGCATTATTTTGCGTCTCATTCTTTAGGAGTTCGATTATGTTTACTGTTCCTGTATTAGATATTAAATCTGATCCGTTAGATGTGCTATTGGCTGTGATTGGCTATCGTTTGTCTATGCTTGCTGATAGTGATAACGAAGATGTGAAAGCACTATTCGCTGATCGCAATGTTACGATTGAGCTTGCCAGCACTGAAGCGGATATCGCCCGTTATTTTGTCTTTGATAATGGTAGCTTCAGCCAATACAGTGGTCATGCTAAAAAAGCAGACCTCACCATCAATTTCAAGGATTCGATGACAGGTGTTAAGCTTTTGACCAAAGGCAATCTTCCTGCCTTTATGACTGCTGTACAAGAAGGCAACCTCAGCATCGAAGGCGATTACAGCCTAATGATGTGGTTCAATAAACTTGCTAAGCATATCGTGCCAGCTATTCCAGAAGAATGTAAACCTTATATCCAAAAAGCCAAGCCTTATGCTTATAAAGCACAAAAACTTGCCAACCATTGGATTGGGGTTGCTAAGCACAAACTTGGCAAATAATGACGTAAATAGATCGACGTAAATGAAGAAAACAGATCACGATTATTTAGCGCTCAGTTACTTTACTCTTTCGCAGTGCTCTGATTTTCTAAAAAGGTTGCGGTATACTATATCGCAGCCTTTTTTATTACCTAAAATTTTATGGCTTTACACACAACTCTTTTAACCACTATTCTCTTAAAAATGATTGTTTCAAAAACTATTATAAAAGGAATTATATGATGGCAGGATTACTTAACATCTCAGAGCCTAATGCCAGTAGCCCCACTGACACATTCAATAATAAAAATAACAGCCACAGCGGCTTGGACAATGACTTTTTAAACAACTTAACAACGGATGCCACCGCCAGCCAACAAATGACCCGTAAGCATAGCCGCGAAGAAATCGCCGAACTGTTTGATTTACCTTTAATGGATTTGTTGTTGCAAGCGCAAACGATACATCGGGCGAATTTCACTGCCAATGAAGTGCAAATCAGTACTTTGTTGTCGATCAAAACAGGTAACTGTCCCGAAGATTGTGGCTATTGCTCACAGTCAGGTCACCACCGCGACACGACTAAATTACAAGCAGAGAAGCGCATAGAAGTCGATAAAGTCATTGCTGCGGCCAAACGTGCCAAAGCCAGTGGCTCGTCACGCTTTTGTATGGGTGCGGCATGGAAACATCCAAGCGCCAAAGACATGCCCTATGTGGTTGAGCTGATCAAAGAAGTCAAGGCATTGGGACTTGAAACCTGTATGACCCTTGGTATGCTAGATACCAATCAAGCGACGCAACTGGCGGATGCTGGACTCGATTATTACAATCATAATCTAGATACCTCACGTCGTTATTATGAGCAAGTCGTCAGCACTCGGAGCTATGACGAGCGCTTAGATACGATAGATAACGTGCGTAACTCAGGCATCAATGTCTGTAGTGGCAATATCGTCGGTATGGGTGAAAGCCGTGATGACCGTATCGATTGGGTACATGAGCTGCTAAAAATGCCCAAAGCGCCAGAGTCAATTCCGGTCAACTTACTCGTCCCTATTGCAGGTACACCAATTGGTGATAAAGTCTTGGAAGAAGGTCAACTGTCAGTGATTGAGTGGATTCGTACTATTGCCGTAGCACGTATTTGCTGCCCGACCAGCTATGTGCGTTTGTCTGCTGGCCGCGAAAGCCTATCCGACTCTGAGCAAGCCTTGGCCTTTATGGCAGGTGCCAACTCATTCTTTTATGGCGATAAATTGCTGACTACTGGCAATGCAAGCCAATCAGGCGATGACAGACTCATGCGTGAGCTTGGTCTAACAAAGCAATTTGCTGCGCCAAGAGCGCCCAAAGTATTGCCTGTGATGGATGCGATGAGTGGTCAGCAATCGCAAGTGGTGATGGCAGAGTAGCGTTTTTTATCGCTACCATTATTGGATAATCTGCGCTAAGCTTGCCGACATTATTGATGATAAAATATTAAATCGTAAGAGAGAATGTGATGGCAGATTATTTCAATTGGATTAAAGCGGCGCATATTATATCGATGGTCTGCTGGTTTGCTGCGATATTTTATTTGCCACGCTTGTTTGTCTATCATGCGATGAGTGACGACAGCATCAGTCACGAACGCTTTGCTATTATGGAGCGCAAGCTCTATCGCGGTATCATGACACCATCGATGATAGCCACATGGGTCTTCGGTCTATGGATGTTGGGGCTAGGCTGGGAGGTGTATAAAACCCAAGGCTGGTTACACGTCAAGCTCTTATTAGTGGTGCTACTCTCTGGCTATCACGGTGCTTGTGGATTTTATCGTAAAAAGCTAATGGATAATCCGCATTATAAGACGCATAAATTTTGGCGCTGGTTTAATGAAATTCCTGTGTTTGCTTTGGTGATTATTGTGATTTTAGTAGTAGTAAAGCCCTTCTAAAATCCAGTAAACATGCCCATAACTGATTTTTAGATCTGAACACTTCTAAACTAAAAGCGTCCGTTACTTATTAAAGTAACGGACGCTTTTTTTAGGACATCATAAATATGAAAGCTTAAACACTAGGGCGCATGATTTGATAGACATTACTCAAATCATAAACACGGTAACGCGCAGGTTCGCGGCGGTTTTCGCCCGCATAGCTGAGGATCAGTGCTTGCTTTGCACGCTCATCAACCCAGCCGACGAACAGTCCACTATGCTCGACGCCATTATAGCCATGATTGATATAATAGAGCCAATCCCCAACTTCAATCTCGCCACTATTGGCATACGGACCTTGACCATAAGTACCTTTATGAATGGTATCGCGTGTCACCCCGGCGCGTTTAAACACGGCATTGAGATAGTCCCAGCAGCCACCTTGAATGATCGCACGCTCATTCAGCGCCATCTTGCGGGCGGTGCTAACCACTTCACGGGCAGCCAAACTACTCTGCATCTCCGCACTGCTCAGTAACGGTAAATACTCGCTATCGACATTATCATAATTACCCGATAAAAAAGCGGGCATCACTGCTGGTGCTTGACGCGCTACTTCAGGATAACGATAGGATGTCTGAATCACTGGTGGAGTACTGGAAGAATTTGAGCGATAAGTTCCTGCACGTTGAATGGTAGAACGCGTACTGACTTTGGCAGAGGGCACGGCTGAGTACGATGGTGTATAACGAGCACTAAAATCAGATTGCACAGATTTTTGGGCGATCAGCGCACTCATACTATCGGCATGGGCCTGACCTACTAAGCCAACGGTAAACAATAAAAGACTGCACGACGCGGTGACCGACGACGACATAGACAATGACACAGGCAAACGCGACATGACCAACTCCTTGTCAATAAAATATAAATGACAACATAAACCATAATAATAGGATGTTCTAATCTTACTTATAAACCATTTAGACATGACGCTGCAAGCATTATTCGGCTCAAATGGCCGATAAAAGGTATAAAAATGCAGACTAATGGTTAGATAAGAAGAGCACGTAGAAAAACGATGGAGAGCTGGCGCTAAATAAAAAGGAAATAAAATAAGCAGTTTTAGATTAAATACTGCGTAGATAGAGTGCTGAACAGATAAAATACTATCTAAGATATAAAATTGCTGAAATAAAATACTGCTCAGAGAAAGCCACTTAGGTTTTTTATAGCCCAATCCAGTAGATAATTGGCTAAGAAATAAGCTAATCGTTACTCATTTTAATATTCACATGGCGCTTGCCCAATGCTTGACCTTGCAAAATAGCTTTGGCAGCGGTTGCCTCTTGGATACTATCAAAACCACTAATATGGTATTTGCGTATATCATCACAATCAACAATCTGTAATTGCTCACCAATAAGCATGACTTTATCACCGTCAGTCAACTGAATATGCTGACGCTTACCTTGATTGTCATGCACCAGCTCACCCGCACGCAGCCACAAAATGCCGCTGCTGATGACACCAGCCATGGCTTTTTTCTGTTGTTGGCGTTTTCGATTAAATATAAAACTACCAATAATCAGTAGCGCCAATGCCCCTATAGCTAAGCGCTCAGGCAGCAGACTCATTGCCAAAGCAACCGCCACTGCTCCTATTAATAATGCTGAGCCAAACCAAAACATGCCATCATCAGTCGTTTTTGGCTGATCTTGTAGCGTGATTTTGGCACCATCGTCGGTCAGCTTGAGCATGCATGACTACCTGTTACAGAGTAATAAGAAAGTAAGGATTTAATGAAAATACGATGAGCAAGTAGTCATCAATAGGACTACCAACCCAAGGCTGTTTTTTGCATAGCAATCAGCTCAGCGATGCCTTTTTCGGCAAGAATTAGCATATCGTCGGCTTGAGCGCGGGTAAATGGCTTTTCTTCCGCTGTTCCTTGTAGCTCAATAAATTCGCCTTTTTGGGTCATAACCACATTCAAATCAGTATCACAGCTGGCATCTTCTTCATAGTTCAAATCTAGATACGCTTTGCCGTTTTTCATACCAACAGAGACCGCAGCGACCAAACCGATCAGTGGATCTGCCTTGAGTTTTTTGCTTTTTTGGATACTCTCTAATGCATCGATAAGCGCAATAGCAGCCCCCGTCACACTAGCAGTACGAGTACCGCCATCGGCTTGCAAAACATCACAATCAAGATAAATGGTATTTTCACCCAGCTTACTCAGGTCAATCATCGCTCGTAAGCTACGACCAATCAAACGCTGGATTTCTTGGGTACGACCTGATTGTTTACCACGTGCCGCTTCACGTTGGTTACGCGTATTCGTCGCGCGTGGCAACATGCCATACTCAGCAGTGATCCAACCTTTGCCTTTACCTTTGAGCCAACGCGGAACGCCAGATTCAACACTAGCGGTACACAATACTTTGGTATCACCAAAGCTGACTAACACTGACCCTTCGGCATGCTTAGTATAATGGCGCTCAAAGCTGATCGAGCGAAGTTGGTCAAGCTCACGATTGTCAATACGCATAAAAATCCCTAGTACAATGTTTTAAAGGCGGTGTCATAAAATGAGGTGTCTGTCATTATGTGGCTAACCGTCATTTATCTAGCAAACTATTAACAAGCTAAAATAAATAATAATTGGATGCCATAGCAGACGTAAATATTGAGATATCCTAACGTGGCAGCGGCGCAATAGCAAGATTCGTTCGAGCTATTGCGCCGCTACTTGAGCCAGTCATTGGCTTAACAAAGAAATAGCACCAACTTTATTCTAACCCTTCCATCTTACGCAATTCTTTACGCAGGATTTTACCCACGTTTGATTTTGGTAATTCATCGACGAACTGTATGTGACGCGGACGCTTGTAACCAGTCAGTTGCTTTTTGCCAAAATCAAGCAACTCTTGCTCGGTCACATCGCCTTTTTTGACCACAAACAACTTGGGCTCTTCACCGCGGTCATCGTTTGGAATACCGATAGCGCCGCATTCTACCACAGCTGGATGCTCGCTCATGGCTTCTTCAATTTCGTTCGGATAAACGTTAAAACCAGAGACCAAAATCATATCTTTTTTGCGATCAACGATTTTGATAAAGCCTTTTTCATCCATGATACCGATATCGCCAGTTTTCAGAAAGCCATTGGCAGTAAACGTTTCAGCTGTTTCCTCTGGACGATTTTGATAACCTATCATCACCTGCGGACCTTTGACACAAATCTCGCCGCGATCACCCAATGCGACTTCATTTTCATCATCATCGATTAGTATTATATCGGTGCTAGAGGCAGGAATACCAATTTTACCCGTGAATTCAGCAATGGTCATCGGGTTAAAAGCAGCCACTGGTGAGGTTTCTGACAAACCATAACCTTCAACGATAGGCAGACCAGTGATTTTATGCCACTCTTTTGCCACGCTTGGCAAGACAGACATACCGCCACCGATAGACGCTTTTAGGTTAGAGAAATCTAAGTCTGCAAAGCCGTCTTTGTGTACTAGACCGTTAAACAAAGTATTCACCGCAGGGATAAAGGCGGGTTTGTATTTGGCCATCTCTTTAATCAAACCATCCAAATCACGAGGGTTTGGGATAAGCAAGCCTGCATAACCTCGGTACATGCCATACATGCCGCAGACCATAAATGAGAATACATGATATAGCGGTAGTGCCGTCAGGATGACATCATTGGCATCAACATCATCATCAAATGCACTGTCCATCAATGCACTAATCTGTAGCATATTGGCAACTAAGTTACCGTGCGACAGCATTGCACCTTTGGCAACCCCTGTCGTACCGCCCGTATATTGCAATAATGCCACGTCGCTTAAATTCAAATCAGGGCGTTTATATTTGCTGGCTGATACTGCATTTAAAGCGTGCTTAAAACTCACGCTGTTTGGCAGACTATAAGCCGGAATCATTTTTTTGACATGGCGCGCAACGAGGTTAACGACGGCTCCTTTCACTGTTCCTAGCATATCGCCAATCTTACAAACGATGACATGCTCAACCTGACCTTTGTCTTCTGCCTCTTGATAGGTGTTCGCAAAGTTCTCTACAATGAATAGGGCTTTGGTGCCACTATCATGCAGCTGATGCGATAACTCTCGGCTGGTATATAAAGGGTTGACGTTGACCAACACCATACCGGCACGGATGATCCCCAAAGCAACCACTGGATATTGCAGGAGGTTGGGCATCATCACCCCAACTTTATCACCTGTTACCAATCCTAATGATTGTAAGTAACTGGCAATTTGGCGACTGTATAAATCCAATTCCTTAAAGCTAATCGATGCACCCATACAAATATAAGCCGTTTTTTTCCCATAACGGCTAAAGTTACGCTCAAACACATCAAGTAAAGAGGTATTGTCATCAGGCATATCGATAGTCGCATCAATGCCATAACGCTCATAAGTTTTCAACCATGGGCTGTCACTATCTATCGTCGGCATAGTAGGAAATACGCTGTCTTTATTATTCATTGCAGCGTTATCGTTTGTGGTCTCTTTATTGATACTGTCGGTCATAATTTTCCCTAAATGTTACCGTTAAAAACGTAGAATAATCTAATGAAAACACCATTATTTTTTGTGATTGATCAATGACAGCAGAAGCTTGTGAATAAAAAACGTGGTAACAAAAAAGGTTTGTCATTCACAAGCTTTGTCAATCAAAGCGCAACGTTAAGTCCTTGATAAATAGCATAATAACTCAGCACTACCGAATTAAAAACCCCTTTATCCCTGATAGTTTTATCAGAGATATAGCGCAAAACTAACGTCATCTCGTCGATAAATAGACAAATATGTCGGTAAGCACTATAGCAGTTTTGCTAAAAATTCTCTATCTCTACCTGACTGGGTTATAGCGACAAAAAAAGCAATAAATACAAAAAATGATAAGGCAGCATACCAGCAACCTTACCATTTTTGGATCACGACACCCAGTATCACAACCACCACTATCACGACAACTTAGCATCCTGATAGTTTCTTTCAGATTTAGTTCGTAGCGTTAGTTGGTAGCTTTAGTTTTTATCATTAGTATCGTGGTGACTTATCATGATGACTTTACGAGTGCCTAACAAACAGTAGCAGACACTCATAAAAATACTCTGGCACTGAAGGCTAGTTTATTAACCGTGGTTCTGTTCTTCCAGCACGCGCAAATCTTTGTGCAAAATCTTACCGACATTTGACTTTGGTAGCTCATCGATGAACTCAACATAACGAGGACGCTTATAACCAGTTAAATTCTCTTTGCTATAAGCAAGCACTTCTTCTTTAGTCAAACTGTCATCACTACGCACGACATAAATCTTTGGCACTTCGCCGCTCTTTTCATCTTCGATACCGATGACACCGCACTCTAAAATCTTTGGATGACCTGACATCACATCTTCGACTTCGTTTGGATAGACGTTAAAGCCTGATACCAAAATCATATTCTTTTTACGATCAACGATTTTAAAGTAGCCTTCTTCATCCATCACGCCGATATCACCCGTACGGAAATAACCGTCAGACGTCATGACTTCAGCAGTAGCATCATCACGTTTCCAGTAGCCTTTCATAACCTGTGGACCACGAACACAAATCTCGCCACGCTCACCCAGTGCGACCTCATTGCCTTCTTCATCCAAGATAGCCATGTCTGTCGCTGGCATCGGCAGACCAATATTGCCTGAGAATTCGCCCGTACCTTCTGGGTTTGCTGACGCCACAGGAGACGTCTCTGACAGACCATAGCCTTGTACGATCACATTACCAGTAATTTTTTGCCATTTGTCAGCGGTGTCTTTTAATACTGCCATGCCACCGCCCATCGACATCTCAAGTTTGCTATGATCTAAGGCTTTAAATGGATCGCTATTTGCTAAAGCATTAAACAGCGTATTGACCGCTGGGAAAAACGCTGGTGGATAATCTTTGTAAGCTTTGATTAAGCTTGCGCCGTCACGTGGGTTTGGTACCAGTAGCCCGATACAGCCGCGATATAAGCCAAACATACCGCAAACGGTAAACGAGAAGATATGATATAGCGGCAAGGCGGTCATGATAACTGGCTGCTCATCCATACCTTCAAACTTATCAAAAGCATCGCCAAGATAGGTATCACACTGAATCAGGTTGGCGACTAAATTACCATGCGTGAGCATCGCCCCTTTAGCAACACCTGTGGTACCGCCGGTATATTGCAAAACAGCAATATCATCAAGGCAGATGTTATCTGGACGTTTGTAATTTTTGGCTGAGAAGCGATTCAGCGCCGTTTTGAAGTTGGTGCTGGTTTTAAGGTTATAGTCAGGTACAAGCTTCTTCACGTGACGCACGACCATATTGACGATAAAGCCTTTTAATGGACTCATCAAATCACCCATCGAGGTCACGATGACATGGTCAACCAAGTCCTTACCAATGTCTTCATAGGTTTTGGCGAAGTTTTCTAAAATAAATAATGCTTTGGTATCAGAGTCTGTTAGTTGATGCTCAAGCTCTTTTGAGGTGTAAAGCGGGTTAACGTTAACCAAGGTCATGCCAGCACGCAGCACACCCAATACGGCAACCGGTAGCTGCAAAATATTTGGCATCATGACGCCGACTTTATCGCCTTTTTTTAACCCAAGTGATTGCAAGTAGGCAGCAATTTGTTTGCTATAACGATCTAAATCTTCGTAGGAGAGTTTTGCATCCATACAGACAAACGCTGTCTTGCCAGCGTGCTTCGTAAAATTCTGCTCAAATATATCGATTAAAGAAGTATTAGCGGCTGGCATATCAATGTCGTATTGAATACCAAGCTTTTCGTAAGTTTTGACCCATACTTTATCGTTACGACGAATTAGGTTACTGTGATTTTCCATAATCTTTTCTCTCCTAGTAATAGTACGCTACCGTCAACCCATGCGAATCACAGTGTGATAAAAATATAACAACTCAGAGCACAGGCTTGTCATCGTAATGGCAAGCTTGGCTGTGAGGCAATCATATGGTGATGAGCAAACAATATAGCGGTAAATAGCCCTCTGTTCATTAACATACACACTTTATACAGACTACTCAATATAAAAGATTGCTACTTGAGTTCGCAAACTGTCTTGACGGTCAATAATATTATATTTATCAAAACCTTGATATCGATAATCGATAATCTTTCAGCGATTTATTAGCGAACATTTATTCATTAATACTCTTTATAGTGTTTTATCGTTAACTATTTTCACCTTTACTATCAAGGGCAGTAGCAAGCTCTGTTGAGGTCACAAAGTTACACTGTGTACTCTCTTTATCATTATCCAGCACGTCACGACCTGTCGTCTATTCTGACTTATGCCTTTTTAATTTTGCCAATATCCTTTACGATAGCGCTATCCTATTTGTACGCTTGCACCAATTATTTATACCTATTAAAACTGATAAGTGAACCCTATTTTATGTCCGATGTTATTGATCATACGATTGACCCTATTATTCCCAATGAACCGATGGATACTCGCTCAGTCGCAGAGTTCACTGAGCAGGCCTATCTCAACTATGCGATGTACGTCATCATGGATCGGGCGCTGCCAAATATCGCTGACGGCCTAAAACCTGTCCAGCGCCGCATTGTTTACGCCATGAGCGAGCTGGGGCTAAAATCAACGGCGAAGGCGAAAAAATCTGCGCGTACCGTCGGTGACGTCTTAGGTAAATACCATCCGCATGGTGACAGCGCTTGTTATGAGGCCATGGTACTGATGGCGCAGCCGTTCAGCTATCGCTATCCGCTCATCACAGGTCAAGGTAACTGGGGTAGCCCAGATGATCCAAAATCCTTTGCGGCGATGCGTTATACCGAAGCCAAAATGTCCGCTTATGCCAATACATTGCTCGCAGAATTGGGTCAAGGCACGGTCGATTGGCAGGATAACTTTGATGGCACGATGCAAGAGCCAACTACCCTACCTGCCCGCCTGCCTAATATTTTATTGAACGGCACAACAGGTATTGCAGTCGGCATGGCAACCGATATCCCACCACACAATTTGAACGAAGTAGTACGTGCAGCCATTCGGTTACTAAAAAATCCTGAGCTATCGGTTAAGCAGCTTACCCAATCAATACCAGCACCAGATTTGCCAACGCCAGCTGAAATCATAACCAGCAAAAAAGATTTGCAAGCGATGTATGAGACTGGACGCGGTAGCTATAAAATGCGTGCGACGTTCCATGTTGACCCTAAAGAGAAAAATCTCGTCATCATTGACGCGCTGCCTTACCAAGTATCAGGCAACAAGATTCAAGAGCAAATCGCCAAGTTAATGACGGACAAAAAGCTGCCTTGGATTACCGATATTCATGATGAGTCAGATCACGAAAACGCTTGCCGTATCGTCTTAGAGCTAAAATCAACACGGGTCGATGTCGCTCGCGTCATGAGCCATCTGTTTGCCAGTACGGATCTAGAAAGCAATTATCGCGTCAATATGAATATGATTGGCCTAAATGGTAAACCACAGGTCAAAAACCTAAAAGAAATTCTTGATGAATGGCTGGTCTGCCGCCGATCAGTGGTCACCCGTCGCTTACAATATCGCCTCGATAAAATCGACAAGCGCTTACATATCCTCGCAGGTTTGCTGATTGCTTATCTTAATATTGATGAAGTTATTCGCATCATTCGCGAAGAGGACGATCCAAAATTATCGTTAATGCAAGATTATGACCTGACTGACATCCAAGCCAATGCCATCTTGGATATTCGTCTGCGTCAGCTCGCTAAACTAGAAGAGATTGAGCTACGCCGCGAGCAAGATGAACTGGCTGCCGAACGCGCGATCATTCAAGAGTATCTGGACAATCCAGACAGTCTGACCAATCTAATGATTGAAGAACTCACAGCTGATATGAAAGAACATGGCAATGAGCGCGTATCACCACTGGCAGAGCGCGAAGAAGCGCAAGCATTAAAAGAATCTGACCTTGTACCGAGCGAACCAATCACTGCCATCCTATCAAAGGCAGGTTGGATTCGTGCTGCCAAAGGTCATGACGTCGATGCCGCTGGCATGAGTTATCGTTCAGGTGACAGCTATCAAGCGCACGTCCGTGGCAAATCAAATGAGAAAATCTACGTGCTCGATAGCACTGGACGCAGCTATAGTATTGATGCGCATAGCCTTGCTTCGGCTCGTGGTCAAGGCGATCCTCTGACCAGTGTGTTAAAACCACCAGCAGGTGCTAGCTTTGAGCAGCTATTAACCGGTGCTGACAATCAGCGCATCATCCTCGCTAGCTCCGCAGGGTATGGTTTTATCAACACCATCGGTAATCTTGATAGCAATCAAAAAGCGGGTAAAAACATCATTAACCTAGCGGCTGATAGTCGCTTGCTCCCTGTTGCGCGTATCGATGCGCCAGTAGAAACGACCGCTAATGCTGACGGTGAGAATAGTAATACACGTGTAGCGCCTGACCATATCGCCGTCGTGACCAATGCTGGATATTTGCTGATATTTGCCCTCGATGATTTGCCTGAACAGGCACGCGGTAAAGGTAATAAGCTGATTAAATTGAAAGAAAATGAGGAAGTGCTCGCCATCACGCCTCTCAGTCAGCAAGACAGCCTAATTATTACTGCTGGCAAACGCCATGTGACGCTAAAACCAAATGACTTGGCTAACTATATGGGTGTTCGTGGTAATCGTGGTGGTCAGCTACCAAGAGGCTTTCAAAATGTGACGAGTGTTGAGGTTGGGTAGTTTTGGTTTAATTATTTTTTATAAGTTGAATATGTGATTGAAACTATATTAAAAGGTATTAATAACAGAGATATTGCTTCATTTTTTTGGGTGCTAGCAATATCTCTCTTTATGATAGTTCAAAGTTACAGGAAAAGTACTGGTATATTTTTGGCACTTAAAGCTTTAATTAAATCGGTACTTAATAAGAAATTAATAACAATATTTCTTATTTTACTACTCAGTACTTTATGTAGTGTTTATTTTCTCAAGTTCCTCAATCTTTGGGATTTTTCTCAAGTCAAAAATACATTCCTATGGATAATATTTACAGGTCTATCATTTATTGGGAAGTCTTTTAGTAGCCAGAATTATAAATTATTATTAAAAAGCACTATTCTGACAAACCTCAAACTTCTAATATTTCTTGAGTTTTTTATAAACCTATACGTTTTTAGTTTATCAATTGAAATTTTCTTGGTGTTTATTACCACTTTTTTAGTAATATTATCTGTATTCTCTGAAAGACGTACGGAAGTAAACGAGGTGAAAGCACATAAAACTATCAATATGTGTATCTTTGTAATAGTCGTTCTACTCTCCACTATTACATTTTTTAAATTTATAAATAATCCTGAATTTTTTTTAAATCGTTTAAACTTCCTAAACCTAATCACTCCAATCAACTTGACAATACTTTCTCTACCTTCAATATTGTTGTTATTCATAGTCAAGTCATACGAAGAATTTTTTGCTTATTATAGTCAGTGTCTGAAACACTCAAATGGAGCCAAAAATATTAAAATAACAATAATAAAAAGAGTAAACATTAAAATAAATAATTTAAACAAACTCAGAATACTTGTTGCTTCAAAAAATATTATAACCTTACAAGGAATTCATGAAGCCATTAGCTTAATTGAAAAGCATAATAAGCTTGAAGCTAATCCTCCAGCAGTATCATTGCAACAAGGTTGGTCACCCTATCTAGCTCTTAATTTCTTAAAAGACAAAGAAATACAATGTAGCTTTTATAAACCTATAGACATTGAAGGATGGTTCGCAAGCTCTAATAGCTACGAATTAAGTAGTTTTCTGAACAATATTTTTTATTATATTTCTGGAACTGAAAATTATGTTACTCGCTTAAGCTTAAAACTCAGCATTACCGATATTTCCACCCAACAGGAAGATATTGATAAGTTTTGTATGCTGATATCACACCTATATTTTAATGCTACAAACGAGAAAATACAGGACATAATTATTTTTAAAGTTTTAAGCGTCCAAAATTTTGAAATCAATCATGAGCTTTATAAGATATCTGTAGAAATAAATAAATATATGTATAATAACGGATTTTCAATAAACTTTATCATGAAGAACCATAATCATATCAACTAAAAAATCTATCAATATAGACGGCTTTTTTACGCTAGTTATAATAGAGAACTCATCTAAGGCTTATTGGATTCAGCATCTTTAAAAATCGCTTTCAAAAAGCTTTTAATCTGAGCACTTGTCATTAGATAGGGATTATAGTCAGAACCTGCTGAGAAGCTTTTGAGGGCATACTCTTCATCTTCAGCGCTTGATGTTAGATGTTTCACTAAAAACCCATTCCATTGACGCGACTCTATTTCCTCTATATTAACAATATTGGGAAAAATGGTTGAATGCTCGTCAAGTATTTTTTCTAAGGCAATATTGATAGCGGGCCTTGTCCCTTGAAAACTTTGAACGAAATAACCTTCACTAATGACTAAAGCTGAAGCTATATTATTTTCTTCAAAATACCTTCGCCAATACTCAAGCGCGCGAGTCAGCTCGATTCCCGAATCTAGGTCGACATTTTTGGCGATATATATCATGTTGATAAGAATATGCTCGCCATTTATTTTTTTGCTTTCTGGCGTATGGCTTGTCGCTATAGTCATGAGAAACCTTATTTATAAAAACCTGATCTAATTTAAGATAAAGTATAATCAATAAAAAATTTTTTCTTAGTGGTTTTTTGTCATCTAGCATCATTGTATTTCTAGAAATAAGCATTGGAATTTTAATGAGTTAGGACGCTGACACTTCTCGGAGTACAATTGTACTATAAAACTTGGCACAATTACCGCGATATCATTATTCTAATAACTAACAAGTCTAATCTGTATTTTCCTATAGCGCTGTCTCAACCTTAACAGATGCCTAACCCACGCCTACTCATAGCTCAGACGTTGCAAACATCTCATAGCTCAGACGTTGCAAACATCACTTACTCTTACCAAAAAGCCGTCTATACACACTGCATAGACGGCTTTTTTACGCTCATTAAAATGACCAAGGCATCAATACCGACCCATCTCAACCGTTGTCTCAGCAAGCACACTATCGCCTTGCCAAGCCTGCACATCTACCGTATACAGATGGTTTTTTCCACCTGAACAAGGCGGTTTATACGCCCCTCCCGCTTCCCCTGCACGGCTACGATATTCCGCGACCATCTCAATCCCGACTGGCACTTCATAAGTATGTCCAAACACGCGTGGTATTTCTGCGCTCGTAGCACCTTCTGGTAGGTTAAATTCTACAATGCCATGTCCACCATGTTGCATACGTTTATTGCTCACATCGTTATAAACGAAAACCAAGCTCTCCGCGCCCATCGGTATGTTTGAGACCGTCATGCTCGGTGTGGCTGGATTTTTGCCATCATAGTTTAGACACTGCTGCCCTTCAGGTATTTTTTTGCCATTCCAAGCAGCATCGTTAAACTTAACATCCATTGCAAAGGCATTGGCAGATAGTGCCAATGTTGCTAAAGCTGTCAAAGTGGTGACTGATTTTAAGGTAAAAATTTTCATACTAGCTCCTTTAGATAGCGGATACACTGATAAAAACCGTTCATCATTTTGTTAACTGATATTGATCGTTAATCTTAACCTTATAATAAATAGCCACTATTAAGTTAATTATATCGTTTAGAGTTTTTGTTAATCTTTCAAATAAGCGCAAATCAATCGCAATGCCAGCAAAGCGAATACCGCAGCAGTAGCCAAATTTGCATCATCGCAGGTTACTTTATAGGTATTTATCTCTTTGGGTGTGTTGTAGTAGTATCTAAATCATTGGTATTGAAACGACTAAAAAACAATAGGATCATCATGTTTATCGAAGACAAAATCGCCACAGAAAGTATGACTATCAAGACTCCGACACCCAAGATCATCTTTTTTGATATCGATGATACCTTGAGCCGCAATGGCATCATTGCCGAACACAACAAAGCGACCCTTGAGCAGCTTGCAGGTACTGATATTAAGCTGGTGATTTCAACGGGACGCTCCAAAGCCATATTGCCAGCAGATATTTTAGCCTTGCTCGAAGCTGATGTCTTAGATGCGATTATTTGTATGAATGGACAGTATAGTTTTGATAAAAAGGGTCGGATTAGCCACTATCCGTTGTCCGCTGAGCAAACGGATACCATCGTGCGTCTGTGCCAGCAGAGCGAGTTGATTCATAAGTTTGACTCTGCCACCCATATCGCATGGTCAGGTGAAAATGAGCGCTTGCGCGAGTTTAATGCCATCACGCCAAACTCTATCGTTGACCCTGAATATCATAAAGGAAATACCGTCTATCAATGCTCAGTATTTTTTAACAATCAACAAGAGAAAATGCAAGACGTCGATTTTGCCCAGTACGATTTAAAGCTCGTCCATTGGCATCATATCGGCGCAGATATCTTACCGATAGAGGCATCCAAGGCGCGAGGCATTAAAGACGTCTGTCAATACTATGGGGTAGATGCCAGTGAGTGTATGGCGTTTGGTGATGGGATGAATGATTTAGAGATGTTTGACTTGGTCGGCTATGCGGTGGCGATGGGTGATGCAAAGCAAGAATTGATTGCGCGTGCAGACTTTGTCACAGGTACGATTGAGGAGCGCGGTATTCAGTCGGTGCTTGAGCAGTTTCATATTGCGTCTTAGTAATCAGACTTTGCAAATTGCTATTTATCTAGGACGTGTCCTCATTTTTAAAATAAGGACACGTCCTAGCAAGATCTAACCACGCTTCGTCATTAAACTATAAACCCAACTACCGATTTTATAAAATCCAACAACAATCAAAATAAGCACCACCGCTGCCAGCACATAGGCCAACCAAACAGGCACATTACTCAACCAGCCAATCGTAAATGCCAAACCCATGTACGTCTCAACCGGCCAATTAACGATAGGTGTCGGCGAGCCAGCGTTAAACATGGTCATAAAGGCAATTATGCCAAGCACAGCAGTAATCAGTCCAGCGCGTTTACGATTATTCATCTTTTGCCTCTTTTAATTCGAACCATTTAATCAAAATTCGATTATTTTTATTTTATCGATAACCTTTGTATCTTATAAAAACCACGTTGTAAACTCATGGCTTAAGGATAAAGCAGGTCTCATCATAGCATGATTATTTACGCTTATTATCTTACTCAAATTCAGCAGTAAATCTCATATTTGTGCTTCTATAGATTCTTCAGCCATTCATCAGCGCCACTTTTAACAATATTATGAAGAACGAACGTCTTCCTTGCCCTTTAAATTCTTAACAATCATAGCCATAATAGTTTCACAACTGGCTCGATACCTTATATTCAGCACTTAGTATTTAGCCCTTAGCTTCCATTATCTATCATTTAACTTTTTACTCATTTGCATCATTCTTATTTAGGAGAGATATTTTGACTCATTTATTATCGCCCCACAACATTGCTCGTAGCGCTCGTATACTACCAAAAGCACTATTAGCCGTAGCTGTTGGGCTAGCACTTGCTAGCTGTAGTAAGTCAGATAATACGGCGGCTGATGGTACAGCGGCGAGTGCTGAAACGCTCAATCTGTATAACTGGTCAGAGTATATGCCGCAAGAAATCCTTGACGGCTTTACTGAAGAGACAGGCATTCGGGTCAATTACACCACCTTTGATTCTAACGAAGCTATGTACGCCAAGCTTAAATTGCTCGATGACTCTAGCCAATATGACTTAGCCATCCCATCGACCTATTATGTCGAAAAAATGGCCAAAGAAGGCTTGCTGCAAGAGCTCGATAAATCTAAATTAAGCAACTTTAAGAATCTTGATACGTCTTTTACCAATACCAAGGTTGATCCAGAGAACAAATATTCGATTCCTTATATGTGGGGCAGCACCGGTCTTGCCATTAATGGTGACAAGGTCGATCCTGCAACCGTAAATAGCTGGAACGATTTATGGCGTCCTGAGTATAAAGGGCAAGTGATGCTGATGAACGATATGCGCGAAGTGTTTGGCATGGCGCTATTGACCCTTGGGCATTCAGGTAATAGTAAAAATCCTGACGAAATCAAAGCCGCTTATGAGAAGCTCACGACCTTGATGCCAAATGTGAAGACCTTTAACTCGGATGCCTCGCGCATGCCTTATATGGAAGGCGAAACCACGGTTGGTATGAGTTGGAATGGTGAAGCTATCATCGCCAATAACGAAGGCTTGACCAGCTTGGTTTATAAATATCCAACTGAAGGCGCTATCTTGTGGATGGATAATTTTGTGATTCCGAAAAACGCCAAACAAGTCGATGCAGCCCACAAGTTTATTGACTACTTGCTGCGTCCTGAGAACTCTAAAATCGTCAGCGAAGAGATTGGTTATGCGTCGCCTAATATGGCTGCGCGTGAGATGATGCCAGAAGAAGTGCGCAACAATCCAACCATTTATCCGAGTAAAGACGTACTGGCAAAAGCTGAGTTCCAAGAAGATGTGGGCGATGAAGCATTGCAAGTCTATCAGCAGTATTGGGATAAGCTAAAAACTGGTCGTTAATCACTGTTTGTTGATAGCTGTTACCGCAAGAAAACGCTGACTCAATAAAGTCAGCGTTTTTTTATTTATTCTTTATTTGGCTGTTATTTAGCTTTTATAGTCGGTTCAATATAATTTGGATACAAGTAAGGCAAGCGAAAGTACTACAAATAGTAGACTAAGCGAGCCTGACACCGTATCTGATTTATATAGGATTGACTAATTTATAAGTGCAAATCGGTTTCACTACCTTTATGCTCGATACGGCGCTGCTCGCGGCGTTGATAGCGCAGACCGGAGGCGGCAAACCATTGCGGCTTAGTCATTTGCAATAAATCACTAAGTCGCTGCAACTGTACTTGTAAGGTTTGGGTCAGCCAAAAATAGCCTTGCCACTCAAAGCCTAAGTTTTCTACACTTGGATATTCTGATACCGCGATACGCGTAATCGGTCGAAATACTTCATCATTTGGACTACGTAATACCGCCGCCATATGCTGCATCGCTTGCGTCAATTCGTGCTGATAATGGATAAGCAAAATATGGTTTTCATCGTCAATTTCAATATTAGCCAAACGCGGTGCGGCACTTAACAGCAAATCAATGGTACCAATAATATTACGATGAGTACGCTGAATAGTCTCTAGTGTTTCCTTTTCAATACCCGATTCACTTGCTGTCGCTGCGATATGCGGACGCACGGCAAGCAAACGCTTATTGATTTTTTGTAATGCTTTCACCAAGGACTTATTGACGGGTGTATCTGGTATAGAACTGTTCGATGGATAAATAATACTGGCCGAACTGGTCGCCTTACTATATTTAAACGGCTTGGGCACTAAGACATCCGCATCAATATGATTGCCAACCCCTGCATACAAATTGCTACAGGTTTCAAGATTACTGGCCAATAAAAACCGCCACATCAACGTCGACTTCAGCGGTAAAATTAACGTCGCGGCCACCGCTACTCCTGCACCAAGCAAAATATTGAACGCGCGATATAAGCCATCTTGGGCAATATTGCTGTGGTCAGGACTCGACACAATCATCAGCATGGTAATACCTGTCAGCAGACCGATATAGCCCAATTGCTTGACCGCCACATAACCGATGATGCCACTGATAATGCCAATCAGCCCATAATACAACCACAGCCAGCCACCGATATCTTTAATCAGCCATAAGAAGCTAAGCCCAACTACTACCCCAAGCAAAGTACCCAATATCCGCTCTTTAGCCTTGGTATAAATCGCCCCTTGATATTGTAACAAACCCAAAATCACAAACACGGTAATGGTCGTCCACTCACCATGCGGCAAGTGCGTAAACTCATTTAACAAGAGCGCAATAAGTACAGCCAGACCCAAACGTATGGCATGCAAAACATCTGCATGCTGATAACGGGCATAAGGCTCTACAAACGGGGCGGTCAATCGTTGCCAAAAAGTCGGTTTCACGCAGGGCATCTCTTATAAGTGAAGGAATAAAAAGTCGGTTAAATTGTAGCTACTGGCTTAACTATTGATAAAGTCATGATCAAAAAATAACGCCTTTTACCTATTAAAAGATAAAAGACGCTGAAGGTCAAAACATGCTAGCACATAACGACAAAAAAACACCCTACCAACATAGCATTTGGCTATTGGTAATGCTGAAAGCTGCTGACAAATACTTGCTAGCACATCTTATATTTACAAGTGTAAATCGGACTCGCCACCCTGCTCTTTCATTCTACGCTGCTCACGCCTTTGATAGCGCAGACCAGAAGCGGCATACCACTGCGGTTTGGTCGTTTGTAGCAGATCACTTAACTGTTGCAGTTGTGCTTGCAACGTTTGCGTCAACCAAAAATATCCTTGCCACTCAAACGTTGCATACTGTACGCTAGGATATTCTGATAGCGCAATACGCGTAATCGGTCGAAAAGTCTGATCGCTTGGACTGCGTAATACTGCCGCGATATGCTGCATGGCTTGGGTGAGCTCGTGTTGATAGTGAATCAGTAGCGTATGATTATCATCGTCGATATCGATATTCGCCAAACGCGGTGCTGCACTGAGCAATAAATCGATGGTACCGATGATATTGCGATGGGTACGCTGAATCGTTTCTATCGTCTCTTTATGAATGCCGGACTCGCTTGCTGTTGCAGCGATATGTGGACGTACTGCGAGTAGTCGCTTGTTTATTTGCTGCAGCGATTTTATCAACGCTTTATTAACAGGCATATCTGCAGTAGTGCTACTTTGAGCATAAGATAGGCTAGCTGAGCTTGTCGCCCTAGTATAGACAAGCGACTTGGGAGCCACTATTTCAGCATCGATATGATGTCCGACACCAGCATAAAGCGTACTACAGGCTTCTAAATTATTTGCCAATAAGAATCGCCACATCAACGTCGACTTTAGAGGTAAGACCACTGTCACTATGACCGCAATACCTGTACCGATTAAGATATTGAGTGCACGATAGACACCATCTTGCGCCATATTAACTTGATTCAAATTAGAGACGATCATAAGCATAGTAATGCCAGTGAGTAACCCAGTATATCCTAGCCGCCTGACCGAAAAATAACCAATAATCCCACTAATGATACCAATAAGCAGGTACTCTATCCCTAGCCAAGCACCCGTCCCTTTATTGAACCATAAGATTGCAAATGCCACGACAATACCCAAAACCGTGCCTAGTACTCGCTCTTTGGCTTTGGTATAAATAGCGCCTTGATACTGTAGCAATCCTAAAATAATAAAGACGGTGATCGTCGTCCATTCTCCGTGTGGAAAATGGCTTATTTGATTGGCTAACAGCGCAAGTACAATGGCTGCACCGATACGTATGGCGTGCAAGATATCAGCGTGCTGATAGCGCGCATAAGGTTCAATGAATGGTGCAGTAAATCGTTGCCAAATTTTTGGTTTCACGCACAGGTACTCTTATTAATTGAAGAATATATAGTCAATGAAAAGTAATATCGAACCATCATGTACTGCTGATATCAAAAAAAAACGTCTCTTACCTGTTAAAAGGCAAAAGACGTTTGAGATCGAAATAGAGTGTTCAATAATTGGATGTAAACCAAACCCATTATACCTCTAAGAAGTCCAAAATACCTTCAGCAGCTTCACGACCTTCCCAAATCGCGGTCACGACCAAATCAGAACCGCGTACCATATCACCACCAGCAAATATCTTGGGGTTTTTGGTTTGGAATTTAAAGGTTTGCTTTTCCGCTGCCAGCACGCGACCAGAGCTGTCCATTGCCACTTGCTGAGACTCAAACCAGTCAGCAGGGCTAGGACGGAAGCCAAAAGCCATAATTACGGCATCACATGGGATAATTTCTTCTGAATTAGGAATCGGCTCAGGACGCTGACGACCACGGTTGTCTGGCGCACCCAAGTGAGTCGTGACGACTTTCACGCCATTCACTTTACCATTCAAGCCAATGATTTCTGTCGGTTGACGATTGAATAAAAATTCAACACCTTCCTCTCGAGCATTGACCACTTCGCGGCGCGAACCTGGCATGTTCTCTTCGTCACGGCGATAGGCACAGACTACTTGCTCAGCGCCTTGGCGAATACTGGTACGGTTACAATCCATCGCAGTATCGCCACCACCTAGCACCACCACTCTTTTACCCTTAAAATCGATATATTCTTCAGGATTTTTTTCCCAATCGTTGCAGCGATTGACGTTGGCAATTAGGTAATCTAGCGCATCATGAACGCCTTCTAGTTCTTCACCAGCAAAGCCGCCACGCATATAAGTGTAAGTACCCATGCCCATAAATACCGCATCGTACTCGCTTAACAGTTCATCAATACTAATGTCGGTACCGATTTCTGTCTCAAGACGAAATTCCATGCCCATGCCTTCAAAGATGACACGGCGGTTACGCATGACGTCCTTTTCCATTTTAAATTCTGGAATACCAAAAGTCAGTAAACCACCAATTTCAGGACGCTTATCAAACACAACTGGTTTCACGCCGTTTCTAACCAGTATATCCGCACAGCCCAAACCTGCTGGTCCCGCACCGATGATCGCGACTTTTTTGTCTGTCCAAACCACATCAGACATATCCGGACGCCAGCCAAGTGCAAAGGCGGTATCGTTGATGTACTTTTCGACATTACCAATGGTCACAGCGCCAAAGCCATCATTTAAGGTACAAGCGCCTTCACATAAGCGATCTTGTGGACAGACGCGACCGCAGACCTCAGGCAACGTATTGGTGCGGTGACACAATTCAGCCGCTTGAAATATCTGCCCTTCGGTGGCCAATTTGAGCCAGTTAGGGATATAGTTATGGACTGGACATTTCCATTCACAATAAGGGTTACCACACTCCAGACAACGGTGTGATTGCTGCGCCACTGCCTCACTCTCAAATGGTTTGTAAATCTCAACAAACTCTGTTGAACGGGTGGCGATGTCTTTTTTTGTCGGCTCAAGCCGTGGTACATCTAAAAACTGAAAACTATTCTCTAAGCGTTTTGCCATGATGCTATCTCTCTATAGTGGGTCGTGACAGTCAACGATGACGCATTAATCATGAAAGCAAAATGTATCTATGATTAATGAATCTATCGTTAATATACCTATCGTTACTGTCACTTACCTGCTGAAAACCGATGTATTAAAACGTCTATAAAAACCTACTGTTAGCTACTGTGGGTCAGCCATGGTGGTTTTTAGAAGGCTAGCAATATTCGCCGCTTTTGGTTTGACCAAATAGAACTTGCGAACATAATGCTCAAAGTCAGCCAATATCGTCTGACCCCAAGCACTGCCTGTTTTATCCACATGGGTTTCAATGATTTGTTGCAAATGGATTCGGTGTTCTTCGGTTTGCTCACTAGAGATACGGTTCAAATCGATCAGCTCATGATTGCAGCGATCAAAGAAGTCACCATCCATATCGAGCACATAAGCGAAGCCGCCTGTCATACCTGCACCAAAGTTAAGACCGGTACGACCAAGAATAGTCATGATGCCGCCCGTCATATATTCACAGCAATGATCGCCAGTGCCTTCGATGACGGCATGCGCACCAGAGTTACGTACCCCAAAGCGCTCGCCTGCCGTACCAGCTGCATATAGTTTGCCGCCCGTTGCGCCATATAAGCAGGTATTACCAATGATGGCGGTCTCTTGCGCCGTAAAGCTTGAGTCTTTTGGTGGATAAATAACAATCTCACCGCCAGCCATGCCTTTACCGACATAATCATTGGCATCGCCTTCTAGCTCAATATTTAGACCACCTGCATTCCAGACGCCTAAACTCTGCCCAGCAGTGCCAGTCAGATGCAGTTTAATTGGCATATCACTCATGCCAAGGTTGCCCCATACTTGCGCAATCTCACCAGAGATACGCGCGCCGATAGAGCGATCACAGTTACCGACATAATAGCTATAATCGCCGCCATTACCTTGACGAATATTGAGCAGCATATCACTAATCATCTGTTCAGCGAGTAAGCCTTTATCAAATGGCTCATTACGCTCAACCTGACAGGTTTGGGCTTTACCACTACTGGCCGGATGGCTAAATAATAATGGCGTTAAATCCAAATGACGCTGTTTATCCGTGTTACCTTCTAATACTTCAAGCAAGTCAGTCCGTCCGACTAACTCTTCCATACTACGCACACCAAGGGCGGCAAGCCATTCGCGCGTTTCAGTTGCTACAAATTTAAAGAAGTTAATGAGCATCTCTGCTTCGCCAATGAAATGCTCATCACGTAGCTTGGCTTTTTGCGTCGCAACCCCAGTCGGGCAATTATTAAGATGGCAAATGCGTAGGTATTTACAACCAACGGCAATCATCGGCGTGGTACCAAAGCCAAAGCTTTCTGCCCCAAGGATAGCGGCTTTTACCACATCAAGTCCTGTCTTTAGACCACCATCAGTTTGAATACGAACTTTATGACGCAAGCCATTTACTCGTAGTGATTGGTGGGTCTCAGCCAGTCCTAGCTCCCATGGTGAGCCTGCATGATGGATAGACGATAGCGGAGAGGCTGCGGTGCCGCCATCATAGCCTGAAATAGTAATCAAATCGGCGTAAGCTTTTGCTACGCCAGTCGCGATAGTACCAACGCCCGGACGTGAGACCAGTTTTACCGACACCAAGGCATCTGGATTGACTTGTTTTAAGTCAAAAATGAGCTGCGCTAAATCTTCGATAGAATAAATATCGTGATGCGGCGGCGGTGAAATCAACGTCACACCCGGTACAGAATAACGTAAGCGCGCAATCAGAGCATTGACCTTACCACCCGGCAGCTGACCTCCCTCACCCGGCTTGGCACCCTGTGCAACCTTGATTTGCATCACTTCGGCTGAACGCAAATACGCTGGGGTGACGCCAAAACGACCCGAGGCAATTTGCTTAATTTTCGAGTTACGCAGCGTGCCATAACGTACTGGATCTTCGCCGCCCTCACCAGAGTTTGAACGTCCACCGATGGTATTCATCGCCATGGCAATCGCTTCATGGGCTTCGGGTGACAATGCCCCCAACGACATGCCCGCCGAGTCAAAGCGCGTCAGAATGGATGAGATATCCTCTACGTCATTCACATCGATAGAGTTATCTGTTTTTAATTGCAATAAATCACGCAAGGTCGCCACAGGACGGCTATTAACCAAATCAGCATAATTACGATAATTGTCGTAATCACCCGTGCGTACAGCTGTATGCAGGCTATTAATCACGTCTGGGTTAAAGGCATGATATTCTTTATTGAAGACAAACTTCAGTAAGCCACCTTGATCGAGTGGCGCGCGGCGCTTGAAAGCATTCGCCGCTAGCTGTGCTTGATCGGCAGCTAAGTCAGCAAAGGTCGCACCTTTAATACGACTCTGTACGCCTTTGAAACACAGGCTCACCACCTCTTCAGAGAGACCCACTGCTTCAAATAACTGCGCGCCGCGATAAGAGACAATGGTCGAGATGCCCATTTTTGATAAGATTTTTAGCAAGCCTTTATCCAAGCCTTTACGGAAATTAACCCGCGCTTGAATCGGATCACCAAGCAGCTCACCAGTCGCTACTAAGTCATCAATAACATCATAAGCCAAGTAAGGATAAACGCAGGTCGCACCAAAACCAATCAATACTGCCACTTGATGCGAGTCGCGCGCCAAACCAGTCTCAATGATTAAATTAGCATCAGTACGAATACCTTGACCAATCAAATAATGATGCACCGCACCCGTTACCATGATGGCATTGGCTGGTACTTTATCGGCATCGATGTCTTTATCAGACAACACAATCAAAGTGTGACCAGCTCGGATGCTGTTAGCTACTTGCTCGCAGATAGCCATGATGGCTTCTGATAACTCAAGGGTGCGATCATAGTTTAAATCAATACGCGCCATTTTAAAGGCTGGATCACCCAAGGTCTCAAGCTGCTGCATCTTGCTGGCTGATAGTACAGGCGACGATAAGATAATACGGTGTGCATCTCGCGCTGATGGCGCAAACACATTGGTTTCAGCGCCTAGGCAGGTCTGCAATGACATCACGATAGATTCACGCAATGGATCAATCGGTGGATTGGTCACCTGTGCGAACTGCTGGCGGAAAAAGTCACCGACATGGCGGATTTGCTGCGACAACACTGCCATGGGCGTATCATCACCCATTGAACCGACTGGCTCTTGACCATTTTCGGCGTTGGGGCGGATAATTTCAGTACGCTCTTCATTGGTGATGTGATACATTTTTTGCAGTGTTTTTAGCTCATTACCACGGCATGTTTGCGCTGCTAACTCTTCCTCTAAACGCTCATCATCACGGATACGGGTTGCTTCTTCACGCAGCCATTTACGGTACGGATGGGCTTTTTTCAGTAACGTCGCAATCGCTTTAGTATCTAAAATTTGACCCGTTAAAGTATCAATAACGAGCATTTGACCAGGGCCAACGCGTCCTTTTGCCAATACATCTTTTGGCGAGTAATCCCACACACCAACTTCAGAGGCAACGGTGATATAGCCGTTCTTGGTCGTTACCCAGCGCGATGGGCGTAGACCATTACGATCAAGCATACAGACCGCATAGCGTCCATCTTGAATCACCAAACCTGCTGGACCATCCCACGCTTCCATGTGCTGCGAATAAAACTCATAAAAGGCGCGCAAATCCATATCCATGCTATCGACATTCTGCCAAGCAGGTGGCACGAGAATCGACATCGCATGGAATAGATTCATACCACCTGACATGAGGACTTCAAGCATATTATCTAAGCTTGATGAGTCAGAGCCCGTACTGTTCACTAGTGGCGTCAATTCATTCAAATTGGGCAGTTTTTCTGATTTTAGTTTTGGCGTCCGTGCTTCAGACCAGTTGCGATTGCCTGTGATGGTGTTCAACTCGCCATTGTGGGCAAGATAACGAAACGGCTGCGCCAAAGGCCAACGCGGCAAGGTATTGGTGGAGAAACGTTGATGGAATACCACGATATGCGATGCCAAACGCGCATCTTGTAGATCCAAGAAAAATGCTGGCAAGTCTGATGGCATCACCAAACCTTTATAGATAATCGTCTGACAGCTTAATGAGCACACATAAAACAGCTCATCATTAGCCAAGCGCTGCTCTGCTTTTTTGCGTGCGACAAACAGTTTACGATTAAAGTCATCCGCTGCCAAATCATCGGGGGCGTTGACAAACACTTGCTTAAAATCAGGTAAAGTCTCACGGCCAATGTCACCGACGATGCTCAAATCAAGCGGCACATCACGCCAGCCAGCAACCTCTAATCCTTGGGCGACAATCTCATCGCTTAGCACTTGCTGGCTATCACGAGCTTTTGTCTCATCTAAATTGACAAAGATCATACCAACGGCAAAGTTGTCAGTAATCGCGAACCCTTGCTCAGCAGCAATACCTCTAAAAAACTCAATAGGCGTCGCCAGTAGTAGACCACAACCATCACCCGTTCTACCATCAGCAGCAACACCGCCGCGATGGGTCATACAGCTTAGACTATGAATAGCAGTTTTTACCAAATCATGGCTGGCTTGTCCCTCAATATGAGCGATCAAACCAAAACCACAGTTATCAGAAAAATCATCTGGCGTGGCCAGGTGGGTTTGCGAGGAAATCATTGACATGGCTAGTCCTTTTAGGTGAACGGGCAATTTATGCATCCAATGCAGATCATAAACTGAAGACCGTAAGCAGAACGGGCTAATAATTAATATTCGTATATCCGAATTAATAAATGGTGTGAGGCTCATAGACATCATACTTTGAGACTAAGGTGAAAGCTCTGGCACTCCCAGTCATTGAATGATGTTTCAATAGATCATTAACATATTAAAAGATAGTAAACGGTCGCCCTTGGCAATGACATACAGCCCTGTATACCCGTTACCTAATCATCAATAACGCAATGTCGCTATCTTGAGTGTCACTTGTTATCACACCATGCCTAGCAATCCAGACTGATTGACTACGCATGTAATAACCGTGCATTTGATTAATTTTGAATATCTGACGCTCTGTAATCAAGCGCTTCATTCACTCTAAAGAGAGCGATAATAAGAGAGGTTGCGTCACTTGCGATAGCTTAATTATAGATAGCAAGTGACAACGCTTGAGACAAAAAATTTTAGTAACGTATCTTTTAAATGATAGAAATTTACCAATTCATTGTTAAAAAACAATTTTTACGATAACTATACAGAACGTCGCCCACAGTTATATTAGTTAATGACGGACAAAAAATCTAGTCTTTTCTATCGATTCACCCACCATATTTTGTAAGAGAACTTATTACTATTGGTTATAGGATGATTAAATGTTCTATGCAAATTTTGATACATAGTATCTGTGACAAGGCTTAGTTGAGATGCTTAATTAAGATCAACTTCTCTTGAAAACGTATTTTTAGCACTAATTATATGCTTTATGATGCTCCACAAAAAAACCCACTAACCAGCTTGTCAGTGGGTTTTTGTCAATCATAGTGGTAACGAGGTTATCATAGCTATCAACGATATGTTCAAAGGACAAACACACTCTAATTACTTTTGTCTTCTATCAGTGTTTTTATGCTGTCGTTATTGCTCTTAGGAGGATTGGTATTCTTGCTAGTAGTGTTTGCGCCAGAATTTGTGCTACTGGTACTACTTGGCGGCTTTGGTGTTGCGACTACTGGGGGTTTTTTAGTGGTATTTTCAGTGCCTGATGTCGCTGGTTTTTTATTCTCTGATTCAGACTTAGTTCCACTACCTTCATTTTTAGGCGTAGTAACAGAGGAGACTTCCTCTTCATTACCAACAATACGCTCTTCAGTGACCGATAAAGTATCAGAGGTATCCGCTGACTGACGGATACTTTCATTGTCGCTGTTACTGGCAGTTTCTTGACTGCTACGACCAGCATTGTCCCCATTATCCGTTTCTGGCAGTGGCTGGCGCACTGGCACTTCGCGCTTAGTCGGTTTTAAATCAACAGAACGTGTGCGTCTGGTGCTCAAATCTTTAACTGGATCAGGGCGTTCATAATTATCGATGATACCGACATAACGATTGATCTCTTCTGGCAACACACGCACATTGGCTGGCAACTTAAAGTCTATCAGTTTTGCCGCGCCAACCGCTTCTTGTGGACTACTCATGAGCCCATAAGTTAACATATAGCGGACTTGATTTTCATCATCAAGATAACGAAAATAAGCAAATTTATTACGGTCTGCGCGGCCTTCTAGATAACTGACAATCACATCGTTTTCGGCGACATTCATCACCTGCACTGTCCATTTGCCTTTATTCGCCAACAAATAACGTTTGTCTTTAAACTCAGCAGGATAATTGCGCAAATCACGCACCGTCGTATCAAAACTAATGGGCTGCACGTCGGTATCAAGCTCGTGTAACGACTCTATTTTCAAGGGCTGCTCAAGCTCAGCACTCAATGGTTGCTGTGCTGATATGGGGGCATTTTCAATTTTGGCACCCATCGCTGGCGTTTGACTAAACATCCAAATCAGAGCCGTAACCACACCCAAAAGCAAGGTCATTATCAGCCAAATCAACGCTTGACGGCGATATGACTGGCTAGCGGTACGCGGCGTCGATCTTGAAGCTGCCATGGGAGTATCCTTGGTGAAAATAAAGTTGACCGCATTCAAGAGATGCGCAGTAAGTAGAATGGCGGCGAGCCAGTCTGCTTTAAACCGTTGCGTTCAGTGAGTATTCACGAGCACTAAAGCTTTAAGACATTATACGCGGTGTTGTGACAATACCTCGTGCAAAAGATCTTCATCGAAATCATTGGTCAATACAGCCTGACCCAGTGATTTTAGCAAAATCAGGCGGATTTGTCCGTGTTTCACTTTTTTATCATGTCCCATCAAGCTTAGCACCGTTTGTGTATCAATGCGTGGCGGGGTGATAGGCAAATTTGCTAAGGTTAAAATACGCTTAATACGAGCAACGTCTTCGGCCGTTAACCATCCCATTTTCTGTGATAACTCTGCGGCTTGTACCATGCCAGCAGCGACTGCCTCACCGTGTAGCCAATTGCCATAGCCTTCATGGGTTTCAATGACATGACCAAAAGTATGACCGAAGTTTAACAATGCTCGCACGCCTGACTCTCTTTCATCTTGCGCGACGATATCGGCTTTATACTGACAGCAGCGTTTTACGGCATCACCAAGTACCGCTAAATCCAAATCCATCATCGCTGGCAGATTGACTTCCAGCCAATCTAAGAACGTGACATCCATAATGAGTGCATATTTAATAACCTCAGCCAACCCGGCTGACAACTCGCGCGCTGGCAAAGTTTTGAGCGTACTCATATCAGCAAGTACCATTTGCGGCTGCCAAAAAGCGCCAATCATGTTTTTGCCTTGAGGATGATTGATGCCCGTCTTACCACCAACGCTCGAATCCACTTGTGACAGTAGCGTGGTTGGAATCTGGATAAAATTTACACCACGCATAAAGCTTGCTGCAGCAAAGCCCGTCATATCGCCAATAACGCCCCCACCTAAAGCAATAAGCGTAACGTCACGATTAAAATGCGCTGCCATCAATACATCATAAATTTGATTGATACTGGCCTGATGCTTATATTGCTCACCATCTGGCAATATACAAACACTCACGGTGAACTGCTCTGCTAACTCTTTCTCTAAAGCGCTTAGGTATAAAGGCGCAACAGTATCGTTAGTGACAATCAATACTTGGCGACCACGAATATAAGGTGTGATCAGCTTTGCCATACTGTTATGATCTATCGCTGTTTTCTCAGTAATGACGATTGGATAGTCATGGCTTTGCGTATGAACCGTTAAACCGTCATGAAACAGTGGCGTTGCCATTAAACACTCCCTAAGCATTTTGAATGAGGTAAAAGTAGCTGAGCTTAACTAGGGCGCGTCCTGATTTTTATCGCCATTTTTAAATGAGGACACGCCTTGATAAAGTTTATCATTATGGTTACTTTTCTTTATCTTCTGGTGCTATAGCAGTCAAGTCAGTAAATGACTCTAGTTGCTGTAAAAGCTGATTGACCATATGACGGGGATAAGTATGACCAGTTGGCATAATAATATGAGCGACTTGGCGATATAAGGGATCACGAGTGCTATATAAATCTTGCAAGATTTTTCTAGGATTTGGCTGCTGTAACAGTGGTCGTGATTTGTCTTTAGCCGTGCGAGCCATTTGCACATCAACTGGCGCATTCAAATAAACCACGATACCGCGCTGATGCAAAAACGCTCTGTTTTCAGCACACATCACAGCGCCACCACCAGTCGCTAAAACGATTTGGTCTTTTTGAGTCAACTCATCGATGGCGCGCGTTTCACGCTCACGGAAGCCCGCCTCGCCTTCTTTAGCGAATATCCAAGCAATGTCAGCCCCTGTCTGCGATTCAATGTACCAATCACTGTCTACAAAGGTGCGCCCCAACTGCTTAGCCAGCAATTTACCGATGGTTGTCTTCCCTGCTCCCATCGGCCCTACTAAAAACACCGACGGCAATTCCTCCACCATAATACTTACTCAGCTAAATTAGCTATGATACAACGTCATTGATATTCTGGCTAGTAATGAGCGTTGATTATTGTTAGTAAAATTCAATCAATATGAAAATTTTCCCATAAAAAAAGCAAGCGTTGATGCTTGCTTCTTTTGAGCGAAAACCAATCAATAAATGATTAATCTATGCGGCTAATACCATCATTGATTAATTTTGGCGTAATGAATATCAGCAGCTCTTCTTTAGAGTTGTTGCGCACATCCTTACGGAAGGCACGACCAATATAAGGCAGATCACCTAAGAAAGGTACTTTATCGACACCATTGCTTTTGCTGTTCTTAAAGACGCCACCTAATACAATGGTCTGACCGTCTTCAACCATGACATTGGTTGAAACAGAATCTTCGGCAATAGCAACTTGCCCATCTAGCGATCTTACTGGTGTGCCGTTAGTGATTAACAATTGCAAACCGATTTTGCCATCTGGGGTGATATTTGGTGTGGCCTCTAAACTCAATGCGGCTTCTTTAAAGCTAGTAGTGGTTGCTCCACTGGCAGACGCTTCTTGATAAGGAATCTGCGTCCCTGAAGAGACTTTCGCCGTTTGCTTGTCTGCTGTCAGAATCTTCGGCGTAGAAATCACTTCACCACGGTTATCCGCTTGCATGGCTGACAGCTCAAGATCTAACATAAAATCAGATATACCGAGCAAACCAAAGGCAATACTACCAGCGGGGTTGGCAACCCCTAAATCGACGTTTAAGTTATCAGGGCGGCTAATATCGTATGAAGGATAAGAAACCGTTTGACCATTTACCGTCGTCGTTTCTACATCAAAGTCTTTTAAATCCCATAACGTTTGATTACTACCACCGACCAATAAATTACGGTTGTTGGCAGCACCATTTGATAAGATACCCCAACGAACCCCAATCTCTTTACTAAAGCTATCAGTGGCACTCACAATACGCGCTTCAATCATGACCTGACGGACTGGAATATCAATTTTACCAATCAACTTATGGATATTCTCGATACTGTCAGCCACATCTTTAATAATTAAGGTATTGGTACGTTCATCTACCGTTACCGTTCCACGATTAGACAATAAGGTATTGTTATCCGTAGAGTTTGAATTGGCCGTGTTACTACCACCTGATGAGCCACTGCCTTGAGAAATAAGTGTCAAAACATCTGGCGCTTTTGCATAGCTAAGACGAATATATTCTGTGCGTAATGGCGCAAAAGACTCAACTGCTTGCTGTGCTTCAAGCTCACGTGCTTCCTGCTCAGCAAGCTCGGTGGAAGGCGCAACCAAAATTACATTGCCATTTTCACGCTTACCAAGATTCTTACTCTTTAGAATAATATCTAGCGCTTGATCCCATGGGACATTAATCAGGCGTAAGGTGATATTGCCCGCGACTGAATCACTAGCCACAATATTCATTTCTGTGAACTGCGCTAGGATATCTAAGACACTACGAATCTCAACGTCTTGAAACTCCATAGATAGCGCTTCACCGCTATAGACTTTTTCTTCAAGTGTTGGCTCACGTAGTAGCTCAGGTTTTCTGATATTAATATTCAGCTGATTGCCTGATTGATAAGCCTGATACTCATAATCTTCTTTGACATTAATAGTAATTACACCATTTTGACCTTGGTTTTTAGTATCAATACTATCAACCAGACCACTATTAATATTCAAACGGCGCAATAAATTTCTTGGCACGGTGCTACCCGTTAAGCGTACCACTAACTTGTTGCCTTGACGTTGGACATCAACTGGAATGGCTTCATTGGTAAGTGCGATGCTAACGTTGCCACCACCATCATTTCCTGCGGCAAAATTGACAGCACTCAAACCATCATAGCTATATTGCTTACTCACTTGCGATGCAGCAAGTTGTGGGCTTAATAATGGGTTAACTCTGACCCCCATGGTATCAGCAGGCACTTGGTTTTTAACCACCGTTTTACTGGCTATATTGACTGCCGGTGCACTACTGGTTTCTACAATCGGTGTAACGACTGCTGTCGTCGTGATTGCATTATTGTCATTGAGTACGTCTTGGATAGGATCATTGGTCATTACTGGACGATTCGGATCAGTAATGGTTAATAGTAAATCGTTACCCTCAATCGATGTCGTATAGTTACCTGCCTGTTTTAGCTCAACAATCAGGCGCGTGGTACTATCACTATTCAACGTCGTGACCTTATCAATCATACCAATATTGTATTCATTAAAGCGACTAGCAAGTCCATTCTGCACTTTTTCAAAATCTAGCACCAAACGGCTAGGGTTATCAAGCTGATAGGCGGCAGGTAACACTGGTAAACCGTCAAATCCCAAACGCATTTGCGTCACTGCTGGTGCAATTTGTACCACAGAAACTTCGTTAATGCGCTGTGCGGCATGGGCACTATTACTCACTGCTACCATGCTGATTGCCAATGCTGAAATGGCAAAAGCAGAAGATACGCGGTTGCTCATCATCATTACCTTGTTATTGCGTACTGTCATTATTTATTCCTCAAAAAATCTGCCGACTTAGCTTATGGGTGAAACCAACGACTGGGGTTTTTCAACAAACCCAGCGCGGCTGTCTGGCACAATTTCAATCAAGTTAATCTGGGTCGGCGTGATTTCAACAATACGGCCGTCATTTAGTCCAAGATAATCACCTACTTTAACACTCGCGACTGAACCATCAGGGCGTTGTACCAACGCATATCGCTGACCTTCAGGTGAAATTACAACACCACGAAAAATCAGTTGCGATAGCTCATATTGCTCAAGAGGTTCTTTCACTCTGGTAATGTCAGGACGCACACCATCGATGGAGGTGGTAGGACCTTGGACATTGACTAAACTCGGTGGTAAGAATGGACTGCGCTGTGCGCTGGCACTATAAACAAAGTCTTCTACTAGCTCAGCTTTGGGCGGTGGTTCAATAGGTTGAGCTGGCTGATTACGGATATCGGTCATAGATTGCTCTGCCATACCAATGCGATCCGCACACCCTGTTATGGACAATACAGCCATGCTTAAAACCAATAGCGTAGGCAGTTTTTGAATATTCATTAGTTGCCTCCTGCATTATCAGTGGTCGCAGCGTCAGTGACAGCAACCGTTTCATCACCCTCAGGGTCAGCTTCTTTTGAACGATAGGTTTTGGTTTGTAATACCAAATTAAGCTCCGGTAAAACATCCAATGTCGGCTGCGGATTGCTGACCTCAAAATCATGCATAGTAATGATTCGTGGTAAGGCGGCAAGACCACTAATAAAGCTACCAAACTGATGATATTCGCCCAAAGCAGCAATGCGGATAGGTTGCTCAATAAAAAATTCGTTTTCAATCTCAGGCTCTACTGAAATGTCTTGAAAACGTATATTGCTGCCGACACCCGTCATGTTAATGCCCTCTACCAGCTCTGATACACGAGTATCTTTTGGTAGCTGATCGAGTAAGGTATTGAACTCAGCTTCCATTTGGACAACTTGCTCTTGGTAAGCTTTTAAATGACGCGCGCGTGATTCTTTTTCACGATAGCTATCAAGTAACGTTTGTTGCTGGCTCTCAGCAGCATTGATCTCGTCGATCTTACTACTAATCGGTAAAGCCCACGCCAACGCTGCGATGAGCGTAATGATAAGCCCTATTACCGTTACCTTTACAGGTAATGGCCAGCTGCCGTAGTTTTCAGAGTCTAACGACTCAAAACTGCGGCGAAACTCCTGTAAATCAAACTGTTGCTTTGGTTTCAAGGCTGTTTTTTTGGTTTTAATCAGGCTTTTTTTACGGTTAAGCTTCATAACTCACCTCCAGGTACAGTGGTACCGTCAGCACCTTCTACAGGAACGGCTGTTTCCGACTGTACTTTGGTCGTGATCACAAACTGTACATAACTGTCTTCAGGATAAATAGGACGCGGCTGTTCACCAGCGGTGACCGTATTATTAAGCACTGGTGCAGATTCATAAGCACTGATATTTTGTTGGATATTACTAACGGCTGAATCACCCATCCATTTACTATCATCAAGATTACGAATCAAACTTGATACAATATTAGGATTATCAGCTCGACCTGTCAGCGTCAAAACATCGCCTTCACGCTTGAGATTATTCAAATAGAGTGCCGGCGGAATGGCTTTAGCAAGATCATCCCATAAACGAACAGGCACAGGACGTCGACCCTGCAAGTCTTGAATGACTTGCATACGTGAAATAATATCCTCACGGCGCTGCTCCAGACTATCAATTTCAGTCAAAGCCGTATCTAGAAGCGCATTTTCTTTTTCAATCAATGCGTTCGCATCAAGTTGTTCATCAAGCTCGTTGTTAAAGTAGCTCCATGAAGCAAATGCAGCCAATAAAGTAAGCAAAGTTACTGCCACTACTAACGTGAGAAATTCTTTATTGCGACGCTCGCGCTCTTCTTGGCGCCAAGGTAATAGGTTAATACGAGCCATTAGTCGAAGCTCCTTAACGCAAGACCGCATGCAGCCATTAAACTTGGTGCATCAATGGCCAGTTGCTCATTATCGATATTTGGTGCAATAGTCATATTGATAAAAGGGTTTGCAATACTAACAGTCACCCCAAGTTTTTGCTGTGCCATGCCAGCAAGACCAGCAATAGAGCTACTACCACCAGCAAGAACCACATGATCGATACTACTGTATTGGCTTGAAGAGAAGTAAAATTGCAATGAGCGAGTAATTTGTTGAATGGTATTCTCAATGAAAGGCGTCAATACATCAAGATAGTAGTCATCTGGTAAGGTACGCTCACGCTTACTGATAGCCGCTTCTTCAGCAGATAGTCCATAACGATTTTGTATCGCTTCTGTC